>VGNE01000128.1 GCA_016866215.1 Chloroflexota bacterium | reverse complement strand
AAAGAGCCTGCATGCAAATTAAATGTGTGTCACCCTGGGCCGAAAGCCCTGAACGAAGTGAAGGGGCGAGCGCAGGGCCTCGTTTTTCCCTAAATTGAGTGAATTCCGGCAAGGGTAGAGATTCTTCGTCGCTCCGCTCCTCAGAATGACATAACTGTGCTGATTTTGCATACTGACCCTAACAAAAAAGGAAGACATCACATGACTGAAAACATTACACCTGCTCTTGCAAAATTTATTGCAGAAAAAATATTAAAGCAGGCAAAAAAAATTATCAAACTTGATGAAGCCTTAATCTCCAGCGGTTTGATTGATTCATTTAGTTTGATGGACCTGGCCTTGTTCATTGAAGATACTTTTGGCGTGCGGGTCGAAGATACCGAATTGAACGCGCAGACTTTTGATAATTTATCCCAATTAACTGAGCTAATCGCCTCCCGCATGTAGTGGCGCAGCGGCGCTGCGCCACTACATCAGTAATATACCAATGACCACGTTTTCAAATCTTTTACAACGATCCTATTTGGAGATCCCTGAAAAAGTCAGCATTGTTTTGCAGAATGCCGGTCAGCCCGATCAGGAGATCATCTATCGCCAGTTGATCCTTGGCGCAAATCGCTATGCATTGACCCTCTCCCGCGAAGAGATAAAAGCAGGCGAGGTGGTTCTGCTCATTCTCCAGCATGGACAGGATCTGGCGTTCTCTTTTTGGGGCGCGGTACTTCGTGGTGCGATTCCTGCGATCATGCCATTCTTAAGTGAAAAGCTGTCACCGGAAAGATACCGCGCTGACCTGGCTTCACTAATTTCAATTACGAAACCAGCCGCGATCATCACATCAGCGGAATTTGAGTCTGAGGCGCGTTCCGCCCTCGTGCCCGGCGACTCGGTTCGCAAGCTGATCGTAACCAATACAGTCGAACCACAATCTGAACCTGATTTTGATTCACTGGCCGGGATCAAGGCATCTCCCGAAGACATTTCCTTACTGCAACACTCCTCGGGAACAACCGGTTTACAAAAAGGCGTGGCACTTTCACACAAGGCAGTTCTCAATCAACTTGATGCATACAGCAAAGCCATAAATCTCGACCCTGAAAAAGATGTCATTGTCTCATGGCTGCCGCTCTATCATGACATGGGGCTGATCGCCTGCTTCCTGCTGCCTGTCCTGATGCGCGTCACTTTGGTTGAAATGTCGCCATTCGATTGGGTGCGCGCGCCCTATAAACTAATGCAATCCGTTTCGCAATACAAAGGGACATTAAGCTGGCTTCCAAATTTTGCATTCAACTTTAGCGCCAACAAGATCCGTGAACGCGATCTTGAAGGCGTGGATCTTTCCACCTGGCGGGCGATCATCAATTGCTCCGAACCAGTTCATGCGGAAAGCCATAAAATCTTTGCGGAAAAATTTTCGGCGTTCGGGCTTCGTCCACAGGCATTGCAGACCTGCTACGCGATGGCGGAAAATGTCTTCGGTGTAACCCAAAGCCCATTGGATCAAAA
>VGNE01000127.1 GCA_016866215.1 Chloroflexota bacterium | reverse complement strand
ATCGATCCTTTGAACGTATCCCTGCTTGCATTGCCTGTTTTTCTTTCTTCGTCATCTTCCGTACATAGAGTGGATGTTTCATGCCGTCTCTTATACCACTTTTCCTAAATTCTTATCTGCTGTTGCATTAAGGTGAAATAGTCTTCAGTGTTGTATTCTGGATAGTATCTAGTTTCGCTGTAATCGCCCAGTATGAAATATGGAGCATCGGTTAGCCAGAGGGAGCCAATTTGCTCGACATGAATGAGGCTATTTTCCCTTTGGTAATCCATTTGGGGATGTAAGTTCCAAGCTAGCACGGCTTTTCCATTAAAGGGTTGTCCAGTTGGATTACCAGTGGCTGATTCGCATGTTTGCCATGTTGTTGTCAATATATTTTGACTTATCTTTTCCGATGGTGAACCGCACGATGATAACAGAATCAAAAGCGCAATTGCAATAAGACCGATGAATGTGTTTATCCTTGAAGAAATCATTTTTATCATTCCTGTATGGGTTTAATTAGTGTAGGAAAACCGCCTAACGGTTTGTGGTAGCGGCGGTGGGGAGGGTTGGGGAGGGGTCGGGTATAGAAAAAACTCGAAGCCAGAAAAATGCTCAAAAATGCGGTGAATCCTCGCTGTCCGCTGTATTGGGCGCATCGGCTGCATCGAAGAGTTAGGCGCATACCGAGGTAGTTGCTATCGTCATTTGAGTGGTAATAACCCCGTGCGGCAGCAGGCTGCTGGAAGTAGCGAAGTTTCAAGTTAGTTGGTCAAGCTCAATCTTGCCGCCCTTCAGCAGAAACCGTGGCTCACTCTGTGACCAAATCATGTCGTAACGCACAAAAAGATCATCACCAAGGGTGCCGGGCGCAGCTCTGAAAAAGACAACACGTTTCTGGGTTAGATCTCTGCCGAATGATAAATCCCAAACGACGTCAGGGTTGATACGTGACTGAAAAATGGTGAAACTGTCGGGTAGATATAAGGTGTGATAGCGAAGTTCAATGCTGCCAGAGAGTTTATGCTCGACGGCCCATCTTGCGATACTTTTGAGAGATATCAACGAAGATCGAATGTCTTCTGGATAGACTTGGGTCAGAGTTGTCATCTGTTCTGTGGCCGCGGAGGGGTCAAGACACGCAAACTCAAATCGAATCCCATTTGATAAGCCAGCCTTGATTTCCGCCTCTTTGTTCAAAATGTGAAAAAGTGAGCGTGCTACACAAAGGATTCGGCTATTAGGCGGGATTGAAATGATTTGTTGCTGAAAGGAATGAACGGTTTCGTACTCGAAGCGCGTTTCGAAAATATCGTGCACCCCTAGTACACTTGGGCATAAATATGTAGTTGGTTAAGCAACAAGCGCCTTGCCTTGATAAGTCCATTTGAAAGGTTTAGCCATTGTGCGGTTATAGTATTCAATGAAAGCCAGAACCTTTCGTTTGAGTTCTTTGATGGAAGAAAAGTTGCCACGTTTGATAACTTTGCGAACCAAGATACTGAGCCAAATCTCTACTTGATTCATCCAGGATGCGTGCTTGGGTGTGTAATGAAAGACGATACGATGCGTTGGGTCGCTCAAGAATTTAGACCGTGAGGCGGCTTTGGTGCATAAATCGAGAAAAAGGCAGAATGCGGCCAAGGGAGACGCATTGCTATGCGACTTGGTAACTTTCAGGCATACCCAGGTGAGTCATTTTGTTAAGCGCCAGGCAGCGGATCAAGGC
>VGNE01000126.1 GCA_016866215.1 Chloroflexota bacterium | reverse complement strand
TCAAACCGCACAGCCCGCGATCTGTACCCAGCCACAGCGTTCCCTCATGATCCTCAGCCAAACATTCCACAGTACTGTCGGATAACCCGTCCGCCGTCGTATACGTCGTCCACACTCCGTTATCCAGCTTGTTGAGCCCTATCCGAGATCCAAACCACAGCACGCCATGCCGATCGCATAAAATATCCTTCACATGCTTCGGTTCAAAACTACTCATCATCCCCTGATCCCATTTACATAGATTCAGCGAGGTTCCGATCCAGATACCGCCGCCCTCTTCCTGATATAATTTCATCACACGACTGGGGATATCATCAGAAGCCTGCAGGCGCTTAAACGACCGATCTTCAAATGAATAGGAGAAGATATTCCGTTGAACACCGCCAAACCAAAGGTCTCCCTGCTGAGTTTCTAAAATAGACAGGATTTTTGCATCAGCCGTAGCGAGATGCCGCATGTTTTTACCATCAATTTCATAGATCGCATCACTGGTGTCCGGTAAAAGTTTGAAAATCTAGACGGCTCGAAAGAGCTCCTTTATTGTTCGATTCGTCAAAAACAAATAACAAAGGGGGTTTCGAGCCATGGGATACGAGCCTACGGTTTTCAATCAGTTGTTCAATTTTATTCCGAGACATACTTTCCAGAAATCGGCGGACCGCTTGAATGCGGACCGCTACGCCAAAAACTTTAAGGCCTGGCCGCAGTTTCTCCTTCTGCTTTACGCGCAAGCCACCGGCAAGCAAACGCTGCGAGAAATCACGGGCGGATTACAGATTCATTCTCCCCGGTTATACCACCTCGGACTCAGGCCGTTTGCGCGCAGTACGATCGCAGATGGATTAGAGCGGCGCGACAGCCGTCTGTTTGAAGAGGTTTTTCACGAACTGGTTCTGCGTACCGCCCGACTCGCTCCCAAGCATACGTTCAAGTTTGACCATCCGCTCTACAGCCTTGACGCCACAACCATCGACCTTTGCCTGAGTGTTTTTGACTGGGCGAAGTTCCGTAAGCAAAAGGGCGCAGTCAAGCTGCACTGTCAACTCGATCATAATGGTCATATTCCCGTTTTTGCTCACATCAGCGACGGGAAGTTGCACGATGTGAAGGCGGCTAAGGAGTTTTTCAGCATTACACCGGACAGCATTTACTGTGTCGATAAGGGCTATATCGACTTCCAATGGCTCTATTCCATCCATAAAGACGGGGCATTCTTCGTAACCCGGGCAAAAAGCAACATGGACTTCCGAATTACCGGACAGCACAGCGAAGGTGGTAAAAAGGGAGTTCTCTCCGACCGGATCATCCGCTTAACCGGGTCTGCCTCATCACAAAAATATCCTGCCCGGATGCGTTTGATCACATTTCAGGATGAAGAAACCGGCAAGATGTATCAGTTTATCACCAACAACTTCCGGTTGGCGGCCGCTACCATCGCGGCGATCTACAAACAGCGCTGGCAAATCGAACTGTTCTTTAAGTGGATTAAACAGAACCTGAAAATTAAAACATTCCTCGGAACGACAAAAAATGCGGTTATGACGCAAATCTGGACAGCGATGATCTATTATCTGCTGCTTTCCTACATCAAGTTTATGACCAAAGCCGCCATGAGCCTGACCACGATGGCCCGGCGGGTCAAAGACGGTCTGATGATACGCATGGATTTAATGGAGTTGATCTGCTTAAGCCCAGGGAAACCCGTACATCCACCAGATGGACACGAATCCTTTCAGATGGTATTCATACTGTGAAAACTTTTACCGGACAGTAGTG
>VGNE01000125.1 GCA_016866215.1 Chloroflexota bacterium | reverse complement strand
CAGTAAACTCTGCCACGGTTAGACTGGTAAAGGTTAGAAACTGTCTCGGCTTTGTTTTTAATTCTTCATAGGTCAGCATTCACTCATCATAACGCTGTTCTGTTATTTCGGATAATGTCTAGTATTACAACGCAAGGTTGGTAACGAAAATTAGTCTATTAAAAGAAGGCATGGTATCTTTCTCCAATCACCGCCAAGTGAAAAGGAGAGGAAGACCACCATGCCGAAAGAAATTGTAACCGAAAGCAATCGACAGTATCTGAAGGAACAAGCCCAAGCGCAGAATAGTAAAGCGGAGAAGGGCCGCCCGGATGGAATGGAAACGAGCGTGGCACCTGAATGTAACCTGAGCCAGAAAGATGTCAAACTGATTTTGAACAAATTGAAGAAATATATGAAACTGTTCAAAGGAGCCTTTCAGCGCATGGAGCAGAGCCAGAAAAGCCTGATTTACATGAATGGCTTGCTGGGGAATGTAGCCCGCAAGAATGTGGAACAGATGGCGCTTGGATTGAGAGAGAAAGTGCGTAGCCTGCAATATTTTGTAGGGCAGAGCCAGTGGCAGACGGAACCCGTGATCGTGATTCACCAAGGGCTAATTGGCGAGACATTGGGGGAAGAAGATGGCGTCCTGTTGATTGACGAATCGAGTTCAGTCAAACAAGGGATGAAATCTGTAGGCGTGGCGGCTCAATATTGTGGCTCGGTGGGAAAAACGGCGAACGGGCAAGTGGGTGTCTATTTGGGATATGCCAGTCGCAAAGGCTACAGCCTGATCGAAGGACGATTGTTCATGCCCGAAAAGTGGTTTGAAGAAGGACAGGCTGAACAACGAGAAGAGTGTGGAGTGCCGGAAGATCTGGTTTTCAAAACGAAGCCAGAAATCGGGCTGGAATTGTTGGAAAATGCGATGAATCGAGGCAAATTGCCCTTTTTCTGGGTAGCGGCAGACGCCTTGTATGGAGACAGCCCTGCGTTTCGAGACGGTGTGGCAGGTACAGGAAAGTACTATTTCACCGCCATCAAGGAGAACAGCCTGATCTGGTGTACTCCGCCTAAGGTTCATATTCCGAAATGGAGTGGTCGTGGACGTCGCCCTACACGTTTGCAATTGAGTGATAAAAGAAAGCATCCCATTCCGATCAAGGATTTGGTGAAGAAAATTCAAAAGCAAGATTGGGTTCGAGCGGTTATCAAAGAAGGCAGCAAAGGTCCGATCGTTTGTGATTTCGCATTTCTGCGTGTGACGGAATCGCGCAGCGGCTTGCCTGCCAGTCAACTCTGGTTGATCATTCGCCGCAATCTGGACGATCCTTCAGAGATCAAATACTTTTTCAGTAATGCGCCTGTCAGCATCCCGCTGGCTGAGTTGGTTCGGATTTGTGGAATGAGATGGCCCATCGAAACCATCTTTGAAGAAGCCAAAGGCGAAGTGGGCATGGATCATTACGAGATGCGAAGTTGGATCGGATGGCATCATCATATGCTCTTGGTTTCTCTGGCTCATCATTTCCTCGTTCGTTTGAGAATTCAATTTCAAGATCAAGCTCCTGCCCTCACCCTCTATCAAGTTCGTTTGTTGCTTTGCAGCGTTTTGCCTTCATTTGTTTTTGACATTCAATCCACTTTGGAGCGTGTACAATATTATCAACAACGTAACTTCGCAGCCTATCTTTCACACCGCAAGAAAAAACTTGCTCATTTGGCAACTTTCTCTTCTAACCTTGCGTTGTAATACTAGCCCTGTAGAATTAATCAAAAAAACAGAAGTGCCTTATGAAACTCACCGCCCGCAGCGAATACGCCCTCCTTGCCCTGATCTACCTTGCCCGCCATGAATCCGATAGCTACATTTCCATTGAGGCGATTGCCACAGCGCAGGGCATCCCTCCCAAGTTTTTAGAGCAGCTCATGCTGGCGTTGAAGCGCGCCCACTTCCTGCGCAGCGCCAAGGGACAAAAAGGCGGCTATCAACTGGCGAAACGTTCCGACCAGATTCCGATCGCAGATGTCATCCGTCTGTTCGATGGCGCGCTGGCCCCCACTGAGTCCCG
>VGNE01000124.1 GCA_016866215.1 Chloroflexota bacterium | reverse complement strand
CCCCAAAGACGCAGGATTCCAAGATGCAAGCGCGCTTCAATTCCCAGAGCAGCGTCAATCCGAAGCCACCCTGGCGTGCGGCTTAGTTCAACTCGGACAGATGCGGCGGCTGTTGCTTCCACGCCCTCGCTTCTTGCTCCCCACGCGCCGCATCAATCCTTAATCGTTGGGCGGCATTGAAATCGCAAGAAGTTGAAAGGAGGCACTTCGTGAATCAGAGAACGACTGTCTTCATGCTCGTCTTACTGCTGGTTAGCAGCGGGTGCGGTGCGCCCGCCTCAACCGCTGATCCCACACAGGCCAGCGGTGAGCAGGTTACCTGTATGCCTGCGCCTGGCGAAACCGTGGAAATCGCCGACGCCAAACTGATCATCGAATACAACTTCACCGCTCGCGACATCGGCGTTCATGGGTTGTTCGATGACCACGGCTGGTCGGAATTATGCGTCTACGACCCGAACGGGGTCCAGGTTCTGGCGGTCAAGCCCCAGTCGCAATTGAAAGACCTGACGATGGCGGGCATCTTCTTCGAATCGCGTGAACCACCCGAAGCGGAATTCTCCTTTGACGACCTCAAAGCGAGATTCCCCGAAGGGCAATACGAAGTGCGCGGCAGAAACTGGGATGGCACCTGGCTGAGAGGCTTCGCCACGTTTATGCACGACGTTCCCCTCGCGCCAACCGTAATCTTTCCCGCGCTCGCAGCAGAGGAGGAGAACGCAGGCGACGTTGTTGTACCGCTCGACGGCCTGGTGATCGAATGGGCGGATGTGACCGCGACCGTGGACGGCGGATCCGTGACCATCGCCGGCTACGAGATCATCATCACGAAGGTCGAGCACGACGACCCGCATGGATTTTCGCAGCCGATCTACGACGTGCATGTGCCGCCAGACCGCAATTCCCTGTCCGTGCCGATCGAATTCCTCGAGCCAAGGACAGTCTACGAACTTGAAGTCCTGGCATTAGAAGAAAGCGGCAACCAGACTATTACATCAGGTTTCTTCAAGACGGAATAGCCTCGCGTGAAAACCAGTGGGCCGCCCAACAACGGCATGAACCCGACTTGCTCCTCGCTGCGCTCGTCGCAAGCGGGTTATGCCAGTCGTTAGCCTGCTTTCAACAAAGTTGCTCTCATTCAGGGTAACCAAGTTTCCCTGACAAAGATTATGCCAGTATCGTAGACTTTTCAGCATTTTCAATGAAGACATTTTGCTGTTCTATCTTAACTTCAACCTTGGCGAAAATATGAGTAAGGAGAAAAACATGAAAATCGAATTACCACTTCATAACAACGATTTATTTGCTTGCATCGTGAATGCGATACCTCCAGAGGAAAGGGAACCTCATTTTGAACTAACGCGCCGCTTATTTCAGGCTTCGTTGCGAGTAGTGGAAATAGAAAATGGCTTTACTTTTCTCTTCTCCAATCAGACGGATACCTTATTCAAATTGTTTGAGTTTATCAGACTGGAAAGGTTATGTTGCCCCTTTTTAGGTTTCACTGTAGATATAAGACCCAATAGCGACCAAGTTTGGCTTAGCCTTACTGGAGAAGAAGGCATCAAACTTTTTATCAAATCTGAAATTGACGAATTGGGAATTACATCCCCACAGTAAGTCTAGTTGTCGAATACTATAAACAGAGTAGGTGCAGAATTAACAAACGCAGGCTAACACAGCGTGCACAGATGATGTTGGAAGTCAAGGATGGGATGTGGTTGCACACAAAAAGACGAACAAAACCGAATGCAGTTTCGCTCGTCTCTTGGGGGGGTATTCTGAGTTATATCTGTTTCGGAACGCGGCAACAATCTCACACCACTTATGCCTGTTGTGCAAAAGCGTTGACAAAGTTGTATAATGATTTTGGAGCGTCGAGCCCGCAAAACCCCTTCGTGGGTCTCCTTCACCGGAGTTACTTATCCTTCGACAAGCTCAGGACAAGTTTGGGACGGCGCTCTCCTTTTTTGTCAAACCCGATGGGGGCATTGGGATCGGTTTCTTCGCTCCCCAGCGGATACTGGTCAGCTCGCTTCCCAATCCCAAAGCATCCATGCGCAGGCGGGCAAACTGGGCTGC
>VGNE01000123.1 GCA_016866215.1 Chloroflexota bacterium | reverse complement strand
AAAAGGTTTCGGTAGGGGTTGAAGTGCAGCACACAAGTTTCAGGGAAGCCGCCTGCCGCAGACACGCGATTCTTGACTGCCGTGATCGTGCGCCCCGAACCCCACACATCATCCACGATCAATGTAGGGCGTCCGCGCAATTTATCGTCCGAGGGAAATTGGATGAATTCAGGCCACGACATAAGCATGGCTGTTTTTTCGCTTTGCGTCTGGGCAGGGAAATCCACAGCCGCGGTGAGGACGTGGGTAATGTCCATTGCCTCGGCAAGCATGCCGCCGGGGACGATTCCGCCGCGTGTGATCATGACCATCGCGGTAAATTCACGTTTGAATTGGGGGATCAGATGGTCAATGAGCTTGTCCAATTCCTGCCAGGTGATCATTTCTTGACGACGAGGTTCAGGTTTCATAGGAATATTGTATCAAAATAATTGCACAAAAAACGTCCCCGCATTGGGTAATCGCATTTCAACTTCTGAGGATTGTAAGCAGATAATCATTATTCCAGCCAGCTTGTAAACGTTTGGCATGAATACCTCCTTTAGCAGTTTTCTCACGTTTGAGCAAGTTGAGAGCGATATGGCGAAGAACCGCCAGATTTTCAGCGGAATGATCTTTCCGAACCCGGCTTTCATCTTCTCGGAAAGCGATGTCCAAAACCCAGTGGAGTTGATTCTCGATTTTCCAATGACTACGCTTGACCTTCAAAATTGTTTTTGCATCGGCGGGCAGGCTGGAAATGAAGTACCGAGTTTGCGTTTCAACTTTTTCGCCAAATTTCCGTTGCGACACAATCCGCACAACACTTCTCAGTCCTTTCCAGTTCTGGTTCTTGCGCACCAAAGCTAGATATTCTTCCTTTTCGGTAGCCCAACATTCTCGAATTTCAAGCCGTCCATGTCCTTTATTGACAGTCTGTACATGGCTGTGTTGAGCCTTGTCAATGCCGTGTGCAACATCGACTTCGAACAGGCAGTGGATATCCTCATATAAGTGACCTTGATTCTCTTTGACCGCCAGCAGATAGTCAGCGCCGCCTGTCACAATCGTTTCTGCAATCTCGGTCTGGGTGCCAAGCGCATCAATCGTGACAATACAACCTGTGATGTCCAACAGCCGTAACAGTTCAGGGATGGCTGTGATTTCGTTGGACTTGTCAGCCACTTTGGTTTGTCCCAAGACAAGTTGGTTTTGGGTTGCCCAAGCGCTCACCATGTAAATCGCCTCTTTGCCAGCTTCCTGATCGTGTGAACGACGCAATTTCTTGCCGTCCACCGCTATTACTTGTCCAGCTGTCAACATTTCAATCGTTCGCACCCATTCAATGAAGCGCTTTTGAAACTCTTCTGGCTTGATTTTCGCAAAAACACGCCCAAACGTGTCGTGAGATGGAATACCCTTGGGTAGCTCCAAAAACGTTTTCAACCAATCTTTCTTGTTTTTGCCAAACAACTCTACATCACTCCAGCCTTCTGCTCCACAAATCACCGCCAGTATGGCAATGATCAGGATTTCTAGAAAAATGTGGGTCTTGGCATTTCCCGTTCGTGGGTCTTGCAACTCTCCAAAGTGTTTGAGAATACTTCTGGCGGGTTGTTTTTCCATCGCAGTGAGCCTCCCTTTTGCTCTCCGCAATTCTCTCATATTTCAAATGCGATTACCCTACGTCCCCGCAACTGCAGGGACGTTCCGTCATTAAGCCAGCGCTGCTGCCAATGGGGCAGGGGCTGCCACCTGTGACATTTCGCGTCCTTCCGCCACAGCTTTTTCCACTTCACGCGCCCAGATATATAAACAGGCATGGTACGCCGTGCTGGTGTAGGAACTGAAGACACTCGCCACCATCACAAAAGTAAAGAAGACTAACGCCGCGATGGCAATGCCAATAATGGATATGGCACTGCTCCCGCCTGAGAGGAAAGCTGCGCCGCCGCCGATGGCGATTGCGATGATGAAACCGATCGCGCCGAACACGAAGCTGATCAAGCCCGAAACGGCTCGGACTCCCACGGTGCTGATTCCCACCAGAAGCAGATTCTCCTTGGTGATCTTCCACACGCGCTGTGCGCCGTCCTTGAGGTTGAGGTCATCGATGATCATGGCAGGCAGGATCAAATAGGCAGCTTGAGTCCACAGCACTTCCAGCAAACCTGTGGC
>VGNE01000122.1 GCA_016866215.1 Chloroflexota bacterium | reverse complement strand
AAAGCTTTACCACCATTCCAACAACACAGAACGCAAGTACTAATTTGATGAAACGTTCGCCTCCGGTTACCGCCATATGACTGCCAAGCCAGCCGCCAAAACCGTTACCTGCGGCTAAAGCCAGACCTATTGACCAGCATATCTTGCCGTTGAAGATAAATACAACCAGCGCAAACAGCGCATTGATGCCGACAATAAATACCTTGTGGCTATTCGTCTCTACAAGATTTAATCTGCTCATTGTGGTTAGAACTGCAATAATCAGGAAACCGATACCCGCCTGAATGAATCCGCCATAGACACCAATAAAGAAGAAAATAATTATACTCGATATGCGGCGGCTCAAGCTTAAACTGGTTATGCCGCCATCATATTGAACAATTCCTTGCCTCATCCGTATGGGATTCCACAGGATAAGCGCAAGCACGAGTATCATGACCAATGCCAGTATCCGTTTGAAGAGGACATCGGATATGTCAACGGCAAGCTGAGCGCCGATAATAGCGCCTACCAGCGCTGGCAGTGACATGAGAAGACTCGACTTAAAATCTGAAATCCCCTTCTTTTTGAATCCAGCGACTGCTAAGGCGCTCTGCACGGTAATCGCCAACCGATTCGTTCCATTTGCAACCGTTGCCGGTAACCCAAGGAAAATAAGCACCGGCAGGGTAATCAGTGAGCCTCCGCCCGCAAGCGTATTAATAACCCCGGCTACGACGCCAACGGCAAAGATAACAGGAAATTGCCATATCTCCATAGGCTGTGTGTAGGGTGGACTTCGTCGTGAGCGCTCAGTCGAACGATTAAGGCGTCGGTTTTTACGCCGGATCCACCTTCATTAATTTTATACATGGCGGGTTCGCTTCGCCCTTCGTGCACTCAGGACAGGCTTAACCCACCCTACCGCTTATCATCGATATAGTGATCATTGCGATTTTTGATATTCGGGAAGGTTTGCAGATACGCCTTTTTCTGGATAAAGATATTTACGATATGCGCATCAAGATGGTTTTTTTCAACCTCGGTTTTTAAGATATCCAATGTTTCCGATAATGTGTGAACCTTCTTGTAAGGCCTGTCGAATGCCATAAGGGCGTCAAAGACATCTGCAACAGCGATGATGCATCCGATCGTATTTAATTGCTCTTTTTTCAAACCGTAGGGATATCCTGTTCCATCGAGCCGTTCATGATGCATTGCTGCAATCGTGGGAACGTCTTTATATTCCCTTGCAAAATAGATTTTACTCAGTATCTCCTTCGTGTATTGGGCATGTTTGTTCATTTCTTCTCTTTCTTCCGTGCTAAATTTATCCGGTTTTAACAACACATCATCCTTTATTACCACCTTGCCAATGTCATGCATGGTTGCTGCATAATCGAGCAAGGTCAGTTCGTTTTTAGGTAATCCCATGGCTTTACCAATATTAACAGAAAGTTTCGCGACACGTTCGGAATGCCCTGCAGTGATATGGTCACGGCGGTCTACTACTGCGGCAAGGGTTTTAATGGTACTCAAAAAAGTTCTTTCCCTATCTTCGTGTAAACGGGCATTTTCAATGGCAGTCGTAGCAAAAGCAGCGAACGAATTTAAAAGCCACGTGTCATATTCCGTAAAAACACCTGATTTTTTATTAAGAATTTCAAGGACACCGGTAATTTTCCCCTCACGATTCTTCATCGGTACACAGAGGACAGTCCTGGTTCTGTACCCTGTTTGTCGATCAACTTCCTTATGAAATAATGGGGTTTTGTAAGCATCTTCGATGTTTACCGGGCAGCCGTAACGGGCAACGTGTCCCGCAATGCCAATCCCCATGGGGAGACGAATTTCTTTAATTTCAGATTTCTGGGCAATAAAACTGATTAATTCATTTCGATCAAAATCGATCAGGAATAAGGTGCTCCTGTCGGCGAGCATAATTTTTGCAGCCTCTTCCATGATGAAACCCAGCAGCGAACTCAGATTGCTTTTTTCAATCATCCCGAGAGAAATATCCAGGAGTTTGGACAGGTCGTTACTTTTTTTATTATTTGCAGAAGTGTTTAACATGGCATATTTTTATCAAAAGAGGTTCTTAGTGTGTCAATCTTTGCAGCCAGGATAAAGTCGCTCTCTGTCAGGCCGTTGATTTTGTGGGTATAAATGGTGATCTCTGCCTTTCCCCAGGTGAAAGTGATTACGGGATGGTGTCCCTGATCTTC
>VGNE01000121.1 GCA_016866215.1 Chloroflexota bacterium | reverse complement strand
CGTGCTGTTCTGCTGTTACCACGGCATTTACCTGCTTTGCAACCTTCACTAAAATTTCCTGGTCTATAGGCTTTATGGTATGCATATTGACTACTGTAGCCTCAATTCCTTCTTTCGATAGCATATCGGCCGCAGTAAGTGAGTTAGCCACCAACGCCCCGCAGGCAACAATCGCCACGTCTTTCCCGTTTCTCAGGATATTCGCTTTCCCAATGGTATACGGCTCTTCCTTCTTTGTAATTACCGGTACCGCCGCCCTGCCCAATCGGATGTAAATAGGACCCTTATGGGCTACAGCCGCCAGAATGGCTTTCCTTGTTTCTACTGCATCACACGGTTCGACAACCGTCATGGTTGGAATCGTCTTCATCAGAGAAATGTCTTCGATGCACTGATGTGATGCCCCATCCGGTCCGACCGATACCCCGCTATGCGTGGCAACAATCTTTACGTTTAATCCACTGTAACAGATCGTATTTCTGATCTGTTCCCATGCCCGACCAGTGGCAAAGATACTGAAGCTGCTGACAAAGGCTATTTTCCCGCATGTCGCCAATCCCGCAGCCGTGTTCATCATATTGGCCTCGGCAACCCCCATATTAAAAAATCTTTCGGGGAATTTCTTGCCGAATTTGGCCGTAGTTGTGGACTTTGAAAGGTCAGCATCCAGCACCACGATGTCCTTGTTTTTCTCCCCCAGATCTACCAGCGCATCGCCGTATGCCTGGCGCGTAGCTATCATTTCAGTCATTTTTTATATTTCCATTATTTTTAACAATTCAACTCACCGCCGAGAACGCAGAGATCGCAGCGATCCCGATGGTTCAATCGTCCTCGATTGAACCTAAACTTTACTTTTTTGCGGCCTTAGCGTCGTTCGACTGAGCGCTCCCGACGAAGTCTTTGCGGTGAAATATCAAGATTTATTTCAATTCCGCCAAAGCCCGTTCCGCCTCTTCCATCGAAGGCGCCTTCCCATGCCAGTCAACCTGATTTTCCATGAAAGAGACGCCCTTTCCCTTAATTGTCTTTGCAACGATAACGGTTGGTTTACCCTTTATCTTCTCCGCCTCATCATAAGCGGTCAAAATAGCCTTACAATCGTGACCGTTAATTTCAATCACGTGCCAGCCAAAACCCCGCCATTTATCAGGAATCGGGTACGATGACATAATCTCATGAATGAATCCGTCTATTTGCAGTCCATTTTGATCAATGATGGCGCACAGGTTATCGGCCTTATAATGACTTGCCGCCATCGCCGCTTCCCACACCTGTCCTTCCGCAAGCTCTCCGTCGCCCAGCATGACGTACGTCCGGTAATCCTTTTTATCCAGCTTTGCAGCCAGGGCAATTCCCAAACCGACCGAAAGCCCCTGACCCAACGAACCGCCGGATATCTCAATACCCGGGGTTATTTTCATAGAGGGATGTCCCTGCAGGATGCTCCCAAACTGTCTGAGGGTGTCAAGCTTGTCTACACCAAAATAACCATTTTCTGCAAGTACGGCATAGAGCGCCGGGCAGGCGTGACCTTTCGACAACACAAATCTATCCCTGTCTGGCCATGCAGGCTGCTGCGGGTTGTGTCTTAATTTACTATAGAAAAGCGCAACAAGCAGGTCTACCGTTGACAACGAGCTGCCGGGATGTCCTGAACCAGCTTTGGCGAGCATACTGACAACGTGTCTCCGAATAACCTTTGCACGGTCTTCTAACGACTTAACATCCAGGCATTGCGATTTTATCATGTCTTATAAACACCCAATAAAAACAAACAGTCTACGGTTGTAACATACATAATTAATTTTTTATCAGTTGGGTCATCACTTAGTAACTTATCTCGTATTTCAGGAAATGAAAAGGGAAGGTGGGAATCTATAAATCGTGTATTGGACAATTATCACATGTTTTGAAACCACAGAAAGTTTCGGATTGCTTACCCTGAATCTCTGCACTCCACTATAAGACAGAGTGGTGGGCAGAGCCGGGATCGAACCGGCGACACCAGGATTTTCAGTCCTGTGCTCTACCAACTGAGCTATCTGCCCTTTTACGTCATTTTGTAATAACTTATACCCACAAACTTACACTAAAAACATTATAGGATTGAGGTATATATATGTCAAGATTTTTATTGCCCCCCCCCAGCGACCCGAGGCATTCTTGTGGGTTTAAGCTGGCCGATGATAGGCATGATACCCGAAGTACACAGTATTATCTTGCACACTGAAATATTCAA
>VGNE01000120.1 GCA_016866215.1 Chloroflexota bacterium | reverse complement strand
AGGGTGATAGCGTCGAAACGGTTCTTTTGGTAGAGTTGTATTGCCTTTTTGAGAACCAGATCTCCCAATGTGCTGAACATCACCTGCAAAAGCAATATCAGACCGAGAATTTCAAGAAAACCTGTGTAAAAATCATCCAAAAAGCCGATGAATAGGAATGTCAGAATGGTCGAAAATAGCCAGCGCCCTACAAGGCGGAAGAGCATGCCATCGTCCATGCTTTTTTGCACAGAGGGGGCGGCAGGCAGCATCAATGCCAGAATTGCAAAAGAAAGGGAAATGAGAGCGGGGTAAAAATCGAAATCGGTAATGTCGAAAATGGGAAGCAAAACGACCAGCGCCGTGGATACGGTCAACGCAAGAAATCTAATCTTTATTGAAGTTGCGGCGTGAAGAAATAATGTTTCCAAATATGGAAGCACTACATATATGCAGACCGCCAGCGCAAGGGCAGGCACTGCAACCAGGAGGAAACGGTCAACGGAGGAATAGGAACTGGCATTGAAAAAATTAGACATCACCACAAGGGATGATGCCAGACCTATGAACAAACTAAAAATTCCCAGACGAATACTGACGAATACCGAACTTGTCATGTGGATGATTCCGTTTCAGGGCGGGAGGTATTCGGAATGGGTGAATAAGGCTGGGTGACAACCACCGCAGTGATGTGATTGCCACCCAGTACCAGACTTGATGCGAGCAAGCGGCGGTTTATCCTTCCAGATTGCGCACGAGTTGCAGGAATTCCGTCCATTCTTCTTCGAAGAAATGAATGGTGACATTGTTCAGTTCAATGTGATAGGTGGTTTCGCCATCAGGTTCTTCAGCTTTCCAGGCGAGGAAATTTTCGGTCTCGGCGATGGTTCCAGTCTTGGGTTCGTTATTGCTCATGTTATTTTCTCCTATAGATGATTGAGTTGGTTTGGGTAGATGTCTCGGGGAGGTTATTTTCCCTTTTTGAGTTTCAGCTTCCAGTCGCGGAAGAAGCGGCGGATCGGCACGATAAAGCGCGAGCCAGGCGGAGGCGGCGGGTTGTGCATCTCTTCCTCAGGCCAGGGATCCAGATCCAGCATTTTACGCATGGTGTATTTCCAAAACAGGGTTGCTGTGGCGAGAACGGGGGCGGCAACGACCACTCCCAAAAGGCCAAATAAATTGGCGGCAATGATGGCGGCCACCAAAACGGCAGCTGGATGAACTTTCAACGCATCAGAGAGGATGCGCGGCGACACAAGGTTATCGAATATCTGGTCAATTAAAAGGGCGATCAGCAGTACCAGCAGAGTGTATTGGAAAGGCTGCAGGTCAAATAGTTTGAATGCCTGAAAGTAGGCAACAATAGCCAGCAAAGCCCAGTTAATGGCAGGCCCAACATAGGGAACAAAACGCGCAAACCCGGCAAGAACTGCCAGCCCAATGGCGTAATGGATACCCAGAACACTGAGGACGGTTGAGTATACAATGATCGCAAGGAAAAACAGGATGATCTGTCCGCGCAGGAATGCGTTCCAGATGCGTCCCAATTCACGGCTCAGGCGGGCAAGATCGTGTGTGTAGCCGGGGACTTCGACGATGATAAGGCGATCTCGCAGACCGCCGCTTTCCACCAATACAAAATAGGAGACGAGGATGACGAATAACAGCCAGCCTAAAAAGTTTGCGGCGCTGCCGGCAACAGTTCCGAGCAATGTTCCAGTGCGGCTAAGCAACGGCTGGACCATGCCAAGTACTTGTGAACTGAGATCGCTCAGGTCCAATGCGCTGAAATCAAGTTTGAACGGCCCCAGTTGGTAAACCTGCCCAGAGAAAGCCGCCACCATTTCAGGCAGAGTGCGAAGCGCGTCCTGCACGATGATGACAAGGCTCTGCACCTGTCGGATCAACCCCACCCCGCCAATGGTTAGAAGCCCGAGCAGGAGAATGATAATGAACAGGTAAATAATTCCAACAGATAAGCCCCATGAAAAATGCAGCTTCCGTTGAAAAAAATCCGCAACGGGGTGGAACAGATAGGAAAGCAGCAAGGCGATGGTCAGCGGGGTGATGATGAATTGGAAATTGACGAGCAAGGCACCAAGAATGACGATGATGGTCAGCGCAACGACCAGTTTTGTGTTCGTTCCCCAGGATGGGGAGTTCGGGGTGGAAGATTGTTCCATACTGTTTTCTTTCTACAAGTTTTAATCTTAATTTTGATTCTATCAAAGAAGGGTGATTTTACAAATCGAGTAGGGAGCGGCGGCTAACCGCTCCCTCTCACACCACCGGACATGCGGGTCCGCATCCGGCGGTTCACCAAGAGTGGCGCAGATACTCTTGCGCTGGATTTTCTTCTGTCTCGTGCCGAGGACGGCTCGACCCTCTCCACAACTCCCACAGGCTTCACCCGTTTCGTTTGCGAAGTAGTGCCTCTATCCGAAGCATTCGGTCTTCCGTGTTC
>VGNE01000119.1 GCA_016866215.1 Chloroflexota bacterium | reverse complement strand
TGAGAAACACGAAGGACAATTTTTCGGATTTGGTCATGGTGATTGCTTGTAGTTTGCACAACCTTCGCGTTGACCACAGAAAAAAGCCGTTGAGGTTATGACCAAATCTTTATTTCCGATAAAGTCTAATGGACAAACCAGTAATCGTCTTGCCGCAACCCGTTTCACCTACCACGCCAAATACCTCGCCGCGTTTCACACCAAAGGAAACAGTATGCAATGCCTTATGCACACCGCGCGTAGTTTTGAAATCGATTGCGAGGTTATTGACTGACAATAAATAATTCATTTATATTGCCTCGGGTCGAAGATGTCACGCAAAGTATCGCCGAGCAAGTTAAAAGCCAGCACGATAATAAATATCGCAATGCCTGGATAGGTGGCGATCCACCATTGATCTAAAATGAAAGTGCGGCCTTCGCTGATCATCAAACCCCAATCCGGTGATGGGGGCTGTGTGCCCAGCCCAATGAATGCCAGCCCGCCCATTGCAAGAATGACTGTTCCCAAATCCACTGTGGCTTGCACAAGGATCGGCGAAAGCGTGTTGGGCAGGAGGTGTCTAAAGATGATGACCGAATCACGCACACCGATGGCCTGCGCGGCCTCGACAAAATATTGCTCCTTTAGGCTGACCGCCGCTCCGCGCGCAATGCGCGTGTACCACGGCCACCATGAAATGATGAGTGCGATTGCGGCTTTATCCAATCCGCGGCCAATGGAGGCGGCGATTGCCATTGCTAATAGCAAAGATGGGAAGGCGAGAAATAAATCTGTGATACGCATGATGATTTCATCGATCCAACCGCCTTTGAAACCAGCCAATGCGCCAAGCGGCGCGCCGATCAATACGGCGAACAGAACCACTCCAATGGGAACCACTAACGCGGGGCGTGCGCCATAAATAATTCGGCTGAGAACATCGCGCCCTAATCTGTCTGCACCGAGCAGGTATTTTGTTGAAGGTGGATGCATTGTATCGCTCGCATTGGTTCGTCCCTGACCCTGTTCGGGATAGGGCGCGACGATGGGAGCGAAGATCGCAATGAGAATAAATAAAAGAATAATGACGGTACTAACCAATGCCAAAGGATCACGCAAGATGACATTAAACACATGACGCGTTGTGCGCGTATTTTGAGATTCGGTGCTTAAGGGAATAGGTATGTTCATGCGTGGTTCACTTTAAACGAATACGCGGGTCTATCGCTGTTTGCAACAGGTCAACGATGAGATTGATGATGACGTATCCGCTTGCGCCGAGCAGTGTCATGCCCATGATGGCGGGGTAATCCAATGCCAGCAGCGAGCGGACGGTGAACAGCCCAAGCCCGGGCCAGTTGAAAATGACTTCAACAAAAAATGTGCCTGTCAATGCGTAGGCGACTGTCAGACCAATGACTGTCAGCGTGGGGCTGATGGCGTTCTTCAGCGCGTACCAATAGGTAATGATCCATTGCCGAATTCCGTAGGCGCGCGCGGTGCGGATGTAATCCTGCCCGAGCACTTCCAGCATGGCGGCGCGGTTCATGCGCGCGATCAAACCGATTGGATATGCGGCGAGGGTGAAGGCGGGAAGGACAAGGTGCTGAAAAACATCCTTGAGAGCAACCCAGTTTAGGGTTAAGAAAGAATCGAGCAGAAAGAAGGATGTCAGAGGTTCAATGGGATTCGTAAATCGCAGGTCCGAATCCACACGTCCTGAAAGCGGAAATAAATCCAGGTTGCGAAAAAATACAATCTGCATTAATAACCCAAGATAGAAGGCGGGCATCGAAACGCCAAAGATGGAAATAATGCGGACGAATACATCTGCCCAGGTGCCTTGCCAGCGCGCGCTGACCACACCCAGCGGAACGCCGATCAATGTGGCGATGAACATTCCAACAAAGAGCAGTTCAAATGTTGCAGGCAGGCGGTCTGTAAGTTCTTGAAGCACAGGGCGTTTTGTGGCAATGGATGTGCCAAGATCTCCATGCACGAGATCGTTCATGTATATTAAATATTGAATGGGCAGCGGACGGTCCAAACCCAATTTTATGCGGACACGTTCAAGGTCTTCCGGGCGCGCCTTCGTTCCAAGGTAAAGAGCAGCTGTATCGGTTGGCACCACGCGTGAAAGGAAAAACGTGATGACCGAAACTCCGATCAATACGAAAACGGCAGTGAGCAAACGGCGGAAGATGAATTCGAAAGTACGCATTTGATTTTGTTAACTCACTTTAGTGACTGTTCTATCGCTTGTCTCATAATTAAGTAAACTTTTCGTTGAAAATTATGGGGGAAAAATCGAATTTTTTGTTTACCAAATTATGCGATACTCTGTAAGTACGCAGATTGCACTGATTTCACGGAATCGCAAAAGAACTTAATGCAACAGCAGATAAGAATTTAGGAAAAGTGGTATAAGAGACGGCATGAAACATCCACTCTATGTACGGAAGATGACGAAGAAAGAAAAACAGGCAATGCAAGCAGGGATACGTTCAAAGGATCGAT
>VGNE01000118.1 GCA_016866215.1 Chloroflexota bacterium | reverse complement strand
TGCAGGGGTTTTGTATGATTCTGTCGTGTTGCACGCAAAGTTTCCGAAGGCGTGCGTTGAACTTTCCGTCCCGTGCGTTGAACTTTCCGCATGGTTTTCATCTTTTCTTATGCGCCGCGGTGTTCTCATATCGGAGTAACACGACCGGTTTGCCGCCCTGCCCGGGCGCTTTGTCTAAAAAGGTGAACGAACCATCCGTGTGTTCACATCGGGTAACGGCTCTTCCGGGCAAAACCGATAGGCCGATCCGATTGCTTCCAACGGGTACGGTCCCGTCGATTCCAACTTTCACTTGGGTTCGTATGCTCCAAACGTAGGGCCACCACGGATCCATCTGGAACGGCCTTAAAACACACCGGTTCTCTTTGACCGCCTGATCCCATGCGGCTTGCGGACTCTGACGAAGCTCCCGGTGGATTTCGTGACGGTTGTGATGTTCACGGAGCAGCTCCATGTGCTCATTCGCCACATCGATGTCGCGGATCGACTCGCTTGGAAAATAACTGGGCAGCCGCTTCTGCCAAAACTGATGGTGCCGTTCCACTTTGCCTTTTGCTTGCGGAGTCGGAGCATATTTCAGAGAGACATCGTAAAACCGTAAGGCCCACCCCAAATAGGTCAGACCCTCCGGAACATTCGTGAAAAAGAAGCTGTGGTAATCGACATACAGCGCTAACGGAAGTCCATACTGTTCAAAGGCTTTCGGAAGAAGATCTACGTAGGCCCGAAGATCTTCGCGACCGTAAAGACGTGCACCGGTAATCACCCGGCTGCAATCATCGACGATCTCAATCATCGGGAACATTTCGTAGGATCGACCAAACCAGCGATGAGGCGATGCATCCAATTGCCACAACGCGCCGACATCCTGACACTGCCAGCGGCAGAATGAAGCATGCGGCTTTTTTTGTTTGGAGTGAGCCAGACCGTTTCGTTGTGCCCATCGACGCACGGTTGCACGGTCAGCGCTGAACCCGAACCGACGGAACGCTTCGGAAGCCGCGAAGCCGTACGGAGAAGGCTCTTCGGTTCCAAGGAGCCTTTTCCAAAGCTCATCGACCGCTTGGGGAATAGCGGTCTGTCTATTTCCGCCGGAACGTCCGGGCTGCCAAATTTGCTCACACTGTTGAGCGCAGGCTTTCAAAAATGAGGAGTACAACTGCCTGAATCTGCGTTCGGAAATGCCAATTTCATTGGCACCGGATGTTGCTGTAATCTGTCCGTTACGATATTGCGACATCAAATGCCGCACGAATCCGGCGCCGTGGCGCTGGCTCAACTGCTGGTATGTTTTTTTTCATCCACGCATTATACAGGATGGCTTTTTCAGATGGAAAGATTCATGCCAAAAAGCCGAAAACGATCAAAAAGGAAACTTCAACGCACGTCTTCGGAAATTTCAACGCACAAAAAGCGGAAAGTTTGATCGCACCACAGCATATAAAAATGTTCATATGTACACACTGACACCTTTTCCGAGACTCACTCATCAAAAATCTGGATTTAATCCAGAGGCGGTGCTAATGAGTGACACCTTTACCCTTCTAATAATATTTTCCAGTTACGAAACCCTTTATTCAATCTATCACGATAAATCCGCTCCCATAAATCCGAATGCCCGTCTTTAAACTTGCAAGCCATTCGATACTCTTCCAGCGCGCACAGTTTTTCTATGCGCTTCCTATACATCTTCACCGTTTCTATACCCTGCGAATTAATATGTCCCCATGTCGCGTTATAAACCAAAGTACAAATGTATATTTTCGTCGCCAAATCCTCACACTTTTTATAAGGAAGATGACGGAAGTTTATCAAACAAAGCTTCATCGCTCTTTGATAATGTGCAACATAATGCGATTGATGTGATCTTATGATCGCAGGAATCTCTTGGGGAACTCGTCGATACCGCCGCTCATCTAACTCTAAGAGCAACTGTAGCGCCTCTTTTGTTTTAGAGATAAACAATGGGTCGTCATAATCACTATCACGTGCAGGAAGATGAAGAATAGTGATGCCTTCATAAATATCACGTTCGCAAACGATGTCTAATATTTTACGCGCTACTAAAAAAAGTGGCACACTAATTTTAACATTCACTGATTGAACGTAATATTTCAGCTTTTGATTCATCATCTTATACTCTCATCTTTTAAGTATCCGCCTTTCACACTTATGTCAAAAAATCTCTACGAAAAGTTTTAAACTATCAAGGTCATGGTTTAGGTTTATTCCCCAATACATCTAAATCGCTCGGGGTATACAAAGGAAGATCATCTAGAAAAAAACCATCTTCTCCGATTGGGACCATGCCATTACCAGAAAGTGTTGAATCCGCCATTGCCGAGGGTTCAAAAAGTAATAATGCCGTTGTAAACGCCGCCCCTCCCAAGAATTTAACCCAACGCTGAGCTACATTACTCCATTTATAAGTCCATGGCGATTTCTTATCAACAACGAGTGTAACAGATGATCTCGAGGTCACCTCGATATGCGGTTCTATCGTTGCCGCATACGCGTTTGGATCAATAGGATCTGTGGGATTCGCAAGTCCAGCAGCTGCAATCGCAAGTTCAGCGACTGTTCGCTTCACACTGGCACGTCCATATGGATCAACTCGATTGACAGGATCATTTGCGCAGAAGGCGTAGAGGTTCAGACCGCCACAAATCCCAATCGGGTCC
>VGNE01000117.1 GCA_016866215.1 Chloroflexota bacterium | reverse complement strand
GACGCCAAGACGAGACGGAAGCGTTGTGTTCAATCTTCGCGTCGTGGCGGTGTACAACGCTTTAGTATCCTGAAAGCGGGCAGGGGACCCACAGCACATACAGGGTCAGAAAACCATTCGCCGCTTGTTGCGTTCCAAAGCATCCCAGTAAGAACTTCTTGGAATATTCTTCATAGACGACTCCTGAGAACTTGGTTTTTTTGGAATAGGTTTTGTAGATGAGCGGGGTGAAGTACGATCCGTATTGACCGTATTTAATTACTTCGCCTTGCGGGGTGAAGTCGGCGAACTTGGTTGTATCGGCCAGTACCAGAGCGACATTCTTGCGATGGAAGGCCTGGAATCCGTTGCCTGTTTTGGAGACGCGCTCACTGCCATAGAGCAGCGGGATGAGGTAGCAGTTGCCTGAGTCGGCGTAATAGGAGGTGGATTGGTTGTATTTTTGGGCCAGCGCAATCGGCATATCCTGATCAAGACGTTTCAGGTCGATGCGGGTGCATCCGGTACAGAGGAGAATCAGCAGTGCGGCAGTGAGTCCAAGGTTTTTCATGATGATATTCCAGTTGATATTCGGGTGTAGGGTTAGTCCAGTGGTGCCGGTACGATCAGCACGTTGCAGAGGGAGTCTCGTAAAACGCCTTCGGCCACACTGCCGACCAGCACCTTGCGGAGCAGGCTGTGTCCGTGAGAACCCATGACAATCATGCAGGCGTCCATATCTTCTGCATGTTTCAGGATCAGCTCGACGGGGTCGCCCTTCATGAGATTGGCCTGCGCCTCGATGCCGGCGCGCCGGACCTGTTCGGAAAGATGCAGCAAGGCGTGGTGTTCCCGTTTGTATTCATCGGCGCACAGATTACGGGCCAGTTCAACGTCGCTTACCGCTGCGCCGGTGAACACGCCTGAAAAGGTGTAAAGCTGCGCGGTTGCATAGGTTTGCAATTTGTCCGGAGTCACATGGATAATCCACACTTTGGCGTTTAAAGGTTTTGCCAGCAGGATGGCTTGTTCGATCACGGTATCGGTATTCTTGGATAAATCCACCGCAACAAGAATTCGTTTCATGACAGGCTCCTTGGGTTATTCTCAACCGTCATTGTAATCCGGAACGGCGGTGAGGCAAGCCATGTTTTCCTGATCTCGCTATGTCTCTGCGATTGAGGATCGCAACTACATATGTTGATTTGTAGATGCTATGTAGGGGGTTACATCAAAGCTATAATCCTTTGAGAAGCAACTAACAAAGGAGGCATACATGTCGACGACCCTACATAGCGAGAATAAATTATTCGTGGCGATCGAGTTGAGCAACACAAAATGGCGATTAGCCTTTTCAACATCCGCAGGCGGCACAACGAGGCAGAGAGTGATTGCAGCGCGAAGCCGGACCGGATTTCTCGCCGAAATCCATCTTGCAAAATCTAAGCTGGATTTGCCGGACAGTGCGTTGACGGTTTGCTGCTACGAAGCGGGCCGCGATGGGTTCTGGATTCAACGCTGGTTGACCCGTGAAGGCTTCGAGTGCCTGATGCTTGACCCGGCCAGCATTGAAGTGAACCGTAAAAAGCGGCGGGCGAAAACGGATCGGCTGGATGCAGAAAGCCTCGTTCGTTTATTGAAACGCTACATCCATGGAGATGAAGACCTTTTTTCCGTGGTTCGTATTCCGAGTCCAGAGCAGGAGGATCAGATGCGTCTGGCCCGGGAGCTTGAACGCCTCAAAAAGGAGCGTTCCTCTCATACCAACCGAATCAAATCGCTTTTGATTCTTCACGGGCTGTATATCAACGGATCGCTCAGCGCGCTCCGCAAACAGATCGATACGCTTCGACTCTGGAATGGGGAGCCGCTGCCGGAAGGGCTTAAACATGAAATCCTGCGGGAGCTCGATCGCTATGATCAAATCGTTTCCCATATCCATCTGCTGGAAAAACGGAAGAGCAGTGAATTAAAACATCCGCACACAAACGCTCAGAAACAGACGCGGGACTTACTCCATTTACGGGGCGTTGGAGAGGTTTCGGCCTGGTCGCTCAGTCATGAGTTTTTTGGCTGGCGTGAGTTTAAAAACCGCAAGGAGGTTGCGTCGTTGGCCGGACTCACGCCGACACCCTATGACAGCGGGGATTCTTGCGTGGAACAAGGCATCAGCAAGGCGGGAAACCGGAGGGTTCGCCGAATCATGATCGAGCTGGCGTGGTCATGGCTTCGATTTCAGCCAAACAGTGAGTTAAGCAAATGGTTTGAGAAACGGTTTGGGCATGGCTCAAAACGGATGCGCCGGATCGGAATTGTTGCGCTGGCGAGGAAGCTGCTGGTGGCCTTATGGAGATACGTTGAATTCAGTGAAATACCTGCAGGTGCCGTTGTCGTGTAACTGGTAAATCAGAAAAAGGCAGAAAAGAGGATTTTAAATAAGGCTGGTAAGGAACCGCTCCCGCCCTGGGTTAACGACCGTTTTTGTAGATGGGTCTCTTTACCAAGCCGGTTGACTGAGCTTGAAAAAGCGTATGCAGCATTAGGTGGCAGGGAACATATCCCGCACGGATAGAAGGTGGTTCGCTCGGTTCAACGAGCGCACATTTAAAGCAACCGGACAGCCTTATTGAAAAAAACAGGAAAGGATTTTAGCTAATGTGTTGACTGTCCCACATAGAAGGGCGGGGACCGTGACCCCGCCTCAGCGATTACTGATTGCGGTTATAATTCAAAATGATTCGCCACTCTG
>VGNE01000116.1 GCA_016866215.1 Chloroflexota bacterium | reverse complement strand
CACTGACCAGATCAGAGAACGTTCGCGAGGGAACCGTGGTCGAGCCATTTTCATCAATCCGCGCGGGTATCCAGCAGGTGATGCCCAGTTCGAGATTGGTGGCGGAGAGCCGTAAACGCCCCTCATCCGTGGCGATCAAAATATTCGAAAGAACAGGAAGCGTACTGCGCGGAGAAACAGCGCGTGAAACAACGCTCAATCCGCGTGCAAGGTTTTCTTGAAGGACAGTTACTTTCATGGTTCGCCTCGAATCAAAAGTTTTCAAAAGTATATCATTAAGACAAAAGGAGGTCACGCTTTAAGAGCGTGACCTCCTCGATTTCAACTTCGCTAGTACACTTTGGCATAAATAAGTAGTTTATTAAGCGGCAAGAGCTTTGCCTTGATAAGTCCACTTGAAAGGCTTAGCCATAGTGCGGTTATAGTATTCAATGAAAGCAAATACCTTTCGTTTCAATTCTTTGACAGAAGAAAAGCTGCCGCGTTTGATAACTTTGCGAACCAAGATACTGAGCCAAATCTCAACTTGGTTCATCCAAGAGGCATGTTTGGGTGTGTAGTGAAAGACAATGCGATGTGTCGGATCGCTCAAAAACTCTGCTCGTGAGGTTACAGATTTCAAGATGCCGCTTTTTCCTTTCACACCCAAGTCAATGTCAAGGTCAGATTCTTCAGCAACATAACGCACCAGCGATTCGGAGATATGGATGTTAAGATTATCCGAGACGAAATGCCATTGCGTTGTCTGGGGCTCAGCGTTGACTCTGCCTCGGATATGTTCAAGAAAATCTTGTTCGTTGCGGGTCGACTTGGCAGTACAAGCGATCAACTTCCCCGTGACGATATCGAAATTGAGTATGAACGCGAGTGTGCCGTGTCGGATATATTCAAATTCACGCCGCTCGACTTTACCTGGCAACAGCGGCAAACCTGGATGTTTGCGTTCCAAGGCTTGAACACCGGTCATTTCATCTAAGCTCTCTACCCGTTGACCTTGTTTTGCTAATTCAGGAGCCTGCTTGTACAAAGCATTGATATCGTTAACTTTGACTTCAAAATCATCTTCATAAGCAGGCGTGAGCCAGTACCGATTCAAATGCGGCTTGATATCAGCATCTTTTTAAAAGCCTCGCCGCATGTCGCGGTGAGATGTCTTTTACAATCTTACGCTTTTTCAATTCGTCTGCGATTTCGCGCGCAGTCCAATGCGTAATCGGACGACCTTGTTTTTCAGGCTTTTCACACGCCAAAGCTTCTATCTGGCAGCGTTGATCCGCTGTGATTTGCGCTGGCTTACCCGGACGTGGCGCATCTTGTAAACGTTCTTCTATGCTCAAATCTGTTAGAGCGATGTCTTGGAGTTCATTCCAACGCTTGCGCCATAAACTGGCTGTATCCAATGTAACTTTGTATCTGTTCCTAATCGCTTGATTACTCTGCCCATCTGCCGCTGCCATTACAATTTTGGCGCGTAATGCGATTTGTTGACCGACTTGGTGACGCTTGATTAATTTCTCTAATCCTTCTCGTTCCACTTCTATCAAATTTACTGCTGGCGCTTTTCGTCCTGGCATGGCTTATTTTCCTGTGAGTTTTTCTTTATCTTATCATAGCCTTATTTACGCCAAAATGTACTAGTTTTTTGAGAGTGAAGAAGGATAGTCCCGCTGGCAGCAGGATATGGATCAGGTTTGATTGTAGATCGAAGAGCGCAAGGAAGGCATTGACTTTCTGTACGAAGAACCCGGCGTATTTGAAGAACGCCAAAACCCCAAGGTTGACGATCAGGCTTAGGATGAGAAAGAGCCGTTTGTGTTCCGGTCGAGCCATCATACCGCGGGCGAGGAAAAAATCCGTGATTGTAGATAGCCCCAATAGCGCGGCGTAGCCGATGTGCAATGTTCCGTAAAAATAATAACTTGCCGCCAACAGGAGCAGGTTCTGCTGGCGGGGTTTACGCACTGCCCAGTACAAAAAAAAACGATGAGAAAGAAGACCAGAAACCCGTAACTGGTAAATGCCATCCGCTACTTTTCCACTTCCTCGTTTTTTAAGATCATTACTCTGTAAGACTCGGCATATTCGAAACCTTTGTCTTTTGCGTCTTCCTTTGCCCAGTCGCGCATCCATTTATCCACTTCGTCCACAGGGATCTGGCTGGCGTGCTGTTGTAAAGCCTTCACTTTGATGTCCATCGTCTCGGAAATATCCACCCATGTATCGGGTTTCTCGGTGCCGTGGATGTACAGCCGTTTGACTTCATGCGGCTCGAATCCCTCTGTGAGCAGGTCGGCGAACATCAGCCTTGAGCCAGCGGACGGGAAAACCGCTTCGGTGGCGGCGCGGGCAGCGGCGCGATGGTCGGGGTGGTTGATGTATTCGTTGCCGTAAAACCATGCTTCGGGGTTGCCCGCCAGCACTACATCCGGTTTGTGTTTGCGGATCAGGCGGGTGAGTTCTTTGCGCAGTTCCATGCTGGGTTCGAGTTCACCGTCGGGGTGGCGCAGGAAAACTGACAGCGTAACCCCAAGGATCTCATTGGCGGCCAGTTGTTCGGTCTCACGGAGGCGCGCCAATTCGGGTTTGTACTCTGCGTGCTTGCTGGTGTCGTTCGAGCCTGAGTCTCCACTGGTAATGACGACAGAGATGATCCGACAGCCTGTCTTTGCCCATTTGGCAAGTGTCCCGCCGATAGAGAATTCCTGATCGTCAGGGTGAGCCTGAATGCTCATTGCAATTTTTGGGGTGTATTCGGTTTCCCCC
>VGNE01000115.1 GCA_016866215.1 Chloroflexota bacterium | reverse complement strand
TTGCATTGGTTGCCTGCTATCTGGCAGCCTGACCTTTACCAGAACTGGACTTTCACCAGCAAGCAAACGATGATTTATCAGGACACACCACGCTTTGTTCGGCGGCTTGTCGGTTACTCAGTTTAGTGTTTTCTGACAGACTGGACACGTTGAGCCTCTTGGAATAACAACATTTCCACAATGAGGACAAACTTTCATTGCACCACTAGCAATTTTTTTCTCCGTTGTTTGACGAAAGATAAGCCCAATACCAACAATAATAATCAAGGGAACAAGTAATCCCCCAAAACAAACGATGATTTCCATACAAAAATCCTTTCGGCTTTTGATTGGATATGAACCCGTGTTATTTTATTTTTTGAAGCCTTACTTCGAATCCCCTGATTTCGAGAAAATCCCTATTCATAAAGAAAGGAACGATAAAAAAGCCGATACCATACGTCACTATGCTAAGGATGATGTAAATCACCCACGCTCCAGCATTTCTTGAAAGTAAATTGATTCGCTTCTTTTCGTACTTGAGGCAATGGGCTCCCCAATTGCTTGGGTCTACTTCCCAGCCTGAATTCAAATCTGCTCTCATTACGTCAAATGCTTTGGCTTCCCATGTATCCCAAATATCTTTTGTTATTCCGTTTCCTTCTACCAAAGGATGTCCCTTGAATTCGTAAAAGCGTTCCGCATATTCCCGTGTGTCAGTTGACATGGCTACTCCTTTTTATGCCTTGCGAGCAATAACCATCAACCCATCAGTATAACTATAGCCATAGCCATAGGCATAACTATAATACATCTCCTTGTTGCCTGCCCAATGATGAGCACCAGAAATGATTTGAGTAACACTAACGACTTCGTAGCCTTCTTTGTTTAGGCGTTCAACCGCTTCTTGCAAATCCTTTGTCAAGCGCGACGTATCTATTTCGCTATCCGAGAAACCAGTTTGTACCCATTTCTTTTCATTCCTTGTCACATCTGACTCGCCCCCGAGAAATCCTTTTTTCTTTTCTCCAGTGGGTACTTTGACCACTTGCTCCTTACCTATGGGCGCAAAATATGCCTGAACAAAAACCACCTTATTTTTATTCATGATGGGTCTCCTTTTTTCATCATTTTCATCATAGGACTTGCCGCCGAACGGCAAGCGTTACTGGCAGCGGGCGGGACGAGATCAAGCCTGATGGGTGGAGCATTTTTCAGCGCAAGTAACTGCCAAAATGCGCACCCGTACCCGCTGTCCAGTGCACGCTGTGTTACTAGAATATAACAGTAGGGGCGTGGCGGGTGTATCCTATGAGGTAGCAAGACACCATCACCGGGATGCATCCGGGGCGTGAGCATCAGGGCAGACCGTTGCGGCCTATGAGAGAGAAGTCGCTTTCTCCACTCGTGTTGTTACTTGGTTGCCCGGTGGATTCTCGTCTGGGCTTCGAGCCCGAATCGGTGTGTATCACTCACAGCCCGAAAATCCACGCCCCAACTTCAAAACCAAGGAGAGTGTAGCATGAGTGAAGAAGAAAATGCAAGAACTCCGCGGCGCTATGTAGCACTGGATATACACAAATATTATTGTGTGGTCGCGGGGGTGAACCGCGATGGGCAAGTAGTCCTCCAGCCAGTGCGAGTGGAACATGCGGACCTGGAAGGGTGGTTGAAAAAGAACCTGCAAAAGACAGATGATGTTGTGATCGAATCAACGACGAATGCCTGGCATGTGTACGATCTGTTAGAGCCATTAGCAGATCGAGTGGTGGTCGCAAATCCGATCAAGGTGAAGCAGATCGCTACTGCGCGAGTGAAGACCGATATACGCGACACGTTGATCCTCGCGCGGCTACTGGCTGCAAATCTGGTTCCGGACGTGTGGGTACCGCCGGTGCATGTTCGACAAATGCGGCAGTTACTTTCTCAGCGCAGGCAATTGGTGGAAACGCATACGCAGATTTTGAACCGTATGCATAGTGTTGCGCATCGCCATCATTTGAAGCATGAGAGAGGCAAGCGCTTCAACGAACAGAATACCGGCTGGCAGAAAGACGCGCGGCTATCGCAGATCGAACAATTCCAGCTGAGTTTGGAAATGGAAAACCGTGAATACATCGAGAAACAGATCGAGCGGATTGGCGTGGAAGTGAAGAAGATATGCCACCAAAAACCGTGGTCAGACAGGATGGCATATGTTATGTCATTGCCAGGGTTCGGGGTGATCACAGCGATGACAGTGCTGGCAGCGATTGGTGAGATCGAGCGGTTTGAAACGCCGAAGAAGTTGGCAAGTTATTCAGGGCTGACACCTGGGCTGGAACAGAGCGGGACAAAGAATCGTGGGAAGGGAATAACGAAAGAGGGACGTCGTGAGTTGCGCTGGGCATTGGTGGAAGCAGCGTTGCAGGCGGTGAAATCAGATCCGTTACTAAAGCACCGTTTTAACGAACTGCAAAAGCGGATGCACCGCAATCAGGCGATCGTGAGCATTGCGCGTCATCTGTTGGAATTGATCTGGTATGTATTGACCCGTCATCAACCCTATCGCGGTTTTACACAGGAACGGATTGCCTACAAATATTTAACGTGGGCATGGCAGATGAAAGATGCGGAACGCGATGGACTGACTCGCCAACAATTCGCGCGCTATTACCTCATGCGTCTTGGGATTGGAAAAGATCTGACACGGATCGCACTTGATCCGAAACATCCACGCAGATTGGCAAGTGAGGCGGAAGTTCTGGCGTTGCGGCCGGAACTCAGACAGATCGAATAACCGCTGAAGGTCTTCCCGCACGACTGCACAACCCCACTCTGAGAAAAAAGGGCGGGGGCGTTGAAGGCTGTCTCTGTGTGGAAAATCTGGCACCAGGGGAACAAAAAAACAGCTCCAAATGTTTTCCATTCAGAGCCATTTTTCATATTGAGATCAATTGTCAGTTTCAGTGTGCTTATCTCTTGACACTGCTGTTAATCGGTGGGCTGCGCCCACATACAAGCAACAAGAATTTTGCATATTTCTAATATTATCTATACAAACATAATTGACCGATGACGGGCATTTCCTGACAATAATAAAATAAGAGATTTACACTATCCAAATAT
>VGNE01000114.1 GCA_016866215.1 Chloroflexota bacterium | reverse complement strand
CCCCCGCCCACCCTGGATACAATCCTAAGCTGTGTCTCTTCTTCAACATAAGCTGCGAGTTCATAAGGCATGACGTTCTTATCGCGCGGGTTGGGTTTGGTGAAGGTAGCAATGAGACGCTGGTCGCCCTCCCAATCCCAATAGGAAAGCGCCATCGCCAGGGTGGCAGGCCCGCAGTTATTCCAGGTCTGATATTCGTGTTGAAAGCCAGTGAGTTGTAAGTATTTCGGGATTGATGTCAATGCTGGGGATGCGGGCGAAGAGGCAGGTTGTTTGGCAGTGGGGGCTTGTGTGGTTGCGGCCGAAAGAGGGGCTGGTGGCGTGGATTGAGAAGATGCTGTCTGAGGTGACAACATGCTGTCTTCCCCGGGTACAAAGACAATCTGTTCAGGAGGTGAGAGTGCATATTTGAAACGCGCGAACAGTTCAGCAACCCTCCATCCCAATCGTTCTTGAACTGGAGGCAGGTTATAGATCGCGGGGATCCCCAGTAAAAATACAATCAGAAGGATCAGAATGTGGCCGGCAAATTTGGGTCTTCTCATTTATAAGAGACGTTTCGCCCTCTGCACCGATTCCTGCCGCTGAAGTTGATGTTCTTCGGAACTGAGACTGCCCTGCTCATATTCCTCGTCCAGCCGGGCGATCTCGGCGATCAGTTCATCCAGCGTTGCCCCACCGGATTGAACGTCCATCTCATCGTCCTCGCCCTGGTCATTTCCGGGTCTGCGCCACCACCAAACCCCAAAACCGATCATCGCAATACCGAGAAAGGCCGCGCCGCTTGCAAGCGGTATAGTTGGTTCTTTCACCATTTTGTCTTCGCTATTGACCTGCCCGGTAAAGGAAACCTCAACGGTCTGCCCCGCGCTCAGGTCTGAGTAGGAATAGATCAGATAAGATTTGCCGTCCTGAAGCGCCATTTGTTCCGGCCCTGCCAGCCCCCTTCCCTGTAAGGACACATTTGCATCCTGCTCGATCAATAGGTTCATGCGAGCGATATTCAAAGGAGCCGTGTACGAATAAGTTCCTTTCTCAGAAAAAGGCAGGAGATAATTAACCATGATCTGCGCCGATCGCGTTCCAGGCAGGATCGGATAGGTATCAGCAAACCCTCCATCGAATTTAACAAAGCGATCCTGATCGTCGGGCTTGAAAAAGATAAAGTCTGCGCCGGACGGCAGTGGGAACTTGAATGTTGCAGACTTATCCCCTTCCAATTTGTAAACATCCTTCACCGTGCGTTCACCGCTATTGGAAAGGATATAAATCTCCTTTGTCTCCAGCCCGTCTTCGGCGAAGTTGAACAGCACGTGCATTTGATCCACCTGCACGCCCGCCAGGTCGGACGTGCTTTCGTAAACCGGCACATCCAGCGCGACTTGCATGGAAGTTGTATCCACGGGGACCGTATCAGAAAAATAAGTCACGCCGTCATAGGTCGCCATGACAGCGTATTGCAGCTGTTCATCAAATGCCACGTTGGTGAAAAGGAAGGTGCCGTCCGATTGGGATTGCCCATGCAGCATGCCTGCGTCCGCTAAATCCTGATCGAGGACGTGCAGCATTACGTCCATTTCTTCCGCCACAACCGTACCAGTGTTCTGGTTGATGATCGTCCCCATGACTTTGCCCAGCGCACCAGCGGGCGGTGTTTCAGTTTGAGCAAGGACTGGACGCGTCGTAGCCGCCGATACAACCAGCAAGCCGATCATCAAGTAAAAGGCGGTTTTTTTCATGAATGATCAACCGCCTCCATCTGGACACTTCGACGCGGCTCAGTGCAGGCCTCAAACCGGCTCCCGCACGAGGGACAGAAGAGATCGCCAGCCCGAATTTTTTTCCCGCAGGAAGGGCAGGCAGCGCTATTGACAGGCGCGCCGCATTTAACACAAAAACGCTGCCCGGTTTCCATGGATGCGCCGCATTGTTCGCAATTCGAACCTCGTGAAGCCCGGCGGTTTTGAATTAGCGCTTCCAGCCTATCATCCTCTTGCTCTTGCTGCTGGATGTATTGCGCCGCCTCCGCCAGCAGTTGCGCCCGCGCAAGCATGTAATCTTCCTGGGTCACTTTACCGATCGTGTGATCGAAATCCAGGTCTCGCAACGCAGACAAAGCGGCGACGCGGCTCTCTTCAACTTGAGCATGGGTGTTCATTTTATTTACATTCTTTGTATATTTCTGTCGGTAGGGTCTGATGACGAAGGGGATCGAAATGCCAAGCATTCCCAACCCGATCAGGATCGCAATACTATTCATGATTTGCACTCCAAAATTAGTCCAATTCGCGTATCTCGCGTTCGATCTTTTCGAGCAATTCCTTGGGGATTTCAGGCGGTGACGATACGGCAGCAGGGGTCGTTTTTTGCTTCCGCCAATTCCTCAGAACCTCGTAGACAACACCCGTACCAATCAGAACGGCGGTCAATGGCAGGAACCAGACCAGCGACGTAAATCCTTTGCGCTGCGGTTCGGCCAGCACGCGTTCGCCGTATTGAGCGACAAAATAATCCATGATCTGTTGCTCGCTCCAACCTTCAGACAACTGGTCGCGGATTTGCGCGCGCCAATCTTCGCAGGCTTTGGTCTCGCAGACATCGAGCGGCGTGTTTGGGCAGACCGGGCAGTAAAGTTTTCTGGCAATCCGATTGACATCATTGTCAGTTGGGTAACCGGGCTGTCCCTCCTGGGCATAGACAATGCTGACGGCATAGAAGCTGGCAATGATTGTAAGTAAAACCAGCAAGAGTTTTCGTTTTATGTTTCGCATGGTCAACCTTCCTGAACAAGGGAATGAGAGGTCAACACACCGGGCTTGAGTACATAGGTTGTTTCTCGCTGGCCGGGGTTGCTCCAGGCGGCAATGATCGTCCCGACGATCATCATCAGCCCGCCGAGCCAGACCCAATTAATGAACGAGTTGATGTAAATCTTGAAGGTGGCAGATTGCCCGCTATCGTCCCAGCCGACAAGGAGCACGTACACATCTTTACCCGGTGTGGAGTAGACCCCCGGCACGGTGACCGGCTGTTGTTGAACTGTGAAATAGTCGCGGCGCGGGTTGAGTGCCCGGATCGCTTCCCCATCCTGGCTGAGAGTGGTCACCGCTTCGACAATTTCCCGTCCATCCGAACCGGGATAGCCGCGTAATTGCTCAAACTGCAACTGGTAGTCGCCGATGGTCAGCGCCTCCCCCGAAGACACCGTCCCCTGAGTTTCCAACTTGAAGTTGGCGTCGCCGATGAAGCCCAGCGCGATCAGCACCACACTCAGATGGATGATGTAACCTCCGTAACGGCGGTGATTCCGTCCGATCAGATTGAACAGCGCGGTCAAAAA
>VGNE01000113.1 GCA_016866215.1 Chloroflexota bacterium | reverse complement strand
TGCACGCCTTCCAGTTGCGCTCATCATACCCAACATTCTCAATTACTTTTCACGGTATAACCTTTTTACTCCACTCACTGCCAGAGGCAGTGGTTTTGTACTCTAATAAAAGCGATGGAACATCTACGCCTACCGACCGAGGAAGAAGTTCGAGCCGCCATACGCGAAGGGGAAGATGCGGTCATTACGCTTGTGGCGAGCCTGGTCAAAGTAATCGAAGTATTAGCGACCCGCCAGCAAGCGTTGGAAGATCAGATCAGGAAGAACAGCGGAAACAGCGGTAAACCGCCATCGAGCGACGGATTTAATCGACCTGCGCCGAAGAGTCTGCGAAAGCGAAGTCGCAAGAAAAGCGGCGGACAGACCGGGCACGTTGGATATACCCTGAAAGCGGTAGAAAAGCCTGAGCATGTCGAAGTCCATCGTGTGGAACAATGCATTCATTGCCATAATTCATTGAAGAAAGCTCAGGTCAATCGATACGAAAAGCGGCAGGTGTTCGATGTGCCACGCGTGCGAGTGGAAGTGACCGAGCATCAAGCTGAGGTGAAAGACTGCCCGCAGTGTGGCACAGAGAACCGCGGCGAGTTTCCAGAGGGTGTTACCCAGCCTGTGCAGTATGGAACAGAGATCAAAGCGCAGATGGTGTATTTCAGCCACTACCAAATGTTGCCGCTGGAGCGCACCGCCGAGGTGTTCCAGACCCTGTATGGACAGACGGTCTCAGAAGGCACGATCGTGGAGGCGGGTCAAGAAGTGAGCAGGCAAGTCTCAGGCGTCAATGACGCCATTCGACAGCATCTGACCGAGAACGAAGCTGTGGTGCATTTCGATGAGACGGGTGTCAGGGTAGAGCGTCAATTGCAGTGGCTGCATTCCGCCAGTACCGAAAGATTGACCTGGTATGCCGTTCACCCGAAGCGCGGTCACCTGGCAATGGATGCGCTCGGGATCTTGCCGAACCTGCAAGGGCGTGCTATGCATGATGATTGGATGTCGTATTTCAAGTATCCCGTCCAGCATGGCTTGTGCAATGCGCATCATTTGCGGCGTTTGAAGTTTTTGGAAGAGCGCTACCCACAAAAGTGGGTTGGTCCGATGGCAGACTTACTGGTGGCGATCAAAGAAGCAGTCGAGAAAGCCCAAGTGGCTTTCCGGACTTGTTTGAGCCGCAAGAAACTGATCGATTTCGAAAAGGAGTATGACCGATTGCTGAAACAGGGGCTGCGGATCAATGGTCCACCCAAACGCCCGGAAGGTCAACCGATCAAACGCGGACGGATCAAACAGAGCCCTGCCAAGAACTTGTTGGATGAATTCAAGCTCCACAAGGAATATGTGCTGGCATTTATGTATGATTTTAAGGTGCCGTTTGATAACAATCAGGCTGAAAGGGATATTCGCATGATGAAGGTCAAGCAAAAGATCTCTGGATGCTTCCGCTCCCTTCGTGGCGCTGAGGTTTTTTGCCAGATCCGTGGTTACATTTCTACGGCTCGTAAAAATGGGCAACTCGTTCTGGATGTTTTGCGCCTGGCTTTTGCCGGTACTCCTTACCTTCCTGAATTTGTCGCTACTTCAGCCTGAGTAGTTACGTCACTCATTAATTTTTACAACCCCACTAAATCACGCCTAACTTCTTCCCCACATTCTTGAACGCCTCCAAGCCTTTATCAAGATCATCTGTTGAATGTGCGGCGGAGATCATCACACGGATGCGAGCCTTGCCCTGCGGCACGGTTGGGAAGCCAATGGACATGGCGAACACACCCGCATCGAACAACTCGCGGCTGAATTGTTGTGCCAGCGGAGCTTCACCAAGCATGACGGGCGTGATCGGTGTTTCGCTCACGCCTGTGTTGAAACCGAGGTTCTTCATCTCGGCTTTGAAATATTTGGCGTTGTCCCACAGTTTATCGACCAACTGTGTCGAGTCTTCGAGCAAGTCCACGGCTGCCAGACATGCCGCCGCGTCGGGGACGGTTACCGCTGAGGAGAACAGGAAGGGACGTCCGCGCTGCCGCAGCCATTCGATGATGATCGATTTGCCCGCGACGATTCCACCCACCACGCCGAACGCCTTCGACATCGTACCCACTTCCACATCCACTTTGCCGTGCAAACCGAAATGATCGACGATTCCGCGTCCGCCCTTACCGAGCACGCCTTCGCCGTGCGCGTCATCCACCATCAGCAGAATATCGTATTTCTTCGCCACTTCGTAAATATCGGGCAGTGGCGCAATGTCTCCGTCCATGCTGAAGACGCCATCCGTGATGATGAGTGCGCGGCGATAATCTTTCAGATTCGCTTTAATTTGTTCTTCGAGCGATTTTACATCGTTGTGTTCGTAGGCGATGATCTTTGCACCGGACAAGCGGCATCCGTCAATGATGGATGCATGGTTGAGCCTGTCGGAGAAAATTACATCTTCTTTCCCGACCAATGCTGGAATAGTTGCAAGATTTGCTGTAAAGCCAGATTGAAATGTGATCGCTGCTTCCACACCTTTGAATTGAGCCAGACGCTTCTCCAACTCCACATGCAGGGTCATTGTCCCTGCGATGGAACGGACGGCGGCGGGGCCAACCCCCATTTCGTCTGTCGCTTTTTTCGCAGCAGCCGTCAGCGCGGGATGATTCGCCAGCCCCAAATAATTGTTCGAGCAGAAGTTTAGAACTTTCTTCCCGTCCACCGTCAGCCATGCGCCCTGCGGCGAGCCGATTGTGCGAATGTTGTTGTACAGTCCCTGCGATTTCAGGCTGTCGAGCTCTTGCTGGATCCAATCTGTTTTAGACATGTTCATCTCCTTGTGGAAATCTATTTGCATTATAGCGACTTAATAAAAAATGGACATCACATCTCTGTTGTGACATCCATTCTCTTCTTTAGGGTTTGTTTGCTTCGAAACTCTTGAAATGGGTCAACCTGTTGTGATGAAGCCAATACTTGAACAGAACAGCCAGAATGCCAAATCCATAAATGATACTTCTGCGTAGACTGATCGATGATGCTTCGGGGAAGTAACGGGTCACAATGGGCACTTCTTGAAAAGTGAGCTTATTCATCATTCCCTGGGCGATGATCTCTGTGTCGAAAATAAAGTCATCGCTGTTCTCCATAAAGCGGACGGTTTCCAGATACTTCCGTGAATAGGCGCGGAAACCAGAATGGATTTCCGTCAGATAGCGGCGGAAGACTATATTCGCGGCGGCAGTCAATAATCAGTGAGTCCTCTGCAAGAAGCCGTTCATTAATAGCCAAAACTTGGGCTGAAAACCAGCCGGGAGCGTAGCCAGCGCGCCGAAAAAACGAAAAAAGAAACCACGGCGGCGGGTGCTGCGTCGTTTTGCAGG
>VGNE01000112.1 GCA_016866215.1 Chloroflexota bacterium | reverse complement strand
GTAATTTTATTGTCTCGGCGACATATCGATGTCCGCGATAATGGGATTTCAAATCCAAGACACTGAACTCTGGATTGTTCTTTCGATATTGCCGCAAAAGGACAGAGCTAAAGTTGACCATAAAGAATGAAAGGTTGGCGGCATTCGTGACCGCTTCTTGTTTTACATTCATCCCGTAGGAACATCGGGACGATGTGAAGTCATCCAATCCCCAGTATTGCTTGGCGTCGCGGAAGTTGAACTCGATCTGAAAACGCAAGGTGTAGTAGTCATACAGTTTCTCGTAAGACAATTCCAAATCGGTGCTGAACAAAATCACATGCGCCTGCTTCTTGGTCGAAAGGTTGGTTTTCAAAATGACCACAACGTTGATGGGAGAGACAAACTCGTGGTTGAGCAGCGCGGCTTGATAAATTTGGGTGCGGATGCCTGCTTCGGTGTCATCTGCCTTCAGGTATTTCTTTTTCATGGTGCGTACATCCACTTTGTCTCCATATTTCGGGTGGGGACCACGCCCGCGATACTTGCCAGCAAAGGGTTCGTATAAGGCAGCATCGAAACGGAGTTTTGAAACCAACTGTAAGCCTGTCTGCAACACCATCCAAGCGCTTGGATAGTTTCCGAAATGACCATCCATCACCAGGTACCGTACCGTCAAAACACCCTTCAAAACTGCCAGAAACGCCTGCAAAATCGGCTGAATGCGCACTAATTCCGGGCTCAAGATCGGTGCTTCCTTCTTCTTGTTCTTGCTGCCTTTCGGGCGACCGACTGGACGTTTCTTCTCTTTGCTTGGCTTTTCCTTTTCTTTCTGCTTCGGTTGTTTCGGCTCCTTGATGATTTGCACGGCTTGAATGGGATACGACTGCCGCTCCTGAACATCGATCAATGAAAAGACGAAGAACGACAAGCCAGGGATCACCCGGTTTTGCAGGCTGGAGAAAAACCGTCCCAACCCGTGGGTCTCCTTGCCTGCCTTGCCAAACACCACTTCATCACCAGCCGCTATGTACTCGCGATCTATTTGATGAAATTGACTGGTGAACAGGATCCATTGGATTTGCAGCCACACGATCGGTGTGTGATACAGCCGTTGGATGGTCCGGTAACTACCGCCTTTCTCGGTCCAACGCGACAATTCCAACATGGTGATCCGTCCGTTGCTGATCAACATGCCATACACAACCTGGCTTAATTGCCGCAAGGTCGTCGTGGAAATCACTGGCGCAATGCTTTGTAAAAGTGCTACAATTTCATTCATGGGCTTCTCGGTGTAAGTTTGTTGTCACAAACCTACTTTACCCGAAAAGCCCTACTTTTTTAGATCATTTTTTGGCGAAGGTATTGTACGACTGGAATGACTAAAATGATGATGGGGAGGGAGTAGATCATGCGTAAGCCGAACAGTTTTGCGCCATTCTTGAACATATCTCCCCAATCTTCCCATGCGATCATGCGTGGAGATTCGCCCCGCAAAACTTGACGGGCGATAAGAACGGAATAGCCCATCAGGACGAAAAATGGCAGGACTGGGATAATGAAGCCAGCCAGCGAGATCAAAGCGCCAATAAAGAGATATTTTCGCGCTTCTGCGTCTTTGATGGGGAACATGATGATTTCACTGAGATTGAATCCGAAGAACATGGTTTTCTCCCGTTTAGGTGGATGGACGATATATCTTGGTCTATCGTCCATCCACTATTGTCTGTATTTAGAGTGATACTCCTACGCCGAGTACTGCAACATAGTGAGCCATGGCGGCAAGCAGGACGAAGATGTGCCAGACTTCATGGAAGCCGAACACGCCAGGTTTGAAGTTGAATATCTTGGTTGCGTACACGATCGCGCCGAGGGTGTAGATCACACCGCCTGCAATGAGCCAGCCGAACACCCACACGGGAAGTGTCGCAAGCATTTGCCCTGCGGCGGCGACGCTGATCCATCCCATGAGGACGTAGATGCCCGCATTCAGCCAGCGCGGCGCGCGAATATAGAAGATCTTGACGATAATGCCAATAAGCGCCAGCGACCAGATGAGGCTCAACATGCCCCACTTCCAGAAGCCTGTGAAGGCGTTGACGCAGAAGGGGGTGTAGGTTCCTGCGATCAGGACAAAGATGGCAGCATGGTCAACTTTGCGGAAGATTTCAAGCGCCCTGTCTTTGACGCGCACCATATGATAGGTGGCGCTGGCAGAGAACATGAAGATCAGGCTCACGCCATAGATGGCGAAGGAAATGATCTTGGCGGGCGTATCCCAGCCGATGATGATGAGGGCAATCAAGCCGATCAGGGCAAGAATTGCCCCAGCCCAGTGTGTAAGGCTGTTGACGGGTTCGCGTAATTTATTAAGCATAGGACTTACGCAAAACTAAGTGATTGACGGGAAGGCAAAAAGCCAGTAAGTTTGGGAGTATGAGACCGAAAACCCAAATTGTGACGCGTCTGGATTATTGCCAATACCTTTTGGTCAGCCAAATCAATTATACGCTGACGAATTTTGCCGAACACAGCGAGAAATTTAGCCACGATGCCCTGAATCGCTACTTGAATGGGGAAAAACTCAGCCCCAAATTGACCTGGGAAAATGTTCAAAATCAGGTTATTCAAATGCCAAAAGGCTTTCTGGTCTTTGATGACACAGTTGCGGACAAAGATTTCTCGCATAAGGTAGAGTTGGTGCGCCGCCAATATAGTGGAAATGCCCATGCGGTCATCAAAGGCATTGGTATTGTGACTTGTGTGTATGTGAACCCGGAAGTGGATCAGTTTTGGATTATTGACTACCGGATTTACGATCCAGATGGAGATGGCAAGACGAAACTTGACCATATGCAAGATATGCTCCTGAATTGTGTCCATCAAAAGCAATTGCAGTTTTGGGCTGTCTTGATGGATAGCTGGTATGCGACCAAAGAAATCATGCTGACCATTGAAAAGTACGAGAAGATCTACTACTGTCCACTCAAAGATAATCGTCAGGTTGACGATTCAAACGCTTCCCAGCCTTACCGGCGTGTGGATGCGCTTGTCTGGACAGAAGCTGAGAAACAGCACGGCAAAACCATCAAAATCAAAGGCTTTCCAGGTAACCATAAGGTGAAACTCTTCCGGGTTGTGCTTTCTACCAAGCGCACGGACTATGTCGTGACCAACGACATGGCGCAAGACAACACGCAGGTCGTACAAGAGGTGTGCGGCTTTCGTTGGAAGGTCGAGCAGTTTCACCGCGAAACCAAGCAGTTGACTGGACTGGAAGGTTGTCAGTGCCGAAAAGCCAGAATTGTTCGAAATCACATTGCCTGCGCCATTTTGGTTTGGGTTCGCCTCAAACAGGTTGCCAATGAGACCCAACAGACTGTTTACCGCCTCAAACATGATTTGCTGTCCGACTATTTGCGTCAACAACTCAAATCGCCTGCTATTCAAATGACTTTTGCGTAAGTCCTA
>VGNE01000111.1 GCA_016866215.1 Chloroflexota bacterium | reverse complement strand
ACTCGGCGGCAGCAGTTTCATCTGCTCCATGGCGTACGGCTTGAAGGTGATTTGTCCATTGTTCATCCCCCGATTGTATTAAATTTCCTTTAAAATGAACAGGGGCTGTCCCTTTTTAGACAACCCCTATTTTTTTATTTTGAATGTTTTCCGATGGATGGGAATATAACCGAGTTGTGCGATCTTCTGACGATGCCAGAATGTGCCATAGCCTTTGTGTCGTGAAAAACCATACTCAGGATGTTTTTCTTCCAATGCGATCATCCATGCATCGCGGGCGGTCTTTGCGAGAATGGATGCGCATGCAATACTCAAGGAGCGTTGGTCTCCTTTGACGAGCGCGGTTTGTGAAATAGCCATTTCGGGGAGTTCAAGGCGGAAATCTGTCAGTAAAAAATTGGGGGCGATGGAGGCCATTTCCAGTGCGCGGCTTGCGGCGAGCCGAGTGGCCGGGACGATACCCATCCTGTCAATCTCTTTTGCGGAGGCCGAGCCAATGCCCCAGGCCAGCGCAGACTCTTTGATGCGCGGCACAAGTTGGAGTCGCCTGCGGGGAGTCAACTGTTTGGAATCACGCACCCCGCTCAAGGTCAGGGCAAGAAGCGGATTGTCATTCGGCAGGATGACCGCGCCCACACAGACGGGGCCAGCGAGCGCGCCGCGCCCGGCTTCATCCAAACCTGCGATGTATTTGTATGCCGACCAGAGTTGTTGTTCGTGGGTGAGATCAGGGTTTGAGATCATACCTGCCGCGCATGGCATTGAGATGAATGCGGAAGATGTCGCTGATCATGCGCAGGGCATCGCGCACGGCGTTGACCTTGCTGTCCGGGTCGAAATACCATTGGATGGGGATCTCTTTGATCCTTAATTTTTTTTGGCGGGCGAGATAAAGAAGTTCAATATCAAAGGACCAGCCTGTCAGGGTTTGCTGGCGAAAAATGACATCGGCTGTTTCTGCACGAAAACATTTGAAACCGCATTGGGTGTCGTTCAACCCGGGCAGAATAAATAATCGAATTAGGAAGTTGATAGCGCGCCCGCCCAAATGGCGGTAGGAAGGTTCGTGGTAACGAATTGCGCCGGGCGCTTCGCGTGAACCAATGGCGATATCAAAATCATTCAGAATCGGGGGGAGAAATTTTTGAAGTTCTTCAATCGGCATGGAAAGGTCGGCATCGCAAATAAACCGAAATTCACCGCGCGCCTCCAACATACCGCGCCGCACAGCGTTACCTTTGCCGGGTCGTTCTTCATGGAGGACGATGAGATTTGCGTGGCGCAGGGCATATTCCTGCGCGAACTCAAAGGTGCGGTCTGTACTGCCGTTTTCCACGATGATGACTTCAGATGAATAGCTTTGCTTTTCCAGAAACGAAAAGATCTGCTTGAGCGTATGCAGCAGACGACCTTCTTCATTATGGGCCGGTATGACGATGGATAGAAATGGAGTGGACAATGCCAGTTATTGGTTCATGTAGATCAATGCGCCAAACCCGATCAGGATACATAATTCAATACCCAACATGACAGCCAGCACAGCAACCTGGGCTATGGTCATACCGAATATTCTCTTTTTGGCAGGGAGGGATGTTTGAGCCTGAAATGGCTGGGCTGGGTCGGTTGCGCGAATATTTAACGGGTCAACCTGCTGGAAGAAAGGCGCATCGTCTTCTTCAAATTCAAGTCCCAGTTCATTGGGGTTGATGGATTTTGATGAGTTGGAAGCATTGAAGATGGCCTGCGCGCGAGAGACGGGATCTTCGGGATAATCTTCCGCGGGGTTTGCTTCTTTGCGCAGGCTTGGGTCAATGATATGGTCTGCAAGATCGTAAACCCTGCCTGAAGACGGGCTGATGGGTGTCTGCAATAGCGAGTCTGCGAATTGTCTGATCGCATCGCTTCTGACCACGCGCGCTACGGGGCGCAGTGATTCGATTTGCGCACCCGGGTTGCTTGCAATCAGCACAGACTCTATTGGGATTGTCAGTTTGAATTTATGGATCTCCAAATATTTTTGAAAAGCGTGGGTCAATTTAGCTACACGGTTAAGGTAATTAATTCTGGCAGGCTGGGATCTCCCGTTGCTGATCGTGTTCCACTGATCCCCTTTGGCTTCAAAGAAGCCTTTTGCATTGGTTACATAAATAACATGGATGCCGCCCCCGCCAATCAGGATGAGTGGGATCACGATCTCGCTGTTCGGCAGCGTGAAATTGCGGATCAATACAAATCCCCTTTCAAGCACACGACCCAGCTTTGCGATCACCCCTTTTTGTGCTTCCAGTTCAGAATACCAGTTCAAACCGTATTTTAATGTCCCTCGAATACGGGCAGTAAAACTGATGATGCCCTTTTTGTCCTGCAATGGGGTTTTGTCAATAATTTTCATGGATTTTCACCTAAAAAAACGGTACATCCTCAAGTTCATCAAAGGCTGTGTTTTCACGCGTGGAAAGGAATTCACGCTTATCTTCCTTCGCCAGCACGACCGCCTTTCCGATTGTGAATGTACTGGCAAGCAGGTCCTGACGTGAACCCGTGACGTACCGATCGCCTTTTTGCAGGCGCCCTAAAAGTGTTTTGCGGTCCAACAAAACACGATCTGAAAAGGTGGTCCCCCGCCGTTCATAAGCCCTCACCCATGTAATTTGTCCATTTTTATAGCGGACTGCCTCGATCACGCCGTCAATCTTTTTGGTCATATTGATCCTCTAGGACAATTTTAGCACACACAGCTTTAAAAGTAAGAGACACAAGCAATAATGTTAGCGGCTTATGTCTCTTTAAATTCTGTCGGGGCGAGAGGATTCGCATCGTCCCCCTGCGGGGAAACCTCCGACCTTGGCGCTTCAAGCGCCACGCGCTAGCCGGACTGAATATAAGCAAAATACCGTCCAATACCACGCGCCTTGATTTTTCGTTCACGAAGCATCGCATCGGAACATGTTGCAAAAGATTCGGTGTGTATTAATTTTCAGGGTACACCTGCACGTGTGGATGTAGACTTTCCTACGTTATGTTCTTGCAAGCGTCTTTCCACATGTTTTGTTGACCCCGCATAATAGCGTTGCAAAAGTTCACTGCGAATAATATAGATGTAATACCAGTCGGGGCGAGAGGATTCGAACCTCCGACCTCTTGCTCCCAAAGCAAGCGCGCTAGCCGGACTGCGCCACGCCCCGATATAAGATTTGAAACGATAGCCACCCGACCTTGGCGCCTCAGCGCCACGCGCTAGCCGGACTGCGCCACGCCCCGATATAAGATTTGAAACGATAGCCACCCGACCTTGGCGCCTCAGCGCCACGCGCTAGCCGGACTGCGCCACGCCCCGATATAGGATTTGAAACGATAGCCACCCGACCTTGGCGCCTCAGCGCCACGCGCTAGCCGGACTGCGCCACGCCCCGATATAAGATTTGAAACGATAGCCACCCGACCTTGGCGCCTCAGCGCCACGCGCTAGC
>VGNE01000110.1 GCA_016866215.1 Chloroflexota bacterium | reverse complement strand
AATCCGCGGCGCTGGGCGCGTGGATGGGTTACCCCGTGGTGCTCGAAATGCACGCGGATAATTCGGGCAAACTCGGCGTGTGGTGGATGCGTCAATTCTGGAAGCAGAACACGCCCAAGGTGATGACGGTCACCACGTCAGCGTTGAGAAAGGCTTTGGAGCGCTCGACCAAACTCCAGTTTAAGGATGAAGCGGTGCTGCTCGCGCCGAACGGCGTCGAGTTGGAAAAATATGCGGGTTTGCCGAGTCCAGTCGAGGCGCGTCGTCAATTGAATTTGAAAGAAGGGCTGACCGTTGGGTTCACAGGTCATATTTACCCAGGCAGAGGCGCTGAATTATTATTTGAACTCGCCAAACAAATGCCTGCCGTGAATTTTTTGTGGGTTGGCGGTACGCCCGAGTTGGTGGATTTTTGGCGCGGCAAACTGACCGAAGCGGGCATGACTAATGTGACGATGACTGGCTTCGTGAAGCATGAGTCGATACCGTTATATCAGGCGGCGGCGGATGTGTTGCTAATGCCGTATTCCCGTTCGATTGAAGCTTCGAGCGGGCAGGACATCGCCGAGGTCATCAACCCGATGAAGATGTTCGAGTATATGGCGTCGGGGCGCGGAATCGTTTCGGCGGACTTGCCTTCGATACGCGAGGTGTTGCGGGAGGGGAGTGCAGTTTTTTGTGAAGCGGGTAATTGGGAATCGGTAATTGGGAATTGGAAGGTGGAAGTTGAGAAATTGCTTGCCGATGAGCCTCGTAGATTGGCTTTAGGTGCGCAAGCCCGCAGGGATGTGGAGCAGTTGACGTGGGTGAAGCGCGAAGAGCGGGTGATGGAGAATGTTGAAAAATAATTAGTTGATAGGCACTGTTTTCAAAGAGAATGCTTGTTTATACGATATTTAGCGTAACGGTTGTGCAATCATAAGTGGAATCGTGAAAAGTGATGAAAAACAGAACATTACCAATAGAATAAGGATGATGTACCCTTGAGCCATATCAGCAAGCAGGAATGGACATGGCTCAAACACAAGAAACACAACACGCGCTACTAATTCCCTGGGGTCAATATGCTCAGGAAATTGGCTTGCTCTCAGGGATCGAAGCCGTCAAATTCAGCCAAAAGGTATATGAGCATACGCCGCAGGGGAAAGTGACTGAATTTCTTGTGGCGATTTTGTCAGGCGCAAAGTATTTGCAAGATATCAGTTTGGCGGCACACCCACTGGACAAAGATATGGCAGTCGCACAAGCGTGGGGTCAATCGGGGTGGGCAGACTATACGGGTGTGAGCCGCACGCTGAAGAAATTGACTTGGTCAGAAGTCAATGCGCTTGTGGAAGTCTTGGAGCGAGTCGGCCAACCCATGATCGAAAACGAATTGGCGCTCTTGCGTGCCCAAGCGCGCGGGTTGGATTATGATGGCGATCTAACGGGACTGCCCGTCTCAAACACCAGCCGCACCTATCCGAACGCGGCATACGGACATATGTCAGATGAAATTCGACTGGGCTATCAGGCAGGCGTGGTCAGCCTGCAAAGCCCGACCTATGGACGGTTGTGGATCTCGGTTGATCACCATGCTGGCGATACCGTCTCTTGCACACAAGCCGAAGGGCTCGTGCGGGCAGCGGAAAAACGCAGCGGACAGTGTCCCAAACGGCGCACTGAACTCCTGCAAAAGCGGATCGAGGCGCTTGTCAAAAGCCGAGCGCCTGCTGAAAAACGATTGGTAACCCAGCAGGTGAACTTGGAAACTGCACAACAGGCTAAAGAAGAAGTATCCACTCAACTGCGAGAAGAAACAAAGCCAAAACGCATCGCGGTTCTCGAACGTCGCTGCCTGCGCCGCGAGAAGTCGATCGAAATTGCCCGCGAAAAGTTGGAAAAGACACTGGTCCAGATGAAAGTTCAGCTGGAAGATTAGAAAATCCTGCGTCAGCGGCTCGAACAATTTGAACAGAACAATCTTGAAAATCCACAGCCTGTGAAAGCCTGTTTTCGTCTTGACGCTGGTTTTGGTACATATGACAACATCGCTCTGCTGATTGAAATGGGCTATGAAGTGTATGTCAAATTACACAACCACAAAATTACCGAGATGCTAAGACAAAAAAATTCTCCCGATACGGTTTGGACGCGCGTGGGTGACAATGCAGAGATGGTGGCATGGTCGGGGTTGGAACTTCAACACTGTCCCTATCCACTGGATGTCGCTCTGGAACGTTTCTATACGGGCAAGACGCACACCGTCCCGGCGTCCTTTCGGGAAAAGCACAGCGCTTTGGCTCACTTTGGCGACCCACCTGTCACAACCAACTTACGCGCTTGGTTCAATCGGTACAATGCGCGCCAAACCATTGAGGCGGGCATCAAGGAAACTAAACAGGTTTTTTATCTCAATCGACTGAAAGTGCGTTCCGAACCCGCGATCTATTTACAGGAAGCCATGACCATTTTCGCCGCCAACTTTATCCGTTGGGCAACCGTATGGATCGAGCAACACGCCCTGCCAAGTGAGAACTCGCTCCCACTCAACACGATGGGCGTCAAAAAGCAGGTCCAGGTGGCAGCCAATACTTCAGCCACCGTCATCCATTATTCTGGAGGTATGTTGTTAATGTTCAGTCCAGCCGGCGTTTTTGCTGGCAAGTCTCTCTTTTTCCCAGCGCCAAGCAGGTCGTTATGGCGAATCAATTTTCTGCCGCTTTTCACGTTCCTGTCTCTGATTGCGCAAAAGTTACGTTAAAACGAATGATGTAGTGCAATTTTGTGCGACATATCCCCCTTCGGTTTCGGAGGGGGATTGTTTTCTTCGCGTGATTATCACAAATTCTTTACAGAATCTTCACATGAGGAATGTACACTTTGTTTGTACCTACAAAACGAAAGGAGTACAAACAATGAAAAAGACAGTTAAAATTACCGCGCTGGTTCTGATGGCGCTAGTGGTAACAGGGGTAGGCATCGTTTCTGCGCAGGAAGCCAATCCTCCCTATGGTGGACGCGGTATGCACAATGGACAGGGTGTAATGCACACATTCATGGTGACTGAGTTTGCAAAAGAACTCAACTTGAATGTGAACGATATCAACACCCGTCTCGCGGCTGGCGAGAAGATGTACGACATCGCCCTCTCTGCTGGTGTGACTGCGGAAGAATTCCCCGCCATTATGGCGAAAGTCCGTGCGGCAGCGTTGGATGCGGCTGTGAAAGCGAACGTGATCACTCAGGAGCAGGCGAATTGGATGAAATCCCGCGGCTATGGGCAGGGCGGTATGCATAGCAACGGCACTGGAGACTGCACTGGCATGGGGCCGCAGGGAAACCGTGGTGCTGGCAATGGCATGATGGGCCAGGGTCGCGGTTTGCAGAATCAGCAAGTCAACCCGTAAATTGAGCAACAAAAAAGAGACGGCGCAAGCCGTCTCTTTTTTGTTGTGCGCCCAGCATGGGCGTTGACTAGAGGGTGAAAGACCCTTATGGAGGTTGATTGCACCAACCATTAGCGGAAGGCAAGGGCGTTGTCGCGAGGCAGGGTCTGGAGGAAGCCGGAAGCAAAACTGCGGTTTGAGGAATACGAAGCACG
>VGNE01000109.1 GCA_016866215.1 Chloroflexota bacterium | reverse complement strand
CTGCTCAAAGGCGACACCAAACTCAATCACTTTGCACTCAAGTCAAAACTATATTTGCACGCGCTTCACGCCGCTTATGCCAAACTGCGGGAACTCAACCCTGCCTGTTTGGCTGCGTAAGGTGAGTTAAGAAAAGTCGAATTACCAACTACGGTTTACTCGTTCACTTCCCCCTGCCCTTCTCCCGCTGGTATGATGACCTGGTCTTCACCTGAGCGACCATGCTCCTCTTCCAGTCGGAAGAATGGATTGACAAATGGTGCGCAAGAAATAATCTTGAACGCGGAGAAGTTCTCACCATCCATCAAGTCTGGGAACTTTCAAAACTGTGGTATCACAATCGAATGTCCCTGGAGTATCATGGGCGGAGCGCAGAACAAGTTAAGGAAATATTCAATCAGGTGGGACGCACATCAGGATTTTGGAATGTATAATGTCAGTTATGTTGTGAAAGGAAAAAACTATGCAACACACTCGCAACCTTGAAAAACTCTACAAAGGACTTTCCCGTTCCGAAAAAGCCCAACTGCTTCAATGGGCGGCGCGGGATTTGGGCGACGCGTTCCCAGGCATTGAAAGTAATCCGCAAATCGCAGGCGGTGAACCGTGCATTGTCCGCACGCGCATCCCTGTCTGGATTTTGGTTCAGGCGCAGAGATTGGGAACAAGTGAGGCAGATTTGCTCCGCGCTTATCCAATCTTACGCGCTGAAGACCTAGCCAACGCATGGCATATGAAAGAAGTCACCGCAAGGAAATTGACGCTCAAATCAAAGCCGATGAGAAAGCATAATGTCATCTTCCGTTGAACGAAAACCCCTCACCTCCGAAGAAATCTCCGCTATCGTGGATGGATTCGATTCGATTGATTGGGTACAGGTGAAGTTGATTGCGAATCTGCCGCCAGGAAAGCGGATTATCCCGATGTTGCAAGCCACCGAAATGGTTCGGGCAGGTTTACGCGCTGCATTTACGAAGAAGTTTCCTGAACTTTCACGATCTGAAATAAACATGAAGATTTTGGAATACATGACGGATATGGACAAGCGCTATGGGTATATCTGATTTTTATATTCAAGTTGTGAAGGCGTTGGACGAAATCAGCGCGCCTTACATGATCGTAGGCGCGTATGGCGGCTCAGTATTTGGAATCACCCGCGCCACCAACGATATTGACATGCTGGTGGATTTGCAGGAAAAAGATTGCTACGCGATTTCGGAAAAGTTTCCCCTTCCGCGCTATTACGCTGATTCCGAAATGATAAAAAACTCAATTGAAATGGGGATCATGTTCAATCTGATTGACACAGAAGAAGGCGCAAGGGCTGACCTTGTTCCCCTAAAACGCGAACCCGAATATCAACTTGCCTTCAATCGCCGCATACGCGAAACATTTACGGATCCAAGCGGACAGTCGTTTGAAGCTTGGGTCGCCCAACCAACCGACATCATCATCGGCAAACTTCACGCTTGGGAAGAAGGCAGGTCTGACAAACACCCCAAGGATATTTTTTCCATTCTCTTTTTCTGCCTGCGCGGGTACAGCAGCCATGATGTGAATTTAGATGAAGTCACAAAAGAAGCCGCGCGTATTGGACAAGAGATTCTCGACATGTGGAATAAAACACTTGCAAGAGCAAGGGAAGAAATCGAAAAAGGAAATACGCCGCGCAAATGGTAAATTTGCCGCGCCTTTCCCCTCTCCTTCGGCGGTCGAGTAGCGAAGCGTATCGAGACCAGGAGAGGGGCAGGGGTGAGGTCGCACGCAGGTTTGACGTCAGCGTTTTGGAGTGTACAAAAGGAATGGCAAACATGAAATCCAAATTATTCAAACTCTCCCCGGTATTAATTCTATTATTCTGGTTGTTAAGTTCATGCTCAACCACTACCCTTGTAATAAATACTGTCATTCCTCCAACGTTAACAATTACCGCTTCTCCCGCACCCACTAGCACACTAACAACAACACCTTTACCCCCCACACCAACACTGATTCCAGAAACCGCCTTCATCAAAGGCGTTACGCTGAATAATTTCGGACCCAAGTTAGACACAACTTATGCTCAATCGGTAATAACAGAATATATCATTCCCGCTGGGGCGAACTATGTAGTTCTAATCCCAACGTGCTGGATGACAAATCCGAATGACACAAACGTGGATTGCTCAAACAATCTTATTGTGGGAGAGGCAGGTGCTATTCTCCCTCCCGTCCCCGACGAGGAATTGATCAATGCAATTCAATATTTGCACAGTGTGGGTTTGAGAGTAATCATAAAACCATCAGCGCTGATCAAATCACGTATATTGAACAACTTATCCGGTCCACAACTGGGGACGAATTGGGATCAAGAATCCTGGCAGAAATGGTTTGACAGTTATATTATTTTTATTTCTCATTATGCCCAAATCGCAGAAGATTACAACGTTGATCTACTCGTCATCGGTTGCGAATTGGAAGATACAACTCGCCGGGAAGATGATTGGCGCCGCGTCATTGCCGCAGTAAGAGACGTTTACCACGGACCTATTACTTACGCGGCAAACGCATGGCAATTCGAGGCGGGACAGGTCAAGTTTTGGGACGCATTGGATTACATCGGAACGAATGCCTATAATTATTTTTTCGGACCCATTAATGGCTCCACAGTTGCGGACATGAAGCAAGCCTACCAGCCATATCTCCAACGACTGGAGAAACTGTCAAACGATTATGGGAAACAAGTTATTTTCACAGAGTTTGGAGCGATGTCAGAGCAGGGCTACAATAGCGGCACAATGCGCGACTGGATGGCGACTTCATACAATGGACAGGAACAGGCAGATCACTATACGGCATTCTTTGAATCAATTATTGATATGCCTTGGGTAAAAGGCGTCATCCTTTGGGATGTTTACACCAGTCCACTACAGGGGGGTCCTAACGATATATCGTATTCGTTCATCGGGAAACCGGCGGAAGAAATAGTCCGCCAGTATTTTGGCGGTTTACCGATCACTCCAACCGCGATCCCCAATTTTGTCGAGAAACCGGCAGAGACAATGCTTGTCTACGATGAAGAACTATCATCCGGTTGGACGCCATGGTATCAGCCGGATGCCAAATCTTTTCCGGATTTCCGTTCTCCTAATCCGCATAGCGGATCCTTTTCCATTCGCGTCGCATATTCCGAATTCCCGGGATTATGGCTCACTCATAATCCTCCCCTCGACATGTCGAAGTATAAATGGCTTGAATTTTATATCATGGTTGGCAAGCATCAACCCAAACATTTACTCGCGGTTTTTGAAGATTGGACTACGGGTATTAATCTCGGTTCAAGAATGGCATTAGTAAACGATCCTAAATATATTGAAGGCGGACAGTATCAACCTGGTACTTGGCAACGCGTCAGAATTCCTCTTGTTGATTTGAGTATTACGAATCAAAAGTCAACTGGATTTGATATTATGAGTTGCGCTTGGCCCTGCGATTTCGATTATGAAACAGATGATGTTTATATTGATGATATTAGATTAATTGCCGGAGAATAATAAAAGTTGATTTGATTAACTTACAGAAAGGCTAAAGAGCTACTGCTCACCGAATACGGCATAATTTGGTTGCTTCACGACCAAAGGAGGCCGCCGATGAGCAGTAGTCAGGAATTGTACAACCAACTGAGTGAAAAA
>VGNE01000108.1 GCA_016866215.1 Chloroflexota bacterium | reverse complement strand
CATCTGATACGCCGAATAATCAACTGTACGCCGAGGCGGTCGTCACTAAAAAGAAATTCTACGTCGGCGGGATGGCGCTCGGCGGATTTGTTGGACTGATGATCGCCTGTCAGCTGATTTCTGTGTCGATTGTGCGGAAGCGCAGCGGATACGAACCTGACCGCGGAAGTTGCCTAAGTTGTGGGCGTTGTTTTCACTATTGTCCGGTTTCATCAGTAGGTTCTGATGGTTTCCGCTTATCGGGCGGAAAAGCGTCGATCATGAGATGATCTGACAGGAAGTCGGTTACGGCTTACGTTGACTTTTCTGCTTCTGTATGGATGGTGATGCCTGAGGTGTTCCATCGGGTAAGAATGCTTTTTCACCGCCCATAAAAGCGCTAATTCCATCAGCTCGTGCAGTATATTTGGTCCGTTTGATTGGATCGAATGCAAAACAAGCCTTGATTCGGTATTGCACGATGGATCGGGCAGGATGAGATTTTCCAATCGCCAGGTTATGCTTAGTGCAATAGTAGGCGTGGGACCATCCCACATGCCAGTTCTTCATGTATTCTACCTGTGGATTGGGAAGGGACGACTTTCCTTTGAGGTGTTGCATGTAGATATCCTGAATGCGCAGGATATCATAACCGGCAGTGCGGGTCCTTCGGCACAGATCGGTTTCTTCGGAGAATAAGAAGATGTTTTCGTCAAACCATCCAACATTCTTCATGAGCGCCATATTGAAAAGCATGGCAGCTCCGCTCACCCAGCGCACAGATCCTGATTGAACTCGATCGAGGTCTTTGGTTTTCACGGTGGGTGCAATGATTGCGGCCTGACTGGCGTTTTGAGCATGAACCAGCAATTTTTCAATCAACTCAGGGGTGGCGTGAAGATCAGGATTTAAGAGCATAGCATACGGAGTTTTTACCTTGGCTAAAGCGATGTTGGCTGCGCGTCCGTACCCTATATTAGTCGGCCCTGAAAAAAGCAATTGAGTTAATGTTTTCGGGGCTAACGATGGGTTTTTCAGGGTGATTATTTGCAAGAAATGGGTCGATTCTCTGCAAAAACCTTGCAAAAATTTATGAATGAAACCTATTAAAACTCCGCATAATCCGCAGGGAGATCTTTTCAAAACCGAACTCTCTCGCATCCTGAATCTGAATCACCCGTTGGTTCGTCTGGGTAAAGAAGTGGACTGGGAACGTCTCGACGAGATCTTCGGAAAAACCTATTGCGAAGACAACGGGCGTCCCGCTTCAAGCACGCGGCTGATGGTTGCTTTGCATTACCTTAAATACACCTTTAATCTGAGTGATGAGGATGTGGTGGAAGCTTGGGTTGAAAACCCGTACTGGCAGCATTTCAGCGGAAACCAGTATTTTGAACACAGCCAGCCGATTGATCCAACCAGCATGACGCGCTTCCGAAAACGGATCGGCGAAGCCGGTGCAGAAGAACTTCTCAAGGAAACGATCGCGGCCGGGCTCAAACTCAAGGCCATCACACCCCACCAGCTTAAACGGGTTAATGTGGATACCACGGTTCAGGAAAAAGAGATTCGCTATCCGACCGATTCCCGGCTTTACGAGCGTTCACGCGAACGGCTGGTCAACGCCGCTATCGAACGCGGGATTACTTTGCGTCAGAACTACAACCGCACGGCGAAATATCACCTGCTGATGAGTCATCGCTATGCTCACGCCCGCCAGATGAAACGAGCGCGCAACTCGACCCGGAAACTGCGCACAATCCTTGGACGGGTTATTCGGGACATCGAGAGCAAAGCTCCCGTGATTGACCATGAACTGCGCACCCTGCTGGATGTCTCCCGACATATTCAAGAACAGCAACGGACAGACCATGGGAAGATTTACAGTGTTCATGAGCCACAGGTGGAATGCATCAGTAAGGGCAAAGCACATAAACGCTATGAGTTTGGATGCAAAGTCAGTGTGGCGGCAACCAGCAAAGGCGGCTGGTTCGTCGGAGCCAAAGCGGTGCATGGCAATCCGTACGATGGACACACGCTCAGCGATGCACTCAAACAAGTTGAGCGCATCGTGAAATGCCCGGAACATGCGTTTGTGGATATGGGCTATCGCGGACATGATTACACGGGACGGTGTGAAGTGCATGTGGACAAACGCCGGCGGGGCACAACGGCCCGAAGCGAGTGGAAGTGGATGAAACGACGAGCCGCCATTGAACCGGGAATCGGACACTTAAAACGAGAACACCGAATGGATCGATGCCGCCTTAAAGGAATGGACGGCGACCAATTCAATGCGATCCTGAGCGCGGCGGGAATGAACTTCGGGAAGTTGCTGAAGGCCGCCTTGCGGCTTCCTGCGTTCTTGCACTCCGTCGTTGCCCGCTTGTTTGGGGCTCTCCAACAGTTCTTGCGGACGCTGGGGTCAACGATCTTCAGCTTGAATCAACTGGATTTGGCTTTTGCGGGTTTTTAAAATCAGGGTTTTTCAGGGTCGACTAATTATGGCAAATCAAGAGAAAAACCTGCGACCAACCAGCGACAAAACGTCGCCAAATAACGACAAACTGTGCCTATTTCGTACGGATGAAGCGAAAAATAGAAACATCAGGGACTGATTCGTCGTGCGAACAGCATTCGTTGAGAACGCACCCCTATAACGCCGAACAATGATCAGGACGGGCGGCGTGCCGCCCGATATTCAGAGGGGCTCAACTCATGATATTTTTTAAACTGTCTCGAAAAATGAGTCGGCTCATCATACCCCACCCGGAAGGCGATTTCCGCCACCGACTCCGAGGTTTCAGTAAGCATTTCGGCTGCCTTCATCATGCGGAACTCATTCATAAAATCAGCCGGCGTGCGATTCATCACGGCCTTCACTTTTCGTTGAAGCGTACGCAATGTCATATTGAGCGCGGAGGCTAAATCCTCCGGCTTAAAGGACCACTCCGAATACCGCTCTTCAAGCACTTGTAACGCCTTATCAATAAAATCTTTATCGAGCGTGTTTTCAGGAATCTTCTCAGCCGGAACCAGCGTTTCCCGTCCAAATTTTTCACGCAACAACCGTCTCGACTCGAGCAGATTGGCGACACGGACCCGCAGTAATTCCATATGGAACGGTTTGGTCAAATAATCGTCCGCACCGGTTTTCAATCCCTCAATCTGGCTTTCCAGCGTCGACTTGGCCGTCAGCATAATCAGCGGAACATGAGACGTTTCCATGCTGAGCTTCAGTTTCCGGCACAACGACATCCCGTCCAGCACCGGCATCATCAAATCCGTCACGATCAAATCCGGCACCATTTCGATCGCTTTTCGCAACCCGATTTCACCATTTTCTGCGATTTCAACGCGATAGTCGGTCCTCAGTCCTTCGACGATAAAGTTACGGATATCTTCATCATCTTCGACCACCAGAATCAACGGAGTATCTTCAACCGACCGGTATTCTACGGCAGGGTCAACATCAACCGGATCAGAGCATTCCACTGCGGCTATTTCCGGAGTGATGGGCTCACAAATCGGAAGCTCGACCGTAAAGCGTGTTCCAGGTCTTTTGGCATCCGAATGGATCGGACTTTCCACATGGATGGTCCCATTCAGCAATTCAACCAGTTCTTTTGTCAGGTTTAACCCAATGCCGGCCCCCACCGCCATGGACGCTTCCGGAACTCGATAAAACCGTTCAAAAATAAGGTTTAGGTGCTCCGGCGGAATCCCCTCACCCGTATCCTCCACGACAAAGCGCAAAACCGGGATGCCATGCCGATCACTTCCTCTGCGCAATGCAACGTGTATTTCCCCGCCAGACTGGGTATATTTAATCGAATTGGAGATCAAGTTGGTAAAGATCTTCTGCAGCTTGTCGAAATCAAATACGCCCCGCCAGGTTTCCGGTGCCTCCAACGATAGAACCAGCTGAGCCTGTTCTGCTAGGGG
>VGNE01000107.1 GCA_016866215.1 Chloroflexota bacterium | reverse complement strand
GAGACGCATTGCAATGCGTCTCTACAATCTCTACGTTTGACAACTAACCCGAATTTAATCGCCTAAAAACCAATGTATTTTGTGTCGTATTCGTGGCATTTGTTCATTCGTGCCATTTATGTTCCTTTCTTGGTTGCGGCTACGCCGCGCCAGGCAATCTGTGGTTTCATCAGGTTTTTTTAAACTCATTTTGGAGAATTGTTACTACTATGATCAACAGACTTATCGAATATGCATTAAAACAAGGTTTCCTTGTTATTATTGTGATATGCACCATCATAGGACTGTGTTTATATTACATTTTACGGTTGCCGGTTGATGCCGTACCTGATGTTACCACAAATCAGGTACAGATCAATACCGAGGTGCCAGGACTTGGCCCAGTTGAAGTGGAAAAACTCATCACATTTCCCATTGAATTTTCAATGAGTAGTCTGCCGGACGTCGTGGAGGTACGTTCCCTTTCAAAGACAGGGCTTTCCCAGGTTACGGTGGTTTTTGATGAGCAGGTCAACATCTATTTTGCCCGCCAATTGGTACTGGAGCGTTTGCAAACGGCAAAAGAGCAAATACCACGGGTTTTCGGGGCGCAGCCTATGCTGGGGCCAATTAGCACGGGGCTTGGCGAGATATATCAGTACGTGGTTACCGGTGAGGGCAAAGACGCCATGGAACTGAGGACTATCCAGGACTGGCTGATCAGGCCCAGGTTATTGACTACGCCGGGGATTATCGAGGTCAATAGCTTTGGCGGCTTTGTAAAGCAGTACCAGGCGCTGGTTGACCCCAAAAAGCTCATTACTTACGACATCACACTCCGCCAGGTCTTCGATGCCCTGGCTGCCAATAATGCCAATGCGGGCGGACAATATATTGAACATGCCGCTGAACAATATCTCGTAAGGGGAATCGGTCTTATCAATACCATCCAGGATATTGAAAATATTGTCGTCCATGCGACAAAAGAAGGCACTCCCATTTATATTAGAAATGTAGCCGACGTGGTAGTTGGGCCTGAGGTACGTTATGGGGCAGTCACCAGGGACGGAAAAGGAGATGTTGTCACGGGTATTGCCATGATGCTCAAGGGTGAAAATAGCCGCACTGTGGTCGAAAGGGTAAAGCAGAAGGTTGAAGAAATCAGGCAAAGCCTGCCAAAAGGCGTTGACATCGTACCGTTTTATGACCGGGCAGACCTCGTGAGCAACGTCATTCATACGGTTATTACCAACGTTATTTCGGGTGTCGTCCTGATTATCATAGTCCTTACGTTAACGGTAGGGAATTGGCGGGCGTCGCTCCTTATCGCTTTCTCCGTTCCTTTAACGGTCATTTTAACCTTTTCAGGCATGTATTACGCGGGTATCGCCGCCACGGTAATGAGTATCGGTTCCCTGGGATTTGGCAACATTACCGATGGTTCGGTTTGTACGGTGGAAAACATTGTCCAGCGCCTTACCTTAAGAAAAAGTGGTGAGAGTTACAAGGAGACAATAGTGCGCGCGGCTCAGGAAGTGGGGCGTCCCGTCTTCTTCGCCGTAAGCATTATCATTATTATCTACGTGCCGCTCCTGACCCTGCAAGGCGTTGAAGGCAAGATGTTCAGGCCCGTAGCCTTCACGGTAAGCCTTGCCATGCTGAGTTCCCTTTTTGTCGCCCTGTTCATTATGCCTACCCTGAGTTCACTCGTTTTCAGAAAAGGGGGAATAAAGATAACGTCACATAGGGAGGAGGCCGACAACCGGGTTATGCGGTTTTTAAAGAGCCGTTACAAACCGTTTTTACGGAAGGCCGTATTCCACCCCAGGGCAGCCTTGATTATTGCCGTCTCGTGCTTTATTCTGAGCCTTGCGCTGGTGCCCTTTTTAGGCTCGGAGTTTATGCCTGAACTGGATGAAGGCTCAATAGCAATCAACGTGCGGCGCCTGCCGGGCGTCTCTTTAAAAGAGTCGGTAGAACTTTCTACGCTGGTAGAGAAAACCCTCATGAAGTATCCGGAGGTAGAGACCGTTGTATCCAAGACCGGGCGGGCTGAGATTGCCACGGACCCTATGGGTCAGGAAATTAGCGATGTATTTGTGATGCTCAAACCCAGGGAGGTGTGGAAAACGGCCAGGACCAAAGAGGGACTCATTGCCCGTATGGAAGAGGAATTGGAAAAGATACCAGGGATGCAGTATAGTTTTTCACAGCCCATCGAGTTAAGGGTTAGTGAATTGATAGCCGGCGTTCGTTCTGACGTCGCTATCAAGCTTTTTGGCGATGATTACGAGATCCTGAAGTCGAAGGCGGATGAGATTGAACGGGTTGTCTCGCGTATCCGGGGGGCGGAAGACGTAAAAGGAGAACAGGTGGCGGGGTTGCCCGTGGTGCAGATAAAAATTGACCGGGGCGCCATTGCCCGTTACGGGGTGAACGTATCGGATATACAGGACGTTATTACCACGGCCATTGGCGGCAAGGCCGCATCCCAGGTACTGGAAGGGCAGATGCGGTTCGACCTCGTAGTGCGTTTTACTGAAGAGGCGAGAAATACTATAGAGGAGATCAGGAATATCCTGATTAGCGCCCCAAGCGGCGTTCGTGTGCCGCTCATCCAACTGGCAGACATTTTTATCGAAGAAGGGCACGCCCAGGTCAGCCGGGAGAACGGACAACGCCGCATCGTAGTGGAATGTAACGTGCGCGGCAGGGATATTGGCAGTTTTGTTGCAGAGGCGCAAAAGACGATACGGGAACGGGTGGATATCCCTGCGGGTTATTACCTGGACTGGGGTGGCCAGTTCGAGAATATGCAGCGGGCAAGGAACCGCCTCGCAATCGTTATCCCCATTTCCATGGGGTTGATTTTCGTACTCCTCTACATGAGTTTCCGTTCCCTGAAAAATGCCGCGCTTATTTACGTAAACGTCCCTTTTGCGGCAACGGGCGGGATTGTGGCGCTGTTCCTGAGGGGCATGCCCCTGAGTATTTCCGCCGGGGTGGGATTTATTTCGCTCTTTGGCCTGTGCGTATTAAACGGGACGGTTATGGTGTCGTTTATCAATGAATTCCTGCAGGAAGGGAAAGAAACGAGAGATACTATCGTAGAGGCGGCTTCGACCCGGCTCAGGCCGGTGCTTATCACGGTTATCACGGATATTATCGGGTTACTGCCTATGACCGTGTCTACAGACGTAGGGGCCGAGGTGCAGAAGCCATTGGCAACGGTGATCGTTGGCGGGGTATGCTTCTCAAGCTTTCTGACCCTTTTCGTAATACCTGCGCTCTACCAGTGGTTCCCTAAAAAAGTGAAACCGGTGTAAATAAAGGAAGAAATCTTTTTTTTCTCACGATGAAAATGACCGGTGCGCATTTTTAATTTCACCTGTAAATACCTCCTATGCCGTCATTCTGAGCGCGAAGCGAAGAATCTCTTTTGACGAGACCCTTCGCCTGTGGCTCAGGGTGACATTTTCATAACCCTTTGTGACCGAAGGTCATGGTGGTTTCATTTTTTTGTTTAGTTTTCTATATCAACTTTACGAAGAATAAAAGTCATATAATTCCGGTTCCCAGTATAATCGCCAACACAAGTAACAATATCCCGACAATTAATTTAACGGCATGCATGGTAATTTTCTTTATCAATCGTGAGCCGATAAATGAACCGGCAAATGCAGTCAAGATTGCGGCAGCAATCAACCCGAGTCCAATCTGTCCCCGGATGATATGGATATTTTGAGAAAAAAAGGTTACTCCATATGCAACAAGCCGTGATACATCCACCACAACCGCGGAAACAACCGTTGTTCCAATAAACGCCTCTTTCTTCAAACCGCTTCGTATCAAAAAGGCGGAGCGCAGCGCCCCCTGATGGCCGGATAACCCGCCAAAAAATCCGGATAACATCCCGCCAGGGGGAATATATCTTGGATGAAAGGTGAGGTTTTCAAAAGAAGGGGTAAGTTCAAGCACTGCAAAAATCGCAATAAGAACGGCAATGATCAGTTTTATCAGGGTAACGGAAAAAGTTTTTCCCGAAAGCACATACTCTGCAATGGGCTGCATGTTGCTAAAATAGCCCAACAATAATGCCCCGACAATCGCCATACCTGATGCAGGAATAGCAAACTTCAGCACAACTTTCATGTCTGCCATTTTTCCGACCAGCGCCAATTTAAATACGTTGTTTGCAAGATGGACTATGGCAGTTGCCCCGATAGCAACCTCAAGGGGAAAAAACAATGCAAAAGCGGGCATGAGTAATGTTCCCAGACCAAAACCGGAAAACAAGGTTAAGGCGGAAACAACAAGCGATACCGTACAAATTACCAGATAAACCATAATTTTCTCC
>VGNE01000106.1 GCA_016866215.1 Chloroflexota bacterium | reverse complement strand
AAAAATATGGAAGATGCGCCCTTTGTTTTGGCCGATGATCTTTTGCGAATGGAAGAAGGATTAAACGCCATCATCCCCGATGACCCAAATAAACCCTACGACATAAAAGAAGTCATCAGCCTGATCGTAGATAGCGGACAATTCTATGAGATCCACGAGAACTATGCCCAAAACATCGTAGTCGGATTTGCGCGGTTGGGCGGGCACTCCATTGGCATTGTTGCAAATCAACCTGCAGTATTGGCTGGCGTGTTGGATATCGACGCAAGCGAAAAGGCCGCGCGCTTTGTCCGCTTCTGTGACGCGTTCAACATCCCCATCATCACCTTTGTGGATGTGCCCGGGTTTTTACCTGGAACAGTTCAGGAGCACCACGGCATCATCCGCTCCGGCGCGAAACTGCTGTATGCCTATTGTGAAGCGACCGTGCCAAAGCTGACCGTGATCACGCGTAAAGCCTACGGCGGCGCATACGATGTGATGTCGAGCAAACATATTCGCGGCGATATAAATCTCGCCTGGCCTACGGCGGAGATCGCAGTGATGGGTCCTGACGGAGCGGTGAATATCATCTTCCGCAAGGAACTGGATGCCGCAAAAGATCCCGTCAAAAAGAAAGCCGAGCTGGTTGCAGAGTATAAGGAAAAATTCGCCAGTCCGTATGTTGCTGCGCAGCGCGGATACATTGACGACGTGATCGAGCCGAAGGAAACCCGTCCACGCCTGATCAACGCGCTGGAAATGTTAAGCAACAAACGTGACGCGAATCCCGCCAAGAAGCACGGAAATATTCCTTTGTAACCATCATGCAACCAGAAGCAACTGAACGGCTGCAAAAAATCGCCGAGTTTGTACTCGCCCGCCGCGCTAAAACGGAAGCCGGGCACCACAAGGAATACACAGCCTTCGATTACGACTACCGCTGGAGGCATACCTTGCGCGTCGTGCAATATGGAAAACAAATCGCTGAAGCGGAAGGCGCGGACATTGAGTTGACGATGGCAGCTTGCCTGCTTCACGACATTTCCAAATTTGACGATGTGGAATATGGCAGGGAGCATGGCCGCGTCAGCGCAAGGATAGCCCGTCCATTTCTGGTAACGCTTGGCTACACGCCAGAGCATGTCAACAACATTTGTTTTTCAATCGCCGTTCACGTGGATGATAAAGCCGACTTCGAGTATCCCATTACAATTGAGTCTAAAATCGTCAGTGATGCCGATAATGTGGATAGGTTTGGCGCCTACCGTCTGCTGCTGCAATTCAAGGATCATACAGAGAAATATGAGACGCTGGTCGAAAAAGCAAAAAACCGACTATTGACTTTGAAAAAATATCGCTCTGAAAACATCATGGAAACACCCACTGGCGAACGACTTTTCAACCGTCAGCTTGATTTGCAGATCTCCTTCCTCGAACATTTGGTGGAAGACAGCAAGTTAACGGTTGAAGTATAAATAATTCCAGCAACATTTTGGGCTTATGGAGAATTTATGTTTAACAAAGTTTTAATTGCAAATCGCGGTGAGATTGCAGTCCGTATCATTCGCGCCTGCCGCGAACTGGGTCTTGAAACCGTTGCGGTTTTCTCCGAAGCAGACCGTAACGCCCTGCATGTCCGTTATGCGGAGGAGGCGCATTTGCTCGGTCCCGCGCCTTCGCGCGAATCCTATTTGCGGGCGGATAAAATTCTGGATATTGCCCAAAAGTCCGGGGCGAACGCGATCCATCCCGGCTATGGTTTTTTGGCAGAGCGCGAAGATTTCGCAGCGAAATGTGCCGACTTGGGAATCAAATTCATTGGCCCAAAACCTTCGTCCATTGCGGCGATGGGAGATAAAGGCAAAGCGCGCGCAACAGTCATCAAAGCGGGTATACCTGTTGTGCCTGGGACAGAAGCTGTCGGCAATATGACCGACGATGATCTCCTGAGCGTCGCACCGACCATCGGCTTTCCATTGCTGGTCAAAGCCACAGCGGGCGGCGGCGGAAAAGGTATGCGGGAAGTCAAAAGCCTCGAGGAAATGCCGACCCTGTTAGCCTCAGCGCGACGCGAAGCGGAATCCGCTTTCGGCGATGGAAATGTCTATCTCGAAAAATTAATCGAAGGTGCGCGCCATATCGAATTCCAGATCATGGCCGATTCATTTGGGAACGTGATCCATTTGGGCGAACGTGAATGTTCCATTCAACGCCGTCATCAAAAATTATTGGAAGAATCGCCGTCCTCATTTCTTGATGATGAACTGCGCGAGAAGATGGGAAGCATTGCCGTAAAGTCCGCGCAGGCTGTGGATTACGTCAATGCGGGCACGATTGAATTCCTTGTGGATAAAAACCGAAAGTTTTATTTCCTTGAAATGAACACACGCCTGCAAGTGGAACATCCCGTCACAGAGATGGTCACGGGCGTGGATATCGTCGCCGAGCAGATCCGCATCGCGCGAGGCCGACAACTAAGCTACACCCAGGAACAGGTCAAATTTAAAGGCCATGCCATTGAGTGCCGCGTCAACGCAGAAGATCCATTCAATGATTTCATGCCTTCCACTGGACGCATCACACACAGCCTGCTCCCGACTGGTCCCGGCGTGCGTGTGGATACAGGCGTTTACCCCGGCTTTGAAATTACACCATTTTACGATCCAATGATCGCGAAATTGATCGTATGGGGTGAGACGCGCGCACAAGCCATTTTGCGAATGCGCCGCGCGCTGGAAGAATATCGCATCGTCGGTGTACGCACAAATATACCGTTCCATCAAACCTTAATGGATTCGCACCGCTTCATGGGCGGTCAATTTGACACTCGCTTTGTGGAAGAACGCTTTTCGATGGATGACGCAGTTGAAGCGCGCGCGGCAAACGCAGAGATCGCGGCCATTCTCGCCACACTGGTCGCCCACCAACAAAGTGAACGCAATGCAAATATTGTCCGCCGTAATGAACGCGACACAAGCAACTGGAAATGGGTCGGTCGCTGGGAACGCATGCACAGATAGCGATTTACGATTGGTGGTTGAGTAGCCCCGCGTGGTTTTCGCGGGGCGTACCGAAACCACGATTGAGGTCAAATAATGAAATATATTACGACGATTGACAATAAAGAGTTTGGGATCGAAATTATGGACGAACGCCATATTCGCATTGGCGAACGTTTGCTTGAAGTTGATTTTGAATCAGTCAGCGGACAGCCTGTCTTTTCACTCATCCTGGACGGCAAATCCTATGAGTCCTTCGTTTATCAAGGCGAGGGTGATTGGGAAGTACTGATCCGTGGACAGCAGTATCAAGTCAATATTGAGGATGAACGGGAGAAGCGTCTCAAAGCCGCGGCAGGCGCGGGCGTGGTAGAAGGAGGCGAGTTCCATCTCAAGGCTCCGATGCCCGGGCTGGTTGTCGCAGTCCTGATCGAGGAAGGTCAGGAAGTGAAGAAGGGGCAGGTGATGTTGATCCTCGAATCCATGAAGATGCAGAACGAACTCAAAGCCCCACGCGACGGCGTCATGGGACGCGTGCGAGTTAAAGCGGGCGAAAGCGTGGAACAAAGGCAAACCCTGCTGAGTGTGCATTAACTCAATGAATGAACAGGAAATCGAAGTTAAGCTCTATGTACGCGATCTAAAAAAGATCGAATTGCGCCTTCTTGAATTGAAGGTGCAATTGATTCAACCGCGTGTGCATGAGATCAATTTTCGCTATGACCTTCCCGATGGAAGTTTGCGAGCCAAAGGTCAGGTACTGCGCTTAAGGAATGATACGAATGCGATTCTGACATACAAGGGACCTGGGAACATAGTTGACGGGGTATTCTCGCGCACGGAGTTGGAAATTACAATTGGCGATCTCGAAACTGCGCAACGCGTACTTGAAGCATTGGGGTATGTTCAGATCCTGATCTATGAAAAATACCGCACTATTTACAAGATAAACGATTGCCACATCATGCTGGATGAACTCCCGTATGGTGATTTTGTCGAGATCGAAGGTTCCGATGCATCGAGCATCCGTAAAATGGCTTTACACATTGGATTAGGCTTTGAATTTGCGGTCGGCGCTGGTTATACAAAGTTATTTGAGAACTATAATTCTAAGCATGGCTTTCCACCCAGCGATCTGACCTTTGACGCTCTCCGCGGAAAAAAGCCCTCACCCGAAGAATTAAACGTTCGCCCCGCTGATTAATACCATTACCCCGCAAGCCTCATCTCTAATTTATGAAGCCTGCGGGATATTAGACTTTATCGGAAATAAAGATTTGGTCATAACCTCAACGGCTTTTTTCTGTGGTCAACGCGAAGGTTGTGCAAACTACAAGCAATCACCATGACCAAATCCGAAAAATTGTCCTTCGTGTTTCTCA
>VGNE01000105.1 GCA_016866215.1 Chloroflexota bacterium | reverse complement strand
TTTTTTCGAACGATTTGCACGCCTCGCAAAATTCCTCTGCCGCCTCGCCCAAACGCGCGATCAATTTTTCACGATATTCAAGTAATTCCTTCATGCTTCCTCCAAAAGTTGGATTACATCTTCAAACGTCTCTGCCGCAAAAACACGCACGCCAAAAGGACCTAACTCCGCATCTGCCTGATGGGATAATTCCACCAGCCCCGCCTTGCTCGCCAAATACGCCCCCGCCTCTTTCGCGGACCTGTCACCTGTCCCTGCTCCCAAACAGACGATCACGCCGCTGCCTTTCGCCTTCATCACCCGCCCCGCCGATTGGATCATCAGGAATGCGCCCGTCAGGTTTACATCCAGTGTGCGGTGCCAGTCCCATTCATCCATGCTCAGCAGGGGGGTATGTGGTTCCACCGCCGCATGGTTGATGAGAATATCGATCACACCAAAATCATCTTCCACATCTTTCACCACCGATTGCGCGCCGACCTTCTTGGCAATATCCTCCACATAGGCTTTGGCTTTGCCTCCGTTTTTGACGATGCCCGCCGCAACTTCTTCCACATTCATCGGCGAAATATCGTTCAACGCTACAATTGCACCGTGTGAAGCCAGCGCTTCCGCCAACATCCGCCCAATGCCCTTGCCCGCCCCTGTGATCAAAACAACCTTATTGTTTAATCCGCTCATTTCATTCCCTTCAATTTTCGATCTTCACCTGACACCTCAATAACATACCGGTATCGTGTCCGGATTCTCATTTGCATTCAACGGCAGCCCAAAATACGGCGAGGGGTCGTAGGTATTTTCGATATCCAGTTCGTTTTTATAATTGCCAAACCCATCATCCTCCACCACCGAAATATGCAGATGCAAGCCTGTGGGGTTGAGCGGGTCACCGGAGTAATTACCCTGATACCCAAGGAAGGTGCCTTCCTCCACATAGACCTCTTCTATACCGGGCGGGAATTCAGGCGAGACGAACGAAAGTCCGTTTCGGTCTGCCATGTGAGTATAGTACACCCAGATCTGCCGCGTTGGGCGCAGCGGGTCTTTTGGTACACGGATGATGACTGTGGAGATCCAATCCGTTTCGCGGGTGAGGTACCCGGAGTAGGCGGCGATGATGGGCGTTACGCCAACCTCCGTCCCTGCGAAAATGTCCACCCCGGCGTGGCGGTGACCAGGGCGGAATGAATCGTCCCAGATGAATCCGATCAAGCCATTGGTGGGGAAGAGGAACGGGGCGCCGTTGCAACGCATCCCAGCCGTCATCATCAACTCGGGGCGCGAGGCTGGGTCACGGAACCAGTCGAAGACTTGTGCCGTGCGGGCAGAAGAACGTCCGAATGTAAAGTATAAATAAATTCCCGCGGCAGCGATCGCCACAGGAATGGCCAGGAGAAATATTTTTTTCGACATTGCAGGGATTATAAATGGTTTGTAGGTGGGATGAATTAGACCTTGTATTAAGCATCAAAATTTGCAATAATAAATGCGGCGTATGTAGATAAATTCACAAGCTGAAAAGGCGAACCCACCGCGAGATGGGGGCGCAAAGTTATGGGTCTGTACAGGCACAGACCGCCAGACTGCTGAGGTTTCGGACCTTTTGCAGTCTTTTTTTGTTATTCCCCCTCTTTATTAATGTTTTTGTCGTCGATATTTTTCATAAAGGAGGTGATGTGCTGAAGGATTTTGGTAGAAAAATAATATATTTTTTCTAGCGACCTGACAGTTTAACAAAAGAATATTGATCGGCAAAAGAAATCGGGTAAAGTTGTTTTACGACAAACGATTTCACCTGGAGGTTCTGATGCCGATCAACGAGACCTATCGTACTTGGATTCGCCGAATTTGGGAACTGCGACCGAAACAACGGAAGACACAAATTCAAAACTTTGTGTGGCTGCTGGTAGGAATTTTTCATAGTCGCTCCGTGAGCCTGAGCAAGATTGCAGGCAAGGTGATCAGTACAGCCAAGAATGTAAGTACGGTTCGGCGCTTGAGCCGTTTTCTGGCGAGTTCGGCGGTGGATGTACGTAGTTGGTATCGCTCGACAGCCAAAGCTTGGCTGATAGCACAGGTGCACCAAGTAGGTGAAATCCGCCTGATCGTAGACGGCAGCAAAGTTGGTTTTGGACACCAACTACTGATGGTCAGCCTTGCTTACCGCCGCAGATCAATCCCAATTGCATGGACTTGGGTTCGCCATGTTCGTGGGCACAGTACAGCGACAAAGCAGATCGTCCTTTTGAAATACGTGAGAAGCCTGATCTCACAAAAAACACCCGTTTTTTTGGTCGGAGACAGCGAATTTGGCTCGATTGCGGTCTTGCAACAACTCAATCAGTGGCGATGGTTCTTTGTTCTACGCCAAAAAGGCAATACTGGGCTGTGGCTTGATGAACGAAACGGCTGGCAACGATTGGATCGTTTTGTAACAAAAGCTGGAAAATCTGCTTGGTGTCCAATTGGATACTTGACCCAGAGTGACATCTTTCCTATCTCGGCCTTGATTCATTGGCAGGCAGGCGAGAAACAGCCCTGGTGTTTAGCTACCAATCTGCCCGACGCTTCCTTGACCCTACGTTACTACCGCAGAAGGATGTGGATCGAAGAGATGTTCGCTGATTTCAAGAAACATGGTTTTGATTTAGAGAGCACCATGTTGCGCAACTCACCGCGGTTATCTCGCTTGACTTTGGTTGTGGTTTTCCTCTATGCCTGGCTCCTTTCGAGTGGCAGCCGCGCTATTCGATCTGGTCTGCGTCATCTTGTCGATCGCAAAGACCGTCGCGACTTGAGCCTTTTTCAAATTGGCTTGCGCCTAATTGAGCGGTTCTTGTTACATTCTCAATCGTTCTCGCTATCTCTATGTTCTTGTTGAGTAAACTGTCAGGTGACTAGTTTTTCATCAAATAATCCATGTTATTTTGGTAGCTGCTGTTTTTTATCTGGTGGCGCGACTTAGTTTTTCCATGAAATTTGCATATATTAACGCTGCTTTATGGATTCCAATTGGGCTGGCACAAGCGGCTGTTTTGGTCTGGGGCAGGAGGATGGCGATAGGTGTGTTTTTAGGGGCATTCCTGGTCCGATTGTGGATGTTTGACCTGCAAATAGAACTCCCTTATGCTCTTCTCAATATCGACATTTCACATACAGGCCAGGTGTTTCTGCTTGCAGGCATGAGCGCTTTTGGTATTGCGATGCAAACCTGGGTACTTGCATGGGCAATCAAGGCCGCAGTGAAAAAGCTCCCGCCTGAAACGGTTGTTGAAACGGTCAAAACAATATGCATTATTGCTCTTGCCAACAGCATTGTGCCGCTTTTATTTGTCTCCGGTTTGGCAGCGGCGGGACAATTACCCTCCTTTCGCCAGTATGCTGCGGTCTTTCTTGATCTATGGTTTGCATTATTTATTGGTCTTACCCTTATAACCCCTGTTGCGACCATATTTGGTTTGAAACTTCGCGCTGTTGAAAAGATCCAGCAGCCAATTTTATGGCCGCTTGCCAGTATGATCATCGGGTTGTCATTTTTTACCTTCTTCTTGATCGAAAGTGGGAACCGCCAAAAAGCAATAACAATGCTGCGGGATGATACGAAAGAAATTGCCCATGTGTTAGATGACGCGATGGTGTTTCATGAAATGCAATCCGTTACGGCCATGGAAGGTTTTTTTTCAAACTCCTCAGAAGTTCTCCGCGAGGAATTCGAGTTATTTGCAAGCGCCTTTTTGGACAATTATTCTTCGGGCACGGCATTTCTGTGGCTGCCGCGTGTAGATGCTGATAATCACAGTGACATGGAGCAGTTCGTGTGTTCGGGGATGGCGGCGGATTGCTTCATTCATGAATATGACGCATCTTGCAAAAGAGTAACACCACCTGTCCGCAACGAATATTTCCCTGTGGCTTATATAGCGCCACATGCCGTCAATAAAGACTTGGTCGGGTTTGATAATGCATCCCGCCCCGAACGATTGGAGGCGCTGGAGCGCGCGCGTGATAGCGGCGAGTTTGCAGTTACAGCTCCGTTACTCTTTCAACAAGATTCAGATGATCTTACGATTCTCGTCATTATGCCGTTATATGAAAGGGGATTGACGCCCGGCACGGTGCAGGCCCGGCGCAATGAATTGAGCGGATATGTACTCGGCGCATTTAATATAGATTCTGTCATCGATACTGCGATGATAGGACCTCAAATGAACAATATTGAGTGGTATCTATATGATGTTACTGACCCATCTGCGCCGCAGTATTTGGCATATTATTCCAGTGATGACCCGAAACTGGGCTTGGAGTCAATTCCCAGTTTGGAATCCATAAAAACTGGTTTGTTTGATAGCGAAGAGGTCTTCGTGGGCGGGCGTACATGGCCCC
>VGNE01000104.1 GCA_016866215.1 Chloroflexota bacterium | reverse complement strand
CCGATATAGCTAACCACTTCCAGCAGATCTGGTCCGATCGTATATTCCCCGCCGTGTAATCTCTCCACGCCTGTAATATGAAGGGTGTTGGAGCCAACTCCATCGATCTGCGCCCCCAATATATTAAGGAAATTACATAATTCCTGCACATGCGGCTCGGATGCAGCGTTGCGTATGTTTGTGACACCTTTTGCAAGAACCGCCGCCATCACTGCATTTTCTGTGGCGGTTACACTCGCTTCATCCAACAAAATATCTGCGCCTTGCAATCTACCCGGCGAGCGGATATCGAAAACGCGGTCATAATTAATTGTTGCACCAAGAGCCCGCAGAGCTAGAATGTGCGTATCCAAGCGACGCCGACCGATCACATCTCCGCCAGGGGGCGGGAGGCGAATTTCACCAGCACGGGCAAGCACAGGACCAGCAATGAGGATGGATGCCCGGATCCGACGACACAGATCAGGGTCCAGGTGCGAGGCGGTCAAATCGCGGGTGGTGATCTTCCATGTGTTCGAATCGACCTCTTCAAAGACCGTACCCAGGCTTTCGAGCAGCTTGCGCATGGCAAGTACATCTCGAATTTGCGGAATATTATGAAGCACCACTGGTTCCTCCGTCAACAAACAGGCGGAAAGCAGGGGCAGGGCTGCATTTTTGTTTCCAGACGGGGTTACCTCGCCGCTTAAGGGAACCCCACCTTCAATGACAAATTCTTCCATGATAATTTTCTCCTTGACCATTCAGGATTGTAAGGTGGTTTTATCAATTCGTCAAAAACATTACAATTGACTTACATTGAAACTACTACTTTCACTTGCCTTCTTTCGGAATTATAATGATAGAGAATGGACAATACCATCGCCAATTAGGCGGTAGAAACTGGTTCAAAAGCGGGATGAACCATGCCCAAACGGGCAATTTGCTCGAAAATCTCAGCCAATAAAATGGCATCAGGTTTCTGCGGAAGTAATTTTATTGTCTCGGCGACATATCGATGTCCGCGATAATGGGATTTCAAATCCAAGACTGTTTTTTACAAGTTAAAAAGTGCCCAATTTATTATCGAAAAGGTGCCCACCTTGAAAAAAGAAAGATTAAAATTATTATTTAAAAGGGGACCACTTTATTATTAAAAAGTAGCCCATTTTCGTCATGTACAAAGAGCGGGTGATAAAATCCCGATTGCCCAACAGACGCTTCGCGTAGAGCAATGCTGAGGAGCAACTCGAGCGCTGTTGAGCGGCTATACAGCAGGACAGGGCGAGACAATCGCACTGTCCTTTTTTCGTCCTGTCCTGCTGGCAGCCCAAAAGCGATAAACCTGCTCGAAAGCCAATCCACCGATACGCCAACACCTGCACCCAGCGCAGGTGCGGTGCAGAAAAAGTGGAGCGTGCGTCATTCAGCATGTTCACCTTGCGTACGTTCGCGGAAGCGATAAGACTCGCCAAGCAATTCAATGATGTGTGCGTGGTGAGTGAGACGATCAAGTAGCGCGGCGGTCAGACGTTCATCGCCAAAGACCTGCACCCAATCAGCGAACTTGAGATTGGTAGTAATGATCAAAGCGAGGCGTTCATAAAGCTCGGAGCAGAAGGTAAAGAGTGCCTGTGCGCCATTTTGGGAGAAGGGGATAAAACCGAGTTCGTCCAGAACCACCAGGTCGAGTTTGAGGGCGGAGGCGATGAAGCGGTGCAAGCGATGTTCATCTTGCGCCTGAATCAATTCATTCACCAATCCAGCCGCAGTCCAAAAGCGCACGCGGCGACCTTCGCGACAGGCAGCGGCAGCCAACCCTAAAGCTAGATGAGTTTTTCCAAGACCGGGATTTCCGATCAAGATAAGACCTTGTTTTTGTTGAATATATTCGCCGCGCGCGAGGTCAAGGATTTGGGCTTTGTTCAGCATGGGCAGGCAGGAGAAATCGAAGTCCGCCAGTTCTTTGATGACCGGGAAGCGTGCGTTCTTCAAGCGTTGCTGCAGCATATTGAGTTGTCGTTGATTGACTTCCTGCTCAGCCAGCGCGAGCAGGAAGCGCACCGTATCATGATTGTTGCGTGCCGCGTCCGCAGCAAATTGCGGATACAGCTTGGTGAAGGTGGGCAGGCGCAATTGTCGCAGATAAGAATCGAGCAGCGGGTTGCGTTCCATCATGACCTTGCTTCCAGCAATTGGTTATATTGCTCAAGGCGAATAGGCTGGCTGCCTACTGCGACCAACTTGGGATGATCCAGGACAAGCGCGGGTGGAGATTCTTGCGGGGAGAGGATTTGGCGCAGGCAGAGCTGCACACCATCCAGATGTGCAGCGCCCAAGTCCAAAGCTTGCTTCACCGCGCGATCGACCATCTCGGCGGGGTGATTGTGGTGGAACTTCAAAATGGCGACGAATTCTCGTACGCCGCTGCCGTCGGGCTTGTTTTTTCGCAGCAAATCGAGCATTTTCTCATATTCAGGCGTCCATTTTTGCCGCCACTGCCGCACGGGGAGTGCATACTCGAAGGCGCTAGGGCGCTGTTCCAGCAATCCCAAATAATGTAGCGGGTTAAGAATATCCTGCTCGCGTTCAAAGCAGCGCGGATGTTCCGCGATCACTTCTGTCGCGCTCAAGACTTCCACCCGAAACGGATAGGCGCGCAGCGGCAATTGCTGTCCCACGTATTTCGACGGTACCGAATAGCGGTTGGTTTCGAACACGACCTGGCTGTATGGATTGACGGTCGCCAGGTGATTGCGGCAAGCGGGGAAGTCGCGCCCTTCGAGCGGCAACAAGGAAGATTTCTCACTTTGCCAGACTTCCGCTACGGTACGACTCTCTCCGCGTGTATTGCGCAACATGTCGTTCATGCAGGCTTGGTGCAGCATCGTGTTCAGTTCCGCAAAATCTTTGGCTTTTGGAATCGGTGCGAAAAAGTTTCGCTGGGCATAGCCTACATCGCTTTCCACGCCGCCTTTCTCATGTCCTTGCGCGGGCGTGCAGTAGTGGCTCTCGAATAAGTAGTGACTGCGAAAGGCGCTGAAGGCTCTTTGCTCCTGACGATGGTGTCCTTCCAGAATACGAAACACCGCGGTCTTCAAGTTGTCGTACGTGATCCGCCGCGGAACACCCCCAAAGAAATGAAACGCCTGAATATGCCCTTCAAAGAACGCTTCTTGCTTTTGAAAAGGAAACGCCACCACAAAACGCGCCTTCGAGTAATTCAAACGCATCACGAACATCTGCACCGTTTGGCGCACGCCGTTGATCTCCACTTGCGCTTCTCCCCAATCCACCTGCGCGTCCTGTCCGCTATCGAACTCCAACGGCAAATAGGCCGAACGGTGTTTGCGCGCCCGTCGCTGCAAACTGACATAGCGGTGCAAATTACTTTCGCTGCCGCGATACCCTTCCGCCTGCAAGAGTTGATAGATCTTGTGACCGGTATAGCGCTGCTTTCGAGGCATCTGATCGCTTTCCTTGATCAACTCTTCGATCCGTGATTGATATGGCGCGATCTTCGGCGCAGTGTGCGTTTTTTTTCGTTGGTACCCTTCCGGTTCGGCATGATCCAGCGCTTTCCGGATCGCCTTGCGACTGTGTCCCAATTGTCTGCTGATTGCCCGAATGCTCAATCTCTCCACGTAATATGCCTTGCGGATTTTCTCGTAGTCGTCCACCGTTTTCATCTCCTTTGTACCTCCGGTACTCATCGTACCGAAAATACACTATGTGGTGGGCTCCTTTTTAATAATAAATTTTTGCCTGGGTGGTTCCCTTTTATTTTATAAAAAACAGCTTCAAGATGAAACAAGTATTTCAAATGTTGCAGACTGCCAGAAGCGATGGCAGGAAGGTGGTGTGCGCCCTTTCAAGTGAAAAGATCGAGGATCTGGATTTCATCAAGGAACTGGTCAAGGCAGGGAGGTTCAAATCTATTATCGATAAACGCTATCCGTTGGAACAAATGGCCGAGGCGCACCGGTATGTCGAGGCGGGAGGGAAGCGGGGAAATGTGGTCATAACAATAGGAGCGTAGTTGCAAGTACAAAAAGAGACTGCCACTGAAAAGTGGCAGTCTCTTTTTGTCTAAAATTCGTATTCGCCAGGCACTTCTTCGACCGACATCAACGGCTCGTCGGCGGGGCGTTTATCGAGGAATTGCAGGCTCTGGGCGACGATCTTTGTAAAGTACCTCGTCTCGCCTTTTTCTTCGTATTTGTCGGTTTTTAAGCGACCTTCCACAAAGATCAGGCTGCCCTTCTTCAGAAATTCCTGACAAACCTCACCAAGCCGCCCCCACGCCTCGATGTTGACCCACTCCGTACTTTCCTTCGTCTCACCGCTCTTATCCTTCCAACGGTTGGTTACGGCAAGGCTGAAATGGCAAACCTTCTTGCCAGTGGGCGTAAACTTGCTTTCCGGGTCCTTGCCCAGACGCCCGATCAACTGAACGCGGTTTAGAGTAGGCATGTCGGCTCCCCTTGTGTGTTCGTGGCTTTTAGATGCTGTGTACGTGTCATAAGTAGTCTCCTTTTTTATCTAAAAGAACAATATAAGTTGTGTCGTGCTGGCGAACAGGATTATACTTTTAGGCCTAGCCTGCGCTTTCCGAAGGGGTTTCTTCGGCGGGTGCGGCAGGGGCTTCCGCCTGGATCTTCTTCAAGACCAGCATGCCCGTCTTCATCTCTACGACGTTATAGCCTGCGGGCAGGGCATCGAGAGCGTTTTCCTTTACTTCCTTCGAGAAGAAGAACATTCTTCCATTGGAGTGCAGGTAGTAAGTGGTTCCTTTTGAGTTTGTGTGTGAGTACGCCATTTTTTCTCCTTTTTATAAGTTGGTAAATTGAGTGTAGAACAAATTTTCTACACTGTCAAGCAGGAAAAAGGACTGATTGTCTATACAAATAGGAGTTTGACATGCAAATCGTAACCTCTCTACCTGACCTGCGAACCGCCCGCCTCTCTCTTACGGGGAGAGTTGGTCTGGTTCCCACGATGGGTTATCTTCACGAGGGGCATTTATCGTTGGTCCGCCAGTCTCAGGCAGAGTGTGACCATACCATCGTTACCATCTTCGTCAACCCGACCCAGTTTGGCGCAAACGAAGACCTGTCCAAGTACCCCCGCGACCTTGAGCGTGACCTGAGCCTGCTCCGTCCCCTCGGCGTGGATGTGGTCTGGACGCCCAGCCCTGAGATTATGTATTTC
>VGNE01000103.1 GCA_016866215.1 Chloroflexota bacterium | reverse complement strand
TTTTCAAAGACCAGTTTCGAGTCGGCAGTGTAAATACGATCAAGAACTATATCGGATACATGGAGAACAGTTGGCTGCTCTTTACGCTGAATGTCTATGATTACTCAGTGAAGCGCCAACAGATCGCGCCCAAGAAGATATATGGGATCGATACCGGTTTGATCAACACCATCGGTTTTGGTTTTTCACCAAACACCGGAAAATTGCTTGAAAACCTGGTTTTTTTGGCGCTCAGGCGGAAGACAAAGGAGATCCATTACTTCTCCTCCCCAGGCGGGTATGAGGTGGATTTCTATTTGCCCGAACAACGCCAGCTTATTCAGGTTGCCGGGAACTTGGCTCAATCTACAACACGGGACAGGGAGATACGCGCTATAAAGGATGCGATCGGGGCTGTAAAAGTACAAAGCGCCATAATTCTGTCGGACTCCAATGAGGAGCCATTTGAGATCGACGGCATCCCAGTGCAGATACGATCCACTGCAGAATGGCTGCTTACAGAATAAGTAAACCTGGCTGGCATCACGAAATTGCATCCCATACGATAATAGCGTTGGAATTCTTCACGCAGTGATGGGTATGGTCTGTTTGCCGTGTTCATGAAGCATGTATGAAAACGACTCCAGCAAGCACCAAATCACTTTGCTGTAAAACCTTGAGATTACAACACCACTAATATCTGTCCGGCGGGGTACATATCTGACATACGGGTATAAGTTTAGGCCGGTACTTGCCGGTCCGCGTTAAATTCAAATTATGATGGATTATGAAGCACTCTCCGGCAATGGAGGGTGCTTTTGATTCATACAAGGAACTTATTCATCCAGCGGGCTGCGTACCGCCTTTGGTCCGCGATTGAGGACATGGGTATAAATCATCGTGGTTTTGACATCTTTATGCCCCAGCAGTTCCTGCACTGTGCGGATGTCATAGCCGGCTTCCAAGAGGTGGGTGGCGAAACAGTGCCGGAAGGTGTGTGGACTGACGGGTTTTTCAATATTTGCAACGCGGGCAGCAGCACGAATGGCTTTTTGTAGTGCAGTTTCGTGGGTGTGGTGACGGCGCATCGTGCCCGTTTCAGGATCTTTATAGAACGAGGATGCCGGAAATACATTTTGCCAGATCCATTGTTTATGGGCAGCAGGATATTTTTCGCCAAGCGCAAAGGGCATATAAACTGAGCCGAATCCAAGATCGAGGTCGTTTTGGTGCTGTACCTTGACTTGATCAAGATGTTGGTGCAAGGGGGCAATTGCACTTTCGGGAAGCATGGTAACACGGTCGTCACCACCTTTGCCGTCGTAAACAATGATGCGATGGTTTTCAAAATCGATGTCTTTAACTCGCAGGTGCAGGCATTCCATCAACCGAAGGCCACTTCCGTATAGGATTTGCGCCATCAGTCTATATTGTCCCTTCATCTGGTTGATGACCGCGCGGGCTTCATCTTTTGATAGGATCACTGGAACGCGCTTGCCTTTTTTGGGACGATTGAGTGATATCGCATCTTCGTCAAGTTTAATTTTGAGAACGTGGCGGTATAAGAAAAGAACTGCGCTCAATGCCTGGTTTTGGGTGGAGGCGGAGATTTTTCGCTCTGTTACAAGATAGGTAATGAATTGATTGATTTCCGATGCCCCCATTTCTGTTGGATGTTTTGCAACCTTTCCCTGTTTGAGTTCCGGGTTATGGTACAGAAAGTATTCACGCGCCCAGTGAAGATAAGTTTTTTCTGTACGAAATGAGTATTGTTTGACGCGAATTTGATCACGCATTTGTTCAAGAAGTTTTTTTCCCTGGGTTGGTTGAGTCATTTCGCAATCCCATTTTCGTTTAAGATGTATAATAATCGAAGTATAGAAGCTATTATACAGCCAAATGACCGTACAAGATGACTATTTAGGGTTTTATACAGATGGCTGTATAAAACGTAGTTGAACTAAGCGCTTCGCGCAGACTCCCATAAATTACCAAACTGAATAAAGAAATTCGCGCTATATTTTCTTTTGAAATCAAATTTAAAAAGGAGATATAGCTATGAGTGCGTTAAGGCAAAAGATGATCGAAGATATGCAGTTGAAGGGGTTGGCACTTCGAACGCAGGAAGCGTATGTAAACGCTGTGTTTCAATTGAGCAAGTGGTTGAAAAAGTCACCGGAGCAAATCCATGAAGAGGAACTTCGAGACTACTTTCTATACTTGAAGAATGAGAAACATGTGGCAGGCAGTACGTTCTCCATTGCCCTATGCGGGATCAAGTTCTTCTACGAGCAGACCTTGAAGAAGGAATGGCATACCCTGCAGCTTGTCCGCCCTGATCGGAAGAAAAAGCTGCCTGTTGTTTTCAGTCTGGATGAAGTCAAACGGGTACTGGATTGTGTGCATCGTTTTCAATACCAAGTTTGCCTGATGACGATCTATGCCTGTGGATTACGCTTGCTGGAAGGAACCCGCTTGCGGGTGAAAGATATCGACAGCGACCGCAAAATGCTGCATGTGATTCAGGGGAAAGGCAACAAAGATCGCTACATACCGTTGCCCGACCATACCCTCATGCTCTTGCGTCATTTCTGGTCGACTCACCGTAATCCCCAATGGATGTTTCCTTCTCACAATGGGCTGGCTGCCATGAACGAATCTGCCCTACAGAAGTCATTTCAAGCCGCACTACGTGAGAGTGGCGTGCATAAACCTGCCTCCGTTCATACGTTGCGCCATTCCTATGCCACTCATCTCCTCGAAGCTGGGGTGGATCTGCGGATCATCCAGGCTTATCTCGGTCACGCCTCTCCTGCCACCACTGCCATTTACACTCACCTCACTTCCGTGACCGAAATTCAGGTCAATCAGCGTATCAATCGCATCCATGCAGACCTATGGGGCTAGAACTCGCTGACCTCTTTCGAGAATACGGCGCTGCCTATCGAAAGAAATATGCTGACAAGCTTCTGCTCTCTCATCGTCAGGCGATGTGGGCGATCGAGCACTGCCGCACCGCGCATCTGGGCGGAAAGGTCTATGATTGCCCTACCTGTCAGGAGTTTAAATATAGTTATCATTCCTGCCGCAACCGCCATTGCCCCAAATGTCAGCACGAGCTCACTCAGAATTGGCTGCAGGTGCAACAGGCTTTGCTCCTGAACGCCCCTTATTTCTTCCTGACTTTCACTCTGCCCGCTGAATTACGCCCTCTGGTGCGCGCTAACCAGAAAGCACTCTATGCCTTGCTCTTTCAGTCCTCTGCCGAAGCAGCCCAGAAACTTGCTCTTGATCCACGCTATATCGGCGGTCAGATCGGCTTGGTGGGCGTGCTTCATACTTGGACGCGCAATTTGATCTTTCATCCGCACGTTCATTATCTCGTCCCGGGCGGCGGCTTGCTCTCGGATGGCAGAACCTGGTTCCCTGCACGCCAACGGTTCTTCCTGCCGGTGCGGGCTCTCTCCAAATTGTTTCGGGCTGCCTTCAGACGCGGTCTCCAAAAATTGAAACTCTTTGACAAAGTCCCTTCCAAGGTCTGGATGCAGGAGTGGGTCGTCCATTGCAAACCGGTTGGCGATGGTCAGGCTGCCCTCAAGTATCTGGCTCCTTATATTCATCGTGTTGCCATCAGCAATCGCCGTTTACTCGCTTTTGACAACCGCGGCTCCATCGAAAGTTCTCTGGTGACCTTCCAATTTCGCGCCTCGGATACCGGCCAACTCAAAACCTGTACGCTTTCCGTCGAGCAGTTCTTTCAGCGTTTTCTGCAACATGTCCTCCCCCATGCCTTTGTCAAGGTCCGCTACTACGGCTTCTTCGGCGCTTCGATCCGCCCCAGGTTGACGCTCTTGCAGAAGTTGCTCGGCTCGCCACTCCCTGATCTGGATAAGCAACCGCCTGCTTCCTCTCAAGCACAACCCGAGCCTCCTTCCAATATCCTTTGTCCTTCCTGTGGTTACCCCATGATCTTTCTGAAAAAATTATCCCCGCAGCAATGCCGTTCCCCTTAATTTCCTTGCCTTTCCCTCCCGTTTCTTCTGGCAGGTGTCTCTTCTTTTACGCCTGTCTGTTTTGCGTTGCCTTGGCTCTCTTTTCTCTTTGATTTTTCTTTTACAGCCTTCCGTTTCTCATGTAAAATACTTCCCAGATCGTTCTTTATTGGTGGGATGTATTTCCTTTTGACTTTTTTTGACCGTTCCACCTGGCTTCTTTTTCCAAATACGGCTTAGTTCAACTAGGACAGATGCGGCGGCACCTTCTCCATTTCTTTTCACTTTCTCCATTCCCGCCGCATCAATCCTTAATTCGTTAGGCATCTACTACGACAAAAAGACAATATCCATCGGGTGGCGCAGAAGCTGCAAAGTATTATCTTTTAGTTGAACAATTTCACTCAGCTTCACAAAATCCTGATCGCTGACAATAAACACAGTGGGGTCGCCGTCTTCAAATAGACCTGCCAGGGTCAGGCTTTTATCGTTCTCATCGAACTCATAGGGACTGCGGTCGTGCAAGGAAGTCCAGTAGCCCTGCATTTTTTGGGCGTACCAAACTTTGATGATCTTGCGAAAAAGATACGGGTGGATCTCGGTCTCGTCTGTGATGTTTTTGAGGTCGGCGATCTTAATCCCCTCGGCAACGCTTCTATCGTACACCCACAGGTTGGGGATTTTACGGGATCTATCCGCCGCGCTATTTTCAAGGGTTTGTCGCTTTTGAAGTCCGTCCGCTTGGGCGCGGCGCACGGCTTCGATCAATTTATCGCGCAGTTTTCCCGCCAGGGTCATGAAGAAATAGGGATATACCAATCCATACCGCAGGAGTTGGTAATTGACGCTTTTTTCTAAACGGCTGGCAAGCATGTCTTTCGTCAGCTCAGCCCCATCAAGGTCATCGGTGTCACCGGGGAACACCCACGCGAGCGGACGTCCATTCTTTTCGATGTTGCTGGTTACGATATAGGCGGGAATGTGGTCGGTCTGTTTCTCGTCCAGCCAAACTTCCTGTCCATCTTTTTCGAAACAGGCTTTGGCAACCCAGGTTGTCTTGCCGAACTTGCGCCATTGCGGCTTTTTTACACCCACCAGCCACATAAATGCTTCTGCGGCGACACGTCCAATTTCTTCTGGCTGCTTGTATCCGCCAGGCTTTGGCTTATTTTCCTTGTCCTTTTATTTTTCCTTCGATTTCAGGTCAGGCGGAGTAGGTAATGGCATGGGTGCGAAGTGCGTCTCCAACGCGTCAATGCCTTCCAAACACAGTTGAACCGCGCCGTTCTCTTTGGTCAACTTTTCGGTAAAGGTATCTTTGTTATCGTTTTCCAATCCATCCCACAGGGCAGGGTTTGCCGCCTTGAACATCATTGAGTCGCCATCGGGCGAATATCCCACCACATGCATTGAACCTTTGATCAATGAATATTTCATTTGATTTCCTCGGTAAAAAGTATCCTCTCAAAAATTCGGGGGGGGGAGAGTCTCTCAAGCCCAGGAGCCACTGAGGTTGAGTTCATGAGCGCGCTTTGTCACCAGAAGGGACATGGGT
>VGNE01000102.1 GCA_016866215.1 Chloroflexota bacterium | reverse complement strand
GCATTGAGAGAGGGGGGAGGCAACCGAGACAGACACAAAAGCCGCACCGATGGGGCGCGGCTCGCCGCATTCAAAAAACTGTGCGGGACGGCGCTGAGTCGCAGGGATCGATTTTCTGATCAGCGGAGGACGGTCAGGTGCACGGGCGTGTTAGGCGTTTTTGGTTTTGTAAATCAAGTCCCAATGCAGTTGAGAGATGTCGTCCTTGAAGTTTGCCAAGCAACTCTTGAGTTGCGAAAAACAATCGCTAGTAAGAGATGACTTGAATTCTATCCTTCTATCGAGTCCATCTTTCAACAAAGTTGCGGCTGAAAACTGGATAATTTGCGGAAGTTGAATATAAGTGTCAACCTTGAAACATGGTTGCCAAGAATTTGGCGTAAAGAAGCATCTGTGGTTTTTATTGCAACCTTTGGCGCATCCTTGATAGTGGGTCTCGTTTGATGTTGTTTTCAAAACGACGCACGGCTTTTCAAGGTCAGAAGCGTTGAGAACGACGAACCATTTGTCTCGTTGACTACCATCTTCAAATATGTATTGCTTGTACACAAACACATCCCCAGGATTCGGCATATTATTTTACTGGTTCTACATCGAATGCTTTCAAGACGATGAAATGGTCTTGTAAGTTCTCTTTTGCTATTTCGCGGTCTATTGCAGAACTCTCGTCAACGACCAATAAATAATCAATCTCTGCGTTCAACCCCTTCTCTCGCTTGGTGATTTCCCAGGGCATATCATCTTCGTGGGAAATATCTGACATTGTTTTGGCTGTCGCGTCTTTGTAAATATAGGCCAATTTCTCAAGTATTTTCTTTTCGCGTGGTGTAAATATGCTGAAATCAACCTGTGCGTTAATTCTCGCAATAAATTCCAACTCCTTTTTCCCATGTCCCCAGTCTTTGATGCTAATCGCAACTTTTTCTTTCAGATCGCTTGGGGGAACACCGTCTTTTACTTCCAACCAAAATCTCTTTGGCGCAGGCCCTTTTTCAAAAGCGTAGTATCTCAGCCCAATTGACGGATAGCCAGTTTGACCGAAATGCTCAAACTCAAAGAAGTTAAGCAACTTCATTAATTTCGTCATATTGACGTGCTTTGTTTCTTTTGCAAAAAACAAAACAACGTTAATTAGTTTTTGGCGATAGATGCTGGTCATAATGGATTACCAACGTTATATGATTAAAACGCCGAACGTTCCGTATCACGCGCCCGCGCGCGTGCTCGCACTAGAACCAACTCCACGACCGCAACCACACCGGATTTGGAGCCATGTTCACTGAGGCGCGAAGCGCCGGGTCGCGTGCATACGGGTGTTAGCCCGCTCTCTATGCCAGATCAGTCAAATTATACGTAACGGTAGCGGCTGCCATGGCATCTCCCGGCGCAGCGACCTTGTAATTGGGGGGCGGCAAGCCTTCCGTGCGAAACCGCGCCACAGCCTTGGCGTATTTATCACGCTCCCCTGGCTGATCCTGAAATATCTTCACCGCCGCCGCCTTGACATCCGCTTGGGAACCAAAGCACAGCAAACTATCCAGCTGATCTTCCATGTTCATGGCAGGCACCGTGCCTGCCACCAACCGGCGCACGAGTACTGGAATATCTTCAAATATCGCAAAATAAGGATACGCCAATTGCTTGATCGTGGCGACCGCACTCGCAATTTGTCTGTCGCGGCTGGCTGTTTGGGCAAGATTCCATTCCAACCAAGAAGCCTCAGCCACCAAGTTGCCAATTTGCCCGCCAGCAACAAAGTCCGAGTTGCTGCGCGCGGCCGAGTTCACGCGCCATTTTTTTAGTACCGGCGAAAACACATAGCCGTGTACCCATAGCACCACGACTTTACCCCGAATGTTGAGATGGCTGGATTGAAAACTCACTTGGAATATGAAATCACGCGTTTTTCGACGTAATTTTTGGCCGGAGGGCACGTACTTATAACCATCATCCTGCAATACGTTGGCGATGGCTTCACACCCAGCCAGATATATCTCGCGTGGCGTTTCTACAGAGGTGCGATTACGATCAGAACGTGTCGCCGCAGAATAGCGCTTGCGGTCAGCAATATCAGCAACTACTTCTTGGAAGTCTTTTCCACGCTTGGACATCGCGTTCTCTTGTCTCTACAGGCGGCCTGTATAAAGCGGGCTAACGGCAGGCGTCACCTGCGCGCGTGAAGCGGAGCGGAACGCGAGTCAGGTGGACGCCAGTGTTGGGCGCGTTGCTGACTTGAAGCGTTTTTACTCATCTGTTGGGCGCGTTGCTGACTTGAAGCGTTTTTACTCATCTGTTGGGCGCGTTGCTGACTTGAAGCGTTTTTACTCATCAGAAACTCCAATTGAAACTACTCCCGGTTACTCCAAAAACGGATTATATCTTCAAGCATTGGAACGGACTCTGGGATCAGCCCCGTTCCATAATGCGCGTTGTATTGCTCTGTATAATCGCGGGCGGTTTGATAGGCCCAGAAAGAGGCGGCAGAGGGTGTAAGTATGCACTGTAGCGTGTCTTCGATGACAAGAACTTCTCGGCTATGAATCGTCCGAATGGGATGCCCCCAAATTTCCTTGCCAGTATAGGTTTGCACGGTTTCCACTTTTTGCCGCATTTCCCGTAATGCTGAGAGCGACTTCTCGCTTGGTTTACGCAGATGCTTTTGCATTAAAGCAACGGTTTCAATAATAAGTTTTCGATAGCGTTGCCAATCTTGGGGCTGAGTGTATTTTGGCGGGTGAGGGTCTTGGGTCTTTGCTGCCGTGCAGGTCGCCAAATAAAATGTGAATTCATTAGCAACGGCGGGGTCTTTGCAAAGATTTTTTAGGCTCGTCAACCGGGTAATCGAAAAATAGGTATTGGCCTTTTCTCGAAGGGCGTTTGCGGTTTCAATCCATTTGCGAACTTGGGGCTTCATCGCATTTCGACTCGCGCCAACTTTAATTTTTCCCATCGGCTACAAAGGAAGCGCCCAACGAAAGCATCAGGCGCAACGCGAAGCGCAGCGGAGCGTTGTCGCCTGCATGCAGGGTTGGGCCACGCTTTGACAAACAAGGACACCGGCATGGACAATTTTCACGAGCAAAACGTCCAAAGAACATTAGTTTCCCTTGATTTTATCCTACAAACGTGTATATTTCAATAATTCCCGGAGGACAAAAATGCGGATATACGAAACGACGCATAGTTGGATAACATTTGGGCTTGATTTGCGCCAAATGAATTACAAGAGTTGGATGATGCTTGGAGAAGCGCAATCGAAATGCGTTCATATCATGTGGGTTCCGCTTTTGCCGAGGGTTGCCGATGAACTGCACAAAGTCTTTCTAGCCAAAGGAGCATTGGCTACGACTGCCATTGAGGGAAATACCCTGACTGAACTGGAGGCGCGAAAACGCCTTGACGGAAATCTCAAACTGCCACCATCAAAAGAATATCTGGGCAAAGAAATCGACAATGTGGTGGAGGCGTGCAACGAGATTGGCAACAAAATTTTACATGACAAACCGACAAATCTTAGCATTGACGACATCAAGCACTATAACCAAATGATTTTGAAGAACTTACCCGTAGAAGAAGATGTGATTCCCGGCGAAATTCGCAAACACGATGTTGTAGTTGGGCGATACAAGGGCGCTCCGCCCGAAGACTGTGACTATTTGCTTGAAAAGCTCTGCATTTGGCTGAACACCGAATTTAAAACCTCGGAGGATAATTGGGTTGCATTTGGTGTGCTGAAGGCCATAATTGCTCATGTTTATCTGGCTTGGATACACCCGTTTGGAGACGGAAATGGGCGAACGGCAAGATTGATTGAATTCCAAATTTTGTTGTCTTCGGGTGTGCCATCAACAGCGGCGCATCTCCTTAGCAATCATTACAACCAAACTCGGACTGAATACTATAGACACTTGGATTTGTCTCATAAATCTGGCGGCGATGTGTTCCCGTTCATTGAATATGCCTTGCGTGGATTTGTGGATGAACTTAAGAAACAAATAGACCTGATTCAGGGTCAACAATTGATGGTTCATTTGATAAATTACATTCATGATAAATTCAAAGGCAAAGACAGCGCAACAAACACACGCCGTAGATATTTGGCTTTGGATTTAGCGGAATACTCTGGCACAATTACCTTGCAAAAAATACGCCATATTACGCCGAGGATTGCAGAGGCATATGCGAAGAAAACGGAAAAAACGATTAAGCGAGACATCAACGCCTTGAGAGAAATGGAGTTGTTGGTGAAAGAAAACAACGGTTATCGTCTCAAGCGAGAAATAATATATGGATTTTTGCCGCAAACACTCAGGCAATTTGGTGAATAGCGCAAAGTGGCCCAACGGTTTGCGTCAGTGGCTTACCGAAGCGGAGCGGAGGTGAGTCCACTGCACGCAGGGTTGGGCCGTTTTATGAATTTGCGATGCGAGCAAGGCGATGTTGCGCCCATGCTTGCCATTCTTCGTCAGTTTGGAATTGTCCCTCCATCGTCCAGCAAATCCCATTCGGAGGTTGTAACTGGCGGCATTTATCCCATTGGTTATGGGTTGTCCAGTCGTCCATCGCGAGCAGGCAAACTGGATGGCGCATTGGGATTGCCCCGCCTATTTCCTGAATTTCGTAAGACATGATTTTCAGGTAAATGCACGACATATTTTTTCTCTCCAAATCCAAGCATCTGATAAAGGTTGTGCTTGAAGCGTCGGAGCCAGTATAAGCCCCTTAGCCATCGAATGGAAGGAAATCTCGCAATGCTGGTTTGAATTTCCGCCGATAATTCCACTGGAACGTACTGGAACACAACAACGGCGGTCGCCAGGTGTGAAACCACGTCCAGGTGCCAAGTCAGAGATGTGATGTGCTCTAGTTTTTCGTGTGTCTGAGCATTGACAACTTTTGTGCCGGTCAATGTGCCGTCACTAATGATTTTCACCTGCATAACTCACCCAATCGCCTTTGCCAACAAAACAACAGCAAGCGCCAGTTGAAGGATTGCCATCCACACAAGTAAAAACCGCGTTCCGGATTCCGGGTTTAGCATATCACGAATAAATTGACGGAGGTAGTAGCTCATGGAGAAACGGCCCAACGGTCGCGCATCAGTTGCAGGCGAAGCCTGTCAACTGCAGGTGCGGGTTGGCACGCCGATACGTTATGGCGACCCGCCCAGAAAGCCTTGCGCTATCAAGGTGATAACCACACCGGAAACTATCCCGGCGACAAAACTCACCGTGGAGGTGAAATAGCGCACAACATTCGGCCCTGATTGTAGGAATACCACCTTGCTGTCCAACAACGGCGCCTCCTCGTGGAATATCTTGCCGACTATCTTCCATGTGACTTTGCCTTCATCCCTGACAGGCTGTCTCCATGTGGGGTAATCGTCGAGCGGATAGATGGTTGCTTTGCTCTTGTTCTTCTTGTCCAGCTCTATCCTTTTCTCATCGACTGGAAAGGTATGGCTTTCCCCGTTTGGCATTGTTTCGACGAACTCAAAATAGGCGCAATCCATCCACGCTATTCCGCGTTCCCGCTTTGATTCGACGGTGACTTCGACTTGAACGGTTTGGCCGACGTTGTAGGGCAACCACTCCATGAGCCTGCGCCAGAAGCCGAGAGGACGGGCGCTGACTACATAAACCTGCCCTAACGGTTGATTCTTGTAGTATTTGGACATGGGAGATGGGATGTCTTCCGTTGTTGTTTGGGATGTATGAGTAATGTCCGCTGTCATAGTAGGCTCTCTTTTCTGGAAACCGAAAAGGCGTGCCAACGGTTGCCCGTCACCTGCCGTCCGAAGCGAAGTCTTCATGCGTTGTCGCGCACACCCCACGATGAAAATGAGTCGCCGTGCGAGCTAGGGTGTGCTAAAGTGTGCTTCACGGCAAGTCGCACGTTGTGCTCCGCAGTGATGCTTCCAGCTCG
>VGNE01000101.1 GCA_016866215.1 Chloroflexota bacterium | reverse complement strand
GGTCTTCAACGTTTTCTTCACTTTTGTGTATACTCGGTAGCGATCAGTCATAGAGGACACCTCAGTTGGTTTGGTGACCCTGAGTTTACTCTATGACTGATTTTCCTCGTATTTGTACGGTAGAGAATTCTGGGGTATTCTCCCCATCCATTCACACACAAGTATTGACAATTCTCACTGGCAACGATTATGACAAACGCTTATCCTTACCGTAGACAAGTATCAGAGTTTCTTATTACGGAGAAGAAAATGGTCGAGTTATCCGCCTTGCGTGTATTTCTGGTTGCCGCCGAAGAAAAAAATTTTAGCCGGGCTGCGCGACTACTGCACATGTCACAATCTGCCATCAGCCAGAATATTCAATCACTTGAACGCGCCTACAACGTGGAATTATTTACACGCCATGGCCGCACAGTACAACTCAGTGAAGCCGGCCAGACCATTCTGCCAATGGTGCGCGAAGTTCTTTTGTCTGCGCGGCTGCTCGAAGATGGCTTGCACAATGTGAACAACCAGATCGGTGGCGAACTTTTGCTCGGCTGTTCCACCTCCGCTGGAAGATATTTGCTCCCCAGTCTGCTCGCCGATTTTCTCCATGATTATCCCATCGTGCGCCCGCGTGTCAAAATCATGAGTCGTGAATCCGTGGTGGACAGGCTCCTCAGCCGCGCCATCCCGATCGGTATTTCCAGCCGCCGCATCGAACATCGGTGCATTGAATGTGTTCCCCTCTTTGAAGACAGAATCATCCTGATTGTCCCCGCCAGCCATCCCTGGGCGGATTACGGTCACGCCCTGCCTGCCGACCTGCTGGACCAGCCCATCATCTCGCGCGAAGAAATGTCTGGCACATGTGAAACCGTTTTGGAAGGTTTGAAAAGCCACAGCATCACGATGGATGCGCTCAACGTAGTAATGGAACTCGGCAGCGCCGAAGCCATAGAAATGGCAGTGGAGCGCGGCGTGGGTATTGCCTTCGTCTCTGAAATGGTGGCGGCACGCGGACTTGCTTTGGGACAAATTAAAAAAGTGGAAGTAGATGGTCTCGACCTGCGCCGTACGATTTACATGGCACGTCACATTGATTTTCCATTCACGCGCGCACAGGGGCTATTCTGGGAATTCGCACAATCACAATTTGAAAAACTCAATACTGAGATTTGGGACAGCTTAGTGAATTTTGCAACAATGCCTTGAAGTTGTGCTAAACTAGGCGCATGATGTCATTGCGAGCGCAATTCGCGACACTTGCACCGCACTGCGTTTGGTGCAGTGCAGGTGAGCAATCTCCAGCTAATTGGGAAAATCTCATCGAGAAGTTCCCACCTTTTAATCTAGGATTGCTTCGAAGGGAGAGCACCGTCTCGCAATGACATATTGATTCCAGGAGATCACATGCTTTCAACCATTGAAAAAATCCTCTTTGTCGTTGCCACATTTTTATCGCTCTATTACACATATCGCGGCGTTGCGCGTATTATGAACCACATCAACAGCGGGCAAGGTAAAATTGACTGGTCGCTGGCTTATAAACGGATTGGCGATCTCATCTTAAAGGTGGGATTGTTCCAGCCCGTTTTTCGTTTCCGCCTGTGGACATCCATTTTGCATGGACTTATCGGCTGGGGGTTTCTCTCGTTCTTATTGATCAATCTTGCGGATCTGATCTACGCCTATACAGGATTCAAACTTCTCGAACACACTGGTTTGTTTGGAAATTTATACAGACTGCTTGCGGATATTGCGAATGTCGCAATCATCATTGGTATTGTGGCAATGGTCATTCGCCGCTTCGTCCTGCGACCTGCGACTCTGTCCACGCGCGAGACGACTCTTCTGCACCCCAAAGCGCGGTTTGGAATCCTGCGCGATTCGGCAATTGTCGCCACGTTTATCTTTGTGCATAATTCGATGCGGTTTTTGGGAGAATCTTTCGGGTTGGCGTTGGCAGATCATACTGACAGTTGGCAGCCAACCATTTCAACGGTAGCAGGCTTATGGTCAGGTGTGGATGCGAGGGCTTTGGTCGTGGGAGAACATATTGCGTTTTGGTTGTCCATTGGCGCAGTTGTCGCATTCCTTCCATACTTCCCATACTCAAAACATATTCACTTATTCTTTGCCCCGTTAAATTTTGCTTTGAAGCCTGAACGAAAATCAATCGGGGAATTAAGTTATATCAATCTCGACGATCAAAGCATCGAGCAGTTTGGCGCGGCGAAAATGAAAGACCTGGGCTGGGAGCAGATCATAGACAGCTACGCCTGCATCATGTGCTTTCGCTGTCAGGAAGTGTGCCCCGCGTATAACACTGGCAAGTTGCTTTCGCCTGCCGCGTTGGAAATCAACAAACGCTATCATTTGAACGATGGCGGCTTGACCGATGTGCCGATGTTGAATTTGATCTCTGAAGAAGCGGTTTGGGCTTGCACAAGCTGCGGCGCTTGCGTGGATATTTGCCCCGTCGGCAATGAACCGATGCGCGACATTTTGGATATTCGCAGAAATCTTTCGATGATGGAAAGCGCGTTCCCCAAACAATTGGAAAGCGCGTTCAAGGGCATGGAGCGCAACCAGAACCCGTGGAATGTTTCGCAGGCAGACAGAATGAAATGGGCGGAAGGCATGTCTGTGCCAACCATTGAGCAAAACGCCGAACCTGAAATTTTATGGTGGGTGGGATGTGCGCCCGCGACAGATTCGCGCGCGCAAAAGACCGCGCAAGCCTTTGCAAAAATTTTGAACGCGGCAGGAGTCAATTATGCCGTGCTTGGAAAGAGTGAATCCTGCACAGGTGACTCGGCTCGGCGTGCAGGACGTGAAGATATTTTCTTTGGCTTGGCTTCGCAGAATGTTGAGATATTGAATGAAGTTGCACCGAAGCGAATCGTGACAACCTGTCCGCATTGCTTGCATACGATCAAGAATGAATACCCAGCATTTGGCGGAAATTACACAGTAATCCATCATACACAATTGATCAATGAGTTGGTGGGCGCGGGGAAGATACAGTTACAAGTGACGAGTGACGAGTTACGAGTGACCTTCCACGATCCGTGCTATCTGGGACGGCATAACAAGATAACAGACGCGCCACGCACTACGCTGCAATCCGCAGGCGTGACGACAGTTGAAATGCCGCGCAATTCAGCCAAGTCCTTCTGCTGCGGTGCGGGCGGCGCGCAGATGTGGAAGGAAGAGGAGAATGGAACGGCGCGCGTGAACAGTACACGTTTTGCCGAAGCCAAATCCACAGGCGCAGATACGGTTGCGGTGGGCTGTCCATTCTGCTTGACAATGATGAGTGACGCCTCGAAAGCAGATGGAGGCAATATTCAAGTCAAGGATGTGGCGGAGATCGTGGCAGAGAGGATAAAGTAAATTCACATGGATACTCTGGGCGTATAAGCACAACATCCCTTTCTTAATGAAAGGGATGTTGTTTTAACCTTGCCGTGACCTATTTACGGAATACTTCCGGCAATATCCGAACCGATCCTGATCTCGATATCCACTGAAGAACTGGGGTCGGGGCTAAACTTGATCTGCCGGTTTGAAATACCAAAGACGCCCTGCATCCATCGCAATGTATAAAGCTTGGGTCCGTACAAAATAATAACGGTTGACCCATAAGCTTCAGGAGCAGAGCCAACCTCGGTCACATTCATGCCATAGGATTGGAAGAATGCGCCGGCACGCTGATCAATACCGGTAAAAGTGCCATCCAAGATACGTACGCGCGCTTCTTCATCACGCATCAGCACAGACGGGTCTCCCTGAGAGAGAGGGCTGAGAGGTCCGCTTGAGGTGAAGATCTCATCGCGCAACACACGGATCTTATCCGCAACCGGTTTCATGATGCTGGCATTTTCCCCGCCCAGAATTACGTTGTCGAAAGTAACCATGCTGGTATCGATCACACCGGTTTTGATGCTGTCGCGTGAAATATCCTTGCCGAGCACGGCCAGCTTAATGGCATCTTCAAGGGGCATATTGGTATGAATACCCTTGGACAGCTGTTTATAAAGTGTCGGCGCCTGGGCAATCAATGATGGAAACACCTCTGGGTCGAATATTTTTTGTTGGAGCGCGAAGATCACCTGCTGCTGGCGTCTAGAGCGATCAGAATCGCCGCCTTCGGTTTTGCGTGTGCGGGCATACGCCAGCACCTTCCAGCCGCAAAGTTCGCGCTCGCCGCCGGGTGTAATCACAACGTGATCCAGCCCTGAACCAATGGGATCGAGAACGAGGCGCTCCTCAGGCACAACTGTAATGCACCCAAGAACATTAACCATATCAATGAAGGTTAAGAAATCAATCTGGGCAAAATAATGCACAGGAACGCCCAGCAATTGCTCAACAGTTTTCATGGCCAGCCCCGGGCCGCCGTCGGGTAACTGTGCGCCTTCACCGCTTGAATAGGCAGTATTGATGCGGCTATACCCAAAGCCAGGGATATTCACCCACAAGTCTCGTGGAATGGACAACATACCCGCAGTTTTTGTGAGCGGATCAATCGTAAAAAGAATCATGGTATCCGAGCGCGGCGGGCCTTGATTCGCGGCCCAGTCTCGCGCATCCAAACCGATAAAGAGAATATTGATGCGGCTGGCGCCGTCCCAGGCGGGAGGCAATGCAGATTCGGGAGCGACAAGTGGCGTGGGAGGCAAATCTTCCAATGCAATCGGAGTGCCTTCAGGGTTGAATTGGGTGAGAGCGCCCAAACCTCCTTCGCAACTGGCAGGGGAAATCCCCGGCAAATCAGTCAGCGCCCAACAGGCAGTGAAGTTACTAACAAAGATAAACACGGCAGCACTTAGCGCCACGGTCACTCCAAAAAATATCAATTGCCCAGTGGAAGGATGCCCAAGTTTTGGAAATTTAATTTTTTTCAAGAATTTAAGCCTATTCATTTTTTTTCAAAAACCTCAGGGTTTAATATATACCATATCCAGCCCAAGTCGTTCCAGTCCTACTTGAGCCCAGTACTGCAACACTGCCGATTCCTCTCCCAGGCAACTCATCAGGGCTGGAATGGCGCGATGATCGCGAATTTCTGAGAGAGTGCGTAAAGTCAATATACGAATGCCTGTCGGCGCATCTTTCATGACATCAAGCAGCCTTGGCACCGAAGGGCTGCCTATCTTCACAAGAGCATTGCTTGCCAAACCGGCCGTGAGAGAATCTTCATCCGCCAGCGCATGGATCAATGCCTCAACCGCATCTTCGTGTGGATGAGTACACAGGGCCAGCGCGGTAGCGGCGCGCACTTCGGGGGCTGAGTCGCTGAGGAGCGGGAGCAGATCCACTGTCAAAGTGTGAGGCGAAGCGGCGAGGGCGCGCACTGCCCACCAGCGGGTGTCGGCCTCTTTAGCGTGTGTCAAATCCAATAAAGCTGGGATCACCGCCCTTCCCAATTGTGTCAGGGCAGAAATGGAATTTTCTGCGCGGGTGTCGTCGCCGCTGGTTAATTCTGCCAGCAGATTTTGCATTTCGACTCTGTTCAATGCAGGCATTTCGACTTTGCTCAATGCAGGCATTTCGACTGCGCTCAATGCAGGCATATTTATTTGGCGGGCGGTGGGATGGGGAGTTGATCCTGTGCAGTGTTGATCCATTTATCCCCTTCGTCAATCAACATCACGGGGATGTCATCCACGATCGGGTATTTGCGTCCGCAATCCTGGCAGATGAGCCAGGCGTCTTTGTGCAATACCAACATGCCGTCTTTTTCACGCACGCAATTTGGGCAACGTAATATTTCAAGCAATTCTGAACTGACCATGTATTCTCCTTTTTCAGGCCGGGATTGTACCATGCGAAAATAGTTTGTTATTAGACTTTATCGGAAATAAAGATTTGGTCATAACCTCAACGGCTTTTTTCTGTGGTCAACGCGAAGGTTGTGCAAACTACAAGCAATCACCATGACCAAATCCGAAAAATTGTCCCCC
>VGNE01000100.1 GCA_016866215.1 Chloroflexota bacterium | reverse complement strand
AAGGGAACTCATGACTTTCTCAACGGTCACCTCAGCTATACTGCCCCGTAAAATTTCAGTCAAACCTTTTTGGTTCGGAGCGCCCAAATCTATACCGAGCGATCCCTTTCCAGAACTAAGCTCAGCAAGGATGACATCTGACCGCGACTTGGCATGTAGACTTACCGCCAAATTGGAAGCCACAGAAGATACCCCTGCGCCGCCGCGCGCAGAAAGTACACCGATCATATAACCATGCTGATCTTGCAAAGCAGGGGGGGTATGACCATTATTCTTTAATGCGGTGCGGGTAAGCAAAGCCTTTACATGAGCTTGTAGTTCCGTAGGGTGCGTCGGCTTCGTTAAATAATCATCTGCCCCCGTCTCGAAACCTGTAACCTTGTCGTCCAATTGTGTCTTGGCTGTAAACATTAAAATAGGAAGAGTAGCTGTTGCAGGGTTTTTTCGCAGGCGCCGCGTAACCTCATACCCATCCATATCCGGCATCATGACATCCAGCAAAATCAGATCCGGGCGCTCGTCCAGTGCTTTCTTCAGCCCCTGTGTACCATTGGAAGCTGCAATGATCTGATAGCCTTGTTTATGCAGCATCAAGCCAACCAGTCTCAGGGTATCTACATCATCATCAACAATCAGGATTTTTTCAGCCATTTTTTCCTCTGCTTTATTCTCTACCGCACAAATCTCAGACGAGATGCATAAGTTACAAAACGCTGATTCCGCTGATTTTTATCTGCGTTTTCCATGTAATCAGCGTCCCGCTTTCCTAAAAGTATCGTAGAGAAGCGCTATTAACTACCTATACGCAACCCACCCACCGAAACCACAGACTTCTACCGAGTTTTCGGACGTGCGTTAGCAGGTCTATATAATATTACCTAAGAAATAAAACCACAAGTGGCATAAATGACCATTTTCATCAGGTTTCTTGAAGGGAGCAATGCTATTTATTTTTGTTGCGTATCGTTTTGGAGGTTCTTGTAATTCAACAGTGTTTGCCATTCAAATTTAGGGGTCATTCCAATGTTAGGGAATTACTAAATGAGTTTAACACAAACAATAATAATGGACAAGTTCTCGCGGTTTTCTCGCGCGTTTTTTCTGACATTGCCTATTGTCCTTTGCCTATGCTAAAATGACCAATATTGTTCAGCCTATTTTAACCTATTGCAGCCTATGCAGTGGACCCTTCGACAGGCTCAGGGCAGGCAGTGTGGGACGCTTCGCGTGCCGCACGCTTCGCGTCAAGCATTTCGCGCAGCGTGGCTTCGGGCTTTTCCTGCTCCCAAGTGGCGCCAAGGCGCCATCCACGCTTGTACTGAGCCTGTCGAAACCCGGTCTTTGCCAACCTCTGTGTACAAAAGCGGATGCATCGCTTTACCCTGCGTACCAAGCGGAAAGTGGATGTACAATGGACGCTGTTCGCTCTGGTTCACCATATCGGCAAGATCCACTCCTTTGGGGCGCTGATCTAGCCCATTCAGCCCTCCAACAACCGGTCCCAACCGTACTCTGGCTGTAAAGTCGGGCGCTGGCGCCCGGCGCTCGAAGGCATAGTTGGGTTTTTCGACAGTCTCGTTGGGCTTCGAAGAAATCATTGAACTTTTCTTCTTAATGTCGATTGAAATAGAAAGGATAGATTAAATGGCCATCATTATTGAAAACCGTAAGTTTCAAGTATCCATTGACTACGATCAGTCAGTCGAGCAGATGGTCCTAGCTGGGGGGTATCAAAAGGTGCATAAAGACGTGACTTCAAGTAATTTCCCCTCGAAGGAGAAAGGTAAGGGCGCGATTGAGATCTTGATATTGAAGTCGGATAATAAAAGTCTCACAACTGAAGAGATTTTGGATGAAATGGCTTCACTGGATTTGCAACCCATCACTATTAGAGAGTTATTGGCTCTTGGGGCAAAATTCGTTGATCTGGAGCGCAGTGTGGGTCCAATCGCCGCATTTGGTTCCAGCATTAACCGTAACGCACCTTGCATACCGTGTATTTTTAGGACAAAACTTGGCCGCCACATTGATTTGATGATGAATCTTAAAGGAGATTGCTGGGACAAGGATCTTTGGAGGTTTGCTGCAGTCAGACGATAACCGAATGGAGTATTTTGCTATGGCTCTGCAGATTATCAAAAAGTTCACTATAAATGTTGATTACGATCAACCAATGGAACAGCTTCTTAGGGCTGACAGATATTCCCCTTGCCCAAAACCTGACCTATTTCCTTCGACAAAGAAAGGTAAGGCTCAGATCGAAATTCTCTTGGTCGAATTTGGTACAAAAATTTGGACAGAAGATGCTTTAAGACTGATGGAAAAGGAGGATATAAGACCTGTTACTCTAATAGAGCTCCTGGCTCTTCATACGGCTAACCCTAAAGTTCATATGGAGGGGCCTATTCTTGCCTTAGGCAGTAGTTCTGTATCACCAATCAATCGATTAAAGTACGCCCCAGTTCTCCAATTGCCTTGCGGCATCAACATTGTTGGCTATTACAATCTTTGGACGTACTCTTGTCGTTTTGCTGCTGTCCAGGGTCAATTAGAGAATATCGAATGGCGCCGCCACGATGCAATAACGATCACTTCCGACGAGATCTGGGAGATTGCCGTTGATCACGGAAAATCCTTCGAGCAGCTGTTAGAGGAAGGCAAGTATTTCAAGGGCGTTTCCTATGACGATGTCAAGAGATTCCCCTCCAGGAAAAAGACCAAGGTTACGGTTGAGATGCACCTATTGGTTTTTGAAAGGGAGGTCACCAGTGAAGAGGCGATCAATGAAATGTCAGCCCGACGACTGCGCCCCGCAACCATCAAGGAATTGCTTGTGTTCGGTCCGAAGCTTCATTTGAGTGGTTATGATGTAAACGTACCGCCTGTGGTCGCGCTGGGTTCGGTGGGGCAAGGTGTGTCGGGACGGAAGGAAGTACCGCTCCTTACGACCTTCGGAGGCGGGGTATCCTGGGGATTGATCACCCTGCGTCTCGACACCAGTTGGGGTACGAATTATCAGTTCCTTGCGATACGCAAATCAAAGTAGAGACGGTCGTCACGTCGAGCAGACTGCCTTAGAACTCTGTGGAAATGACTTTATTGCGGAAATCTAGATTTTGATCTACAAAAGAGCAGCCCACCGATTAACAGCAGTGTCAAGGGATGAAAAGCAAAAAGAAGAAAATTGATCCAGGAACAAAAAACAACCCTGAAACCAGGGTTGTTTTTTCATCCCTGCTCCATCGATTCCCCAGCTAGAGACAGCCTTGACCGCCCCCGCCCTCTTTTCTCAGGATGGGGTTGTCATGCCGAACGGGAGAACGCCTGTCCTTACTCGATCCTTTGAATTTCAGGTCTCAATGCCAGTACTTCCGCTTCACTGGCGATCCGACGCGGATGTTTCGCGGTCAAGCGCGATACGCGTCAGATCGTGTCCAATCCCCAATTTCATGAGGTAGTAACGTGCGAATTGTTGGCGGGTCAAGCCATCGCGCGCTTCCTCATCCATCTGCCACGACCACGTCAAATATTTGTAGGCAATCCGCTCGTGACTGAAGCCTCGATAGGGTTGCCGCCGCATCAACACAGACCAGACCAATTCCAATAAATGCCGGGCAATTGCCACGATCGCTCTGTTGCGACCCAGCCGCGGTTCCAGTCGCGCCAGTTCCGCCTTCCAATGTGGATTGCTGCTCACCACTACGTTCGCCGCTTCCACCAATGCCACGCGCAAGTCTCGCCTGCCCGCTTTCGTGATCTTCCCCGTCCGCGTGGTCATCCCGCTGTCGTGCACCCGCGTTCCCAGTCCTGCGTACCCGACAGGCGTATCTTTGTCCGCATGGCTCGGCAAGCGCATCTATGCCAGACGGCTGGGGATCGTGGTGCCGGTCTTTGCCAACCTCTGTGTACAAAAGCGGATGCATCGCTTCAGTTTGCGCTCCAAACGTAAAGTAGATGTACAATGGACGCGTACGCGGTTCGCTCTGGTTCACAATATCGGCAAGATCCACACTTTGGGGGGCTGATCTAGCCCATTCAGCCCTCCAACAACCGATCCCAACCGTACTCTGGCTGTAAAGTCGGGCGCTGGCGCCCGGCGCTCGAAGGCATAGTTGGGTTTTTCGACAGTCTCGTTGGGCTGCTGTAACATCATGAAGTTATATAGCAAATTTTAATTAGAATTATGAAAAGGAAGAGATAGTACAGGAAATTAATATGGATCAGAAAATGAAATCGGTTTATATTGTAACAATTATTGTACTGTGTATATTTCTTGTTGGTTGCGGTTCGGGAAAGGTTCCACCCGGACAGGTTCCACAATTTTCTGTGCGGATAATGGCATATAACATTTGGCTTGGCGCGGGTGTAAATCCGGCATCAACGGTCCAAAGAGGAACGAACATGGATCGGCTGGCAGATCTCATTTCGCTCGTCAAGCAAGCAAACCCCGATATCCTGGGGCTGGAGGAAGTGACTGATTGGACTTCGGGAAATCCTTCAATCATAGAACAATTCGCCAGCGAGGTGAGTATGGACTATTACCTTGCTCCAACCTCGAGAGGTATTGATAATGCTATTTTTTCGAAATATCCGATACTTGAGGTGGAGAACCTCTCTGAATTTGTAGGATATAGCGGTGCTTTGCGTGCCGTAATACAAATTCCCGATGGACAAGCGCTAAATGTGGTTGTTGTACACTTGGATCCGATTGATCAAGTTCTTCGTTCCTGTCAATTCGACAGAATCCGCAGGATAATGGAAACTTATCAAGATGAGCCCAGCATTTTAATGGGCGATACGAATTCTCTTCCCAGCGATCCAGAGACCAGCTATCTCACACAGGGAGGTTGGGAGTTGGTACAAAGCGAGCTGATTGATAATATTTTTGTGCTGAGTAGGCAAGCGTGGAGCGCAAAACCAATGTGCATCATCAGCAACATTCCGTTACCCAATTGCGTGCTGGATACTGGCATTTCTGATCACATGCCTGTGGGAGCAACCATTTCCTTTTATGCTTCGCCAAATAGCTCAGGTATGCCTTCTTCTCTTACTCAGACCCCTATTGCTGATTGTAACGAAAAATAAGTACGAGCAGAATAGCTCAATAACGCCTTTGATAACTGAATTGTTGAATAATAAAAAGGAGAGTCACATGATCAAAGAAAATGAGACGGTCGAGAAACAAACGAACCCTTATGCCAAACAGTTATTTGTAGCTGGACCCATTGTGGCAGTACTTTTTAGCCTTGGATTCTACATACCCTATCTACGCGCTTTTCGTATTCCATTGGTATTTCTTTTGCCGGTTTTCTGTATTTATTGTATCGGCCTGGCAATGATCATGGTTCGAAAAGCAGTACCGCCGCTCCCGCGATTGCCCCTGATCATTGGGTTGCTCGTAACTGTTGGCGGATTGGCTTTTCAGGGCTTTGTTGCCGTCATTAAGGAGGCAAGGGTTCGAGAAATCAATCTAATCAGCCGAAGTCTCCTGGACTCGGGATACTCAGAAAACTTTATCGCGATTTACGGCATCATTACTGATATCGCCTTTGTCGTATTAATCTGTGCCATGTGGGCGGCATTCCTTAAGCATAAAGACACCATCATTGCTCTGGCAAAAAATAATAACGATAAATCATGGCTCGGATTCTTTAAAGCTGCCATGGGCGGCGCCCACTTATCCTGGCGGCAATTTATTCTCCCACTCAAAATGAACGAGTTGCCCAAATCCTATTACCTGGTCTGGATACTGGCTTTCTATCTATTTTGGACCAGCCTTTCCCTATGGTATCCAGGTCTACATCGTCTGGGGTTGGTGTCCTTACCTCCATATCTCTTTCTGAGCATCTTGATTTTCGCACCATTCATCAGTTATTTACTATGGCTATGGCTTGAATATAGAAAGTCATAATATTGAAGATACTTGCGAAAGATTTCCAAAACTAAAGAGCAGCCCAACACAGCGTGCAGCCGACAAGTGGGATTCTGCGCGATTTCAGGCAGTTTTCAACGCCTCGGCAGGATTCCGTTTTCGAGCGTGCTACACGTCCCGCCCACTTGCGGCTAACGCTCACCGTTAGGTGGCTAAAATGCAAGAATATGAATATATGAGTTATGAAATTTGTACGCCAAGAGCCGAGCAGTGACTCTCGTCGAGGAGGAACACCTCATCCGCGCCTACGGCGAGTCCTATCGGGAATAT
>VGNE01000099.1 GCA_016866215.1 Chloroflexota bacterium | reverse complement strand
GCGGTTTTGACCTTCCGGATGAATGCCATGGATCCAATTTTAGCCCATTACCAAACCCGTTAGTGTCCCGATTATTCTGTTTTCCCTCTCCAATTCCCATAAAAATCGAGGCTGTGAGAAACTCAGGTGCTATTGTGAAGAACGTGTAAAGAATTAATTTTGGGAAATTGCGAAGATGGTAAATAAAAACAGGCGACTCTAAGGCGAGTCACCTGTTTATCGATCACTTATAGCTGATTACAATATTCTACACTTGCGGCAAATTCCTGCGAATCACGTTCAACATGCCGAAACTTTTCACCGCGCCCTGAACCACACAGGTCAATGGGTTATCCACCAAATAGGCGGGAATGCCGAGCGACTTGGTCAGTAGTTTGTCGACGCCGCGCAACAACGCCCCGCCGCCGCACAAGGCCACGCCGCGGTCGATGATATCGGAAACCAGTTCTGGCGGGGTTTTTTCCAGCACTTTGCGGCCTGTTTCCACGATCTGCTTCAACGGCTCCTGCAAAGCTTCCACGATTTCACCTGTGGTCAAATTCACGGGACGGGGCAAACCAGTAACTTGGTCCTGGCCCTGAACTTCCATGCTATTTTCAATATCCTGCGGAACCGCCGCACCAATACGGATCTTAAGTTGTTCGGCAGTCACCTGCCCAATGATGACACCGTATTTTCGGCGCACGTAATAGACAATGGCTTCATCCAAATCCATGCCGCCAGTGCGCAATGTATCAGCGGAAACAATGCCGTACATGGCCATCACTGCAGCTTCGGTGCAACCGCCGCCCAAACAGATGATCATATTTCCCGATGGCGAGTTGATGGGAAGGTCAATGCCAATGGCGGCGGCCAATGGTTGTTGGATGAGGAACGCTTCGCGACTGCCTGCTTCCATGACAGCCTCATAAACGGCCCGGCGCTCCACACTGGTCACTCCGTAGGGAACAGAGACCATCACACGGGGACGAAAGATCCGCATCGACCCGCTGACTCTCTGTAACAGGTATGCAAGCAGGGTCTCGGTAATTTCATAGTCAGCGATCACGCCATGTTTGAGCGGACGCGCCACTTCAATATTTTCAGGAACCTTGCCTAACATATTAAGCGCTTCAACGCCTGCCGCAACCATCTTTTGATCGTCCACTTCGATGGCAACAATGGTTGGCTCTTCCAACAACACCTGAGCGCTGTCCGCGAGACGGGTAAACATGGTACCGAGGTCTATGCCCAGGTCTTTTGAGAATAATGCCACGTGAGTCTAATTCTCCGAAGTGGGCATTCGCACCCCACCCCTGCGATATCGGCGGACAGCATCCAATCGAAGGTTGGATTTGCGTAAAGCAGCCTCCATTACCAGATACATATCTGTATTGGCGGGAATACCCTTGGCAAGCACTTCCTCAGCACGCTTACGGGCGGCAGCCGCGCGAACCTCGTCAATCTCTTCCACATTCTCGGCTGCATCAGCCAGAACGGTAATGATATCAGGTTGAACTTCAGCAATTCCACCGGCGACGGTAAATAACTCTTCTTTTCCGCCTTTACGAACTTTGATAATCCCATATTTCAAGGTCGTAAGAACAGGCGCATGTTTGGGAAGGATCCCCATTTCACCGGCCGCGCCCGGTAACACAACCATATCCACGTCCCCTGCGAATACAGTGCGGTCTTGGGAAACAATTTCACATCGAATGGTCATTATTTTTTCCTGACGGATTACAATCTACACAACTTGAAATCCGTAATTCTTGGATTATGCCTTCGCTAGCTTTTCTGCACGTTCGCGAACGTCTTCGATTGTACCAGCCAGCATGAAGGCTTGCTCGGGAAGATCGTCGCATTTGCCATCGAGAATTTCGCGAAAGCCGTGAACCGTCTCTTTGAGATGTACATAACGGCCGGGAATACCCGTGAAGCGTTCAGCCACATAGAAAGGCTGTGAGAAGAAGCGCTCGATCTTGCGGGCGCGGGATACGATGAGTTTGTCATCTTCGGAGAGTTCATCTATGCCTAGGATGGCGATAATATCTTGCAAATCCTTGTAACGCTGGAGGACACGCTGAACTTCACGGGCTGTCCGGTAGTGCTCCTCGCCAACGATGTTGGGATCAAGAATTCGGGAGGTTGAACCGAGCGGATCCACCGCGGGGTATATACCTTTTTCTACAATGGAGCGTTCAAGGGCAATGGTCGCATCCAAGTGCGTGAATGTCGCCACAGGAGCGGGATCGGAGTAGTCGTCAGCCGGCACGTAGACCGCCTGCATGGAGGTAATGGAGCCGGTGCGGGTGGAGGTGATGCGCTCCTGCAATTCACCCATTTCGGTGGCGAGGGTCGGCTGGTATCCCACCGCGGAGGGCATACGCCCAAGCAATGCAGACACCTCGGAACCCGACATGGAAAAGCGGAAGATGTTATCAATGAAGAGTAACACATCCTTGCCTTGATCCCGGAAATATTCAGCCATGGAAAGAGCAGTCAAAGCTACGCGCAAGCGCACGCCAGCAGGTTCGTTCATTTGACCGTACACCATGACTGTATCCTTCATAACACCCGATTCGAGCATTTCGCGATACAAACCTGTGCCTTCACGGGTACGTTCCCCCACACCCGCAAACACAGAATTGCCTTCGTGTTCGGTCGCTACGGAGCGGATGAGTTCCATGATGATAATGGTCTTGCCCGTTCCCGCGCCGCCAAAGATACCCGTCTTGCCACCCTTGGTGAACGGAGCGATCAAGTCAATGACTTTAACACCGGTTTCAAAGATTTCAACACGAGTGGATTGTTCGGAAAAAACCGGGGCTAAGCGGTGAATGGGGTAACGAGTTACAGCATTGACTTCGCCTTTCTCATCAATCGGATTGCCAAGCACATTGAAGATACGCCCCAGCGTGGATGGCCCCACTGGGACCATAATCGGCGCGCCGGTCGCCAAAGCGGGAACACCGCGTTGAAGACCATCCGTTGAGTCCATGGAAACAGTGCGAACCCAGTTGCCGCCCATGTGTCTTTGGACTTCAAGCACCAACACATCTTGACCTGAACGTTCAACTTGAATCGCTTCGAACAATCCAGGAACATCGCCCTCAGGGAATTCAACGTCAACCACACCACCCAAGATTTGTACGACACGGCCAGTTGCTTTTGCCATGATTTCCTCCAGTTTATTTAGCGGCCAGCGCTTCTGCGCCGCCCACAATATCTAAGATATCGTTCGTAATGCCTTGCTGACGAACTTTGTTATAAGCCAATTGCAACGCACCGACCAGTTCCTTTGCGTTGTCCGTCGCATTGCGCATCGCGATCATGCGCGCGGCATGTTCGCTGGCTTGCGACTCGAGAATAGCCTGGTATACCTGCAATGCAGTAAAGCGCGGGATGATTTCATCCAGTATTTCACGCTGGTCTGGTTCGTATTCATAGGCCGCAGCGGGTCCCGTGGACGCGGAGCTATGTTCAAAATCCTCGACGCGGCCTTCCCCACCAAGTTCGAGCGGAAGAAGTTTCTTCACTGTCGTAATTTGACGACTCATGTTGACAAAGTCTGTATAAACGAGATAGACCTCGTCCACTTCACCATTTTTATATGCCTCCACAGCCAGATGACCAATTGCAGAAACATCCATAAATGTTGGCGCCGCGGGAAGATTGCTGAATTCCGCGATCACATTCTTCTGGCGTCGAACGAGTAGATCCCGGCCCTTTCTGCCGACAGCAATATATTTAACAGGAACATTCGAGCGTTGTCCTGAGGCGAAGCCTGTCGAAGGGTCGAATTGTTGCGATGTATAACGGATCACGTTCGAATTGTACGCGCCGGCGAGCCCGCGATCCCCGGTAATCACTACCGCCAATATATGTTTCACAGAAGCATGTTTTGCGAGCAGTGGATGTAGACTGTCACGGCCGGGTTGTTGAGCGACGTGCTTTAAAACCTGCCATGCCTTGGTTGCATACGAGCGTGTCGCAGTGACCGCATTTATTGCCTTGCGAACTTTGCTCGCGCTCACTGTTTCCAGAGCGCGTGTGACTTGCGAAATATTTTTGACACTCTTTATTCGGAGCCGCATTTCACGAGCGGAAGCCATAAGTTAGTTCCTTAGTTCCTTAGTCCATTAGTTGAGTAGTTGAGTAGTCGGTTCGTCGAATAGTGAGGCGCCTTGACACCCGACACACTTCGACACCTCGACACTTTCCTAAGCCTGCCAGCCCGCACGGAAGCTATCGAGGGCTTTTGCAAGTGCGGCACGATTTTCATCAGAAATTGCCCTCTTTGCGACAACATCTTTTCTGATTTCTGGATGCGAAGACGCCATATAACGAGTGAGGTCCGCCTGCCACTGCGCCATCTTATCAAGCGGTACATGATCAGCATAACCGTTCGTGCCGGCAAAAATGACAATCACCTGATCCGCAAGCTCCATTGGCTGATATTGCGGCTGCTTAAGAATTTCCTGCATGCGCTGACCCCGGCTTAACTGCTGCTGTGTGGATTTATCGAGATCGGAAGCCATCAAAGCAAACGCCGCCAGCTCGCGGTAAGCTGCCATGTCTAGGCGCAAGCGGCCAGCGACCTGTTTCATCGCTTTTGTCTGCGCATCACCACCGACGCGGGAAACAGAGATACCCACATTCACCGCAGGGCGAATACCGGCATTGAAAAGGCTGGATTCAAGATAGATCTGGCCATCTGTGATTGAAATTACGTTCGTGGGAATATAAGCCGAAACGTCGCTGAGCAAAGTCTCAATGATCGGTAGAGCAGTCAGCGAACCGCCCGTTCCTTTCACCTTAACGATCTTGTAGTTCTGGGCATCCTTTATCTTCTTGCGGGCTTCCTCCGCTTCATCCCTTGAAATAGGTCCTTTATAAACCTTGCCGTCCACACCGTCTTTTTCGGAAGCCGTGGCTTCTTTGAAATCATTCTTTACAATAACATATTTATTTGCAAGGCGGGCCGCACGTTCAAGCAATCGGGAGTGCAGGTAGAAGACGTCGCCTGGATACGCTTCACGGCCAGGCGGGCGGCGCAAAAGCAGGGAAACCTGACGGTACGCCCAGGCGTGTTTGGAAAGATCGTCATAGATCACCAAAGCATCGCGGCCTGTTTCCATAAACTCTTCGCCGATGGCACAAGCTGAATATGGAGCGATATACTGAAGAGCGGCTGATTCATCCGCTGCGGCAACAACTACGATCGTGTTATCCATGACCCCCGCACGTTCAAGGATGCCAACTGTACGTGCTACAGCGGCTTTCTTCTGGCCGATCGCCACATAAATACAAATCAAATCCTTGCCTTTTTGATTGATGATCGTATCGATCGCGATGGCAGTTTTACCGGTCTGGCGGTCGCCAATGATCAACTGGCGCTGGCCACGTCCCACCGGGATCATCGAGTCAATCGACTTGATGCCGGTCTGCACAGGAGTATCCACATCCTGACGTTGCACCACACCAGGCGCAATGCGTTCAATCGGGCGGAAGCCGCTTGACACGATCGGACCCTTGTCATCAATTGGCTCACCCAGCGAGTTCACGACTCGTCCGATCATTGCATCGCCAACAGGAACGGATGCAATTCGTCCGGTACCGCGTACGGTCATACCTTGAATGATGCCGTCGTATTGACCCATCACGATCACACCGACACTGTCTTTTTCAAGATTGAACGCCGTACCCATTACGCCGTTCGAAAACTGCACAAGTTCCTGCGCTCTGACATTCGCAAGTCCGTGCACGCGGGCAATCCCATCCCCTGCTTCAACGACAACACCAATATCGCTGATGTTTAGTTCGGGATTAAAGCCTTCAATTTGTTTCTGCAAATCACCTGTGATCTGCTTGATCAGGTCTGACATTAGGAAGCCTCCACCAAAATTCGTTTTACGTACAGAACCCGGATAAGGAGCTTATCCGGGTTTACTTGTTATTTTCCGCTTGCAAACCTTTTAAATATTATATTCGTGAGTAAGCGCACAAGCGAGCCAATAATACCTGAAAGGTTAATGATTGTCTAGTTACAATCATCTTGAACCTTAAGAAATCCTGCATTTACCTCTCTGGTGCGCTATGATTGATATACGGAATGCCAGTTCCTTCATCTTAAGGAGAAGAAATGCCCGAACCTCTTAATGACTCACCTTACGCAGCCAAACAGGCAGGGTTGAGTTCCCGCAGTTTGGCATAAGCGGCGTGAAGCGCGTGCAAATATAGTTTTGACTTGAGTGCAAAGTGATTGAGTTTGGTGTCGCCTTTGAGCAG
>VGNE01000098.1 GCA_016866215.1 Chloroflexota bacterium | reverse complement strand
AGAGTAAAAGAGAGAAACTGAAAATAACCAAGATTGTTGCTCCAATTACTTTTAGTAATAGTTTCATATTACCTTTCCGGGCGGGATGTCCGCCCAACTTTGGCGTTAGCGGTGGTGGCTGAACGCAAGACCTGATTGTTATTCAAAATTAGCAAACTCTGGCGCGGCGTTGCCACCATCCGCTGCACGCTTTGTTAGGCGTGTTTCTGCTATCGTTGTTTGAGTTGCGCCACGATAGCCTTTTTGAAAATGAACGCCAGCCACCGCCTGACCAAATGGGAAAGCGGCAACTTCGCCACGACCAAGAACACAGATTGATTTTATGCCGCCGTATTGGTGTATCTTTTTCAACCTGCCAAAATCATAATAAACTTTGTAAAGTGGAATTAAATACATGGCGTTTTCTGAAATTGTGAAAGTGTGGTCAAGCCATTCGCTGAATAAACCATAAGGCGGATTACCAAAGCACCAATCAACCTTTTCATGCCACTGGAAAAAATCTTTTCCTTCGGCAATCTCGCACCATTCTGCATTTGGCAGATATTTCAGGAAAGCACCATCACCCTTACAAGGCTCAAGGATGCGACCAGACGGGCGGAAGAAATCAACCAGAAATTTAGCAATGGTATCTGGTGTATAAACTATATCGCGGGGGCGAAGTGCCATTTGTAGAAGTTGCATTTGGGGCATAAGTAAACGCCTAACGGTAAGCCTTACCTGCGGGGGGCGGGCGTAGGCTCATGCTCGATAGCAGAAAACATATCGGGCGTGGATAATGCTTGGGAGGGCGCAGAATCCCCCCCGTCAGGTGCAGGCAGTGTTAGACCCCGCTCTAATTGCGCCAACCGCTCTTTTGCAAGAGCCACATATTCAGCGGATGTATCAATGCCGATATAGTGACGGTTGAGAAGTTTAGCCATTTTCGGGGTAGTGCCTGAACCGCAGAAACAATCAAGGACGGTATCACCTTCGTTTGACCAAGATAAGATATGGTCATTCGCTAACGCTTCGGGGAATACGGCGGTATGTGAACCATTGTTACCGTCTTTTCCTACTATATATTCCCATACATTATGGGCATATTTTTTATCTCTTGTGACTGTTACCTCATTTCTTGGCTGAGACATTTTACTATCTGACAGCGGCTTCTTGTCTGTTGCTCTGTTTCGTTTGTGACCGATATATTTACAATTAACCATAAGCGGATTAAATGACTTAGGTTTTCCTTTTGAAAAGACAAACATATATTCAAATGCTGGCTGATACCGTGTGCTTTCAAGCGGCGGCGGATTTATCTTTTTGTAAATCATAGTGTCGTGAAGATTGAAACCACATTGCATAAAATACAATGCCTGCCTAAATGATGTGCCTGTTTCAGAGCCTTTTACCGTTGCGTCACCGACAACCCACACGACAACCCCGCCAGCCTTTGTGACCCTGAACAACTGATTGGCGATTGTTTCAAAATCGAACACAAAGCCGTTATAGGTTCGGAGATTATCGTAAGGCGGGGATGTCACGGTAAGGTCTATGCAATCGGGCGGGAAAGATTGCAAGACTACTGCGCTATCACCTGTGATTATTTTATCGAGTTCCATGCTATTCTCACGAAGGGGTCTAACTACTGCTTAGAGCAATTTTCCGATTCAAATGACGACTCCCATGCATAAATGCATGGGCTTCTAGGGATTGGATACCCATGCGGTTCGTCCACGCGCAAGAATATTTAGAGACGCATTCAAATCGCGGTCTATGGAAAGACCGCAACACGGACAGTTATACTGTCTGTCCGAAAGTTTCAAGAGTTGCCGATGTCCACAACGCGAACAGTCTTGACTGGTATAGGCAGGATTGACTCTTACCAAGTTACGACCGGCGTATTCTGCCTTGTACGACAACTTGGCCAGGAAGTCGCCCCACGCGACATCGGAAATGCTTTTGGCAAGACAATGATTGTGAAGCATCTGACTCGATTGAATGTCTTCAACCGCGATGAATCCAAAACGGTTTATGATTCTGCGACTCTGTTGATGAACAAAATCTTTTCTGCGATTAGCAATGCGTTCGTGAATATGCCTAACAATCTTTGCAAACTTACGTCTCTGTGGCGACCCTTTAACCGCCCTATCCCGCTTGCTCTGATATTTCACGAGATACTTTTCATCGCGTCTAAAGAATCGCGGGTTCTCAATTGTCTCGCCCGTAGAGAGAGTCGCGAATTGATTCAGCCCAACGTCAATCCCGACTTGTATGCTGTTTGGTTTCAATGGCTTGGGTTTGATTTCACAGGAGAATGTGACAAACCATTTATTCGTTGGCGTTCTACGAATTGTGCAAGTTTTCACCCTGCCATCAACTTGACGATGCAAGACAACGCGAACGTCTCCAATTTTGGAGAGATATAAAACATCGCCATTCAACTTGAACCCAGATTGCGGATATGTGAACGAATCATATCTGCCTTTACCGCGAAAACGGGGATAGCCAACTTCCTTATCGCCTGTCTTGACTCGGCGGAAAAACGCCATGAATGCGAGGTCAACGCGCTCTTGAACATTTTGGAGAACTTGGGAATGAACATTTTTGAGAGATGGTCGAGTTTTCTTCCACTTTGTCAGAAGGTTGTGGGTATCATAGTTGGAAAGAGTCTTCTTCTTCTCTTCCCACGTCTTTTTGCGAATCGCAAGCGTCTCGTTGAATACCCAGCGACATTCTTCAAGCGTATCGCGTAGAATGGTTTCTTGGTGGCTTGTTGGATAGAGCCGATATTGAAACGTAGTCTTATGCACAAGTGCGATTGTAGCATAAATTTGTTCGCCTGTCAAGCGCATTGCCCGTCGAAACGCGAACCGCCCTTCCGATAATATCAAGGGCATCCTCGCGGCTGATGTCGCCCTTGTCATAGGCGGCGCGGGCGTTCTTCAATACCTCCTGTGCTTCAGATGTGTTCATGCCATGTCCTTTCGTTGCAACCAAGAGGGGAGGGCATCGGGCTTGCTCAAGTCCTTCAACTCTTTGAACTTCGGATTGGGTGACAGGCGCATGTAGTTGATTACTCCGTTGGGGATGTGATAATCCAACTCCCTACCCTTGGAGATGTGCAGGCTGGCGATCTTGTCATATTCATTCGGCATGATGCCCATATCGCTGTTTTTGTTGGCGTTGAACTTTGTCATAATATAGATTACGTCCGCATCGTGCAGCTTCTTACCGCTCCCAGACACGTTGGACTTGGTGACGTTCTCACTCAGGGTGTCCATGCCTGTTTTGTTCACGCTGGAAATCAGGATAACGGAGATATTCAAGTCGTGCGCCACCTGCTTCATCGCCCGGCTGATGTTCTGCGACTGCTCGATCTCGTTACTGCCTTGTGAGTGGATGAGCCAGTCGTAGTCAAAGACGGCCTGTTTTATGCCGTGTTCGCCGATCTCGCGTTCCAGCATTGGGCGGATGTCCTTTAGGTCAAGTGCGGCATCGGATACGTAGATGGGGCTGTTGACTATCATCGCTTTTGCATCGGTGAAGAACTCCCAATCTGTATTCGACATATTGCCGGTAAGCATGTGCCTTTTGGGTACGCCGAGCATTTCGAAGAACCTGCGGTAGACCTGCTTTCGGCTCATTTCCCCTGACCATAACAAAACGGGCGTGGACGGGATTTTCTTAGATGGTGTTCCCAGTGCGGTGAACAATGCGTCCTGATGCGCCCACCAAGACTTGCCCACTCCGGGTTCACCAGCAAGTATGATCAACTCTCCCGCCTGCTTGCCGCCTGTGATAAGGCTGATGTAATCCCATGCGTAGTGTACTCCCCACACGTCACACGGATTCTTCTCCCGTTCTTTTATATCGGCTTCGAGGATGTCTATCACATCCCATGCCGTAGGGATGCGCGGGGCGGTCTTTGGCTCATCCTCGGGCGGATAACGAACAATGCTTCTGGCAATCTGTAAGACTTCTCCGTCCGTCAGGGGGGGAGAGCATTTCTCGCGGTTGTGGATAACAAGAGCCTGATAGATTGAGTCTTCGCTCATTCCTTTACGCCGCATTGCGCCGGCCACTTGGGTAAGGGCGTTATTTCGTTCTCCACTTACAAACCCATCTGCGGACGTGCTGACAGGCTTCGTTTCCTGCTCCCTTAGTAGCTCCATCATCCAGTCGGGCATTTCCGCCAGCGGTGCTTCGGATGGATCAATAACCCACTCGTACATCTTCCCGTTTGGGTGTATTGAACTTGCGCCAACAACATACCCGCCCTGTGAGCGAATATCCAACCCTCGCCCAAGTTTTCCCGCACTGTTCCTCGTCCCCGGCGCGTACTTGAAAAAGATATGCTCTCCTCCGCTGCCCGTTTTTGCTACTGGTGTTTTTGGTAGAGGGCCGTACCTCAACGCCAGAGCAGTAAGACTATCATAGCCATCGTGGTCTTTGTCCACGTCCAGAACCGTAATGCCTGAACATTCCCCGCAAGCGATACCGATATTTGCGTCCGGCTGAAACTCCCACCAGCCTTGAATCATATTGACTTCGTTGGTTGCTACGTCCGCCCACTTGACGGTGGGTACTTTGTCGCGGGGGCGGAGCGGGAAAACCTTCCACCCGTTGCTGGCGTAGAAAAGAGCGTTGTCAAGAGTTGTCATTTTCATCCTCTAGGGATTGGAATGTTTATGCCGGTTGGTTTTGGAAGCGGCATACGTGGTTGTGCTTTTGCAAATGTGGCAGGTAATCATAATAACCTCGTCTTTTCCTCAGAGTTACCGTACATGGCAAATGACGCAAGAAAATCACTCCACGATGCTTGAAAATCTGCGGGCGCGGCTTTGATTGCCCTGTTGCTCATCGCGCCTCTGGCATACTTCTCATTCCGCCATCTGTGGTACTTCTCAAACTGGCCAGGGTCTTGGGAGTACTGCTTCTTCACAAACTCGCGCAGTTGTGCCCATTCCTTTGCCTGTGTAGTTTTGGCGGGATACCATTCCCAGTTACCCGGAAGATGCAGGGCGGTTTCAAATGCAACCAGGGCTTCCCGCTCGGATTTGTGCGGGTCAATATCATCCTCGGTCACAGGTCTGCCCTGCCAAATGGCGGCTTCTATTCCTTTGATTTGTGAAGGATTGCTTGTATTCTCTGTTGTATTCTCTGTTGTATTCTCTGATTCATTTAACGAATTGGGAGAAGTATCATTCCCGAATGATGGATTTCCACTTTCGCCATTATCGGTATCTGCGTTTCCCCATTTCTCGTTTATTGTGTCAAAGTTCAGGCGGAATTTCAGCTTGTGGTCAAGGCGGGCGTAATGTTCCTCAATCAATCCCGCGTCTTTTAGGTTGGCGCGGGCGGTCTTTTGCTCGTTGTAGGATAGCCCTGTCTCGGCCTCCATTTCCTCGGACGTTTTGTAAATCCAGCCGTCCGCGTCCGCTTCTTTACCCTTCCAATAGATCAACTGACAAAGGAACAGCGTCGCGGTAGTACTTCCCGTAATGCGCCGTAGTGATGGGTAAAAGGCTACTGGTCGCCCAGCGTCTTGGATAAAGTCGGTCAGTTTCATCTTGTTGCGGAATTACATTTAGTACACCGCCAGCCCTCGGCGGTCTTTTTGTGATCTGTGCGGGTCATGCAGATTGCGCACCACGTCCATTTTATGATAGTGAGTATTGTTTTCATGTTGCCCTTTTGATTCCTCAACTTTCGGAAAGTCCGCCCCCCACCTTTCGATAGGGGGCGGTTGGTGGTTAGGTGTATTCTTCGTCAACCTGAACGGGTGCTTCTTGATGGTCTGGCTTGCGAGTCCAGTCGGCAACCCAATCCTTAGACCGTGCGAGAAGTTCCGCCAGTTCGGCATGGTATTCCTGTGGAACAAACCATTTGTCGAGAGTTTCTTCTGTGTACCCTTTTTCAGGGGTGAAAAGTTGGCAGGGCGTAATCACGGAGGTCTGACCTCCCTTGCCGGTGCGATCTTCCGGCTTTGGATCATTACCCCAAGTGCCAAGCGGGTGGAAGAAGAAGTTTTGCGGAGTTCCGCCGCGTAAGTCTGCGGTCATTTTCCCGAAGGTCTTGATTGCGTCGTCAATTGCGCCGCCGCTGTAAGATGAACCGCTAATAACAACCGCGCCCCACGGATTCAGCTTGCGGGTTTCCCGTTCCATTACGGCGAGGTAGCACAGATACTCAACCTGGCTGCGAGATTTGCCGTCAAACTGTGACCAGCGGTAGCGTCGGATAATCGGCGCTACCCAAGCGGTGCGGGTCAGGAAGGCGGCGTATTTCTTGCCCTTTGAGTTGGTGAGATCGGGGAACAATGTCCAGTGATACGGAAGTTCTGGAGGAAGTTGTTCTTTTTGATTATCAACATCTTCCTTGCTGATTCCGAACCCACCAAAACGGCGGGCATCTTTGATTTCGTCGACGTCAAAAAGGGGGGGTTTACCATTTGCCCACCACAACTGCGGTGCGCCGAACGGCAATCGAACTGCGGAGTTATCGCGGAGAGTTCCTTGAAGTTGAGACTGTACATCTTGTGATACTGAATATTTCGACATCTTGTTATCCTTTTCTTAAATATTGTGAACTGTTATTGTTTTGTTTTGGATTGCCAGTCCTAAACGGCTTTATGTCTCCTTCATCGCGGATGATCACTCATCGCGGATGATCACTTTCCCGCGTCTGCGCGACTTCCGCCTGCCATTCGTCAAGATCGCGCTCGGCGGGGGTGC
>VGNE01000097.1 GCA_016866215.1 Chloroflexota bacterium | reverse complement strand
TCTAACGGCTCGCGTTAGCGGCTTGCGCCACTAGAAATTTGACCGTCGGACGCGCCGCGCGACCGCGCCCGCTGGCGCAAGTCCGCTGCACGCTGTGTTAGCCGCCTACCAGCGACACGCCCGCATACTTCACACGGATGTGACACGTGTTGCAGACAACCAACATGATCGCAAGGCACGCCATCAGGCAAACTATCAAGCCATTTTTGACGCTTATCCATTTCTTCCCAAAGACTCATTTTTCCTCCGAGGCGGCTAACGGTTTGCGTTAGTTGCCGCCGAATGGGGCAATCCGATAAGCTATAGAAATCAACCATTTTGCAAAGCGATACCGCCAGTTTGCGCCGAAGGCGGTCAACTGCACGCCTTGTTGGGCGGCTTTTTTTAATTCCTCATCACATCCGTTTTGCAGATAACTGATTTGATACACAAGATCAATTGGGGGAGTAAACCCATTTCGCCACTTCCTGAATGTATGATAGAAGAAAAAATACACGTCGTTTTCTGTTGCAAATCTCCCTAAATTCCTGTATCCTTGTATCTTCTTGTCATATTCAAAAATATATCTTTTGCTGAATTTGCTTGCCATAAGACTCCTTTGCTTGCAAGAAAGAAACTAACGGTTTGCGTTAGCGGCATTTGCCGCAAGCGATACAAACATTAGAATATTGACCGCTACCCCAAACATGCTCGCTAGAAGCCGACTCGTAGCAAATGTCCGTTGCACGCGTGGTTGGGTTGCGGTATGGAATACCAAGACGATTTGCAAGCCGTTTAGTATTTCTAGCAAGGCTACCTTTTTTTATTTGGCGTAATCCATTGCGATTATGATGACGACCGGATTTCGATGGCATAAAAACTCCTTTGCTGTCAAAGCGTCAACCCAACGGCTGGCGTTAGCCGCCGCCGATTTTTACGAGATACTTACCCAAAGAGACAAGTAAGTTTTCGAGATGCCCACGCTTACCTACGCCAAAGGCGGTCGGCTGCACGCCGTGTTGGGCGGCTTCAAGGAACATGAGGCCAAAAGGAATGCAAAGAACAAATAAAACACCACAAAGCATTGAAAGGTATAACCACGTTGGCAAATACTTTTCTGCTAACCAGGCCAATAAATTTAGCGGCAAGAGTAAAAGAGAGAAACTGAAAATAACCAAGATTGTTGCTCCAATTACTTTTAGTAATAGTTTCATATTACCTTTCCGGGCGGGATGTCCGCCCAACGGCTGGCGTTACCTGCGTGTGCCGCAGTGAGCGCATATTTTCCAAGAAGAACCTTGATACCACGAATGATTGCCGTCACTCGACTCGTGGCACACGTCAGGTGCACGCGGTGTTGGGCGGATTTCGTGCCATTTGCCACATTCACTACAACCACCATAGATGTGTATTCCATCAAAAAATCCAACAATGGATTCACCACATTCTTCACATGCGAAAATTTGCTCCGTATCTTTTTCCTTTTGTACCGTCTGCGTAACTGCGAAAGTATGTTTGCATGATTTTTATTATCATCCGTTCATCGCCAAAATTCAATAGGTTTTGGGATATTCTAATCTAACTCTCATAATAGCCCCCTGTCCAGAAGTGCGGCATCGCGGTTGTATTCTCCAAAGAAAGGGGACAATCCTTGTCTAACAAGATGGATGTGAAAATCTGAATTTTCCAACTCCCTTCCCTTTTTGCACCATAGGGTAGCCATGCGTTTTGTTTCTGCCTCTCTCAAAAACCCGTCCTTCTCGCTGGTTTGTTTGTACGCGGTTAGGAAGTAGACATTATCCGCGTCGTGAAGCTGCTGGCCGCTTCCGCGCATATTTGCCTTTTGTGGTTCCGTGCTATCCATACCGGGCTTGACAACGGAGTGGATGCAGTTTACGGCCACATCAAAGGTGGTGGCTATGTTTTTCAGGTTTCGGCTTACGATCCCCGTCCTTTCAGTTTCATCTTTTGCATTATCTATAAACAGCATGGCGTAGTCTACGATCAGAAACTTGAAATTGTATCTTTTCTTTGCCTGTCTTACGATATGATATAGTTGCGTGGATGTGACCGATCTATACATCAGAAATAACGGCAATTCCGAGTTTTCCTCCACAGAGCGGTTTATTTTATCCCAATCCTCGGCCTCGATAAATCCAGTGCGTATTTTCCTTGTCGGAACTCCAGAGGTTCCAGATAATATTCTGCGGGCTATGTTCTGCTTTTTCAATTCCATTGACAAAAATCCACCTTCGCATTGTTTTGCCATTTCTATTCCTATGCCAGTCAGAAGCCAGGTTTTTCCAATGCCAGGCTCCCCGACCCAATACGTGACCTCGCCCTGCTGCTGCCCCCCTGTTTCCCTGTCAAGTTTATCCAAGCCTGTCCGTATTCCCCAAATCTCACGCGGGAACAAGCTGCGCTCATTCGCCTCGTCATACACCTCACTGAAAACCTCTTTCAACGGCTGGAAATCATCTTCTATGATAAGTTTGCTTTCGGCAACCTCAACATCTTTTTTCAAGCCGTCCAATGCTTCAAGATAGGGCTTGTTGGAATATGCGGACGTAGCGGCTTTATTGGCTATCACGATCAGGCCGCGCTTAAGGGAGTAGTCTTTTACTATTTTTGCGTATGTGACCGCATTGGTGGAAAATTGCGACTGGTTGATGGTTGCGGTCAAATAAGCCGACCCGCCAACATCGTCAAGAGACTGCCCAAGTTCATCCGCCACTGTCATTATGTCGATGGACTGTTTCTTGGCCCTGATCCTTTTCATGGCGGAAAACACAAGCCCGTTACGGTGGATGTAAAAATCGTTCTGTCCGACGATTTCTGAAACCTCGTCAAGGTTTTCGGGGTCTATGAATATCGAGCCGATTACAGCTTCTTCGGCCTCTCTACTGTGGGGAGGCTGGTTAGTCATTGAGGTTCCTTGATATTTGTGGGGAGGGCCAAAAGCGCGCGGGCGTCTTGCGCTGTGCTTTTATCGCTATCGCTTTTGTCGTCAATTCGTTTGGACTGGTAAACACGCCGCGCCATTTGATGTCCATTTCATAAGCCGCTTGTAGATCTTCCACCGTCAAGGCATTGGCGCTCCAGTCCAGCAATGCCCTCATCCAGTCGTTTTGCCTGGACTTCGGACATGTTTGCCCCGTCCGCTCGTGATACCAATCCACAAACGGGATATGGTCCGGGCGGAATAACTCGCGTCCCTGCCATGAATTATGCTCGCTTGCTTGCGCCGCAAAGGCTAGGATGGCGTCCATTTTTTTGTTTGCCTGTGCAACATAATCGCCTTTAATTTCATCTGTCTTGTGCTCGGTACGAGAGGCGTCGGCAAGCAGTTCTGCAACTCGTTCGTTGAGCGGGTTGTCCTGATAATACGTTTCCAGTATTTCAAGAAACTTTTCTTTTCTTTCCTTGCGTAATGTTTTTGGTGTCATGCTTTTTTCCTTTCACGGAACTTAAATAGAATCTCTTAGAGAACGGTACTGAGCCTCTCAAATTCTTTTCAGAACTTCAATCCTTTCACGGATCATGCTCCACTATTCATGGAGGGCGAGGGCTTCCAGTCTATCATATCCTTTTACGGATCAATGTTCCCGCCTGCCATGTCCTGTTACGCGGGGTTCGACTTTCTGCGACTGTATCAATCATTCGGCAGATGTTCACTCTTTCCTAAGAGAGCCTGTTTCGCTCAATATTGTATATAGTCTTGCGTGGGTGAACGGGTCACGCTTAACGTTGTATCGTTAATAAGCCTGTGCGTTATGGTTGTTATTTCTTTTTTACATCATGCAATGGCACAGGATCAATTTTCAATTCAAACCGCAAAAAAGAAATAAAATCATTCCGTGATAATAGTCTCTTATTTACCATAATGCGCCCATTGTCCGGGTCTGTGTTTTCAAACCGAACCAAATAAGTGCCTTTGTATAATTTATCTTTCTCGCCAAGAGAATCAATGAGCATTAAAAATTGGCCTTGCCAGCGCGGAACTATTGCGCCATGCGTTTTTTCTTCGAGTATCATCCATTCGCCCGTTTTATAATTGCGCCATAGAAAATCAATATCTGTTGAGATAAACCCTTTTTCGCTCGAAATTTCATCCTGCATTCTTAGCCATGATGAAAAATCGCTATCTTTGCCGTCATTCAAGATTCTTTGTTTCGTCATTCATCCTTCCTTTACTGATATTGACATTCTCAACCTTTAAATCAATTCCATCTGCAAAACAACCAAATCGAACTGCCGCCAAAAGCGTTGTGCCTGCCCCGCAAAATGGATCGAGCACCCATTGACCAGGCAGACATATTTTGGAAATAATATCATACATGCCGCTTATGGACTGCCCCCACTCATGGAAATCCTTATCATTTCCATCACTCTTGAAAACATCCCCAAATATTTTCCCGTTATATTTCCCTTTTTGATAAATCAATAGAGGCTTCCATGTTGTATTTACATTGACCTGGCGCAATGGGGTTGGTTGCCCCGGAGTAAGATACGCGGCTGTCCAATAATAGTCAAGATGTTTGCCCATCATAGCGTAAATTTCATCAAGATAGCTTTGTCCGCTCATGGCAATTAATAAGCCTCCATCTTTTAGCCATTCACTAGAACGTATGGCTAAAGTTTCCCAAAGCGGCAAAAATTCTTTAGGATATGGAGGGTCTGTGATAATGAAATCATATTGGCGCGGGGCTTGCCATGTTTGAATGTCCGCCTGCCAAATATTCCAGTGGTCAGAAGGCTTTACGCTTGCACCCGCACGGGCTATTGCAGATCGTTTTTTATTTCGCTCTTTTTCTTTTACAGTTTTATTGGCTTCATGTGCTGTCATTTCCCCGCTATCCATTTTTTCTACTAACTCAGGCGCGGCGGCAGCTACTGCTCGATATGTTGCAACTGTGCTTTTTCCTACATTCAACATTTCAGCGGCTTGGGGGATACTTACTTTATCACTCTCCAAATTTGGAGAGTGATTTGATTTTCTGTCCCCGCCTTCGGTCATATTTGCAATCTTAGCAGCCACGCCTGCCCGTTGAGTTTCGTTCAGGTGACGTCTGTGTAAGTTTTGAGATAATATAAAATCAAGCAGGTCATTTCCTGCATATTCTACGAACATCGGTATAATACCGACTTTTTCTGACGCATTAAAACGATTACGCCCATCCAGTATTTCTCCCTTGTAAGTTGTGATCGGATTTTCAGGGCGGTATCCATGTTTTGCCATGTCCGAACAAAGTTCGTCAAAATCGTGTGTGTTCATCATGGGAAACAGGTTTGCAAATGGATGGAATTTCATGATTGCATTTCCTTATATAAAAAACTCGCTTGCTTTAGTCGGTCTCTGTCTCTGCTTGGCGCTCTACTCTCACGGTAGGTTGCTTCGACAGAGACTCACTAAAATAAGCGAGTCTCATTGTGAGATTTTTTCCGAGTGCCGTCGGTCTTACGCGCGTTGTGCGGTGCGCTTCCGTTCAATTATGTCCACATCTTACCCTATGCTGCATTGTCTGTCAAGGGCTGATCGTAATATCCGTCGGAGAGATTGCCATGATTCCTCAACTTGCGGAATTACATTTAGTACACCGCCAGCCCTCGGCGGTCTTTTTGTGATCTGTGCGGGTCATGCAGATTGCGCACCACGTCCAGCAGATGATAGTTAGTATTGTCTTCATGTTGCCACTCGCGTTGATTAAAAAATTCTCCGCTTATTACCTTATCGGATTGCCATGATTCCTCAACTTGCGGAATCGTCGCCCCCCACCTTGGGGGGGCGACGATGGATTAGAACGGCCAATCCTCGTTAGCAGGATTGCCGTCTGCGTCAGAGGCAGTTGCCTGTTTGCCTGATTCGACGCGAGACAGGAATCGGACGGTCTGCGCGGTCAGTTCGAAATTTGCGGCTGTCGTACCGTCTGCTTTTGTGTAGATGCGTGGATTGCCGGACTCGTCGGATTGCAATTCACCCTCGCAGTAAACAGTCATCCCTTTTTTGACATATTGATTGCAGACTTCGGCGAGTTTTCCCCAAACGGACACGCGGAACCATTTTGTCCGTTTGACTTTTTCGCCTGCCTGGTTGGTGAATTCCTTATTGGTGGCAACGCTGAACGATGTAACTGCCTGTCCCGACGGGGTGTATCTCATTTCAGCATCCTTGCCTGCATTGCCAATGATGATTAGTTTTTCGATCATTTTATTTTTTCCTTTTTTCCACTTCGGCGTGGAGGTTCTTACCGAGTTCGATAACTTCATTATCGGTGCAGTTTTCGGGGAGTTGCCATGCCTTGACATCAACGCCCGCCGCCTCTGCCTCTTTCAGCAGTTCGGTATAACGCTCGTTGACGGTCTGCTTCTTGGGCTGCTTTGCCATAACGGTGTGCCCGTCGGTGTCCTCATCCGCATACAGACCAAGCACGGACGCCCACGCATAACGGCGGAGGTAGGAAATTACCACGCCCGCCGCCTGTGCATAGGACAAACCCTTCGAGTCTGTCGGAACGATGGAGATATTGCTTTCCATCCATTCGCCAGTGGCGTGCATCAAGACGGTGGTAATGCCGATCTTATCGCCCTCGCTGGTTGGGAATTGACTGATGGACAGCCCGTGCCGCGCCAAGACGGCGCGAGACGTGGCAATGACCGCGCCCAAGTCGGCATACCTGTTTTTCAAAAACGGATTTTGCGCGTTGAACTTGACAACGGGCATTTCCGCCTGTGCTTTGGCTAAAGCCTCGGCAAGTTTTGTGATACTGGGGGATTTGTTCATTTCATTTTCCTTTTCCATTATTCCCGCCCTATAAGCGGGTTGATAAATCGGATTGCCAGTCCTAAACGGCTTTATGTCTCCTTCATCGCGGATGATCACTCATCGCGGATGATCACTTTCCCGCGTCTGCGCGACTTCCGCCTGCCATTCGTCAAGATCGCGCTCGGCGGGGGTGC
>VGNE01000096.1 GCA_016866215.1 Chloroflexota bacterium | reverse complement strand
ATCCTTTGAACGTATCCCTGCTTGCATTGCCTGTTTTTCTTTCTTCGTCATCTTCCGTACATAGAGTGGATGTTTCATGCCGTCTCTTATACCACTTTTCCTAAATTCTTATCTGCTGTTGCACTAGGTCTCCCTATTCTCAACGCTGACTATTGTTCCGCCCGGCCATTCAACCGTGACATCGCCCGGATCATACAGGACCTGAGGCAGGCTCCAGCGGAAGACCCATTTCGCGTCATTGGGGCTGGCATTCACACACCCGCGCGAAGACGGCTCTCCGTAATTATTGTGCCAAAATGTTGAGTGGATGGCAACGCCTGTTCCTACGAACAAAGCCACCCAGCCAACAGCTGGCAGGCTCCAACCTGCCGAAGCAGTGCCTCCGGCCAATGGGAGCGAGACCGCCTTGCGCCAGATGGGAGATTCACCAACAGGTGTCGCCCAGTTGTCCACACGGTTTCCCAGGGCATCAAACAACGCGCCGCTCGAAATTTTTGCGAAATAAACTTCGCGATTTTCTTCAAAGCAGGACATTGTTTGCTCCCATATTTTTACGACGATACGTTTTTGCGCCGGGTCTACATCCGGACTGATGGGAGACATTTCTTCCACGGTCAGTGGACGAAAAGCCTCAGCCTGTCCCCAGAAAAGGTCGCCCGAGCCATACTTTTCGTTTAGACGATACCAGACTTGTCCTTCTTCATTGGTTCGGATTTGATCCACCCAGACGATTTGGCTATAGACGAATCGCGCAGGCAAACCAATGGAGCCGCGGTATTGCAACCACGGTGCGCGCGCAGGCGGATTATCGAGAACCAAATCCACATAAGGCACTGAGACCTCGACCCACATGCCTTGACCCAAACTGGTTTGAGGCAGGCTCGTTACTGGAGCGTTGGGCTGATTCCAGACAGGCTGAACATATCCTCCCCAGACAAAGCCATAGGGTGTTTCCACAAAGCGTTGATTGATGCGGCCAGGCATGGACCCAACCGTTTCTCGGATCCAGGGAACAACATTGTCCTCATACAGCGCGCCGACAATCTGGCTGTTGGCATCGGGCCGCGCGAAAACGTCCATCTTGCCAACGGTGATGCGGCCGAGTTGATCCGCCTGTGTATATTCGCGCAGAGCCAGTTTTGCAAATGGGCGAAATGCTAACGCGCCCGTACTGAGCGCCGCCAGTTTGAGAAAATCGCGGCGTGAGAACAGACGATTATTTCCTATCGTTCGATGATTCAACATGAACATGAGCGGTAAGCGGTTCCTTTCCGTGGTCGTGTCCCATCTGTCTCATCATGAGCAGGTGGGATAATGGGCAAAGCAACGCCAGCCCCACCAGCATCGCTGTGTTCAGCGGAATCTTGAATAGAAATACAGCGGCAAAGCCTGCAATCGGAAGCAGACAGCAAATGAGCATAATCAGCATGTGTCTCTTGTTCATTATTTTTTTCCTCTTATGAAGTTCGTTTGATGGCTGGCAACTGAATAAATAAATTGCCATCTTCGATTTTGGTAACAAATTCATCCAATGGGCGCGGCGGGGGACCACTGATGACATATCCGTATTTGTCGAAAACCCCATTGTGGCAGGGACTGAGAAATTGCTCTCGTTCGGCAATCCAGCGGACGCGACAGCCAAGATGCGTGCATATATTCGACAACGCAATGTAGTTACTTCCATCCTCTGTGAGAACAAAGACACCCACTTCTTCTTCCTCTACCATCCAACCGTTCTGGCGGGTCACCTTGGGTTTGAAGAGCATGGGTGTTCTTAATTCAATGGTTGACAGAGAACTGACCCGTATCCAGTTAGCCTGGTCTGTTTTTAATGCGGGGCCAATGATGTAGGCAATGGCGGGAATACCTAATGCGGTGCCAATCAAACCACCGATCAGTGAAATAGCCATTTTCATGGCGTCACGCCGAGAGATATCTCCGTGCTTTTTCATTTCAGCCTCCATAAATCTATTCGCTATACAGATCGCTTGAACGGCGGCAACAGGACAAACAAGTTACCGTTCTCGATTTTGGTAACAAATTCATCCTTTGCAAAGCGCTTACTTCAAATCCCATTCAAAGATACGCGAGGGAGCGTCTACGTTAATGATGGTGAGTGTAAGGATTGCCGCTCCATCGAGGATGGATTTGCTGTCTTGCGTTGCGGGAAAGATGAGTTTCCCTTCCACATGATGGCCGCCGCGCGGCGCATCCCAGAGAATTGCCTCCACGCTGACACCTGAGTCAGTGGTAAGAGTGGACAGTGGTGCCAGATCCATACTCAAGTCAATCGAATGGGTGGTCAACGCTACATCGAACTCGAGTGTGTCCGTCGTCGTGTCAAGGTTGAGTGGGGTGATTTCAAAGATAATCGCACCTTGCTGGTCAGTACGTATGGCGGAGTCATTTGAAGGGGAAGCAGACTCAGTCGAAACGGAAGCAGGCTTGTCCTGAGCAGGATCGAAGGGCTGAGGGACGGTTTGATCCGTGCTGGCTTGCGATGGGGCGCAGGCGGTAAGGATAAGGGTCAGGGTTAAAAGAAGGGGCAGGGCAAAACGTTTCATTCAGTCTCCAAAACGGGTTGTAATTTTTGAACGGGCCCTAGTTTTTGTCGCTCACGATAGAGAACGACGAGCATGACGATGATGCCAATGATGTTCAGGCCAAGACTAACGAGCATGAATGGGCGCTGATAACGGGTGAGGTAAGTGGCCGCGGCGCTCAGGCCGAGGATGGGCAAAACATCGGTGACGTGATGCAGGCAGCAGGCAACCATGGCGGTGACAGAAGTGCCGCTGTTTGTTCCCATCATCGCGCCTGTGTGGCCTGTGCTTGAGGTTGGAATGAACAGGCGGAAGCGCAAAATGGAATAGAGCGCAGCCTGAATTCCCAAACTGACGAATATTGGCAGGACATACCAGCGGTTGAGCAGGAACTGCTTGGAGGCATACTCCCAGCCCTGTGCCCAGGTGAGGATGCCGAAGTAGAGTCCCGCCATCAGCGAGGAGCCAAGCAGGAAAGCGGCGAGTGGAATGAGATAGCGTTTCACAATAAACATCTCCTTTTTCTGAATGATAACGTTTATGCTATTCTGCGTCTTGCGCCAGATTGCGGTTGTGGTAATAGGCACTTTGGCGTATGCAAAAACTCCCGCCACGGTTGTGACGGGAAAGGCCGGGTAAATTATGCTGCTGGTTATTTGACGGTGATTGGGGTATGCATGCCTGCTTCGAAATGACCAGGCAGGGCGCAGACGAATTCAATGTTCCCTTCGGGTATGTTGGTGAAGGTGTAGTCCATTTCCACGGTGGCGCCTGGAGGCAATTCTTCCTCCGAGATTATCATGAGCGCCTGCGCGTCTTTTTCTTCCATGGACATTGCCGACATGTTCATATTTTCCGTGATCGGTATGATCATAAACTCATGAGGGATCTGGCCTTTGTTAGTAACAACAAATTGATATTGTACATCGGGTTTGAACTCGGTCACAGAAGATTGTACGGTAAATTCTCCCGCGCTGGATTCTCCCAGCACAACTTCGACATCCACAGCGCCATTTGTGTTTGCCTGACCGCCCCCACAGGCAGTAAGGAGCAACGTTACAGTTGCAATGAAAAAGACGGACAGTTTTGTGTACGACATTTTTTCTCCTTTCCTATAGTCTAGCATTATCATTTTATCGCTTTATGCGAGGCATGACTTGCGCCAAATTGCCAATAAGTCCATAGGCATTTTTGCCTATGCCTTCTTCAAGATATCTTTATGAGTACTTTCCATTTACCTGTTAGTATTTGATAAATAAACGTGTACCAGAGAAATATATCAAAACCGACGAGATGTAATCAATGGTGTATGACGATATTGCCGCTTCTTTTCTGGACTTATGGAGGGTGCATACTCGAATGATTTGATTCAAGCCGATGGGCAATTCTGCCTATCGGCGAATACGCCACGCGGCTCTTCATGCGCCTCGGATGATTCCTTACAATGGAATCATCCGAGGCGCTTATGAATATTTTTCCATTCTTATCAGTCAACCACTCCTGTGACGAAGCCTGGCAATGGACAAAGAAGTTGTTATTGCGGGCCGGGTTGCGTCCCATACAAACTTTCGACCTGCATACTGCGCGGGTTGGGTTGCAGGATTGTCCATGCCCGAATCATGGGAAGAGTGAATGTGATTGCCAGCTGGTGGTTGTGCTCGTTTATGGAAAAGCCGCAGATGTTTCGACGCCGCTCAACACAAGCCCTGCAACCCTGATCCTGCATGGCAATGATGGGCAAACCTGGCTTGCCATTGCAGACGATCCGCGTCAACGGGCGGACGTGAAATTGATCACAGCAATTCAGCAGGCGCTTGAAATCAAAGCGCCCGCTGATGTTTCAAAAAGTTGATAGGCCATATTGCCTGTATTTTGCCGCGTCATATTGCTCTGGTTGTAATGAGGGGAATTCCTTATATTCAATCCATTCAGTCCAATGACCCTAAAGGTTTCGTGTGCAATTGAACAATTAATTTGAGCAGGGATTTCCTGCAAATGTTCCATCTGGTTTGCAAGAAAAACCTATAGGGTCTCAATCCAATTCTTTAGAGGAAATAAATATGAAGAAAGTATTGATATTTTCAGTTGTTAGTCTGGCATTGATCCTAGCGGCTTGCGCGCCTGCTGTAACACCAGGCGACACGATGCCAATGGACAACGGCGCAATGACACTTGCACCTGGCGCAAGTGCAGGTGTGACCGCCACTCCAGGCAGTATGATGATGGAGAATCCCGAAGCCGCGCACATGATGGAGCCGATCACAGCCCCGAACGTTCAGCCTGCCACTGAAACTGAGGGTGGACAGCCGCTTGCCTATCGGGAGGAAAATGGCGTTAAAGTATTTGAACTGACGACAATAGCGGTGCAATGGCCGATTCTGGATGGAGTCACAGTAACGGCGTACACATACAACGGAACCGTGCCTGGGCCAATGATCCGAGTCACAGAGGGCGACCGAGTCAAGATCATCGTAAAGAACGAACTGCCTGATCCGACGACGGTTCACTGGCACGGAGTCGAAGTCCCCAACGCAATGGACGGTGTACCTGGAGTTACACAGGATCCCATTCAACCAGGCGAATCCTTCACGTATGAGTTCATCGCCAAACCCGCAGGCACGTTCATGTATCACTCACATTTTGAAGGTGATGTCCAGGTAAGCGCTGGATTGTATGCTCCGTTCATCATTGACCCGCAGGAACCTGAAGCCAACCCGCCTGTTGTGGATAAAGTGCTGATGATCTCCGAATTACGGATGACGGATGGGGAGACTTTCGCCGCCATGCCGATGGGCGGAATGGAACCCAATTACTTCACGATCAACGGCAAGTCATTCCCTGCGACTGAGACGATCACGGTTAAGAAAGGTGATCTGGTTCGTTTGCGTTTTATCGCAATCGGTCAATTTATCCATCCAATGCATCTGCATGGAGTGCCGTTTAAGATCGTTGCAACAGATGGCCATCCCGTGCCAGAAGCTGCGCAATTGACGAAGGATACAGTCAGCGTTGCGCCAGGTGAACGCTATGACATCGAGTTTGTCGCCACTGAAACAGGCCAATGGATGCTGCACTGTCACATCCTGCACCACACCACCAACGACAACGCCGAGCCGGGCGGTTTGATGATGGTGATCAATGTTGTAGAATGACAAACGTCATTGCGGGGAGGGTGTTCTTCCCGACGAAGCAATCTCATACTTAATTGGAGATTGCTTCGTCGCATGGTGCAAGAGCGCTCCTCGCAACACTTGCACCGCACGCAAGTGCAGGTGTGACATATAATCCAAAGGAGAGAAAAAATGCGTAAGTTTATTTTTATTAATATGCTCGTTCTTTTATCAGTTATACTGGCGGCATGTGGAAGCGCGGCAACGCCCGCTGAAACAACTTCATCCAAGCAAGTCAATATCGCAGTCAGTACGAATCCAAATCCCGCCATGCAGGGAGATATGGAATTGGCGTTGATCATCACCGACGCCAATGGCAGTCCCATTGAAGGCGCAAAAGTGGATGTCTCTGTAGATCACACCGATATGACTGGGATGGGCATGAGCGGTCTTGCCACCGAACAAGGCGGCGGGAAGTATTCCATCAAGGCTAATTTCAGCATGTCTGGTAATTGGACAATGACCGTTTATGTTCGTAAGGGTGAACTGGATTATAAGGAAGATATCAGGCTTTCAGTTCAGTAGTTCAAATATGAACAGGCGTCAGGAATTAACTTTACGCCTGTTCATCAATAAAATTAGGAAATCTTATGAATTCAAAATCCAATCGTCAGAAAATACACGAACGCCATCGCAAGCAAAAGATCAAAACCAATCTTATGTGGGGTGGGATTGGTGTAGTTGTAATTGCGATCTTCAGCATCATCATCTGGCAGGGAGTCCGCCCTGCGGCAGGCGAGTTCATTCAAATAATGGCGGGGAGCAGTCAGCATATCCCAATGGATAGCGACCCTGGTGAATACAACTCCGATCCGCCGACCTCGGGTCCGCATTACGGCGAGGAAGCCAGGGCAGGTTTCTATGACAGTAACAATTATCAGTTTCCTGCCGGCTATCTCGTCCATAATTTGGAACATGGGTATGTTATCTTCTGGTACAACTGCGACCTTCTTGATGAAACTGGTTGCGCGGACTTGAAGGAGCAAATTAAAACCACAATGGATGATCTGGGCGGCACAAAATTGATCGCCTATCCCTGGCCTTCCCTCGATGCGCCTCTTGTTATGACATCCTGGGGACGATTGCAGCGCCTCGAAACATTTGATTCTGAACAAGTCAAAGCCTTTTATCGCGCCAATCTCAATCGCGCACCTGAACCGGACGCGCCGTAGGGATTCAATGTCCACTGCCATTTCGAGATCTCGTCCGCGAACATCCCAATCCATAGGAGAGCGGCTATCCAGTCACTGGCTTCAAATATTTTTAGTTCTTTACGGGATATGGGTATTCACTCCTTTTCTCGCGCCCTTCTTTATGTATATTGGTTGGACAGGCGCGGGCAAGACGATATACTTCA
>VGNE01000095.1 GCA_016866215.1 Chloroflexota bacterium | reverse complement strand
CGAACGCTTCCGCAACTCAAATATGACCATCAGTTACCACGTCCGCCCGCCGCACCCGCTGTACACCGGATTCGATTCGCGCCTGAAAAATCTAAGTGACGACAAGTTGTATCAAACCCTGCTCGATTATGAGACCTACGCTCTCGACCTCGAGACAGGTGAATTGGACAAATCCCAACCCGGCGGCTACACCTACGTTGCCCATATCTTTGGCAGAAATCCAGTTGTGGCTCCCGCGCCAAACAACGATCCACGCATCAGAGACGCCGCGCAGAGAGTCTATGCCAGCCTCGGCGCACAGATGACTCTGCTATATCACGAGTCGGGCACAAAGGTCGAACAACCTTTTGAATACACCAATGGCTTGCTTGTGCGTCCCAGCGATTTCAGCATCACACGCACAACATCCATAGATGGCGGCGACAACTTCTGGTGGAATTTTATGTCCAAGCCGAATGCGGCGGAATACAGCCCGACCCAATTTCTGCAAACTCAACTGGCAGAATGGGAAAACCAGAATAACGGGCGCGCGCCGTTCATCACCGCGCTCATTCACGAAAACAATTTTTACCGCTCCGGCGCAGAAGCGTGGTCGTCCATCTATTTCACAATGGACAAGGGAAAGAAAGACCAACCCCTGCCCGCCCCGTGGAATTTATCTGCACCTGACCCATCCACGTTGCGCGCAGAGAAAGACCAAGCCGCCATCTTTGCAGCCTATGAAGAACTGATTGCCTATGCTGCTGCGAATCTAACCGTGGTCACTTCGGAAGATATTGTGAAGATGGCGAAGTAATTTAGTGCTGCGAGATTAATCTCGCGCTACCATGAAAGGAAACTCAATTGATAAAAAATAAAGCGGTCACTTTCGCCATTCTCATTGCAACTCTTCTGACGTCATGCAGCGCTGAAGTTGCGTCAACGCCTGTCGTTTCCACAGTTTCAGCAGAAGCGATTCTGCCCGCCCCCACAGAAAACACCTCCCCACCGAACATTATTCTGGTCATCGCCGATGATGTGGGGATCGACTCCAGCCCGTGTTATGAAGTCGGCGCGGAGAAACCAAACATGCCAAACCTCGAAGCCTTATGCAAATCTGGCGTTGTTTTCGATAACGTATGGGCAACCCCGGCATGTTCGTCCACGCGAGCCGCGATCCTCACAGGGCAATACGGTCTGCGAACCGGAGTCCTTGCTGCTGGGGAAAGGCTTGAGGATACCGAGTCGATCTTTGATGTTCTCTCAAAGGATGCACCTGTACCATATGCAAATTCGGTCATCGGCAAGTGGCATGTGGGCGGGAAACAGCCCGACCCCAATCACCCGGCAATGTTTGGCGTGAATCACTACGCGGGTTTCCTTTCTTCCGGTTTGAAAGATTATTACGAGTGGGAGATCACAGAAGACGGTGTCCGCTCGCAAGTGAACGGCTACGCCACAACCGTCTTCACCGACAAAGCCCTGGAATGGGTCGAAGCCCAAGATTCGCCCTGGTTCTTGTGGCTGGCATATAACGCGCCGCATGTTCCAAATCACATCCCGCCTGATGGAATGTATACCCAGCAGGGACTGACGGGAACGCCGCGAGATATGCGGCAAAACACCCGTTCGTATTATTTTGCAGCGCTGGAAGCATTGGACTTTGAAATGGGGCGTCTGCTCAATTCCCTGTCGCCTGAAGTCCGCGCCAATACGGTGGTCATCTTCATCGGCGATAACGGATCGCACGATACCGTCTCACAGGGATTCGATCCTGAAAAGACAAAGTTCACGGTGTATGAAGGCGGCATCCATGTGCCGATGGTCATTGCAGGGGATGGCGTTACGCAGATGGGTACACGCGAAGATGCGCTCGTCAATATCACGGACCTATTTGCCACAATCGCAGAGATGGCGGGCGTCGCCGAAGTCTCCCAGCCCGATAGCGTCAGTTTCATGGATGCGTTGACCAACCCATCCTTTGCAGGGCGAGAATATGCGTATTCTGAATTCCGCTTTGAAGACGGCAGCACAACCTGGACGGTTCGCAATCGTCAATATAAATTGATCGAATATTCCGATGGGCGCAGGGAATTATATGATTTGTCTGTTGATCCATTTGAAAGCAATGATCTTCTAGCAGGTGGTATCTCGGAAGAAATAGCTGCCGTCATTTCGGAACTTGAAAACTATAGGAAAGGGCTTCAACCATGAAACGATTATCTCTTTTCATCGCGCTTTTGGCGGTCATCTCGCTGGCGTGCAATGCGGGGCAGAGTCAACCCACAGCGGCGGCAGAGTTCACTGAAACAGCAGCCCAGCCCACGTTCCAAGGTGAGGCGGTTCTTCCATCCAGTGAATTTGATTCATCCAAACTTGGCACTGTCGAAAAAGATATCACGTACTGCACCGTGGAAGGAGTCGCATTGAAGATGGATGTGTATTACCCGTCCGAAAACAATGGGCGCTTTCCTATGACGATGTATGTGCATGGCGGTGGCTGGAGTTCGGGCGATAAGGCGCAGGGCGCGGGCGCAATTGAAATCCCCGCCTTGCAGAAAGCTGGCTTTTTGGTGGTATCGGTCAATTACCGCCTCGCGCCAGAGTATGTTTTTCCCGCGATGATCGAAGATGTGAAGTGCGCCGTGCGTTCGCTGCGCGCTCATGCAGACGAATACAACCTCGATACAAATCGCATCGGTGTGTGGGGTGGCAGCGCGGGTGGACATTTAGTAAACCTGCTCGGCACCACGGATGAAAGTGCGGGCTTCGATGTGGGCGAATATCTTGAGTACTCCAGCCGTGTGCAAGCCGTGGTGGATATGTTCGGACCTGCGGATTTGACCGTGCAATTTCAGGGCGGCTACGAATCTGCCCGCCGCGTGTTCGGCGACTTTGACGTCGCGCTCGCTAGTCCTGTGACGTATGTGAGCGCGGACGATCCGCCATTCTTGATCTTGCATGGCGAGAAGGATGCGCTTGTTCCCATCGAACAGTCTCAGATTTTGTTATCCGCTTTGCAATCAGCAGGAGTGCCCGCAGAACTTGTGCCAGTGGTCAATGCAAACCATTCCTTCAAGCCAGATGGCGGACAGATCAGCCCATCACGCAAAGAAATCGCTCAAATGGTTGTGGCATTCTTTGAGGAGAAGTTGAAATGAAACTTTCGCTTATAAACAACCTGCGCACATCCTCTCATCAAAGATTATCAAAGTTAGGGTTTTGTAAATCTGCTTAAAGTTTTACAAACAATTTACATCTGCATTGAACACCCCAAATATCTCATCTGTATGATTAGATATTCGCTTTATCAAGGAGATGTCATGTGTAGAAAAGCCGCAATGCTCATTACATCGTAAAGTAAGTTTTTGACAAAAGTGGGTGTCTGGTAGAAAATAGCCAGATGAACAAACAACACATACAACTCAGTCCAATAGATCGAGAATATCTCGAAGCCTTGATTAGCAAGGGCGAACTCAAGGCAAAAACCTATCGACGTGCGCTTTCACTACTTGAATTGGATCGCGGTCAAACTTATACAGTTGTGTCCAAAACGGTCAAGATAACTATCGCGACGTTGTCCACATTGGCCGATCACTATCGAGAAAGTGGATTACAAGCTTTGTATGATCGTCCGCGCTCTGGCAGACCCATCAAGATTGATGGGGAACAACGCGCAAAAATCACAGCACTGGCCTGTAGTACGCCACCAGAAGGACACGCCGAATGGAGTTTGCGACTGTTGGCAGATAAAGTGGTCGAGCTTGGTTTTAGCGAGGAAATCTCGCATACCCATGTGCGTACGATTCTAAAAAAAACGTCCTCAAGCCGCACCTGAAACAAACCTGGTGCATTGGTACATTGGATAGTCGCTTTCTGGCGAGGATGGAAACGCTATTAGCGCTCTACAAATTGCCTTACGATCCGAATTATCCTGTGATTTGTTACGACGAGCGACCCTGCTTCTTGATTGGAGAGACGGTTGCGCCCTTGGTGATGCAAAGTGGACGAGTCCGCAGAGAACATTATGCATATGAAAAGATGGGCTCTTGCGCTTTGCTGGCGATGATTGAGCCTTTGACCGGACAACGCTTGGCACAAGTTCACCCACAGCGCACCAAGAAAGAATACTCTCTTTTTTGTCAGGCGGTAGCAGCGATGTATCCGAATGCCATCAAAATCAGGATGGTTCAGGATAATTTGAACACGCATGATACCAGTGCTTTCTATGAAAATCTACCGGCAGATGAAGCCCTGGCTCTGGCAGAACGATTTGAGTTTTACTACACACCCAAATCAGCCAGTTGGCTCAATATGATTGAAATTGAGTTCTCAGCAGTTTCCAGGCAGTGTCTCAATCGGAGAATACCAACCATAGAAAAGCTGGAACAAGAAATTCTGGCTTTGGTAGCGGAACGTACCGAACAAAAAATCAAGATTGATTGGCAGTTCTCAATCCAGACTGCTCGCTCCAAACTCAATTCACATTACGTAGCGGTTCAATCTGCCAATGAAAAATTCAAAGCAACTTAGTTTACGATGTACTAAACATGTGTGATAAAGTATTATCAAAATATGAATAAGACGATTCATAGCCAAGGACCCTAATGCAAAACCATATCCTACTCAAACGCCTGCAAGATTTTGAATTCCTGCGCGGACTGGATCATGAAACCATGATAGCTCTTGCCAATAGTGCCATGTGGAAAGTATTTCCGCCTCATGCGGTTGTATTTTGGGAGGGTGATACCGAGTCGAATTTGTATTACCTGCAATATGGTTCGTTGAAAGCTCTGCGGACTGCGCCCGATGGACGCGAACAGGTGTTACGATTTCTGGATGCTGGCGAGATATTCAATGAGATCGGCGTGCTGGCGAAACGTCCCAACCCGGTGACGGCGGTGGCATTGGAAGAGTCGGGTATTTGGCTCATTCCGCGCCATGCATTGGAAGAGGTGGTGATGAAATGAAATATCCACAGACGGCGTTGCAGATCATTGGCAACATGGCAGATAAGATCATCGACTTGGTTACGCTCGCAGCGGATCTATCGTTGAAGACGATTGAAGCGCGTTTTGCCAAATTGTTATTGGATTCAGCCGAGGGTGATGTGATCGAACGCCGCCGCTGGACGAATCAGACGGAGTTGGCGGCGCACTTGGGAACCGTGCCCGATGTGCTCAGCCGTGTCATCCGTGAATTAACGAAGGCAGGATTGATCGAGATGGATAAACAGCACATCCGTATTCTGAACCGTATGGGACTGGCGGAGCGAGCCATGTTACAGGGAGATTAAAGTTTGGGTTGAAAAACCCGACAAAAGTCGGAATATGAAGCGGGGACTTCCAGTAAAGTTAGACATATCAAAAAGGAGACGATATGTCTGAGACAAGCCAAATCTATTTTCTTGAAACAAAATCAAAAGCGGTCTTTGCGGCAGATGGGCCAAAGCCGCAGTTTTTAATTGACACGCCAAAGTTCAAGTCACTAGTCGTTGGGTTGGAGGCAGGCGGGCAAATTCCCGTTCACCCTGGCGAGGCGGCGATGTATCACTTTCTCGAAGGCGAAGGGCTGATGACGGTGGGCGATGAGACTTTTGCGATCAAACCCGGCGTAACGGTGGTGGTGCCAAGCGGTGCGAAACGCGGCATGAACGCAAAAACGCGCGTGGTGTTTTTGGGCGCGAAGGGTGAAGCGTGATCTCCAAAATGAAGACCGCGGGCGTGCTTGCTCTTGTGGTTGGCGTTCTCTCGATCTTTGCGGGCGGCATGGCAATGCGCGGTTGGAATCCCGGCTACTCTGTGCTGGACTGGCTGCCAGTTTATAACTTTGTGATGGGCGTGCTGACGGTTTTCATTCCAACCATTTTGCTTTGGAGGGAGAGCCGCCACGCGGGGGCTTCTGCGCTGATCTTCTTCGGTGTCCATGCGGGCGCAACTGTTTTGTTATTGCTGGCATTTCGTGATGTTGTGGCAACTCAAAGCATGTTGGCGATGACTTCTCGGCTCGCGGTCTGGCTGGTCATTCTTGCGCTGATTCGTGCTTCGGTGCAAAAAACAAAATAAGTTTTCAAGGAGAACAGTATGACAAAAACATCCCCTAAGAAATATCATCCCATACAAGTGACACTGCACTGGCTGGTTGTGCTTTTGGTAGTCGCCGCCTTTGTGATGGGAAAGTCCATGAGCGGACTTCCGAACGATGCGAACAAACTTGCGCCTTTGGCATTGCATATGAGCGTTGGGGTTTTCACACTGGTTGTGATCGTGACACGTTTCATCACACGCATGAAACTCCCCAAACCTGAACATGCCTCAGCGGGCAATGCTTTCTTCGACTGGATCGGTAAAGCGGTGCATTATGCATTGTATCTGCTGGTCTTTCTGACTGCGGTCAGCGGCATGTCGCTTTCGATGCAGGCTGGGCTGGTGCCGATTGTCTTCGGCGGTTCAGGTTCCCCACTCCCCGCAGACTTCTTCGATTTCACAGCACGGATGCTGCACGGCTTCATTGTGCCTGCTTTGCTTTTACTGGTTCTGCTGCATGTCGGTGCGGCGCTCTATCATCAATTCATGCTCAAGGATAATCTTCTCTCGCGCATGTGGTACGGAAGATAGCCCTCACGGCTGGAACACAAAAAATAACGAGAATCCCGAAATGCAAATCACAAAAGATACCCGCATCTCAGCTATCCTGTTGCAATACGGCGATATCGCTGATGTAATGGAAGTCTTCGGCGTCAAACGTGTGGGAAGATATTCTCTGCGGATGTTTCTCGCCAAAGCTCTCACAGTAGAATGGGCGGCGAAAGTTCATCGCGTGCCGCTTGATGAATTTCTCAACATTCTGAATCAGGCGGTTACAAAAAAACAGGAGCCAACCAATGGATAGCTATTCCAAACGCCTTGAAAAAGCGAGAAAAGCGCCCCAACATGGGGATGAGAATGCCTCCGCACTAGCGCACGATCCTGCCCTCATTGCCAAAGCCGCAGAAGAACATGGCGGCGCAGGCAGTCAATACCTGGGCGAAATGGTATACGGCGGACTGGATGGGATCATCACAACGTTTGCTGTGGTCAGCGGCGTAGCGGGTGCGCAGCTTGGCACGCCTGTCATCCTCATCCTTGGGCTAGCAAACCTGCTGGCGGACGGGTTTTCGATGGCGACAGGTGCATACCTTTCCACGAAAAGCGAACATGAATATTATCGCAAAGAGTGGGAGCGCGAGGCTTGGGAGGTGGAACATTTCCCCGACGGCGAGCGTGCCGAATTGCGGGAGGTCTAT
>VGNE01000094.1 GCA_016866215.1 Chloroflexota bacterium | reverse complement strand
CGCACAAGAAGTTTTTGGCGGAAGTATACGTGTTGAAGAAGGAAGAAGGCGGACGTCACAAGGCCTTCTTCAGCGGCTATCGTCCGCAGTTCTACATTCGCACGATGGACGTGACGGGAGATATTACCCTGCCGGAAGGCGTGGAAATGGTCATGCCTGGCGATAATGTGAACCTGACGGTTGAGTTGATCGTGCCTGTGGCGCTTGAGCAGGGTTCCAAATTTGCCATTCGTGAAGGCGGCTTGACCGTCGGCGCGGGTGTCGTGACCAAGATCGTCGAGTAATTAGAAAGTAAGGTTTAAAGATGGCTTCCAAGAAGAAAGATGTCCGCCCGGTCATTACGCTTCAATGTAACGACTGTAAAGAGCGGAATTACACAACCGAAAAGAATCGCCGCAACGATCCGAATCGGTTGGAGTTCAACAAATACTGTTCGCGTTGTCGAAAACACACACAACATCGCGAGACCAAGTAAAATAAGGGTGGGGTTATTTATTACCCCGCCTAATTAGGCCAGTAGCTCAATTGGCAGAGCACTCGTCTCCAACACGAGGGGTTGTGGGTTCAATTCCTGCCTGGCCTGCCTGTGGCAACGCCGCATCATGCGGCGTTTTAGCCGTAAAAACAAAGAAGGAGTATTGCCTTGGCTGAGAGAGCAAAGAAAGTCAAGAAAAGCGAAAACGCTATTCAGCGTTACTACCGTGAGACATCGGGAGAGCTTCGCAAAGTGAGCTGGCCTACATGGCCCGAAGCAAAACGCCTGACCGGACTTGTTCTGCTTGTGATGGTCGTCGTTGGAATCTTCCTCTCAAGTATGGATTATTTTGCCGGTGAGTTGCTGGGTTTGATACTTGGCATATAATTTGAATTGAGGATCTGATGGATTTACCGGAACCGCAGGAGCAGATAGAACAGGAAACGATGGAAGATAAAGCCGAGGAGCAAATCGCTCCTGCGGATGATAGCGCTTCCCCTTCGGATTCTTCGACAAGCATCGCATCAGGACTCCCCCCGGAACCTGCTCCCAGCTCCGAGACAAAGATTCCCACCGAACTGCCCTCCGTTGAGGTAGTTGTTGAGGGGCCGGCCTGGTACGTGATCCATTGTTATTCAGGTTATGAAAACAAAGTGCGTCATAACCTTGAGCAACGCATCGAGACCATGGGCATGAAAGACAGGATCTTTGATGTAGTGATCCCGACCCAGGAGGAGATCGAAGTCAAGGATGGGAAGCGCCGAACGGTGGAACGGCACATTTTTCCCGGCTATGTGCTTGTGAACCTGGCGCTCTCGGAAGAATCCTGGTACGTCGTCCGCAACACACCCGGTGTGACAGGTTTCGTTGGTATGGGAAATAACCCTACACCTTTGCGCCCGGAAGAAGTGGCGCAGATCGTCAAACGCATGGAAGCCGAAGCGCCAACAGTCAAAGTAAGTTTCAAAGTGGATGAGCGCGTGCGTATTGTGGATGGACCGTTCAATGACTTCCGCGGCGTGGTTTCCGAGATCGATATGGAGCGCACGAAAGTCCGCGTGATGGTGAGTTTCTTCGGACGCGAAACGCCGATCGAGTTGGATTTCTTGCAAGTTGAGAAAGCGTAATTCAGGTGATGCCGAAACGGCATCCAAAATAAATTAGACAGTAGCAGGCCTCCCGTAGGTCTGATGCGGTGGGAGTGGCGCCAAGGCGCCACGCTAAAACCACGAAGGAGTTAAGTCAAAATGGCAAAGAAGTTAAAAGCAGTCGTTCGTCTTCAGCTTGAGGCTGGCAAGGCCAATCCTGCGCCTCCCGTCGGACCTGCGCTGGCAAGTCATGGTATAAACATCATGGCGTTTTGTAAGGAATACAATGCCCGTACGTCCAATCGCCCGGGTGAGGTTCTTCCCGCGGAAATCACCATTTATAGCGATGGTTCATTTACATTTGTGCTTCGCACTCCGCCCGCAGCAGTTTTGCTTCGCAAAGCCGCAAAGGTCGAGAAGGGTTCGGGCGTGCCGAATAAGGACAAAGTCGGCAAGGTGACTCGCGCTCAGGTGAAGGAAATCGCTGAATTAAAAATGAAAGACCTCAACGCGATCAGTCTTGAAGGCGCAATGAAGCAGGTTGAAGGCACAGCCCGTTCGATGGGCATTACGGTAACCGACTAATTTTGTGGGAGTGGCGCTGGTTTCGATACAGCCGAGAAGAACGCTCGGCTTACTCAACCAGCGGCGCCACGCTTGCACCACGGAGGAAAAAATGACCAAACACGGAAAAAAATATACAGCCGCGGCGGCTAAAGTTGAACCGGATAAGGTATATTCCGCCCGCGAAGCAGTTGCACTGGCAAAAGAAACCTCGATAACCAAATTCGATGCAACCGTTGAAGTTCATATGCGCACCTCGCTTGATTCACGTCAGGCGGATCAGCAGTTGCGAGATGTTGTTGTTCTCCCTCATGGTTTGGGCAAGACCGTGCGTGTGCTGGTTTTCGCTTCAGGAGAAGGCGCAGTTGCCGCTCGTGCGGCTGGCGCTGACCTTGTTGCGGATGATGACGAGACGATGAAGAAGATCGAAGGCGGCGCGCTTGATTTTGACGTCGCCATCGCCACACCTGATACAATGGGCAAGGTGGGGCGTCTGGGTCGAGTGCTCGGTCCGCGCGGATTGATGCCGAACCCGAAGGCTGGCACGGTTGTTGCTCCGCAGGATATGGAACGCGCGATCAAGGAAGCCAAGGCAGGACGTGTGGAGTTCCGCCTCGATAAGACCAATAATATTCACGTTTCAATCGGTAAGGTCTCTTTCACCGCGGAGAAACTTTACGAGAACTATATGACTTTGGTGGATGCGGTAAATAAATCTCGACCGTCGGGTGCGAAGGGTAACTTCGTGAAACGCATCACCCTTACCACCACAATGGGACCTGGCATCAAGACGGATCCCAACGAACATATGCAAGGTGCCGAGTAGCGATACTCGTTTATCCCTAAAAATCCACTTCGCCGATGAAGGCGGGTGTTCTGAATGTTCCTTCGGAACTTAATTTCCTGCTCAGGTGGAGACTGATAGAAAATATCAGCGCTCAAGCGCTGATTTCCCTCCGGGGACTAAAAGTCTTTGCCTGTGTAAGTGGCAAAGACTTTTAATTTGAAAGGAGGTGAATAACCATTGGCAATATCAAAGCAACGCAAGGAAGAAGTGCAGTCACAATACGCGGACTGGATCAAGCGTAGTGAAGCCGTAATTCTTGTGGAATATACTGGCGCGAAAATGAAAGCTATTAATGCGATCCGCGCGAAAATCCGTGAAACTGGCGGTGAATTCCATATCGTCAAGAATACGCTCGTCCGTCGTGTGTTTGCAGAGAACGGATTCGAATTCCCCCAGGATTACCTGGTCAAGTCCACCGCAATCTCTTTTGCATTCAAAGACCCTGCTTCTACCGCGAAAGCATTGACCGATGCAACCAAGGGCAATGAGTTCGTTAAGATCAAAGGCGGTTTGATGGGCGGCAAAGCCCTCAACGCTTCACAGGTCAAGGCTCTTTCTGATCTGCCGCCTTTGCCTGTTTTGCGCGCAACATTGTTGGGTGTTTTGCAGGCTCCTGCCGGCAAACTCGTCCGCATGCTGGCAGAACCCGCACGCGGCCTCGCGGCTGTTATCAAGGCGCGTTCTGAAAGCGCACAGGCTGTTGCAGCCTAGTTGTTAAATTTTTCAGCGGGTTCATCTCGCACAAAATATTCATATTTCAATTACCTAGCAAGGAGTGCTAAACAATGTCTGACAAGCTTCAAAAATTCGTGGAAGAACTCTCCACACTTTCCGTGCTCGAGGCGGCTGATTTGGTAAAAATGCTCGAAGAGAAGTGGGGCGTTTCCGCCGCCGCACCTGTAGCGATGGCTGTTGCTGGCGGCGCTGCCGCCGCTGAACCTGTGGAAGAGAAGACCGAGTTCGATGTGGTCATCAAGGACCCCGGCGCCAAGAAGATTGACGTGATCAAGGTCATTCGTCAATTGACCAGCCTTGGTCTCGGCGAAGCGAAGACCCTCGCTGAAACCGCCGGTGGAAAAGTCCTCACCGCTGTCGGCAAGGACGCTGCGACGGATGCGAAAAAGAAACTTGAAGAAGCCGGCGCGAACGTCGTCGTCGAATAATTCAAGGTTTTCGGAAAACAAAAAAAGACGACTCGCGCGAGTCGTCTTTTTTTGTTTGGCAGAATTGCCAATAACATGACAAATGTCACTGTGCGTAACATGACTAATTTTGTATAGTATGTATATATATTATTTAATAGGATTTTAGAGTAAAAGAGGAAGTTGGTAAGATATCGCTAAAGGAGACCCGCTGTGAAATGTCCTGCATGTGGGACCAATAACCGTGTTGGGTTGCGATTCAGTCAAGGGCGCCCTCCGGCTTTGTCAAGGACAGCTCCAGTTTTATCTGCCAAAAAGCCCAAAAAAATTGCGAGGAGTGTTGCTTAAAAAATAACAGTCAATCCAATTTCATATCCTCAAACTGGACAATATGATCGCGAATCCACCTTTCGAGATTGTAGTGATATTTCCAGCCTGTCAGTAGCTCATTGCTGAGTTTTTCAAGTCTTGCGCGCCTCGCAGGGCTGTGTTTGTCAATCCATAGAGGCTGCTTCTACCGATTATGATCGCAAGATAGAGGGAGCGTTCCATGAAAAAAATTGCCTTGCAGGTTTCTTCACTGGTTATCATATTAACCCTGGCCTTATCTTCGCTATTGACTTTGGCTGAGGCACAGGATATAGGGGATTCAGAGACAGTCTATGTTCAAGTTGGCAAAGTAAGCACCTTTACTTTTGACCTACTCCCGGAAGGTGGAAAATTTTACAAACACTATATAGCGCGTCTTGATGGAGGTCGCAGCATGGTCGGGCTTGAGTTCCAGGCGCGCGCCAGGGAGCTTTCCGGCGCCGCTTGCTATCCCCACCTGCAAGTGCAGGCACTTTACCCAGAAGGGAACATACCCTCTGGCAATGGGTGGTCTGAGTTCCTCGACTTGAATAACTCCAGGGATTGGTCAGCTTGGACCGGTCATGTGATTCCAGCCGGTTATGATCATGGATTCGCTTCAGTCGGCAGCTATTTTCCATTAGATCAATGCACTGGTGCGAACCTGCCCGCAAGGTACGAGCTGCAGATCCGGGTGAGAGAAGCTAAAGCGCCTCCCACCGAGCCCCCGGTCACCGAGCCTCCAGTCACTAAGCCTCCAGTGACAATTGCACCCGTCCGGATCACGCAGACCCCCCTCCCTCCAAAAACCTCAACACCTATTCCACCGCCTGCCAGCACGGAGGTTTCCTTCTGGGCGGATAGTTACAATCTCAAGCGGGGACAATGCACCACGCTGCATTGGAATGTTTCGAACGCTACCGTATACTGGGACGGAGCCATTTCTTATAACTCGGCAACTGTTGATGTTTGTCCAACGAAAACAACCACGTATGTGCTTGAGGTCTTCGGGCAGGACGGGCTATGGCACAACCAGAGTTTGACGGTTTATGTCGAAGAACCCAGACCCACAGCGACGTTCATTCCGACGTCCATACCGACGCCCACTCAAATTCCAGACTGCGATCCTACCGGTAAGCTGGGAATGATCCTGATTGTTACAGATTCGCAATATCTGGCAAATTCAACCGGTGACTCAAATAGCTGGGAAAAAGTTAAAACCGCTCTTCAGCAGTATTACGAGTCCGGCATGGTGGATTGTGAAGGGAAACCCGTCTTCCTGGACGTGGCGCTGCCATATCCCCACGGCGGCTACACCTCCGTGGAAGTTAAGCAAGCCATTTCCTCCGAATTGCTTCGCTGGAAGATCGGGATTGACGGGCGTTCGCCTCTGGGCGCAATCGCGATTATTGGCGGACCCGACGTGATTCCCATGCCCCAGATTCACGATCCTACCGGACTTGAGGCTTGGATTGCCTCCGATGACATTTACGCCGATCTGGACAATGACCTATTTCATACCGCCGATACTGTCATCACCCGTCTGCCCGACGGGCACAGCACAGACCTGATCCTGAACTACATCAGCGCCCTTGCTTCCGGCGCGGAGCCGCCCGAGGGCGGTGTTGTACTCGGCACGCTTCAGAGTTCCGCCCATCGCCTGAATTTCCATCAAGATTACGTTGAGTTGTCATTGTCCGAAGACCCGTTATATCTGGATGACTTCCTGAAAGATAAAACCGGGTCCGTTACCTACCTGATCAGCCCCGTATATTCAACCTCGCCTTATAATCCCTCGGCAGTGGATCAAAAACTGATCCGTCCCGACGATCTGGTCAATTCCATGGGGAGCGATGCGGCGAATTCAAGCGTGGGAACCGTGCTCGATACAAGGGATATTCTCATTCACGGCTTGATTCCTGTGAATTCCATATGGTATGCCCGGAATGCCGCCCCGGACTCTGCGCTGGTCACAGCCTATGACGCTCAGGAAGCGCAATCCATTCCTGCCGGCGCGCACGTTTTCGCCCTTCTGCCAACCAGCGCGGACCTGAGCATTGGCGACAGGCAGGTTTACAACACCATCCCTTTGGCAATGTTGAACAGCGGCGCTCATCACTTTATTGGGATTACGAGCAACAATATGTTTTATGTGGGCAAGAACCTCCGCCCATATAACGGCGTGCCCAATGTGTTTGCCGATTTTAGCGCCACGCGCTACAGCGGCGCTTTCGCCCAGTATTACTATCGATCCCGGAGCGAGGATCCGGCGACCTCGTTTTGGGCTGCAAAAAACCAATATGCCGGGGATCGCGGATTATCCTCCCCATGGGAGTTTAAGACCTATCATTCCTTTATCTATTACGGCCTGCCTGAAAAGGGACGCTATCCGGGGATTTATCAGGGCGTGGATTATGCCCCGGTGCCGGAGCCTGCATTTGTCCCGCTTCCATACCTGACGGGATGCCCGAGCGGCGACTCGAAAGATTGCGATGGAGATGAGATACCCGACCAGACTGAATACGAGCTGGTTGAGAGATTCAAACCCTATCTCATCTTTCATCCCGGAGAGGCGATTAACGGAGCCCTTATGCCGGGAGGGAGAGACCCCGCCTTTGATGTGTACTGGCAGGTCAGCCCGGCGGAATTGAATGGAGCGCGCGGCGCCTTTATAACCCTCGTCCATACCTATCCCGAAGACAACGGGGTTGACGAAATTGATTTCTCTACCGTACAAATACGAGGAAAATCAGTCATAGAGTAAACTCAGGGTCACCAAACCAACTGAGGTGTCCTCTATGACTGATCGCTACCGAGTATACACAAAAGTGAAGAAAACGTTGAAGACC
>VGNE01000093.1 GCA_016866215.1 Chloroflexota bacterium | reverse complement strand
TGAAGTATATCGTCTTGCCCGCGCCTGTCCAACCAATATACATAAAGAAGGGCGCGAGAAAAGGAGTGAATACCCATATCCCGTAAAGAACTAAAAATATTTGAAGCCAGTGACTGGATAGCCGCTCCCCAAGTGAGCGGGTATCTGCTGAGCGCGTGACAACTGCAACATCAGATGAATTCATTTATGAGATGTTCCTATTCAGATGGATTAAGTTGAAGCGCCCTCTCAATTGCAGATCGAATGGATGCATCTGTGTGCTGGAGAGAGTTGTTTACAATGGAAAGCCAGGTTTGCCCATCATTGCCATGCAGGATCAAGGTTGCAGGTTCGCTTGCGCTTCCATAAACGAGCACAACCACCATCTGACAGTCACATTCATTCTTCCCATGATTCGGGCATGGACAATCCTGCAACCCAACCAGCGCAGTATGCAGGTCGAAAGTTTGTATGGGACGCAACCCGGCCTGCAATAACAACTTCTTTGTCCATTGCCAGGCTTCGTCACAGGAGTGGTCGACTGATAAGAACGGAGAAATATTCATTAGCGCCTCGGATGATTCCATTGTAAGGAATCATCCGAGGCGCATGAAGAGCCGCGTGGCGTATTCACGAATAGGCAGAATCGCCTATGCCTAAGAAGGGAAAATCATGTCCCTAATCGAATTGACGGCCTTATAACAAAAAAATGCCAGGTGCAACCCCCAGCCTCTTCACTATATTTTTACTTTGCGTAACCGCAAACTATTCGTCACCACGAACACACTACTAAAAGCCATCGCGCCAGCGGCGAGCATGGGGTTCAAATATCCAAGAGCCGCGGCAGGAATTAAGATCACATTGTAGAAAAAGGCCCAAAATAGATTTTGTTTGATCGTCGCCAATGTCCTGCGCGAAAGATAGATCGCGCGCGCAACACCGCGCAGGTCACCGCTCATCAACGTCACGGGCGCGGCGGCCATCGCAACATCAGTGCCTGTGCCGATAGCGAGTCCCACATCGGCTTGCGCGAGCGCGGGCGCGTCGTTCACCCCGTCACCCACCATGGCAACAATATTGGTAATTGGTAAATTGTTATTGATGGTCGAGTAGCGAGCGTTCTTCGCGAGCGTATCGAGACCAAGGACTGAAGACTGTAGTTTCTTGATTTCAGAGGATTTTCCTTCTGGCAATACTTCGGCTAATACTTGATCAACGCCAACCTGTTTCGCAATCGCATCAGCGGTCTTTTGATTGTCGCCAGTGATCATCACGACCTGCAAACCCATCTTGTGCAATTCCGCAATCGCGTCCTTCGAGCTGTCCTTGATCGTATCCGCCACCGCGATAATTCCCGCGGCTTGATTATCAATTGCAACCAGCATGGCTGTTTTCGCTTCGGATTGCAGATGCGCCACTTCGGATTCGAGATTCCCCAACTGGATTCCACGCGCCTGGAACATTCTCACGTTCCCGACCATTACGCTTCTTCCCTCGACCTCAGCCTGCACGCCATGCCCGGCTTCTGCTTTAAAACCAGTGGGTTCCACTAAAACCAATCCGCGCGTGGTTGCCTCCGCCCAAATGGACTCACCCAGCGGATGTTCACTGCCCTTTTCAACGGAAGCGGCTAATCTTAATAAGTCATCAGCGGTCAGTGCTCTGTGATCAGTACTGCTCACTGATGACTGATCACTGATCACTATATCAGTAACCGCAGGTTGACCTTTGGTAATTGTCCCAGTTTTATCCAACACAACGATGTTAACTTTTCCCGCGCGTTCCAAAGCTTCACTATTGCGAAACAAGATTCCCACTTCCGCGCCTTTGCCTGTGCCAACCATAATGGCAGTTGGAGTGGCAAGCCCCATCGCGCACGGACAGGCAATCACCAACACGGCAACCATGTATATCAGAGCGCGTGTGAAATTATCAATATCAGAATTGATCGGCAGGGTCGCCCCAAAGAAATACCAACCTGCAAAGGTCAAGGCTGCAATCACAATCACAATCGGCACAAATACAGCCGAAACTTGATCAGCAAGTTTTTGGATCGGCGCTTTGCTTCCCTGTGCGTCTTCCACAAGTTTGACAATTTGCGCGAGGGCAGTTTCTTTTCCGACTTTGGTGGCTTCGAACTTCAACATGCCCAATTTGTTCAACGTCGCGCCGATGACCACGTCACCAGGCTTTTTTTCAACGGGCAGTGATTCACCCGTCAGCATGGATTCGTCAATTGCGCTTCGTCCATCTATGACGACACCATCCACAGGAATTGTCTCGCCAGGTTTGACGAGCACAATATCCCCGACGCGCACATCGTCTGCGGGTATCTCGGTTTCCACTCCATCACGGATGATGCGCGCGGTCTTGGCACGCAATCCCATCAATTTCTTGATCGCTTCGGAGGTACGTCCCTTGGCGCGCGCTTCCAAAAATTTCCCGAGTCGAATAAGCGTGATAATGACTGCCGCCGTCTCGTAATAGACGTGTCCTGCCAGCAGTCCAAACGTGATGGGCAGTGAATAGAAGAACGCGGCTGAAGTACCCATCACTATGAGCACATCCATATTTGCAGACTTATTTCGCAAAGCCTTGAACGCGCCCACATAATATTGCCAGCCCACATAAAATTGAACAGGCAAAGCAAGCGCAAGCATCAACCAGTTTGTCCACGGCGCGGGCGCAACAGTCATCCCCTCCATGGTTGCCATTTCATAAAACGCCGCAGGCAGCAGTCCAAAGTCACGCCCCATTGCGAACAGAAATAATGGCACGGTAAAGATCAAGCCGATAACAAGCAAACGGTATTGTTCATTGATTTCATCTTCACGCGCTTTGGCTTCAGCGTCTTCCGCCTCCCCTCCGAGTTCCACAGCTTCAAATCCAGCGGATGCCACCGCGCGGCGCAGCTCCGCCTGCGTGATGATCGTTGGGACATACTTCACGCGCGCTTTTTCGGTGGTGAAAGTCACTTGCGCCTCGAGAACACCTTCGAGTTTGGCAAGCGCTTTTTCCAAACGACGCGCATCGTTATCATCGGAAAGACGCTTGAGGATCAAATCCGCTTCACCCGTGGCAACGCCATAGCCTGCACGATTGACTCGCGCTATGACATCAGTCAGCTCAAGTTTGGAGGTGTCAAAATCCACGGTGGCGCGCTCGGAGGAAAGATTTACCACCGCGCTTTGCACGCCATCCATTTTTTTCAAATTGCGTTCCACTGTGGCAACACAATTCGCGCAGGTCATGCCTGTGATAGGTAAAGTTAGTTGTTTTGTATCGCTCATGCTAAAACCTTTTCAAACTCAAAGGACACGAAGTACACAAAGGTGGGGAAAGGGCACAAATTTTTAATTCGCCCCCCTCGTGCCCGTTGTGTCCTTCGTGTTTAAGATATTACAAGGTAATCAGACCTTCAGCGGGATAATTGATCTCGGCCAACAAGGCCTTAATCGTTGCTTCGTTGGCAGGCGTATCGAAGGTAATTTCAACTTTCTTGGTGGCTTCATCCGCCTTCACGGATTGCACACCTTGCAGCTCACCGACTTCGGTTTCGATGGTGTGAGTGCAATGTCCGCAGGAAATCGCGGGGACGGTATAGGTTACTATGGTCATGTTTATTTCTCCTTTTTCGATTTACGATTGTTGACTTACGATTTATGATTTCCTGGCTTGGCAATTGCTAATTTACGTTTTACGCAACACGCAACACGCCCATCGCCAACTATCCAACTATCAAACTTTAGTTGACATCTCAAACACTTCGGTAATTTCCTTCAACACACGCTCGCGCTCTTTGGGGTCGTCTCCTTTGATCGCGGTTGTCACACACGAATTCAAGTGTCCTTCCAAAATCTGCGTGCTGACCTTATTTAACGCTGCTTCAACCGCCTGAATCTGTCGGATCACGTCAATGCAATAGGCGTCCTCTTCCACCATGCGGATGACGCCGCGCAGATGGCCTTCAACGGTTTTTAATCGGCGGATTGTGTTGTCAGTTTCCATATTTACCTCTATTCTTCTCTTCCAGATAATTCTTATGAGCTTTCCCTTACCCCTCCCAGGGGGGTGGGGTGAATATACAAAACAAAGAATAATTTGTCAAGTCAGTTTTATATGACTTACATCACAGATATAACATGTTTTTTAGGATACACTTTGTCTATAAATTCACAATTCTTAAGGAGTTCAAGATGAAATCGTTCGTAAAATCCACCCTTATCGGTCTATTGCTTTTTGTGTTTATCACAGCCTGCGGCAACACAAAGACCAGCGACAAATCCTAACGCTCCCATCGCCGTCCTCGGCGGCGGGGATGCCGTCAAGAGCTAACAAAAGCCCTGTCATTGTGATGGGGCTTTTGCTATATTATTTTGATTTTAAAAAACCTTTCGCGTTTTTTCTGACCTCAAAGCGAATGACATCCGCAACGGAACATGGAGGTCATGCTCATCCGTAATATGAATGTAAGGTGGGTTTATTACTACCAGAACATGAATTGATCCAACCCCAATCCTGCCAGTTGCAATGGGATGCCAACCAGCCGCGCAAGAAAACCAATCAATCCCCAAAACAAACCGCCAATGAATGGCACCTGCCAGAGCAGGATAAGCACGACCCAGGATAACATGCCCTGAGTTTTGGCAAATTTCATACGGATGTCCATGGGAATGTAAGGTTCAATTGCGCCGAAACCATCAAATGGCGGCAGTGGAATCAAGTTCAGAACAACTGCTGAGATTTGCAGAAAGGCGAGGAAGGCCAGCCCGGGCCAAATGCCTAAGGAGCTGACCGGCATCCCTTGCAGGATCAAGCCGAGGATTAAAGCAAGAAGCGCATTGGAGAATGGCCCGGCCAACGAGACAGCCGTCTCCCATTGTTTTCCCCGTAATCTCCATCTCTCGATATAGACTGCGCCGCCGGGCAGACCTATGCCGCCCATCATCAAAAAGACCAATGGCAGAAGCAGTGAGTAAACCGGATGCGTATATTTGAGTGGATTGAAGGTGAGGTAGCCTTTGTCTTTCACAGTGGTGTCGCCGCCATAATAGGCAACGAGCGCATGAGAAAATTCATGCAAGCAAAGGGAGAACACCCAGCCGATAAGTACAACAAGAAAGGTCATTTTTCATATCCATTCGGGCTTGACTTGTGCCACTCCCACGCGCTGGAGAGGATTTCGTGCATGTTGGTATGGATTGGTTTCCAGCCCAATTCGCTGATGATTCTTTTTGGAGATGCCACCAGGCGGGCAGAGTCACCGGACCTGCGCGGGGCTTCCACTGTGGGAATTGCATGGCCGGTCACTTTTCGGGCCGTCTCGATCACCTCTCTAACAGAGAAACCATTACCACTCCCCACGTTGTAGGTCATTCTGTCGCGCTTATCGAGCGCATCCAAAGCCAGAAGATGTGCTGAGACCAAATCCGCAACGTGGATGTAATCGCGGATGCAAGTGCCATCCGGTGTGGGATAGTCTGTGCCAAAGATGGTTGCGGATTCGGTTTGACCTAATGCAATTTTCAACACACGCGGAATGAGGTGTGATTCGGGTTGATGCGCTTCCCCGCGGCCGGGCAATGCTCCGCAGGCATTGAAGTAACGCAGCGCGGCAAAGTGCAATCCATGAATTTGGCGATACCATTCGAGGGCCTGCTCGGTCATTAACTTGGTTTGGCCGTACACATTGGTGGGGCCAATCGGCGAATCTTCGGTTAGCGGTTCTTCACTAGATTGATATACAGCGGCAGTAGAGGATAAGACCAGCTTTTTTACACCGGCCTGCACAGCGATGTCCATTAACTCCAGTGAGTTCCTGAAGTTATTGCGGAAGTATTTTCCCGGGTCCTTCATACTTTCACCGGCTTCAATAAAAGCCGCGAAGTGCATGATGGCGTCATAATTCATTAAGGTGAATGCATCAGCAAGAGCATGTCTGTCATCCAGGGATGCGTGAATGAATTTCGCGCCTGAAGGGACTGCGGCGCGATGACCTGTGACAAGTGAATCAAAAACTGTGACGGAATGTCCGGCCTTGATCAAGGCTTCAGCTGTCGCAGAGCCGATATATCCCGCGCCGCCGGTAACAAAGATATTCATTGATGCTCCTCGGAAATTGATGTCATTGCAAGCCGCCGCTTGGTTGTCGAGCTTGTCGAGACACTTGTATTTTGGCGGCGCGGCAATCTCCATGTCGTTGGCGAGATTGCTTCGGGCAAGAACAAGAGCGCCCTCGCACATCGTCCCCGAATGGGGAATGACGGGATGTACATTATAAAAAATTATATCCCATTACTCTGCTGGTTCTGCCTGCCATGCCTGCGCATACCAACGCAAATATTCCTGCACATGCGCACCCCAATAGATTTCAGAATGGTCGCCTGCATAGAAATAATATTCATGAATGTAATTATTTCGGGTGAGCATTTCTTCAAAGAGGAGAATGCTGGCCAAATCCCTGTCCGCGTCACCTACATCCAGCCATAAGCGTGGACGGTTTTCTGCTGTAATATTCTTAATGATCTTCTCTACGTATGGGGCGTCCTCTTTGAAAATGGCGGGGGAATGCAAACCAAGAGAGCCGAACAATTCGGGATATTCGAAGCCAAGTTTCACGGCCCAACCGCCGCCGTGAGAGAGACCGCCGAGAGAACGATGATCACGATCTGCTATCGTACGGTAATTCTTGTCCACATGGGGGATCAAGTCTTTGATGAAACGATCTCCAAAACCAGCGCCGGCCTGCAAATTCCAAAAACGGTCATCGGGGAAGACGATCATAAATGGTACGGTCTCGCCTGATAAAATCAGTTGGTCTGCAATGTTTGGCGCACCTAATCTCACCCACTGATCTTGTGTGTAGGTTTGCCCATGCAGCAGATAAAGGACGGGATAATTCATATCGTCCAATTCCTCGTAGCAAGGTGGAAGGTAGATAAGGAATTCCTGTGGTGGATTTGTAGAAGAGATTACATCCTGTTTGATCGTGCCTGGCTGGCTGAGACAAGTCAACGGGGTGGGAGTGGGTGTGGGTGGAATGGGGCTGGGCGTAAAAGTGACGGTTGCGCTGGGCGCAGGTAAGGTCACTGTTTGTGCCGGGACGCTTTGCGTCTCATTTGAGGGGCTGCAGGCTGAAAGTCCAAAAAGAAGCGTAAGATAAGTAATGAACACAATTGCTTGACGGGGACTCATCCTTCGCATTATACTCGCCTAGTTCATTTGATCGGGGCGTGGCGCAGTCCGGTAGCGCGTGGTGCTGAGGTACCAAGGTCGGACGGTTATCGTCTCAAATCCTATATCGGGGCGTGGCGCAGTCCGGCTAGCGCGTGGTGCTGAGGCACCAAGGTCGGGCGGCTATCGTTTCAAATCCTATATCGGGGCGTGGCGCAGTCCGGCTAGCGCGTGGCGCTGAGGCGCCAAGGTCGGGGGGCTATCGTTTCCCC
>VGNE01000092.1 GCA_016866215.1 Chloroflexota bacterium | reverse complement strand
AGGAGTGTGCGCATGGCTTCTTTTTCCATCGGGTAGACGAGGCGCACACCGTTGATGAATTCGCCCCTGCCGGATGTGATGGCTTCATAGAAACGCGGCAGGTCTTCGGGCGGGACGGTCAGATCCGCGTCGAGGATCATGAGGATGTCGCCGGAGGCTTTCTCGAAGCCGAGTCGAATCGCGTCGGCTTTGCCAATGCCCGGCTGGCGGAAGAGCAGGCTCGAGGTCCGGGGATGAAGCGCGATTTCCTTTTCGATGGTCTCGTAAGTCTTGTCTTTGGAATGTCCCTCCACGAAGATCAGCTCGGTCTTCGATCCCATTTGCGGCACGCGCTCGAAAATGTTTTTGATATTGCCTTCTTCGTTTCGCGCGGCAACGACGACGGAGACACTCGGCTTTTCGGCGGGCTGCGGCGCGGGGCGGGCGATTATCACATTGGAAAGCGCGAAGCCTTGAAAGGGCCACAGGCGCGTGAGGTATTGATTGGCGAAGCCGCCCAGCGGCAGGGGCAAAAGAATCTCAGGCGAGTGGCGGATGGGTTCGAACCCGGCAAGGCGCAAAAGGTTTTCCACGTCTTCCGAGGTGAGCCAGTTTTGGTCTTGCATCGGCGAGGCAAGGTTGAGGGTTTGCACGATGGCGAGGGGCAGCTGCCAGAGATGGCTGTAAAAATTGAGGATGAGTCTGGTATGCGGCTGGCAGAATTTTTTGACCTGTTCGAGCGCGCGCTGCACGTCCCACAGGTCGTTGATGGTGTCTGAAAAAATGATGACATCGAATGCGCCTGCGAGGCTGGAGAGGTCGTGCGCATCGAGTTGGTGATATTCGATCTCGGGGTGGCGTTGTTTTGCGCGGGCGATCATTTCAGGGGAGAAATCTATGCCGACGCCGTGGGATGGTTTTAATTGGGTAATTAAACTTCCCATGCCGCAGCCAATTTCAAGGATGCGCTGGTTAGGGCTGACCAAAAATTTATAAATCTCGTTAATGCGGCGGTGATACCAGGTTCCCATCCCGCGCCAGTGATCGCGTTTTTGGGCAACTTGGTCCCAATGTGTCATGCGGGTGCGTTGATATTCAACGCCTGCTTCATCAAAAGGTGGGTTTATATTCATGGCGGGCTGATTTTACCTGAATATAATGAAAAAATTTGATGCGTGCGCATTTTAACAGTCTCGGCATTAGTTGTGTTCCGCAAATTAATCAGGGATGAGAAGGTTATAATTCCCAAAGGTATACTTTGTTTTCAAAAACTGGTTTTGTAGTATTACGCCCATCCTTGAGGTAGATCATGTTCAAAAAACTTTTCTCATCCATTAATTCCTATTATGGAATTATTCTGCTCAAATTTTTATGGATCAGCCTTATTGTTTCCGGGATATTATTAAACCCGTTATTTTCCTATCCGGGGCGGGATGCAGGTATTTTTCTTTATATCGGTTCACTTATCTTGAAAGGCAAAGTGCCTTATTTGGATGTTTGGGAAAATAAAGGTCCGATCGTTTTTTATATTAATGCGCTGGGGCTATTTTTAGGAGATGGTTCGCGGTGGGGAGTCTGGCTTCTGGAATTTCTTTTTCTTTTTGGCGGGGCGTGGCTTTGTTATTCTCTGGTCACAATTGTAATGGGCAGAATTCCCGCTTTGATCGGGATCGTCGTCCTGATCACGTCGGCGGGTAATATTTTGCAAGGCGGGAATTATTCTGAAGAATATTCGGTGCTGTTTAGCTGCCTGGCGTTGTGGGGATTTGTAAAAGGTGTGGAGAAGCCGAAAAATAAAAAGTTCGATTTTTTGATTGGGCTTTCTCTAGGGTTCAATATCCTGCTGCGTCCCAATAATATAAGTATGCAGATTGCAGTAGTGGGTGCCTTCGTTGTACTTGCGTTTTTATCAAAAAACTGGAAATTGCTGGCCAGGCGGCTTGCTCTGATCGCGCCCGGCGTTGCGGCAGTGGTTGTCCCGGTTGTTATTTATTTTGCGTCACAGGGTGCATTGCAGGAAATGATCAATGTGGTGCTTGTGTTCAACTATCAATATAGTTCAGATACGGGTGTTGCACAAATTCTGGGCGGGATAAAAGATGCGTCTGTTTCAATAGGTGTTATTATTTCAGTCATCGCATTGACGGGGTATTTGCCAGCCATTTTTATTGTGATCAAGAGTCTTGTGCGTGGAGCTGAGTTTTCGCCATTACTTCTGGTTTTGCTCCTGGGTTTGCCGATGGAATTGATCTTAAGTACGCTTTCAGGACGGAATTACCTGCACTACTTTATTGGATGGGCTCCATATCTGGGAGTGTTGTGCGCGTATGTAATATTCTGGTCTCTGGCCGGGTTTTTGCCTCGCTTGGAGAAAAATATTTCCCTCGTGTTGTTCGTTTTGATTCTAATAACCATTTTCAGTAAACTTGAGGCTTGGAAAGGCTATGGGGATGTACTCACATCTCTCCCAAAAGGACAGGTCGAATATGTGGACCCTGTCGCATTGTATATTCAAGAGAATACGGTTGAACAGGATAAGGTATTTATTTGGGGATTTAGACCCGTGATCAATTTTGTCTCTGGCAGGGAAACTCCGGTTTCCTTTTTGCCGTATCCGCTGGTGCATGTGGATACTCCATTAACAAATGGTTGGGCGGAACAGTTTTATATACAGCTCACAGCACATCCGCCGAAGTTGATCGTCAATCTGATTGAACCTGCGGACAGGGAACGCATCCCTGATCTGGATCAAAATGTTCGTAAAGAGCAGAAGATAAAATGGAAAGATGTCGTTCTGGCCTCCAACTTAAATGAGACCCTGTATTTTATCGAGGAGAATTATGTTAAAGTTGGAAATGTGAATGGGGCTGATATATATCAATTAATAACGAGTTTGCCTTGATGTTTGACGGATGGGTTGTTTTTTGCAGGAAATCGCTGATTGATATCCCGATATTCCTAGTGATAATTCAGTCACTGAATTTTAGATTGTAAAATCAATGGAATCAACAAACGACGAACTCCGCGAACTTTCCCTGCTTGAGCAGATCGAGAGCGACCCAAATGTGAATCAATCCGCGCTGGCTGTGCAGCTTGGTGTTGCGGTTGGCACGGTCAATTGGCATTTAAAACGTCTCATCGCGAAAGGCGCGGTCAAGGTTTCGCGGGCCGAGCGCAAGAAACTTCGTTACATCATCACACCCGAAGGTCTTGCCCTGCGCGCCCGTCTCGCGGTGGATTTTGTGGAGCGATCGTTTTCTATCCGTTTGTCCGTTACGCGAAGCGATCCGTTGACAATCTCCTCCTCACCCGCCCCGTCCATGGGACACGGACAACTCCTCCGCAATCTCTTTCCCCTCACCGAATGGACAGTTACCAAACCCCTCACCCAACCAGCCCCCTTCCCACCCTTCGACAGGCTCAGGGCAGGTTTGGGAAGGGCGGGGGGATAGGTCTCTTCCCTCACTCCTCCCCAATCTCTTTCCCAACCGAGACGCACATTACTCAGCCGTTCTAACCGTTATATCGTCAAAGCTGTAATAACCGATTTCCTTCTCGGCGACCCGAATCATTTTCCCCATTCGTTTCTTTTTTGTATCAAAAAATGGGTGATCAAATACTGTTCTCAGTCGCTGGGAAATTTCGCGCACGCGTGAATCGGGCAAAGCAAAACAAACCATACAAAATTGATTGTTGATTGCAGCCTTGCCCCAAAAGTCACTTTCGTTAATTGTCACAAAGGTAGCTTGATTCTCCCGTTGGAGCAATCTGGGAATGGCATCGTCTTCGATCACCGTGTTAGGGCGCAAGTCCACCACAAAACAAACAGCCCCCTGATACCAGCGGGCTATTTGTTCTTCGATATCACGACCAAGCAATTGCTCGTCAAGAACGATCATCAGGCTGGCTCTAACTGGGGGAGCGTATTGATGAACTGTGTAACAATTAACTGGATGGCTTCAATAACGGCTTCGCGTGGAACCTTGTTGCGATACCCCGCTATGATTTCGTCCATGGTTTCGCCTGCCGCTAATCGGTCCAGTGTTCCTGTGATCTCTATTCGCGTATACTTAAAAGTAGGACGACCGCCGCATATCCCAGGCGCGCGCGCGACATACTTTCCAAGCGGATAGTATTGATATGGCTCTTTTCCAACAGTCTCGGTAATTAACTTTGCCATCTGGTCTCTCTTTCGCTTGACTTGATTATAAAAACATCCTTCGATTTGCGCAAGCAACCGAAACTGTCGTTCGTACGGACTCTCCCGATTAGAATTACCTAGAAACCAACTCTCGTATCTTCCCCAGCACAGCGGACCGCGAAGCGTCCCTCAAAACCTCTTCATTCCGAAAGCGGACAATGCTTCGACACTCCTTTCAGTCGCAGCACAAGTCCGTAATCCCATCGCACTCAACCCCCCTCGTTCCCCCCATTTTCGCACGCTGAGTAAAAGTCAATACCTAAATTTAACTTGCGAAAATGGGGGGATGTCCGTAGGACAGGGGGGCGGCATCTTCTGCCTGTTGTCAATCATGGATGTCTCCATCCACTTCAACAACCAACCCCGCCTTGTGACAGTAAAAGCCAGCCCCCACCCAGCCTCCCCCAATTACGACGATGTAAATGTTGAATCCATATCAGACTTTTTCTTGTCGTATTTGGGGGAGGTGCTCCGCGAAGCGGGCGGAGGGGGTTGAAATGGACTCCCAACTTATTCCCGCGTAATTCCTGTCAGACGCTTCGCACGTTTCGGCGGAAGTCTCTTTACACAAACACAGCGCTTGAAACTTTGAACTTTTCTGCCAACAAGCGGACTTGGCGTACATTCAGCTCACGTTTGTCGTTCAAAATTTCAGATACCACGCCTTGCGAACCCACTTCTGGCAAGTCAGATTGAGTTAAGCCATGTTCATCCATAAGGAAGCGCAGCACCTCCGCCCCAGTGATATCGGGAATTGGATAATGTTCTTCCTCATAAGCGTGAACTAAAGTCCCAAGTGTATCCAGCAAGCCATAAAGCGGATGTTTCTCGTTGTCCCCAATTTCATCCAATAATTCGTTGAGACGCTTGACTGCTGTGTTGTATTCGCGCTCATTGCGGACGGTGAGCAGGGGAGCGATGTTTGTCCAATGAACTTGAAGTTCTTCATTTAGGAGTGTCATTTTTCCAATCTCCTCGGTCATATTCTGCGTGGGTAAGAACATGACGAATATAAACTTTGCCGCGATTGAAATGGATTGAAGTAATCAACCTGTATTTGTTGCCGCCGATATTGAAAATGATCCAGTGATCTAATTTATCGGCAGAAGGGAAAACTTGTCGCAATTCGGCAAAACTATTGAATTCAGTTTTTTGCACGATCTTGAACCAACGCATTAACGCCGTCTGGCTTTCGGGATGTTTTTCCCAAAATTGGATCAAGGTTTTGCGGGTGATGATGTGCATGACTGAGATTGTATCTCAACTTGAGATAATAAGCAAGGCTGTTTCAAATCCCAACCTGCATCCCCGAGTGGACAGTTACCAGACCCATCATGCAACAATCCCGCAGATTTTCCCCAAAACAGCAGTTAAGTCTTTCAAAGCCTCTTCATTCCCAAAGCGGACAATGCTTCGACAGGCTCAGCACAAATCCTCAGCCCCATCTCTCTCAACCCCCCTCGTTCCCCCCATTTTCGCACGCTGAGTAAAAGTCAATACCTGAATTTAACTTGCGAAAATGGGGGGATGTCCGTAGGACAGGGGGGCGGCATCTTCTTCCTTTTGCAAATCATGAATGTCTCCATCCAGTTCAATGACCAACCCCGCCTTGTGACAGTAAAAGTCAGCCCCCACCCAGCCTCCCCCAAATACGACGATGTAAATTTCGAATCCGCATTCAGACTTATTCTTGTCGTATTTGGGGGAGGTGCCGAAGGCGGAGGGGCGCGTTGAAGTTTTTCTTTTGTGACGGTTTGACCTGGGATGATGCCTGCCTTGAGCCTGTCGAAAGGTTTTTTATCGGCATGGCGGGATTGTAATGCAAAACAGGAAAACCCCTCTCCCATCTACCACTCCGCTACGCTTCGGGTACGATGTCCCCTAAAGGGGAGAGGCTAAAACCGTTCCGAAAACAAAATGTTGCTTGCGATTGAGTCCGCGCCAGCGGACAAGATAGGACTCAACCTCATACCCTCTCCTTTAGGAGAGGGACAAACCGTCCCGCCGAAAAATCATCACTGTCAGGGAGAGGTCCCATCCTCATCTCCTCCCCATTCTCTTTCCCAACCACATCTTGTTCCAAACTTCGTCTGGATTTTCTGACTACAAATATCACGCTCGCTTGAAAATATAAAAAGCTTCATTCTCAGCTAGATCAATATCTTCTGAAATTTCAACGGGTAATAGTTTGTTTTGCTCGAATAACGATCTTAAGTTTAGTGGCTTACCGTCAAAGCATCTCTTTGGCTCGTTTGCGACAATAATACCTGTAGGTTTAGCTACTCTGGACATTTCTCTGATAGCATTTATTGTGTTTTCCCATGTAGTATCGTTATCAGAACATGCAACCCAGTAAAGAGAATTATCGGAAAACACTAAATCAAAATAGTCAGACTGAAGAGATGTTCTTTGGGTTATGTCTCCTTCAATATATTCAACATATTCAACAAAATTACGACTTGAATAATCTCGGATGAAGTTCTCAACCTGTAACCGAATCCCATCAGGTAGATTTTGAAAATATTGCTGATTTCTTCCAACTATCTTCAAGTCCTCGTGAATATTTTTAATCTCATCACGAGCCTGTTGCAAGGATTTTTCGTTTATATCAACCCCAATTACTTCATGAGCCCCCAATAATACAGATAAGGCTAGTGTTTCATAACCTGTACTACATCCAAAGTGAGCAATTCGGTTGAAATTCCTATTTAAGGAAGAAAATCTATTAATACGTGACTGATAGCTCATTATTTTTTGCAGTGTGCTAACTATGCTTTGCAGATATATCATATTTGCTTTATCCACTAAGCTCACTAATTTGTGATGAGGATAGATAATTTGTTTTCTAATTTCTCCCGACTAATTAAATCTTCAGGATATATAGCAACAAGGGTGATGTTGTGTTTTTTGCATAAACGGATTTTCTCTTGTGTTTTTGCGTCATACTCAGGGTTTCCTGTAAGCCCGAAATATTCAATAAATGTCAAACCTACTTTGAAATCGCCTCTGTAATTCCCTTCTGGGTATCGGGGTTCTTTTTTATGATCGATTCCATGAGCAAAAAGGTATTCATCAATTGTTCTTTCGCCTAGCGAGAGGCAGACATGTCCGTCTTTTGCAATACTTTGAATTCCTCTACTAGCTTTACGAGTACCATCTTCCAAGACCCCTGCTTGTATCAAAGCATTAAGCCAAGAGCCAAATAATTTCTTAACGCGATTAGAGGTGGGTTTGTTTTCCATAACCCTGAACAATGCCAACCTCTCATCCGTACTTAAATTTGTGAAATCGGTTGCACCTTCTCCATAAGCTTGAGGAGGTACGCGTCCAATCGTAGAAGACAACTCAACGAGATATTTCTTAATTTTTTTAGCAGAGGCGTAATTATCACCAGTATTTGGAAAAATTTTATTCTGAAGGCAGGGAGAACAAAAGTCGATTTTATCAATACCAAGTCTATCGATTAAAGGCATTGGCAACGAGTTCTCCACAAACTTTTGATTGCACAAAGGACAAATTTTCCATGTGGGCTGTTTAATTTTGTTATCAAGTCCGAGTTGCTTTACGTATGCACCAGCAAAATACAATAAAACATTCTGCCAAGCATACTTTTTACAGATTGGATCTGTCATTCTCCAAGTTTCTATAATATTTTTATCAGTCAATTTAACGATCTCATCTGTAATTTTTCCACTCCACCATGCCCATTGCATAATCGCAATATGTTCAGACAAAAATTTGTCATGTTCAGGAGTCCACCACTCCAATATGTATTGATTCTTGGCATATTGAGGATCAAAATCAACTGGTCGATATGCTGGTTGTTCTCGATGGTCGTATATGCTCATAAAAATCCTGTATAAAATAACCTAGCCACCAGACAGTTTTGAAACCAAGGGGGTTGATCGGCGAGCAAAATCGAGTAAATTTGTTTTTACGACAAAACGATTTACTTGGAGATGCTGATGCCGACCAACCGCCTGTATCATACTTGGA
>VGNE01000091.1 GCA_016866215.1 Chloroflexota bacterium | reverse complement strand
TGCAAAGCGGCTGCGACATCCGCACCATCCAGGAACTGCTCGGCCACAAAGACGTCAAAACCACCATGATCTACACCCACGTCCTCAACCGCGGCGGCCTGGCCGTCAAATCCCCCCTCGACTCATAACCACAAACCCACTAATTCCCTACTCCTCCAATCCTCATTCACCATTCACCATTCACCATTCCCCACTCCCCATTCTCCACTCCCCATTCCCCAATTACCAATTCCTCTAATCTCCCCCCCAATCCCAATGTCCAATTCCGATCAAGGCATAACCAAAGATAGATACATGCTCATTCCCCGCACTGCGATCTTCCTCCGACGCGGGGATGAGTATTTATTGATTAAAGGCTCGCCCGCAAAAAGATTATGGGCCGGCAAATATAATGGAATTGGCGGCCATGTGGAGCGCGGGGAGAATATCCTTTTTTCTGCGCAGCGTGAGCTGCTTGAAGAGACTGGTCTGCTCGCGGATTTATGGCTGTGCGGCACAGTCATTGTGGATGCCGGAGAGGCGGGAATCTGTCTGTTTGTGTTTTGTGGAGACGCTTCGCGTGCCCGGGGTGAGATCAAGGCCGGCGAGGAGGGAGCAGTTGAATGGGTTAAGAAGGAAGCGGTTCTTTATCTTCCTGTGGTTGAAGACCTGCCCATCCTGCTTGATCGAATTCACCAAATGAAACGCAGTGATCCTCCTTTTTCTGCGCGTTCATTTTATGATACGCAGGGAAAGCTGCAGGTTTTGTTCAGCGAATAAATTATCAGGGGGTGGTGTATGTCCGGGTTTTATTTCCACGTTGGTTTTTAATTCATGTTGGAGTATCATCTCCTTGTTTCTCATAAAAACTCTTCAAATCGAGGCGGACGATGTCACCCACAGACAAATTCATTCTCGCAATTGACCTCGGCACATCAGGGCCCAAGGTTGCAATATTCTCAACGCAAGGAGAATTGATCAGCAGTGAATTCGAAGAAACGCCTGTGCTGCTTCCACCCGCTGGCGGGGCTGAACAATCACCGGAAGTTTGGTGGGGTGCAATTGAAAAAGCGGTGAAACGTCTGCTTGTCGAAGGTTTGGTGAATAACGATGATATCGTTGCTATCGCCTCTACCGCCCAATGGTCAGGTACTGTCCCGCTGGATCAAGGCGGCAATGCTCTGGGAAACGCCATCATCTGGATGGATTCACGCGGCGCGCCCTACATCCACAAAATGTTTGACGGGCTGATCAGGGTTGAGGGCTATGCGCTGGCAAAACTTCTGAATTGGGTCCGATTGACCGGCGGTGTTCCCGGAAATTCAGGCAAGGATCCGATCGCGCATATTTTGTATCTCAAACATGTTCATCCCGAAATCTATCAACGCACATATAAATTTTTGGAGCCGATAGATTACATAGGACTGCGTCTGACAGGACAATTCGCCGCATCGTTTAATTCGATTACTTTGAATTGGTTGACAGATAACCGGGACATCGGGAATGTGACCTATCACGATGGACTGATCAAACTTTCGGGGATAGACCGCGCGAAACTCCCTGACCTGAAACCTGCGAATGCGATTCTTGGGCATCTCCGCCCCGACATTGCCCGCGCCTGGGGTTTGCGCGAAGATGTCCAGGTGCTGATGGGTTCGCCGGATATACACTCGGCCGCCGTCGGGTCCGGCGCGGTGCGTGACTTTGAGCCGCATCTTTACATTGGGACGTCAGGCTGGCTGACCTGTCATATCCCGTTCAAAAAGACCGACCTGTTCCATAATTTAGCCGCGCTCCCTTCCGGTATACCGGGACGTTACCTTCTCACCAACGAGCAGGAATGCGCCGGCGGATGTCTGCAATATCTGCGTAACAGTATTTTGTTCCCGCAAGACGAATTGTCTGCGGGCGCAAATCCTTCAAACGCCTATCAGTTATTTGACCAGATCGCCGAACGCACTCCCGCAGGCAGCGGCAAATTGATCTTCACTCCCTGGCTATATGGAGAACGGGCGCCTGTTGACGATCACCTCATACGCGGCGGATTCTATAATCAATCGCTTAATACGACTCGCGCGCACATGGTACGCGCAGTTTTTGAAGGGGTCGCTTACAACTCGCGCTGGTTGTTGAAATATGTCGAGCTGTTCAACAAGCGTCCAGTGGATGCGATCAACATTGTCGGAGGCGGGGCGAAGTCGAACATCTGGTGCCAGATCCACGCGGATGTGCTTAACCGTCCGATCCGGCAAATTAAAGACCCAATTGAGGTTAATGTGCGCGGTGCGGCGCTGCTGGCATCTGCCGGGCTGGGTTATTTGCATTATGACGAGATCGGCACACATGTAAAGATTACCAACACATATACGCCGAACCCGGCTCACCGCAAAATTTACGATGAGTTATTTCACGAATTCCTTGCGATCTATGAAAGCAACCGAAAGATCCATGCGCGTTTGAATCGCATTTGATGTCATTGCGAGACAGCGCTCTTCTGTCGAAGCAATCTTCATTTATAGGGAATAGAATCCTCGATGAGATTTATCCATTACGCAGGAGATTGCTTCGCAAAGTGCGCTCGCAATGACATATTAACTGGAGATCGTTCATGAGTTGGAAAGATAACATCATCAAGCAATTGGGGAGATTAAACCCGCGTCTTTTAGCCTCTGTGGAAAAGGGAATGAGAGCCATCCCCGGCGTCAGTCAAATGATCGAAGGTGAATACGCTGAAATCATGGTCGAACTGGAAAGCTCGGCGAAACCATATAAAAATAAATTCACATCCTTCACGCAGATCCCTGATACCGGGCGCTCCCACACAGACATTCTGCGCGATATGGAAGCCATGCGTGCGCAGGAAGAATCGCATTGGAAGGAGGGCTTTGTTTCGGGCGCGGTCTATCATGGAGATCAGGAACATATTGATTTTCTAAATCAGGTGTATGCCATTAACTCGCAAAGCAACCCTCTTCACGCGGATGTTTGGCCCAGCGCAACCAAGTTCGAAGCAGAAATTGTGGCAATGACGGGAAACATGCTCGGCGGGGCGGGGCGGGATGTTTGCGGCACGCTTTCATCGGGCGGCACGGAAAGCATCATGCTGGCGATGAAAACATACCGGGATTGGGCGCGTGAGAAGAAAGGCATCACAAAGCCTGAGATGATCGCACCAATAACCGCACATGCGGCGTTCGATAAAGCCAGTCAATACTTTAATATCAAAACCATCCACATTCCGGTGGACGAGAATTTTCGCGCAGATGTAAATGCCGCAAAAAAAGCGATCACAGCGAATACGATTGCCATTGTCGGCTCGGCTCCATCTTTCCCGCATGGCGCGATTGACCCGATAGAGGAACTCTCTGAGTTTGCGCGGCAGCACAATATCGGTTTTCATGTGGATGCGTGTCTGGGTGGCTTTGTCCTACCGTGGGCGGAGAAGTTGGGATACCCTGTGCCGCCGTTTGACTTCCGTTTGCCGGGCGTGACTTCCATGTCTGCGGATACTCATAAATATGGGTATGCCGCAAAAGGCACATCCGTTATTTTGTATCGCGGCGAAGAGTTGAGACACTTTCAGTATTACACCAGTACGGAATGGCCCGGCGGCTTATATTTTTCACCCACTTTTGCAGGCAGCCGGCCAGGGGCGTTGAGTGCGGCATGTTGGGCTGCGTTGACTGCGATCGGCGCAGAAGGATATTTGACTGCGACTAAAAAGATACTTGAGACAGCCGCTGTTATCAAAAATGGTATTCGTGAAATCCCTGAATTACGCGTTCTCGGTGATCCGCTTTTTGTTGTCGCGTTTGATTCTGAATCGCTCAATATTTATAAAGTGCTGGATTATATGTCACACAAGAAGTGGAGTCTGAATGGCTTGCACAAACCGACCTGCGTGCATTTATGCGTCACATTGCGGCATACTCAGCCTGGCGTTGCGGAACGCTTTTTAGCAGATTTACGGGAAGCAGTTGAGCACGTTAAACAGTATCCAGAAGAAAAAGGGACGATGGCGCCTGTCTACGGCATGGCGGCGACATTGCCTCTGCGGGGCATGGTCAGTGATTTGCTCAAAAAATATCTGGATTTGATCTTCAAAGCGTAAGGATGAAGGATGAAGAAAAAATCGCGCGAACTACCTTGCGCGATTTTTTCTTCACTGAAAACTGCTCACTGCTCACTGCTCACTGCTCACTGTTTACTGCTCACTGCTCTATCCGCATCCGCCGCCGGATTTATCGCGCTTCAATTGCAATTTGATCTTGGCTTCGAATTCCAGTTTTTCATATTCAATTGGACTGGGGTCGCACGACTCGTAACGACTGCCCAATGCCGCGGGGAAGATATAGCCCAATTGGTCGTCACCAGCATTCGGAGCGGGTTGAAGCGTTTTGTCATCCTTGCCGAAGAATGCGATCCAATTATTAACTCCGCCTTCGAGGATGTAAACATTCGGGACACTTGATCCAACGAGGGTCTTCCATGCTGAGACTGCGGCGGTTTCGTCATTGCTCATCAAAATGAAAACGGTATTCGCGGGCGGCTCACTAAGCAGAACGGGGATTACTTCTGTGAGACGATCCAGCGGAACGTTGACCGCATTTTCGATGTGATACAGGTTGTAGTCCGCTTCGGAGCGCACATCCAGATAAACCGGATTCATGGATTGGTTGTATTTTGCCTTAAAGGCTTCAGCAGGCGTGATGAACACAAGCCGATTTTCAAGCATTTCATCCGCAGTGTAGATGTATGTGTTGATAATAGGGTCTGCGTTCAACTGCTCAATGGTTTCGGTGCGTGTGAATTTGACCTTATTATATTTTTCTTCAAGTGTCGGATTGCCAATTGCCAAAACTGCAACCGCTGCGGCAAATAAAGCTGCTGCGCCAGCGATGCGGAGTTTGGGTTCCTTGCTCAAATCCTTTTTGCCGAAGATGCGTTCAAGCTGTTCGCCGCCCCAGAACATGAAGAGCGCCATGAGGATGACGATCACAACGACTGCGCCGACGGGGATGCCGAAAACTTGATCGAGAGTCAGGCGTCCGTAGTAGCCTGCATTGGTGTACCAGCCATCAAAATATTTTTCGGTTTCACCGAAGAGGAATGCGCCGACAAATCCGCCGAACATGAACAACATACCGTCTATTTTGCCTGTTGAAGCGGACGCGAGCGAGGTGGTGGGACAGAACCCGCCAACGATAAAGCCAACGCCCATGATCAATCCGCCGATGATGCCCGAGGCGAGATAGGTTGGGTTGACCCAGACCTGGCTGAAATCGAGGACGCCAAGCCCGACCGCGCCAAACAGCAGAACCATTGCCACAGTGATGGCGGTGAACATGACCTTGAGCACGGTCATTTCTGTGAAATAAAATTGCGCGGCGAGTTTTCTTGAATCGCCAAAGCCGGACATTTCAAGTGTGTAGCCGAATGCAAAACCGATCACGGCGAAGAGCACATACGTCCACGGATTGGCCGCGCTGACTGCCACGAGAGAGGGGAGGGGAAAGTTCATGTAAGTCTCCTGATTTCATGTGGTGGTCGAGTAGCCGCGAAGCGGCGTATCGAGACCACATAATGAAATTTCATGTTTACTTTTAATTGCTGGTTTCGGTACGAGCGAGAAGAGCACTCGCTCTACTCAACCAGCGGAATATTGTTACAACCAAAACTTCCTTACAAAATACGCGGTGGCATAAGCGCCGCCGAAGATCGCGAACATGATCGCCCAGGAGCCAGCTGCGAGAGTCGCGCCGCCTGATAGCGCCTGCCCCGATGTACATCCGCGTGCCATGCGCGCGCCGTAGAGGAATAGCACGCCGCCGAGAAATGACATTAACCAGCGTGTGCGGTTCGAGATGTTGGGTCCTTTGGTTGTCATGAACTTGAGGCGTCCATTGAATGCGCCAGAGGTAAAGCCGCCGAGCAGCGCGCCGAAGAAGACCGGCACGATCCAATCATCCAGCGGATTTTTATCTCCGCCTGCCAGCTTCAAGAGATAAGGTGTGTTGTCCACGTGCGATGGCGATATGGCGTCCACGAGCGCTGCGTCAATACGGCTGGTCGCGCCCGATGAGCCTAGTCCGTTACCAGTGAGGAAGAATGCGAGGAACAAAACAATTCCCAGCACCAATCCGCCAAAGTATGGATGCACGTAAGTTTTCTCAGGTCGGTTGAATATTGATCTTTTTGTTTGAGCAGTCATTTGATACTCCTTTTGTTTCCTGTGGTGGTCGAGCGCCAAGGCGTCGAGACCACACTTGTTATTTCATGTTTACTTTTAATGGGTGGCTTCGATGCGAGCGAGAAGAACACTCGCTCTACTCAACCACCGGGGTTTACTGTTTACTAATTACTGATCACTTTTTTACTTGTTCTCATGCGTTTCCACTTCTTCATATCCAGTCACCATGCCGCGCATGGCTTCGAGCGGAGTTGCTCCCGTGGTGGTGAGATAGACATGGCCGACGATGAAGGATGCGAACAGCCATGCCATCAACGTATGCATTGGGGCAAGGAAGGGCAGTCCGCCGAACCAGGTTTGGATAGTGGGAACTTTCTGAACCAGCCACATCATTATGCCGGTGATTCCCTGCAGAGGAAGCAGAACCCCCAGCAATCCGATGTAAGTGATCATTTGCAGCGGATTAAATTTCCGTTCTTTGGACTTATGGAATGGATGGGGTTCGTGTTTGAAGACTCCCTGGATATAGTATTTGGCCTGCGCGATCATTTGATCAATGAAACCGTAGGGATGCGGGATGTATTGCTGGATCTCACCGCTGATGACATGCCAGAGGATTGAGATTAAGGCGTTGATTGCGAGCAGGGCCGCCAGCACATTGTGGATGGTAACAATGTAACGGAAGGAGAAGGCGCTGAATAGGTCGGGACGGTGGATGACGAGTCCCGTCATCAGGAGCACAACGATGGCGATAGTTTGGAGCCAGTGCCAGAACCGTTCATAGGCTTCGTACATATAAACAGACTTTGTTTCGAGAGCGAGCCTGCCGCGCCTGCGTGCCACGATAAATCGAATTGTGCCGTGCGCCGCCACTCCCAGGACCGTACCGATGAAGAGCAACGCACCGAACCAGTCAATCCACGGGATGCGGTTATGACCGAAGATATAAGTTTTGTCATTTTCGTTGACAGGGTTGTAGTACAACCTGCCGTTCTCGTTGACAATACTTCCCGTGGATGTCACGTTGACGCCTGTTACAAATTTGGGAGTTACGCCAATGGGGGCGGAGTCCGCCAGAAGGAGCGGGGTGGTGACGCGTGAGTCGGCGTTGTGGCAGGTCGCGCAGTCGCGTGTCGCGGATTTGCTATCCACGACATTGTGGTTAATTGAGTAGGGTTGCACCTGCCCGTTGATGCGGACGTTGTCCATGCCAAGCGCTTCGAGTTTATCTGCAATGAGATTTTGTTTGGTTTCGGTGTCGAGTACGAGTTCTTCGTCGGAAAGTTTACCGTCGCTATTCGCGTCGAAAGCGGAGAGTATGTCGGCGGAGTAGGTGCCATTGTCGAGGTAGGCATCTTCCAGGTCCGCTTTGCGAATCGGGCGCAGGTTGCCGTTCGCATCTTCGTATACCCAGAAGAATGACGTGATCAAATTGTAAGGAGCGAACAGGGTCTTGCCGTCTGCGATGTCGGTGCGCTGCATCAGCACAGGCTGGAATCCAGTGACGAGATCGGTGGTGGTGTCCGTACCCTCGATGCCGCGGCATTCGGAGCGGGCGGAGCCATCCAGGTGCATCACGGTCCAGTCCATGGTGGAATAGGCTGGCGCGTACATTCTTGGAATGTGGCAGGTCTCGCAGGCGATGACCTGCATGTGACGGTCATTGTAAGGAAGCCAGCCCGCATGTGATTTGTTGGTGTCGTGGCAGAATTCGCAGCGGCGCATCGTGCTTTTGAATTCGGGCGCGACATTGAATTGGGCGCTAACTCCGCGCGCAAAGTTGTGGTCGGGTCTTTCGAGATATTCGTCGATCTCCAGTTTGCGCGGATCATAGATGAGGTGATCGGGGTTGGCGTCCTGCGCTTCAAGCGCGTGCGCAGGATTGTTGCGCGCGAAGTGACAATCTGTGCATTGAAGCTGACGTTCAGCATGAATATCCCACGAACGATTGAGCGTATCTTTGTTGCTAAGATTTATACCCGATTCGTTAATCCTCTGCGCGGCAATCACCTGACCTGTTGTGGCGGTTTGCAGATAATTCAAATCGCAAGCATTGATGGAGAGAGGTCCTTCCGTTTCGGGGTGAACTTCGCCGTGACAGGCCGCGCAGTTTGAATTGGTGGGGTCTTGAATGCCGACGATTTCGCTTCTGAGTTCACCGTTTTCGTTGAAAGCTTCTGTATTCCAGACCCAGCCTTCACTGGATTCGCTAACAATGTTCAAACCGATTAAAGTGGCAGTGTTTGCATCGCCAAATTCACCAGCATGAATGGACTCGGCGCGCGCTTCTGTATTGGGCGCTTCAAGATGGCATAGGAAGCAGTTCATTTCCATCGTGCCAGATTTTTCCCAATTCCATGTGGAGGCTGAGCCGTCCACTAAAATGGATGTTTCGGGATTCTCCTTGCTGACTTCGACATTCGCAAGCGGCGCGTCATTGCGCGACGTTGTGGCTGGTCCGCCTCCGACGACTCGTTCGCCGTTTAGCATTAACCACTCCGCCGTGGAGAGGTCGAGTCGTTCATCGCCGCTCTGTGAGAGGTAACGATAGGTGAGCGGATCCCACTCGCCGAAGAGTCCATTGCTGGAATTGAGGTCTTTGGTTTCTTTGTAATCTGACAAACCCAAATCGGCATGGAAGGCATGGCTTTCGATGAACTCGGTATTGTGGCATTGTCCGCAGGTTTGCATGGTGGAGACAGCCTTGCCGCTTTCGAGCACGTTCAAAC
>VGNE01000090.1 GCA_016866215.1 Chloroflexota bacterium | reverse complement strand
ATGACTCCACTGCAAAAACCTTTTTTACCGCGAAGACCGCAAAGAACACAAAGAAGTTCTTAAGATATTAAAGAATCAAGCGAAGAATCTTTAAGAAAACCTTCGCGATTTTAATTTTTTCTTCGCGGACTTCGCCTCTTCGCGGTAAAGAGTCCTTTTTGCAGTAGACTCACAAATCTATCCCGTAAGGGTACGGGATAGAGCGTACATTCTACGCAATTATTCATAATTTTACAAATACCAATTTTACAAATACTTTTCCTGCCTGTGTTTCTTTAAATGCTCAACCACTTCCTTCACTTTTTGGGCCTGATCAGATTTGCACACCAACAAGGCATCGCCGGTATCCACGATCACCATATCATCCACGCCAATCGTGACGATCAAACGTCCAGTTGAACCCGCATAGACCAAGGTGTTATGCGTATCATGCGCAAGATGTAAACTGGAATTCGTGGCAATGTTTCCATCCATATCGGGCAACAACACTTCAAATAATGAAGACCACAACCCCACATCACTCCAGCCCAAACCACCGGCGGGCAAAACTGCCACACGTTCGGCCTGCTCCATAATGCCATAATCAACGGTTTCATTTTTCAAGGCCTGCCAGCGCTCATTCAAGACCTCCTTTTGTTTGGAGGTGCCCCAGGCCTGTCCAATCACTTTTAGCTCCCCGCTCAACTGCGGCATTTGTTTATCGATCTCATCCAGGATCGTATCAGCGCGCCAGATAAACATGCCGCTGTTCCATGAATGATCGCCTGTGCGGAGTAATTGCTGTGCAGCCTGCTCGTCGGGCTTTTCCTTGAAGCGCACTACTGTATAAACGGGATACTTGTAATCGCCATCCACAGGTCTGCCTTGTTGAATGTATCCAAAGGCTGTTGAGGGAGCCGTCGGCGTAATACCCAGCGTCACAAGATAGCCATCCCCGGCAACCTCGAATGCGGCTTTAAGCAGATAATGGAACAAATCCACATTACGGATGAAATGATCCGATGGCAGGACCGCCATTGAGGCATGTGGGTCGCGCTTTTGCAAAACCGTCGCCGCAAGACCAACCGCCGCAGCCGTACCTCGCGGTGCGGGTTCGATCAAATAATTCTCGTCCGGGATCTCGGGCGCCTGCTGTCTCATTTCAAGCGCCTGCTCTTCAACCGTTACAACGATAATTCGCCCGGGTGGAAATAAAACCTCCAGGCGCCTTACGGTGCTTTGAAATAAAGTTTCCTGCCCCAACAAGGGCAGTAACTGCTTGGGTCTTTCTTTTCTGGAAACAGGCCAGAGACGCGTCCCGCCGCCGCCTGCCATGATCACTGCATAAGTATGTGAAAAATCCACCGCCATATCCATCTCCTAAACGTGATAGTCTGACTCTGCCTCGCGCATGGCAACGTAATTCATGCCGCCCACCTGCCGCACCATGCCTTTCAATTCCATCAGCGCAAGGGCAGCGGATATTTTTTCAATTGGCAAGTCTGCCTGGGCGCGAATTTCGTCCACATGCAGGGGTTCACTGCCCAGCACACCCAGCACACGCGCTTCGGTTTCATCGGCGGGCAGAATCTTTCGCGCAGATTTTTGCGCCCCTACCCGTGTCAGATCCAGTGCCTGCATCAGGTCGGCGGGAGTCAACAAGGGCTGCGCGCCTTTTTGAATTAATCGATTCGTGCCTTTGCTCTGCGAAGCAAGAATACTGCCCGGCACGGCAAAAATTTCACGCCCCTGCTCGGCCGCAAATTCGGCCGTGATCAACGCGCCGCTTGTTTCACCTGCTTCAATGACAACGACCGCCAATGATAAACCAGAAATGATGCGATTGCGCGGCGGAAAATTGGAAGCATCGGGCGGTGTGCCAACCGCATAATCACTGATGATCGCGCCGCGCTCGATTATTTGTTCAGCCAGCCCGCGATGTTCAGGCGGATAGATTTTATCCACTCCAGAACCCAAAATGCCTATGCTGCGCCCGCCGGCTTTCAACGCCGATTGATGAGCGATAACATCCACGCCGCGCGCAAGTCCGCTGATAACGGTCATCCCATTTGCCCCGAGAAAAGAAGCGATCTCTTCCGTCACTTGCCGGCCGTACGCTGTCACCTTGCGTGTGCCAACGATCGCCACAGCAAACAGATCATCCGGCAAATATTCGCCGCGAATATATAAAACCGGGGGAGGCTGGTCAATCTCCCTCAGGCGTGCGGGATATCCTTCATCAGCCCAGGTTAAGATTTTAATTCCCTGCGACTCGATCTTCTCCCAGACTTTATCCAGGCTGACGGTTTCTCTGGCCGCGAGGACTCTCTCGATCAACTTCGCGCCGAGGCCTGCCTCTGCCAATGAATCAGGATCAGCATTCCAGGCAGACTCAAGCTCGCCAAAATAAGCGATCAGTCCCTGCATTCGGACTGCGCCAATGCCTTTGATTAAATTAAAACCGATCCAATATTTTTTGTCGTCCATGTCAATATGCTTCTGCCGCCGTCACTTCGACAGGCTCAGTACAAGCCTCGGCGGCGAGGACGCCGCCTTGAGCAAGTATTATAGCCCCTCGAGCAGATGAACTTTTATTAAATGGGATTCCATATCCACGTTAAGGACGACCGAGGGAATGGCTGGCAAAAGAATCTCCTTCCCAGATTCATTCCGAACGATATACACGTCATTCGCGCCCGTTTCCAAAATTTCCACCAGTTTGCCGAGCGGATTGCCATCATCGTCCACTACATCGAGGTTGATCAGTTCATATTTGTAATGCTGACCTTTAGGAAGCGGCGGGACTTCCCCGGTTTTGACATACACCCACTGATTGCGAAATCGTCCGGCCGTTTCGGGCGTTTTGCAGCCAGACAGTGTAACCAGTAAACCCTTCCCATGCGCACGGACACTTTCAATGGTTTCAGCCTGATAGGTTTCGCCGATGTAAACCTTGCGCTCGGATTTGATGCGCTCCGGGAAATCAGTATGCAGATCCATGATGATCTCGCCGCTGACGCCATGCGGACGGCGCAGATATCCGATCGCCAAATAAACAGACTCGCCTGACGGCGAGCCTGATTGCTTATGTGAGGTCATTAGGGCTCGGTCACATCGAGTGAGGCTTGCCGGCCCTGGCGTTCAGCCGCCACTCGCAAAAGGGTGCGAATGGAGTTCGCGACCTTGCCACCTTTCCCGATCACACGACCCATGTCATCTTTTGCAACACTCAATTCGATGCGGATACGTGAACCGCTTCCGCTTTCACGCACTTGCACTTCTTGCGGATGTTCAACGAGGGATGTGGCTATGAATTCAATGAGTTCTTTCATAATTGTCTTCTCTCCCTCACCCTAGCCCTCTCCCGAAGGGAGAGGGGACTCCCTTCCCCTCGCGAAGCGGGGGGAAGGGTTGGGGATGAGGGCAATGTTAGTCTTTACGGGTCTTGACAGGCGCGGCGCGCTTGGCTTCGGCTTCGGCGGCTTCGGCTGTGAGAGTCTCAATGGACTCGCCCTGCTTGTGGCGGTCAAAACGGGCCTGTGTGCCAGCGGACTTGAAGATCTGCGCCACGGACTCGGTCGGCAGGGCGCCGTTCTTCATCCAGTGGAATACGCGATCTTCTTTAATATGAATGGTGGCGGGGTTGGTGCGCGGGTTATACACGCCCAAAATTTCCAAAAAGCGACCATCGCGTGGGGATTCTTTATCCGCGGCGATGATGCGGTACGTGGGTTGGCCTTTGAGACCAATACGACGTAAACGAATACGAACCATGTTGACTTACTCCTTAAATTATTTGTCGCGTAGGAGACGTTCTCCCCTGGCACTGCCCGCCAGGGCAGGTGTAACGTCTCTGGCATTAGACGCCTTCGGCGTGCCAGCTACACGATGGAATGTTTTGCGTCTCAGACAGGCAAGAGAGGGATTGCGGGCTGAAATCACAGGGGCATATTTTACCAGAGAAAGGCGAATAGGGAATGGGGATTGGAGGAGTAGAGAATTAGTGGGTTCGTGGTTAGGAGTCGAGGGGGGATTTGACAGCAAGTCCGCCGCGCTGGAGGACGTGCTCTTCGACAAGCTCAGGACAGGCTCTGGGAGTCTGCGCAGTTTTCAAGCATTTTTTGGTTGTCGAGCAGGTGGTTGAGCCTGTCGAAACCCTGTCGAGACACACGCCGCTAGCCCGCAGAAAGCATGCGGGGCTTTCCCCTAAAGGGGACGATGTCGCAAATCGTTAGCCCGCCCCCTTGCAAAATAATTCAGGTCTTGATATAGCATGAGTATCGTGCTATCATATCGGCATGATTCAGTCCTTCAAAAATACAGGAACAGAAGATGTTTTCAACGGTGAAAATACCAAAGCAGCACGAAAGATTTGTCTGAGTTCTATATGGAAAATTGCCGCCCGAAAACTTGACCAAGTTGATTCTGTCACTGCTCTCTCCGAATTAAGAATTCCTCCAAAAAATAAACTTGAAGCCTTGTCGGGTGATAGAAAAGGGCAGCATAGTATTCGCATCAACGACCAATACCGTATTTGCTTTGTGTGGACTGAATCGGGCCCTGACCAAGTTGAAATTGTTGATTATCACTAAAAATATAAGCAGGAGATAAATTATGGTTCGCGTTCCTACTAATCGCACACCCACTCATCCAGGCGAAATGCTTTTGGAAGAGTTTCTTAGCCCAATGGGCATCAGTCAAAGAGACTTGGCTGACAATATTCATGTTCCATATCAGCGTATCAATGAGATTATCAATGGTCGCAGAGGCATAACTCCAAGCACAGCTTTGCGTTTGGCAAAATTCTTCGATATGTCTGCTGATTTCTGGATGAATTTACAGTTGCGTTGGGATTTGTATTTTGCTCAACAGGATGAAAATAAAGTGCTGGAAAAAATTCATCCTTATTCAGCGTTTGCCTAAATAGCAAGTGAGTCTTAAGGTCAAAACGCCAGCCACCGAAGTGTGAAGTGGAAGGGTGGGACGCTTCACGTTGAGCATTTTTTGGTTGTCGAGCTTGTCGAGACACTGGCTTCGAGTTTTCTCTGCTCCCAAACAGAGTCCACGCTTGTACTGACGGTTCACTTTCGCTCACCGTGTCGAAGTGCCCGCCTGCCTGTGCAGACAGGCCCACACGCCGCTAATGTCTGCCGTTCGGCGGTTGTCTTGCCTAACAAAGTAGAAAATCTGAAATACATTCACTGTGCTATACTTAATTTATGAGCGACACTCTGGTACGCATCAAAAGAGCCATTCTTTCTGGGCATTATGCCTTCAGCGAAAAAGCCAGCATGGAACTGGAAGCAGATGGATTAACCGAATTGGATATTGTTGAGTCCATTGTCAATGCAGTCGCAATTTACAAGACCATCCGCTCCACAAGCCCCTATCGCCAGCAACTCAGAGAATATTTGCATATCATTCAAGGCACAAATCTGGAAGGCGTGATGATTTACTCCAAAGGTAAATTGGTGCAAGAGGCTGGTGTCGAAACCTACTATTTCCTGATTTCTTCAAAAAAAACGTTATGACTATGAGCGATAAACTTCAAATCAAAACTTGTCCGACCTGTGGCAGTGACAAAATTCGGCGTGTGACACGAGACATTACCCGCAAATATAAGGGTCAAACTTACATCGTTCCAAAGGTGGGATTTTACGATTGCCCTAATTGTGGCGAGAAAGTCTACGACCACGAAGCAATGCAAAAAATCAAAGCCCATTCGCCAGCTTATCATAAAGCCGAAGCATTGGTTGAAGCCTGAAAAACATATAATCAGGGTTGGCACAACAAGAGCTGCCGAACAAAGCGCCATGGATCCTTCGACAGGCTCAGGACAGGCGTGTGAGATGCTTTGCGTGCGCGGTTTACAAGCATTTTTTGGTTGTCGAGCAGGTGGTTGAGCCTGTCGAAACCCTGTCGAGACACTGGTTTCGGGCTTTTTCTGCTCCCAAACAGAATCCACGCTTGTACTGACGGTTCGGCTTTCGCTCACCGTGTCGAAGTGCCCGCCTGGTTGTCGAGCCTGTCGAGACACACACGCCACTACCCCGCAGAAAGCATGCGGGGGTTACGCAAACCGTTAGCTTGTTCTTTGCACAATAAGCTGTGAGAGAATTCTTGCCATGTAAAAAGTGGCTTAATGCGCTCGATTTTTGCTGTGCTATACTTTAATCAAAAGCAAAGGAGAAGTATATGCCAGTCATAGCCCGATTTTATGGCATCACCATCAAGATGTATTTTAGCCAGAGCGAACACGGTGTTCCCCATTTTCATGCTGTGTATGGCGAATTCAACGGCGTTTTTGTCATTGAAACACTTGAGATGATTGAAGGGGATTTACCGTCAAGGTCTCAGAAGTTAGTAAAGGAATGGGGAGAGCAATATCAGAATGAATTATTGCGCATGTGGCAGAACAATGAATTCAAACAACTGCCAGGATTGGAGTAAGAATATGAACATCCCCAAAATTTTATCGGTTCAAGCCCTGGAAAATAAAAAACTATTGGTCAAATTCGTCAATGGTGTCGAGAAGGTCTATGACTGTACTCAATTACTTGGTATAGAAATGTTCCAAGTTCTGAAAAATGACGCTTTTTTCAAGTCGGTCAGAGTTGATTCTGGTGGTTATGGCGTCTCGTGGAACGATGACGCTGATTTGAGTGAATATGAACTTTGGACAAATGGCGTCGAAGTTGTAATGGCGTCAGCATAGGTTACTTGCAACCATAAAACAAGCTAACAAAGCGTTCTCAGAACGGAGATCGAAAATAGGTGCAAATTGGGGTTTTTTACGAGTAAATCCTACAATTAGCGACTATATTTTGTATAGACCACCGTTCTCTTGCATAAAATGATGGCTCGCCCATCTTCTTGGGTGCAGCGGATCCTTCGACAGGCTCAGGACAGGTGTGTGGGACACTTTGCGTGCGCGGTTAACAAGCATTTTTTGGTTGTCGAGCAGGTGGTTGAGCCTGTCGAAACCTTGTCGAGACACTGGCTTCGAGTTTTCTCTGCTCCCAAACAGAGTCCATGCTTGTACTGACGGTTCACTTTCGCTCACCGTGTCCAAGTGCCCGCCTGGTTGTTGAGCCTGTCGAGACACACACGCCGCTACCGATTAACCCACACCATTTGGCAACCAATCGGCTTTTTACTGAAGGAGGTGTTATCTATATGAGTCCAACCCGCATGTCACGGTTAGAATTAGCGATCCGCGTCGTCCTTGAGTTCAATGAGGCCTTCAACCATCATGATGTCGCAGGCATGATGCAGCTTATGAGCGACGATTGTGTCTTCGAAAACACTGATCCAGCCCCTGACGGCGCTGTGTACTCGGGGAAGGAAGCGGTAACTCAGTTTTGGCAGGACTTCTTCCGCGAGTCACCCCATGCCCACATCGAAATCGAGGAGATTTTTGGCTTTGGTATTCGGTGCATAATGCGCTGGAGATACGATTGGGTGGATGTATCAGGAAAAAAAGGACATGTCCGAGGAGTCGATATATTTCAGGTGAGGAACGGCTCCATCTGCGAAAAGTTGTCCTACGTCAAGGGATAGTGTGGATGCAATAATGAAAATGACCCTTAAATTGAGTTCGCTCGAGTACAGATATTATTCATATCTTTATTAGATGCGAAGGGCATAAAAGTCTTTTGCGTGAAAATGCGAACAGTGTCTTTCCTGCGCCAATGCTAAAATGATGATCGTTATTATCCCTGCCCAATGAACCGATTGAGTGCTCTGATCTTAATTCTGTTTGTATGGTTTATACCGGCATGTATGCCTGCGCCAGCGCAATATACTGAATTGGAATCTGGTTTATTGGGTGTGGAAGACTCGCAATCTATTCTCATTCAGGTAGATCATGGTGAAGTGATCGTTTTAGGAACGGAGGAACAACAAGCACAAGTCAAAGGGCAGGTGTTGTTTGTGGATGAGTTGGAGTACCAGGTCAGATCTACAGAAGAACAAATTTCTATTAAGGCTTTTACACATCGGAAAGGTTTTTCAGATATTCCCCTTCGGTTGGAAGTCCGCGTCCCGAAACAAAGACAGGTCAAAATTGAAACAGACAGTGCTTCTGTATCTGTCCAGGATTATGAGGGTGTCCTTGAAGTTGATTCCACCTCTGGGATAATAACGATCGAACAGCTGGCTGGTAAGATAACTTTGTACTCTAATCGCGGAAATATTACTGTTCGGGAGAGTTCGGGGAATATCAGCATTGTGGGTAATTACGGCGCGCTGAATGTGCAAAATGTATATGGAGAAACAGCCGTCTCAACAATTATGGGGAATGTTGTTTTTAATGGATTGATCCAGACAGGTGACATTGTCCGCCTCGAAACGGACCATGGATCTGTTTCCGTTAATTTAAGCCTGGACTCAGCCTTGAGTCTTCAAGTCCGTTCAACGAGTGGAGACGTGGCATGTGTATTACCCGATATTAATTCGTCCACCCGGACATGCGATGGGGAGATTCGTTCCGGTGGCGGCATATTGTCCATCCGAACTGTCAGCGGCGCGGTGACTTTGCAAATGATTCCCTAATTGATCTGATTGTCTTCGCCATATCAAACGATTGAAATAATGCTGTTCCGATAATAAGATAATCCACCCCCGCTTCCACGAGGCTGGCGGCATTCCCAGGTTTGACTCCACCATCTACCGCGATTGTGAATCGACGATCTGGTTGATCTGCCAAAAGTCTCGCGGATGCGATCTTTTCCAACATGCCTGCTTGCATGGCTTGCCCGCCAAAGCCAGGATAAACTCCCAGAAGCAGAAGCATGTCAATATCCCGAAAGAACCGCGCGGCCTCATTAAATGTTTCGTCAGGAGTAAGTCCCAATCCAACTTTTATATTTTGTGAACATATCCTGTCAAAGGTTCGAGCTGGATCTGTGAGTGTATTCCATTGGACGATGAGCATATCCGCTTGTAACCCAGGGAATTTGGATAAGACATCGTCTCCTGAGTTTCTCACAGCCTCGATTTTTATGGGAATTGGAGAGGGAAAACAGAATAATCGGGACACTAACGGGTTTGGTAATGGGCTAAAATTGGATCCATGGCATTCATCCGGAAGGTCAAAAC
>VGNE01000089.1 GCA_016866215.1 Chloroflexota bacterium | reverse complement strand
CGCATTGATAAAAGTCTCTTTCGCCTGGGGCTGGACTGGATCAAGTACGCTTTGAAACATCGCCTCGATTTTCAGCCACTTTTCCGATTTCATCCTTTGGAAACCCTTATCCTTGTACGGTAGAGAAATAAAAAAGAAGAGTTGAGCAGTGACGGGACAGGCTTTTAGGGCTTGTCCCGCCTTTTTTAGCCAAGACTTTACAGAAAAGGGATGTTTTTGTAAAGTGTGACTTTACAAAAACGGAATAATTCTGTAAAATAAAGGCATGAATCCATACCCTCGCTCCCTTTTTCCAGCGTTAAAAGAGACATTAGCGGATAACCGAGCAGTTGTTATCACAGGAATGCGGCGTGTAGGGAAAACAACCTCCCTGTATTGGCTGCTTGAGCAGGTTCCCTCGCCCAATAAGATTTATTTGGATTTGGAGCGGCTGGATTATCGTGCTGTGTTTCAAGAAAGTAATTATGATCTGGTCTTGAATTTTTTCCGCAACCGCGGCTTGAATCCTGACCAGCCGATGACCATTGCATTGGATGAAATTCAATATGTCCCGAACCTGCCCAGCGTGATCAAATATTTATCGGATCATTACCCGATCAAGTTTTTGTTGACCGGGTCGAGTTCGTTTTATCTAAAAAATTATTTCACAGAATCGCTTGCGGGGCGAAAGATCGTCTTTGAAATGTCGCCGCTTACTTTTGGGGAGTTTCTTGATTTTCGCGGCGTGACTTATCGTCGTCGAGCTGACTTTGCGGATATGCATTTTGATTCGTACGAATTTGAACGCCTCAAGAATTTTTACGAGGACTATTTGCTCTATGGCGGTTTGCCCAATGCAGTCCTCGAAACGCGACCCAATGTCCGCAAGGATATTCTGAACGATATTTTTTCCTCCTACATCAATGTGGATGTCCGCGCGCTGGCTGATTTTCAGAAGATAGGCGAGCTTCAACAATTACTGCGCGTGCTGGCTTTGCGGATCGGAAATAAAATAGATCAAACCAAGCTGCTGTCAGTGGTGGGAATATCGCGCCCGACGCTTGTTCAATATCTGGAGTTCCTTGAAAAGACGTATGTGGTCGCGCGCCTCCCTGCCTATGCGGGCGGAGATAAACCAGCCGCGCTTGCAAAGAAACTATATTTTTGCGATAACGGGATCGCGGGGATACTGGCGCAATTAAGCGAGGGCGCGCTTTTTGAGAATGCCATTTTCAACCAATTGCGGCATTATGGGAATTTGTACTACCTTGCAAAAGGCAGTGAATACGAGATTGATTTTATTTTGGGAGACGACAAGCCAACTGCTTTTGAAGTCAAATACCATCCCACATCCTCGGACAGTCAAAAGTTGAATCGCATTGCTGAAAAGAACAGCATTGTGAAGAAATGGATCGTTGGTAAATTTCCCACACCAGGCTATGATGAATTTTTATGGGGCGGGATGATCTACTAAACAGGCGTGCCAACCTATGTGATCAATGATCGCTATGCAATCGTCGGCGCGCAGCCGTATGCGGCCTTCAAGAATGCGCTGGCACAGATATTGAAAATGAAAAATGATTAACTAAAAAACAGATCACATGATACCCAGAACGGGACAGGCTTGCCTCCTTACCTAAGATTTGAACCTAGAAACTAGCGGAGTGAGGGCTAAGTCCAATTGGCGTACATATTGAATGAATAAATATAGGGTTGAAATGCTAAAAGTTTTATGCTGTCAAAAGCTCTTTATCTAACCATTGCCATTCTAACGGTATTATGTCTGCACTATTTTCCGTATATCCCGAATAGCAAAAATTATGAACAAGCTTAGGCATGTTGTCACAATTAGACTGTAATAAAATGATGTCGTCATCTGATAACTCAAAGGATAATTCGGGGGAAACAATCTTAGTGTTGGTTCTTGTGTTTAAGCGGAACTGAATTGTATATTTCCCTTTCTTCCATATCATTTGAGATTGTAAAAAAGCTTGGAGATCTTGTGCAACTTTTGTTACATAAAAATTTTCTGGAACATATTGATTGTTATTTACCAGTCGTCGGCGTTCTTTAATGATTTCATAACCATATTTTCGATTTTTAACCGTATGTTCGTGCATTCGGTTTCTAAGAAGAACATCCTTTAGGTCTGATTGCAAAACCTTAATTGCTGTGGCTTCGGATTCTAGAAATTAGGATATAGATTCACTGGACACGCCAGAAACAAGCATTTGACCCTTCATCTCTGATACTTCATGCCACCTAAATTTATACTTTGAACCTGATTCATGCCTAACATCTAACTCTATGAGATCAATAAGGGAATCCCCATTGTCTGATGTTATTGCCACCTTTATATTGATAATTGGCCCTAATTCAGTGAAACCAACATCAGCGTGGCTTGAAGGTGTGATAGTTATTAATGGTCTTTTTGTGAGGGTTATGACCAATGAGATCAGATGAGGTATCCATGCTGCAGCCCCAATCAAGCTTATAACGAGTGTCCAAAATTGCACGGGTTCCATATTTCATTCCTTTCGTAAAAAAATAAATAATAGAATATTTCGTTTTTGATAAATGCTAATTTATATTAATCAAAATTTTCCAATGGCATCCACGTCAGCAATTGTCGGTAAATTTATTATAAAACAAGATTTTTCCCTAGACGAATTGAGCTTGCAGTTTTTTATTCCTTTTGCACATCCACCGCCACCTCAACAATCCTATCCAATCGAAAGATGCGTTCTGCTTGGCTGATTTTGGCGGGGAAATCAGCCAGTTAACGTGCTTCGCACCCAATCACCGACCAGCCAGTATTTGAAATCCTGTCCCTGACTGGTTTGGATGCCGCCGTAAATTCCAAAACCCAAAGCCGCCAATGGCATGGCGCTGATCACGCAGGCAAAGGGAATGCATACCAAGCCAACGATCACGGCGCTCAATGCGCCAGTGATCGCCCATGCAATTCCCGCCAGGATGCCGCCGCCGACCCACCAGACCAGTTGGAAGATCAAGGCCTGCAAGGATTGATAAGCAACATAGCGCGAACGGTCTTTATAGATCATATAAATTCCCAGAGGCACGGCCGGTCCCAAAAAACCTGAGACTAAATTCACCAGCACGCCCAGATGAGCGATCATCGCCCATTGCCGTTCTTCACCGGGTGTGAGGGGCATGAGTGGATTTTGCGGCATTTGTTCGTTCATCAGATTCTCCTTTTGTGGAATGAGGCGAGTCTATCATATTAAATAAAAAGCCTCGCAGCGAGCCGCGAGGCTTTTTATTTGAGCGCGAGAAGTTATGCCCAGCCCTGATTGCGAATGAAATCGCTGATCATCGGGATCCTGACATCCTGTCCCTGATATGCCTGATAGGCCCACCAAAGCATGACCAGGAAGAGGACAGCGCCAAAGCCGCAGGTTACCGTTGAAAGAATGGACAACACAACCGTGGCTACGAGAGACTGCACAGCATTGAACTTGACATAAGGGCGATTTTTCTTTTCTTCCATCAAAAGAGCAACGAGCGCGATGAGAGGGATGAGATAACCAAGCATTGCCCACAGCTTGTCATCGCTGCTGATTTCAGGATTCATTGATTCTTGAGACATGGTTTATTCCTCCGAATAAGGTGGTTGGATTTGGAGTATTTTACAACCAATCCCAGTAACATGCAACCAATCCATCCACCCGGCTGTATGCTAAAATAATCGTATGTCCATCAAGGTTGTTTTTATGGGGTCGCCTGATTTTGCACTGCCATGCCTTTCTGCTCTGGCCGCTGCGCGAAATTATCAAGTCGTGGGTGTCGTGACCCAGCCAGACCGCGCCGCGGGGCGCGGGCGCGAACTCAAAGCGCCGCCTGTTAAAACGCTTGCACTGGAGTTGAACATCCCAATCATCCAGCCGCAGAAATTGCCCGAGCCTGAAGCCTTGTCGCAATTGCAGGCATGGAATCCCGACCTCATCGTCGTTGCCGCGTTCGGACAAATCCTCAAAATAGATGTGCTCGGTCTGCCGAAGTACGGCTGTATAAACATTCATGCTTCATTGCTTCCACGCTGGCGCGGCGCGGCGCCCATCAATGCCGCAATTTTGGCCGGGGATGAAGAGACGGGCGTGACTATTATGCAGATGGATGTGGGACTCGATACGGGACCCATGCTTGCGAAAAGGTCCATCCGCCTCGAACCTGACGATACAACTGGTTCTGCATTGCAGGCATTATCCACACTGGGAGCGGATCTGCTCCTCGAAACCCTGCCACACTTCATCTCTGGCAAACTGATCGCTGTGCCTCAACCCGCGGAAGGCGCGACGTATGCGCCGATGTTGAAGAAGGAAGATGGCTTATTGGATTTCACACATCCTGCCATTGAATTAGAGCGGCGTGTGCGTGCGATGAATCCGTGGCCGGGCGCGTGGTTCGAGTGGAATGGGAATCCGCTCAAGGTGCTACGCACGTCTGTTGTCAGCGATGTGAAAGGCTTGGAAATCGGAAGCAGGCTCACGGTCGCAGGCAGACCCGCTGTCATGTGTTCAGATGTCGCATTGATCCTTGAGGAAATCCAGCCTGCGGGTAAAAAGATCATGGCAGGCAAGTCATTCCTTGCAGGCGCAAGGGAATGGAATTCATCGTAGCGTATCGAGTGTTGGTCGAGTAGCGTAGCGTATCGAGTGTTGGTCGAGTAGCGTAGCGTATCGAGTGTTGGTCGAGTAGCGTAGCGTATCGAGACCCCAAGGGTTTCAAATCTCGAATCATTTCCAAGGAGGCATAATGTTCAATTCAAAAGTTTTTCTGGCTGAGTTTATTGGCACATTTGCACTGGTATTCATTGGCGCAGGCGCAGGTGTGGCTGGCGCGGGGTTGGTGGGTGTGGCTCTGGCGCACGGCTTTACACTGGCGGTGTTTGCTTATGCCTATGGACACATCTCGGGTACGCACGTCAACCCCGCTGTGACCTTTGGTCTGGCGTTGAATGGAACGATCAAATGGGGCGAGGCGGTCTTCTATTGGATCGCACAATTTATTGGCGCAATCTTCGCTGCATTTTTGTTGAACCAGTTTACAGGCGATATTTCCGGCGGCGCGACAGTGGGTTCCTTGACAACCAGTGCGCCCATGCTGGCCATAGCAGTGGAAGCCATTCTCACTTTCTTCCTTGTGAATACCATTTTACATACTGCGGTTGCCGGTAAAGGCGGCAGCATGGCCGGCTGGGCCATTGGCACAACCCTTGCATTTGCCATTTTGGCTGGCGGACCTTTGACTGGCGCTTCCTTGAACCCTGCGCGTACCTTTGGTCCTGCTATTTTTACTGAACCGGGTTTTGCAAATGTTAATACCTATATCATTTATTTCTTTGGCCCATTGATCGGCGCGACGCTGGCGGTCACCGTATATAATTTCTTTAATGGAACTTCGGATTTCAAGCCTAAGGTTAAGACAATTCCTGTAAAGGCAGCAAAGAAACCTGCCGCGCGTAAGACGACAAAGAAATAAGCAAGAAGCAAGTAGGTAAGCAGTTCCTGGCAAATTGACGGGAACTGCTTTTTATTTAACCATCCACTAAAATCCATGCTAAAATTCACGGCCTTTGTCAGTTTCTGGAGAAAAAAATGCAGACTGAAATTTCAGTTGTTACCACCGATCATCAACCTTCCTTGAGCAAGTCCATTGCCGCCCGCCGCACCTTTGCGATCATCTCCCACCCGGATGCGGGCAAGACCACGTTAACCGAAAAACTACTCTTATATGGAAATGCGATTGAACTGGCCGGGAATGTGCGCGCCCGTAAAAACCAGCGCGCCACCACTTCGGATTGGATGGAAATGGAGCGCGAACGCGGCATTTCGATCACCTCCACGATTCTGCAATTCCCATATCAGAATCACATCATCAACCTGTTGGATACGCCCGGGCATCAGGATTTTTCGGAGGATACCTACCGCACTCTTTCGGCAGTGGATAGCGCTGTGATGGTGATCGATGCTGCCAAAGGCATTGAGTCGCAAACCTTGAAATTGTTCGATGTCTGCCGCAAACGCGGGATTCCGATTTTTACTTTCATCAACAAAATGGACCGGCCTGCCCGCGACCCTTTGGATTTGTTGGATGAGATCAAGAAAGTTTTGGGGATGGAGCCGGTTCCAATGAATTGGCCGGTGGGGGATGGCCCTGATTTTCGAGGGGTGTATGACCGTGAGTCCAATGGGGTTTATTTATTTGAACGCACAGAACGAAACGAGCGCGCGGCGACCGAAGAATGTATGTCGTTGCAGGAACTCGCAGGAAACAAGATTTTATCGGAAGCGCGTTATAAAGAATTGATCGAAAATATTCATCTTTTGGATGAGGCGGGCGTTGTTTTTGACCATGAGAGCGTGTTAAAAGAAAAGCAAACGCCGGTCTTCTTTGGAAGCGCGGTCACAAATTTCGGGGTGCGATTATTCCTGGATGCATTTGTAAAGTATGCTCCGCTTCCCCAGCCTTATCGGAGTGATGCGGGAGAAATTGCTCCGCACAATTCCGAGTTTTCGGGTTTTATTTTCAAAATCCAGGCCAATATGAATCCCAGGCATCGCGATAGTGTGGCATTTATGCGAATTTGCTCGGGCCGCTTCGAACGCGGCATGGACCTGATCCATGCCCAAAGCGGGAAAACCTTGCGACTGTTGCGTCCTTATAAACCTTTTGCGAACGAGCGCGAGATCGTGAATGAAGCCTTTGCCGGGGATGTGCTTGGGATTCCCAATAATGGGGATTTCGCGATTGGCGATTCGCTTTATTCGGGCACGCCGATTCGTTTTGCCTCCATCCCGCGCTTTCAGCCTGAGCACTTTGCATTGTTACGCAATACTGATTTGAACAAACAAAAACAATTTTCAAAAGGGCTTTCCCAACTGGAAAGCGAAGGCGCGCTTCAGGCGCTGTACAACATCAATGCTTTCAAGCGTGAGCCGATTTTGGCTGTCGTGGGTCAATTGCAGTTTGATGTGGTTCAGGCGCGCTTGAAGGCGGAATATAACGTTCCGACTGAATTGGAAAGATTACCGCACACACTCCTGCGCTGGGTCAAGGGCACAGCTGCGGCTGTTGAAAACCTGCCGAATCGGAGTGAAGCCATCATCGCCCGCGATTCACGGGATGAATGGGTGGCGCTTTTTAGCTCGCCCTTTCTTCTAAAGTATTATGCCGAGAAAAATCCCGAATTGCAGTTTGTAAATATCACCGAGGTTTGAGCATCAATCTGGGATTGATTTCAATCACAGTTTCATTTTTGTTGGATTCATCTGTTCAAGAAAGTTGATTTCCATTGAATTTGCCCTGCTTCACCAACTGCTCATCCGGGGGACAAACTTCCTGCGCCGCCAAAATATTTTTTCTGAAAGAAGAATGCCACATTCACCAGTCCAACCATCACAGGCACTTCGATCAATGGGCCAATCACTGCCGCAAATGCCGCGCCGGAATTGATGCCAAACACAGCCACGGCAACAGCAATTGCAAGTTCAAAGTTGTTGCTGGCCGCAGTGAATGAAAGTGTGGTTGTCTTGGAATAATCTGCGCCGACTTGTTTGCCCATCCAGAATGAGGCGAGGAACATCACCACAAAATAGATGAGAAGGGGGATGGCAATCCGCACCACGTCAAACGGCAATTCCACAATCACATCGCCCTTGAGCGAGAACATGACTACGATGGTGAAGAGCAGGGCGATCAATGTCATTGGGCTGATCTTTGGCACGAAGACCCTGTGATACCAATCCTTGTCCCTGGCACGGACGAGGAAGAACCGTGTAAAAAAGCCTGCAAGAAATGGAATGCCGAGATAAATAAAGACGCTCTTTGCGATCTCGCCAATTGTGATGTCTACGATGTTGGCCGTCAACCCGAACCATGTTGGCAGAACGGTGATGAAGACATAGGCATATACGCTGTAAAACAAAACCTGAAAAATGCTGTTGAAAGCCACCAGCCCTGCCGCGTATTCGTTGTCGCCTTTCGCGAGTTCATTCCATACGATGACCATCGCGATACAACGCGCAAGACCGATGAGAATGAGTCCCGTCATGTATTCGGGATAGCCGCGCAAAAAGCTGATGGCAAGTGCGAACATCAAGATCGGTCCGATGACCCAGTTTTGGATGAGCGACAAACTTAAGATTTTCCAATTACGAAAGACATCACCCAATTCATCGTAATGGACTTTTGCCAGTGGGGGGTACATCATCAGGATCAAGCCAATCGCAATCGGAATGTTTGTCGTGCCAACAGATACCGCAGTATTGAAATCAGTGACAGCTTTGGGAAAGAGAAAGCCGATTCCCACGCCAACTGCCATTGCAAGAAAAATCCACAAGGTCAGATAGCGATCAAGGGTGGAAAGTTTTTTGGTGGTGCTGGTTTCTTTTGCCATAAGAGCCTCCATATTAAGAATTTGCTTTGAGAAGTTTGATCATCTCTTTTTCAATATCATCGCGCACAGCGCGAAAAATATTCATTACTTCTTCATCTGTCCCTTCGGCTTTAGCGGGGTCAGGAAAACTGTGATGTACGCGCTTTCCCTTTCCAAACCAGACAGGACATTCCTCTGCCGCCGAATCGCAAACCGTGACGACGAGATCAAAATCTATACCTTGGAATTCATCCACCCGCTTCGAACTACCCGTGTGCTGGATCCCGATTTCTGACAGAACTTCCAGCGCTTTGGGGTGGATGTAGCCCGCAGGCTTTGTCCCCGCGCTGACGGCTTGCCAGGTATCACCGAGACGGGCGTTGATAATCGCCTCCGCCATTTGCGAGCGGCAGGAGTTGCCTGTGCATAAAAAGAGTGCTTTGCGTTTCATGAGATTACCCTCGCGGCCAGTACATAATCACGCTCACACCGATCAGACAAATCAGTGCTCCAATCAGGTCGAATGTGTCTGGAGTCTTGTTATCAATTTGCCAACCCCACAATAACGACAATATGATAAAGACGCCGCCGTACGCGGCGTACACCCGCCCAAAGTTGAAGACAGATGGTTGAAGCGTCGGGATAATGCCGTATAGCACCAGAACAATACCGCCGATCAGCCCGAACCAGATACTTCTACTCTCGCGTAACCATAGCCAGACCAGGTACCCGCCGCCGATTTCACACAGGCCCGCGACCAAAAACAGGCTTATTGAACGGATAAATTCCATGTTGTCGCCTTATACTTATATCCTGCTTAATATTTCTAGGTGTTTTACCGCAGCAAAAAAGACAAACTGTTATGATCTATTTAATGACTCACCTTACGCAGCCAAACAGGCAGGGTTGAGTTCCCGCAGTTTGGCATAAGCGGCGTGAAGCGCGTGCAAATATAGTTTTGACTTGAGTGCAAAGTGATTGAGTTTGGTGTCGCCTTTGAGCAG
>VGNE01000088.1 GCA_016866215.1 Chloroflexota bacterium | reverse complement strand
TCCAAGTATGATACAGGCGGTTGGTCGGCATCAGCATCTCCAAGTAAATCGTTTTGTCGTAAAAACAAATTTACTCGATTTTGCTCGCCGATCAACCCCCTTGGTTTCAAAACTGTCTGGTGGCTAGGAAGAAAACTGAAATTAACGATGAATTACGTCCTGAACATGACATGAAGCCCCTGCTCAAAGGCGGGATACGCGGTAAGTACACGGCGCGTTACCGCGCTGGGACAAATCTTATGCTGTTGGAGCCAGAAGTTGCAAAGGCATTTCCAAACGAAAAAGATGTCAACGAAGCGTTGAAGTTGGTGATTAAGTTGAAGCAGGTGCAGGAGAACGCCAGTCAGAATGCAAAGTAACAGGGCGAATTCACTCTTGTCTTAGCTTCTGTTTTACCTAAGAGTCCGATCGTCAAAGCGCGGATAGGATAAAATCCACCCGCGTTTTTTACTGCTCACTGATAACTGTTAACTGGAAAATCATGTCCCTCATAACTGTAAATTCACTCTCCAAATCATACGGCCCTACTGATATTTTCAGCGGGGTATCTTTCACTGTCGCCAAAAGCGCGCGCATGGCCATTGTCGGGCCGAACGGAATCGGCAAGACCACGCTCATGCGCATCCTCGTCGGCGCGGACGAACCCACCTCGGGAACAGTCAGCCGCTCACGAGGAGTCCGAATCGGATATCTATCGCAGGAAGCAGATTTCGAAATGACAGGAACTCTCTGGCAGGCGTGTGAGTCCGTCTTCAGTCATTTCAAAGATGAGCAGGAGGAATTGCATCGCCTTGAAGGCTTGATGTCTGACCCTGCCCAGCTTGAAGAGGTGATGGAACGCTACGGCAAATTGCAGGAGGATTTTGAGCGGCGCGGCGGATATACCTACCTGACAAAGATCCGCCAAGTGCTGACGGGACTGGGATTTAGTGAAGCCGATTATCAACTCGATCTCGATCATCTTTCAGGTGGGCAACGCACACGCGGATTTCTCGCGCGCCTCCTGCTCGAAGACCCGGACCTGCTCCTGCTCGATGAGCCAACCAATCACCTCGACATTTCCGCCGTTGAGTGGCTCGAAGGATATTTGAGTCAATGGGAAGGCGCGGCGATCATCATTTCACATGACCGTTTCTTTTTGGATAAAGCCAGCAACATGATTTTGGAAATGTTCCCAGGCGCCACAGAAACCTATCGCGGCAATTACAGCGCGTATTTAAAACAACGCACTGAACGCATGGCGCGCCGCCAGGAAGTTTTTGACAGTGAAAAAGAAAAACTGCTGAAAGAAATGGAATACATCCGCAAAAATGTGGCCGGGCAAAATGTATTGCAAGCCAAAGGCAAACTCAAACGCCTTTCGCGCATCATTCAAGCCATCGAACAGATCGGCATGGAAGCCGCGCTCAAACAAAAATGGAGCGAGACCGTGAGTGAAGTTTCTGTCACCACATCCATCCTCGGCGTGGATGAAGCTGGCCGTCGCATCAATGCGTTGCAATCGCCTGTGCGCCAATTGCCCAATTTGCATTTGCGCCTTGCTGCGGCAAAACGCTCAGGCGATATGGTCATCCGCACTGAAAATCTCAAAGTGGGCTTCTCGGATAAATTTTTATTCTCTTCTCCAAACATAGATTTAAGACGCGGCGACTGTGCCGCATTAATTGGACCGAACGGCGCGGGCAAATCAACTTTTCTAAAAACGATCCTCGGTCAGATTCCGCCGTTAGCGGGTGAGGTGACTCTGGGAGAGAGTCTGCACATTGGGTATTTTGCTCAAGCACATGAAAGCCTTGATCCGAAAAAAAGTGTGATCGAAGAAATCATGCATACCACAGGCTGGGTTCCACAAAAGGCGCGCGAATATCTCGGTAAATATTTATTTTCCGGCGATGATGCCTTCAAGATGGTATCCATGCTCTCCGGTGGTGAGCGCGGACGTCTCGCGCTGGCGAAACTTGCCTTGCAGGATACGAACCTACTTTTATTAGATGAACCAACGAATCATTTGGATATTCCCTCGCAGGAAATTCTCGAAGCCGTGTTGGATGATTACGAAGGCACGATCCTGCTCGTCACCCATGACCGTTATCTCGTGGACGCCATCGCCACTCAAATCTGGGAAATAGACATGGATGAATCTCATTTGATCATCTTCAAGGGTATCTACTCCCAATTGAAGGAAGAACGGGAAAAAGACCTCGCTCGCCGCGCCGCACAAGCGGAGCGCGAATCTGCTGTTGTTGTCACTCGAAAAAAAGAAACACCAAAGTCTGCGAAAGAGGAAAGAAGAAAGAATGCGCAAAAGCAGGAACTGGAAAATAAGATTGCTGCGCTTGAAGCACAGTTAAATGAAATTGGCGCACAGTTGGCAAGTCCGCCCAGAGATGCGGGTGAGGTTGTAAGGCTGGCGAAGGAATATGATCGCGTGCAAAAAGAAATGGATGCGGCGCTGGCGGAGTGGGAAGAGTTGTAATAGTATATTTTTACTTTGCACTATCTTGTGTATAATTGACCTATGTCAAAATTGGAAAAAATCCTTGACAAGGTTTTAAGGGGAACATCGGATGCAAATATTGACTTTGAAGATTTGCGCCATTTGTTAAATGAGATAGGATTTCATGAGCGAATTCAAGGAGCCATCGCATTTTCACAAAAGATGACATGCTGGAAATCGTCAACCTGCAGCCTAAAGGCTCGAAAGCCAAGCCCTATCAGGTAAAGCAGATCCGAAATTTAATTTTGAAATACAAACTGGCAGGTGAAACCCATGATTAAATACGAAGTAATCCTTTATTGGAGCGCAGAAGATGATGCTTTCATCGCGGAAGTCCCTGAATTGCCCGGGTGTATGGCAGATGGAGAAAATTATCAAGAGGCTCTTGCAAATGTGGAACAAATCGCAAAAGAGTGGATTGAGACCGCTCGTGAATTAGGCAGGGAAATCCCAGTACCAAAAGGCAAGTTGGTGTATGCCTGATCGTGAACATCCGAAGCAAAGATGGCTTCGGATGTTTTTTAATAAATTATGCAAGCGCGTGCAGCAAAAGAAATAGATGCACAATGGCGGAGTGGGAAGGGTTACAGGGATGAGAAGAATGTATAATTAACTCAAGAGGTGAACCATGCGAACAAATTTTGTTGAACGCAGGGGCAAGTTGCAGGATATGGACAGGTCGTTTGACCTGAAATTCTGGCAGGCGCAGCCTCCCAAAGCGCGTTTCGACGCCGTTTGGGAAATGATCGTCCATGCCATGAAAGTGAAGGGACACGATGTTCGTCAACTCAGACTTCAGCGATCTGTTACGAATTTTCAACGATCACAACGTTAAGTATATGGTTGTAGGTGGATACGCTGTTGTGCAATATGCCGAACCGCGTTTTACCAAAGACCTTGACTTATTAATTGCCACCAACGAAGAAAATGCGGAAGCTGTTTACAATGCGCTGCGTGAGTTTGGCGCGCCGCTTTTTGGATTAACCCCAAAAGATTTTGCTGAAGATGGTTTTTTCTTTCAGATGGGTGTTTCGCCTGTTCGCGTGGATGTGATCATGGGAATTCCAGGGGTCAATTTTGAGGAATGCTGGAGCAGGCACATGAAAGTGGATTTTGAGGGCTTGAAAGTTATCTTCATTTCCAAACAGGATTTAATCGTTTCCAAACGCGCAGCAGGACGGCCACAAGATTTGATAGACGCAGATTTGCTTTCAGAGGAATAGTAAATGTTTATTGGCGCACTAAGCGCCTATATCTAAAAACTCGCATGGCTCTCTTCCACGCCAACCTTGCTAAATTCGATGCGGCTGCCGAAATGGATGCCCGGCTGCGCAGCCGGATTTCACTCTGGGAGTTGTTCGCGCTGACCCTTGCATTTTGTTCGCTGGGTATTTTCCTTTGGGCGCATGGACAGTTGAACATCGTACCCTTCGATTACAACAATTATCTCAACACTGCCGAGGGCAACTTTCTCCAGTTCTACTACGCCGAATGGGTTTTACCCGTCTTCTGGTTGTGGGCCAGGATACCTTACTGGTGGGGGTATAGCCTGTGGGGTATCCTTAATATCCTCTGCCTCTTCTTTGCAGCGCGCATCTTCGGTGGAAGCTCGAGCCTGGCTCTGCTGTCATTTCAAATGTTCTACGTGCTATTCCTGGGTCAGATCGTCGGCATCCTGGTCGGAGGACTGGCGCTCGGCTGGTGGGCAATCGCGCATCGCCGTTGGTATCTCGCCGGACTGGGCTTGTTCCTCGCCGGCGCCAAATTCCAGATTGGAATACCGTTCGGGTTGCTGCTCTGGCTGACCGCTAAAGTGACCTGGTCCGAGCGGCTGCGAGTATTGGTTTTGCCCGCCATCCTGGCAGTTCTATCTTTGATCTGGCATCCGACCTGGCCCATAGATCTCATGACCCGCATCCAGGATGCCCCACCTTATGATTGGGGCTCCATCAGCCTGTGGCGCTGGATCGGGCCTGCCGCCCTCATTCTCTGGCTGCTGCCGCTGCTGCTCCCGCTTGCACGCGAGAGACGCTTCCTCGCCCTGGCAGCCGCCTGCCCGCTCGTCATCCCCTATTTCCAGTCTGCTGACCTGGTGACATTGTATGCACTGCCTGTCGGCTGGCTTCCTGTCTTGCTGGGTAATCTCGGTTTTCTCTTTTTCGAATACGGATTCCAGGCGCTCAGATGGTTATGGATCGTACCGATGAGCGTATACCTGGCAATCTTGTCGCCAGTCTTGTATCGGTTGCTCCACGATAATGTTTTCGTCCATAAAGCGAATGACCGATAATATAAAATTACCGCTCAACATTTGCCTTGAATGCACAAATCTACTAATAATGTGTCACTGCGAGCGCTTTTTGCGAAGCAGTCTCATGACATGCGAGGGGATTGCTTCGTCGGGTCTCGATACGGCGGAAGAGCATCGCCTACTTGACCCTCCTCGCAATGTTATACTGAGTTGTCAATGGTTTCTCGTACTTTAACAACTTGAGTTGGCTAATCATCCACCGCAATTGGTCTGTCCGAGAGCGGGGGTTTGCTGGCGTTCGATGCGACTGAGTGCCTGGCGATAGCCACTTCGACGGTGGCATCCTGTACCTTGGCGTAGATCATGGTCGTGCTGATCATCTCATGTCCGAGGAGCTTCTGGATGCCGGTGATGTCCATGCCAGCATTCAGCAGGCGCGTGGCGCACATATCGCGCAGGCGATGGGGGATAAAGTGGGGCGATCTCCAAGGACTTGCCGATTGCGGCCAGATGGTCTTTCAGCCAGGTATCCGTCATGGGTTTGCCGTTGGGGTAAAAAGCCACAGAGGGTTGACCGGACGGCAACGGTGGTGGAATTCAATGAAGCAGGCACCGTCCCCATGCCCCGCACTTGCAGGAGTGTTGTATTCAATAATAAAACCCTTCCCTTTAATTCATCATCTACATGCGCATTACGGGAGAAATTTCAGTAATCCATCACGGCGCAGGCGGGACCTTGAGCAGGACACCTACTAAATAACCAGCCATCGCACTGAGGGTTCCGATCATCATCATTTCCAACCCGCTTCGCATCGGTCTGCCAACTGTCACACGCGCTTTGTATACGCCGATGGCAAACAAGACCAAAGCCGTCACCAGTACAGACACCCACATACTTGTGGAAACAGGCAGGAATAAAAACGGCCCAATCGGCACAAGTGAACCAATAATTGCAGAAAGGCCAACCACCCAGGCCGCGCGCAGTGCGGTCTTTCTATCCACTGGCGCAAGTTGATGCTCCTCCGCCATCATCACAGCCACCCACACATCCTGGTTTGACGTAATGGTCTCCACAATCCGGTCAAGCAATTCCCCTTTGAATCCTTTGCTTTCGTAAATATCACGGATCTCTTTCGTTTCAAGGTTGGGCGCCTCCAAAACATGACGGTATTCGCGCTCACGTTCGCTTTGGTATAAATCTGCGTCTGCAAGTGTGGTGGTGAAAGCCACCGCGCCCATCGAAATGGATTCTGCGAAGGTCGTGGCAAGCCCCGCCACCAGCACCACGCGCACATCATTCGTTGCCGCCGCAATTCCAAGCACAACGCCGAGAACGTTGACCAGCCCGTCCTGCGCGCCCAAAATAAAGTCAGAAAGGCCCAATGCACGATTATGCGGGTCGGTATGGCTGTGATGAAAATGTTCATGGATCAGGGGATCATGATGATGAATATTCATATCGATATCTTACAATCAAGCAATCAAATTTATAATGGACAAATGTCACGCTTCAGATATTGCGCCCAGATTGTTAGTTTATTTCTGTTCGATTGGTTTAAGGTCGTCATGTTTTCATGGATATACGCGGCGAGTCCATTATTCCATAAATATGTTTTTTCGCCTATAATTAAATTATCAGGGCTATGTCTCTAACACAATCATATTTCCATGAAGGAGAAACACCTATGCGAAGAATGTTTGGCTTTTTGATCGGGATCTTTGTCGGCGGGTTGGTGGGTTCGGTCATCGCCTTGCTGCTTGCCCCCGAATCTGGTGAAAACCTGCGGGCCGAATTGCGCGAACGCGGACAGAGTTTCATAAACGACATCCGCCACTCGGCAGATTCGCGCCGCATCGAATTGCGTCATCGCTTGGAAACAATGCGGTCGCCGCGAGAGATGTAGGCAGGTAAACAAGTATACAGGTATACAAGTTCGTGTCTACGTGTCTACGTGTGTACGTGTGTACTTCACTACCTCCTCGTAAAACTCTGCCACCTTCTTCATATTCACCCCGTAGTCCGCGCGCGCGGAGATCATTTTTGCATTGAGGCCTGCGGCATCCTGTCGCAGGTCTTCTCTTTCGAGTCCGAGCAGGATCGCATCCGCAATGGACTGCGGGTCGTTTGGGTTAACCAGCAAGCCGTTCTGCCCATGTGTGATCCATTCGCGGATGGATTCCAAATCACCGGCAATCGGGAAACATCCACAAGCCATACCTTCGAGCAGTGAATTCGGCGTGCCATCGTGCACACTTGGCGAAATCACAATTTGCGCGGCGCGGAAAATATCCCCCATTTCAGTGTACGAAACCAGCGGCAGCAACTCGACTATATTTTCAATCTTCAATTCTCGAACCCATTGCAATACCTGCGCCTCGCCCTGCATGGATGAACACACAAATTGCGCATCACTTCGCTTTGCCAGCACCAGCGGGATAGCCTTGAAAAAAGAATCATTGCGGACATAAGGCCGAACTCCGCGTGGATTAATGATGACTGGATTCTTCACAGGTTCTACCGGCTGATAAAAAACATCGCTTCGGACCCCGCCGTTACCTGGCACCACCAATGCGGCTTTATCCCCGCTGAGACCCCATTCGCGCGCAAGGCGCACATCGCGTTCCGTATCTGCGTGCAAGGCGTTGACCTTGTTCATCGTCAAACGAGTGTAATACCTCATCAAAGGCGTGGACGGCGCATGCAAGGTAAAGTCATTGCCCCAGGTGGAGACTATAAATTTTGGTGGTCGAGTAGTGGCGCCTCGGCGCCACGTACCGAGATCACCGCTCAACGCCCTCGCAGTCAGCATTCCCTCGTAAGGCACGCGCATGGCATGGACAATATCGGGTTGTACCTCCCGAATAAAAGCGCGTAATTTTTTCGCGGAGCGGGGAATAGTCAAAGGGCCGAACCACTGCCTGAAAAGGGTACGCAGGCCCAGGGTGCGCGCAGAAGCGGAGCCGGGGCGGGATGTCTGCTTTTTTGCGGCGCTAAAGGCAACGGGTGTAAACTCCAGCCGTTTAACGGTGAAATCCATTTCACATTCAAATGTGGAGGCGATGTAGATCTCATCCCCCCGTTCGCACTCTGCGAAAAATCGGATCCAATTTTGTGAAATAGGGGAACGGGCATCGGTTACAAAAAGCAGTCGCATCCTGTGATTATACTCATTGCCCGCATTTGTGAGACGTAGTATATTTACACCATGAGCAAAGGTCGCATCCTCATTTGGATAAGCAGGGTGTCATGATTGTGGTTCATTTCAAAAAACTTTTCAACCAAGAGGAAAACGTATGAAACAAATTTGTGTCGTCGGCGTGGGATATGTCGGACTGGTTACCGCCGCCTGTTTTGCCGACCTCGGCAACCGCGTCACTGCGCTGGATGTGAACGAACAACGGGTGCAGAATCTAAAAAAGGGCATCATGCCAATCTATGAACCCGGGCTGGATGAACTGGTCAAGCGCAATGTCAATGCGGGGCGCATCTTATTTACAACCTCATATAAAGAAGCTTTGAAAAATGCAGAGTTTGCCTTCATCGCAGTGGGAACTCCCTCAGGCTCAAACGGCGAAGCGGATTTGCAATATGTGGCCGCCGCCGCCAAATCCATTGCGGAGGCTATGACCGCGCCGCTGGTCATCATCAACAAATCCACGGTTCCGATCGGAACAGGGGACTGGGTAGCGGACATTGTAAAAGGCGCCCTGCCCAAGCAGATTGAATTCGCTGTTGTGTCCTGTCCTGAATTTTTACGCGAAGGTTCGGCTATCGCTGATTTCATGAGTCCATACCGCACGGTGATCGGCTCATTGGATAAGGACGCCGCGAACAAAGTTGCGCATCTCCATTTGCCATTACGAGCACCGATCGTCATCACAGATTTGCGCACTGCAGAAATGATCAAGTACGCCAGCAATGCCTTCCTGGCTACAAAAATCTCCTTCATAAATGAGTTGGCTGACCTGTGCGAACTGGTCGGCGCGGATGTGAAGGAAGTGGCCGCGGGCATGGGCTACGACGCGCGTATTGGCCGTCACTTTTTGGATGCAGGCCTCGGCTGGGGCGGATCGTGCTTTCCAAAGGATGTGGAAGCGCTGGCCTTTATGGCAAAAGAAAAAGGACTCAACCCGCGCATTCTGAATGAGGTGATGGAAGTGAACTATGACCGCCGTAAAGCCGCTGTAGCGCATGTCGAAAAAATGCTCGGCGGCGATTCTTCGACAGGCTCAGGGCAGGGTTTAAGAGGCAAGACCATCGGCTTGCTGGGTCTGGCATTCAAGGAAAACACAGACGATATGCGCGACGCACCATCCATTGATATCGCAGAAAACCTGACAGAAAAAGGCGCAACCGTGCGCGGATATGATCCCGTCGCACACGAAACCGCCGCGCCATTACTGCCCACGGTTGAAATTTTCGACGATGTATATAAAATGACAAAGGGCTGTGACGCTTTGATCGTGGTGACACCATGGAATGAGTTTAAACAACTTGACCTTGAAAAGGTAAAAGGCTTGCTCAAAACCCCTGTCATTTACGATGGGCGCAACATCTACGATCCCAAATTGATGAGAGAAATGGGTTTCACCTACCGCGCCGTAGGGAGATAGTTGCGCGAAGCGGTTGGACAGTTGCTTAGTTGGATAGTTGGGTGATTCAATAGTTGGATAGCCGAAAAAGGCTGTTCGACTATTTGACTATTTGACCAAAAACTAATAAACCACTTCTCTACCGTACAAATACGAGGAAAATCAGTCATAGAGTAAACTCAGGGTCACCAAACCAACTGAGGTGTCCTCTATGACTGATCGCTACCGAGTATACACAAAAGTGAAGAAAACGTTGAAGACC
>VGNE01000087.1 GCA_016866215.1 Chloroflexota bacterium | reverse complement strand
GCTTGAGCATTTTCTTCACTTTTGTGTATACTCGGTAGCAATCAGTCATTTTGGCAGCACCTCTTTGGTTTGGTTACCGTGAGTGTACCTCAATGACTGATTTCCCTCGTATTTGTACGGTAGAGAAATCGCGATAAAAAGTATCAATCCATTTTGTATGAAGAAGACAAAATCAAGGTCTTTAGCGGACAGGCAGAATTGATTGACAACCATACTGCACTCGTAGGAGGGCAGAAAGTCAGTGGAGACCAAATCCTGATCGCGACGGGTACGCGCCCCACAATCCCGCAGATCGAGGGGCTGGATCAGGTTCCTTATTTAACTTCGGACCTTCTGACAATTGATGAGACGCAGGAATTAAAAGAATTACCTGAGTCATTGGTCATTATCGGCGGCGGTTATATTGCTCTCGAATTAGGGCAAATGTTCCATCGTTTTGGCACACGAGTATCAATTCTGGAACGCAATCAAGTCATCCTCCCCAATTACGAGCCAGAAGTTTCAGAGGCTCTGACTTTTGCTTTGCGCGAAGAAGGCTTGCAGATTGTGACAAGCGCGCAAGTTATTCGCGTTTCGCGAAAACCGAAACAAGAAATTGAAATCGTTGTGCGCGTCGGCGATAAAGAACGATCCTTCAAAGCGCAAAAACTGCTAGTTGCCACAGGCAGGGAGCCAAACACCGACAACGCAGGGCTTGATAAGGTTGGCGTTCAACTGGATGAACGGGGTTTCGTGAAAGTCAATGACGAACTGCAAACAAATGTTCCGAATATCTGGGCGGCTGGAGATGTTATCGGAAATCAAACGGAGAGTCAGCCTGCTACGCCCGTCGGCGCGCATGATGGGGTGATTGTTGCCAAGAATGCACTTGCAGGCGCTCATCAAAAAATTGACCATCGCGTCATCCCACGCACTATCTTCACCGACCCGCAAGTTGCAGTGGTCGGCATGTCAGATGTGGAAGCCAACGGAACTGGTATTCGCTGTTGGTGCGGCACAATCCCGCTTGAACTGGTTCCCCGCGCAGGCGCAACTCATCAAACCAACGGTATGGCTAAGCTGGTAATTAACAATGATACGAAGGAAGTCGTGGGGGTTTCATTGGTAATGCCCAATGCGGGCGAAGTCATTCACGAAGCGGCGATGGCGCTTCGCTTCAGAGCCAAACTTGAAGATTACATTGACATGATCCACGTCTATCCCACTATGGCTGAAGCCCTGAAGATCGCGGCAATTTCATACTTCAAAGACCCCGCCAAACTCTCATGCTGTGCAGAGTAATCAGACATAGGTGCTGTCTGCCTGCATCTCCCTTTAATAAGTCTTATCCTCAGCTTCATGAAGACTTTACAATGCCAGACTATACTGGGATCATACAAAACACGAAAGGAGATATATACCATGATGGGCTTTGGATTTCTCTTCATGCTCGCGCTGATCGCACTGCCAGTTGTTCTTGTAGTAGTGCTGGTAGCCAAACTCAGCGGCAATAAATAACACTGTTACATCTTCTCCTCCTGCGGGGCTGTCCTCAAAAGACAGCCCCAGTTTTGTTTAAACACAAAGGCTTGCACTGCCTGCGCCAGTGCCGCAGGCACAGGTGAGCGCAGCCGAAGTGACACAACGGGCACAAAGGTCTTAAAAATGAGAGCATATCCTTCGTGTTCCTTCGTGCCCTTTGTGGTCAAAAGGTTTTTTGCAATGTACTTGATAAGCGAAAATGCCTATCTCTGAACGGGGGATTTGGCGCTATGGCTTTAACAATCGCTCGTCTATACTGGAAACAACAGGAACTGCAGAATGAGCGCTTTAATTCCCTTTTTGACTCTCGATCAAACCTGCGAGCAGGTTCTGGCGTGGATCAACGGAAAGTTAACCGATGCCGGTTTCCGTGTTGTGCAAACGTTCGATTTGCATGTAGCCCGTCTGGCTCACCCCGACTGTCCCTGCCCGCACCATGGAACCGCTGATTGCGATTGTCAGATGGTCATCCTTCTTGTGTATCGCAAGCAGGATGCTCCTGCCACGCTGGTCATTCATGGACAGGATGGCAAAACCTGGCTTTCGCTTGCCACCCCGGTGGAGACGCACTCGCATCAACATCTGGAATCATCCGTTCGGCACATGCTCATCCCTCGCCATCCCAGTCCCTCCTCTTCCGTTGAGGCGACATATGAAACTCGATCAACGGTCTGAAATCATACGACGCCTGCGTTGCGCGGCGGGACATTTGAATGCGGTCATCAAAATGGTGGAAGCGGGCGAACCCTGCGGGCAGGTGCTCCATCAACTTGGCGCGGTTGAATCTGCCATCCATGCGGCTGGATCAAAGCTGATTATTTGCCAGGCTCAAGCCAGCGAGGCCATCATTCTGGACAGCCCCTCGCCCAAACAACGGATCGCTGAATTGAAGCGGCTGCAATCCCTCTACACAACTTTCATAAAATATTCCAATCATAAAATTGAGGTTACCCCATGACTCAAACACTATCAGATCTGACTTTGCCCATCTCGGGCATGACTTGTGCCTCGTGCGTTTCGCACGTGGAAGGCGCACTCAAGGAATTGCCAGGCGTCTCGAACGTGACTGTCAACCTGGCGACCAATAAAGCGAATCTCTCGTACGACCCTCAGCGCGTCAACCTGACCGACATGCGGCGCGCCGTTGAAGATGTTGGCTATGCTGTCCCAACCGCTGAACTGACCCTCGACGTGCGCGGCATGACCCTTCGACAGGCTCAGGGCGACGCCGGCGCCTTGGAAGGCGCGCTCAAGGAACTGCGCGGCGTACAGGATGCAGTTGTCAATCTGGGACTCAATATGGCGCGCGTGACTTATATCCCCGGAGTGGTTTCCACCTCCAGCATGAAACGCGCCGTGCGTGAAGTTGGCTATGAAGCACAGGAGCGCAGTGAAGGCGTGGATGCCCTCGACCGCGAACGCCAGACACGCGAAGAGGAAATCAAGCGACAGGGCCGCAACCTGATCATCGCGGGTGCGATTGGCCTGATCGTCATGATCGGCACCTTTTACGAGATGCTTGGGCCGCTCAAGGCTTTTATCCCTGAATGGCTCTCTTACAAATGGGTGATCGGCCTGCTAACCACACCGGTTGTCTTCGGCCCGGGACGCCAGTTTTTTACCAACTCCTGGCGCGGACTGAAGCACGGCGTCACCGACATGAACCTGCTCTATGCAACCGGCATCGGCGCGGCGTATGGGATTGCCGTGATCAATACACTCTTCCCTAATGCCGGCTTCGGCGGTGAAGGCGCAACCTTCTTCGAAAGCGCGGCCCTGCTGACGGCATTCATCATCCTTGGCCGCTGGCTCGAGGCGTTGACGCGCGGTCGTACGTCTGAGGCGATCCGCAAATTGATGAAGCTCCAACCCAAAGTCGCGCGCGTGATGCGAAATGGTAAGGAGGAAGAAATCCCTGCTGACGAAGTCGAAATCAATGACTTGATCCTGGTACGTCCCGGCGAGTCCATCGCAGTGGATGGCGAAGTCATTGAAGGTTATTCAGCCGTGGATGAGTCCATGCTGACTGGCGAAAGCATGCCCGTCGAGAAGAAGGCCGGCGACGCGGTAATCGGTGGGACGATCAACAAGACCGGTGCGTTCAAGTTCAAAGCCACGCGCGTTGGTAAAGAGACGGCGCTGGCGCAGATCATCAAATTAGTGGAAGATGCCCAGGCAAGCAAGGCGCCCATCCAGAAACTGGCAGATTGGGTGGCCGGGCATTTTATTTTGGGTGTGCATTTGCTGGCGGTGGCCGTGTTCCTCTTCTGGTTTTTCTTTGGCTACCAGATGTTCTTCGATCCGAATTCAAGTTTCATCTTATCGCCTTACAAGCTGGGTGAGATTGGCGTGTTTGGATTTTCATTACTGCTGAGCGTTACGGTGCTGGTCATTTCCTGCCCTTGCGCTGTGGGGCTGGCAACTCCATCCGCCATGATGGCGGGGACTGGAAAGGGCGCGGAATTTGGCGTGCTCTTCAAAGGCGCAGAGGTCATCGAGAACACCAGCAAATTGCAAACCATTGTGTTTGACAAGACCGGAACACTGACCAAAGGTGAGCCGTCGGTAACGGATGTAGTGGTCAGTGATCCCCCTTCGGAGACTTCGCAGTTGTCAGTGAACAGTGATCAATTGTTGCGATTTGCGGCGGTTGCTGAGAAAAATTCCGAACACCCGCTGGGCGAGGCGATTGTACGAGGCGCGGAAGATCGCGGCTTGCAAATAGTTGCACCAGATTCGTTCAACTCCATTCCGGGTCACGGCGTGGAGGCGAAAGCCGAAGGCTCTGAAATTCTGCTGGGCAACCGTAAGCTGATGAAGGAACGCGGCGTAGATTTCTCGGCTCTGATGTCTCAAGCCGAAACCCTGGAGTTGGACGGCAAGACGGTTATGTTTGTGGCCCTGAACAGGCAGGCGGCTGGCTTGATCGCGGTGGCGGATACGCTCAAGGAATATTCGGCCGATGCAATCCGTCGCCTGCACAAATTGGGTTTGGAAGTCGCCATGATCACCGGCGATAACCGCCGCACGGCGGATGCGATTGCTCGCAAGGTCGGCATTGACCCTTCGACAGGCTCAGGGCAGAGCCGTGTGCTGGCCGAAGTCCTGCCCCAGGATAAAGCTGAAGAGGTCAAGAAACTACAAGCGCAAGGCAAGAAGGTTGCCATGGTCGGCGACGGTGTGAATGATGCCCCCGCGCTGGCACAAGCCGAAGTCGGCATGGCGATCGGCTCCGGTACGGACGTAGCCAAAGAGACCGGCGACATCATCCTGATCAAGGATGACATCCGCGATGTGGTGGTGGCATTGGAAGTGGCCAAGGCTACGATGCGCAAGGTCAAGCAGAACCTTTTCTGGGCGTTCTTTTACAACGTACTGGGCATTCCGCTGGGCGCGGGACTGTTCTATACCTTCGCATCGGTCATCATCAGCCCCGAGCTGGCTGGCTTGATGATGGCAGTGAGTTCCATCTCTGTCACGCTCAACACACTTCTGCTGAAAGGCTTCAAGCCTTCGGTTGGTCGCGAACATAAATCTAAGCAAGGCAGTGGTAATGAACAATTGCGCCCTGTATCTGCACCAATCGGAAATGATTGATTACAAAGAGGAACCTATGGAACACGAACAGGTTGAAAAAGAAGTGGCGCAGAAGAGCATGTTGATTTATATTCCCATCTCCCTGGGCGCGGCGCTGTTGTTCCTTTTAGCATCCACATTGACCGGCAACTACCCGTTGGTCGCTCGTATTGGAGGGACAGTCTGGGTTGCAACGCTCAGCCTGATCGTCTCGATGCCGATCGTCATCTCGCGTGTGAAGAAGCGCCAACGAATGTAAAGCACAGCGCGCTCTCATCTGCAAAGGGAGCAGATCATGGACATTGCAACATTAGTCTTAATCGGCATTGGTATCTTTATCGTGCTTTTCCTGTTGGACTTGTTCCTGGCAGGCGGGGCAGGCTCGATGGGTATGATGCACGCCACAGCGATGATGATGAGCAATCCCATCGGGCAGGCAATTCTGCTCGTGTTACTGATTATTCTGGGCGTACTTGTCGCGCAGCGTGGCGTATTCTTTCGCTGAAAGGAGAGCGAAATGAAAGCCACTCTTAGTTTTCGTGCATTGGCAATCACACTCTTTATTGCCCTCACGATGAGTTATTTGCTTTGCATTGCCGGTGATCTGTTGTTCGGGTGGACGACGCTGAAGGCATTGGCTCCATTCCTGCCCGGCTTCGCCTGGCCGTTGACCGCAGGCGGATTCCTGATCGGCCTGGTCTGGATCGCGGCTTGCAGTGTATACAGCGCCGCGTTAATCGCGTTCCCGTACAACTACCTGGTCAAACGAGAGCCATCTGCTTAAGTCAACCGGTTGTACATGCAGGGGCAGTTGGCACGATAAACCAAAACCCCCCTTCGTATTCATTTGGTCGTTCAGGAGACGAAAATGAGCAGGATAAAGGTTGCAAAAAGGTTCTCAACAAAAGAGGTAAAGCGACCCAAAGAATGGCCGGCCGTGGTCTATTTCTGGATGATTGGACTCGCGTTTGCAAGTTACGTGGTCTTCAGAATCGTGCTTGATGGTTATCCTCACCCTTATCATTGGCTTTCCGGGTTGGCCGGCGGACTGGCAGGCATCCCGCTTGGCTGGTTGTGGTATCGCTGGCGCGGAGATGTTTTCTAAGCAGTAGGCAAAATTGCCTATTCTGTATAACCAGCCAACGTGGTATTATTTACATCAACCATGTTTATCTCGTTTTGCCTGTTCTGTTCTTGTACCTGTGCGCAACCTTTTGCGCGGGCTTTAAGTTTCGGATAGGCTGAACACGATATAGTTGGTTAGACCAACCTTGATCGAACAAACCGCCCACCGGCCGCCCGTCTGGGCGGTTTTTGTTATGCCAAAACATCATAATCCCAATCTCAAGGAGTATAAAATGACAGCAACTTCATCTTTGGTTTCAGAGTCACTGAATGTCCATGAAAGCATTTTGCAGACAATCGGCAAGACTCCACTTGTACGATTAAACCGCATTGCCTCACACATGCAATGTCCACTGTATGCAAAAGTAGAATTCTTCAATCCAGGCGGATCCGTAAAAGATCGTATTGCCCTCAATATGATTCTTGACGCGGAACAGTCTGGATGCCTCAAACCCGGCGGAACCGTAGTAGAGGCCACCTCCGGCAACACCGGTGTAGGATTGGCTATCGTTTGCGCGATACAGGGATATAAATCAGTCTTTGTGATGCCGGACAAAATGAGCCAGGAAAAAATCCAGCTCCTGCGGGCATTCGGCGCAAGGGTTGTGATCACGCCAACAGCCGTGGAACCGGATGATCCGCGCTCTTATTACAGTGTTGCCAAACAGATCGTTGCAGAAACACCCAACGCAATCCTTGCCAACCAGTACCATAATCCAGAAAATCCTCGCAGTCACTATCTGACAACGGGACCGGAGATCTGGGAGCAGACGCGTGGCCAGGTGACGGATGTAATCATCGGTATGGGAACGGGTGGGACCATTTCCGGAATTGGAAGATATTTAAAGGAACAAAATCCCACCATAAAAATCATTGGCGTGGATCCCACAGGTTCAATCCTGTTGGAGACCTGGCAACAGGGGAGCATCCCGGATGATGCCGTTGCAAGGCCCTATAAGATCGAAGGCATTGGTGAGGATTTTCTCCCCTCTACGCTGGACCTGTCAGTAATTGACGATGTCATCCGTGTGACGGATAAAGAGGCTTTCCAGTGGACACGCCGGATTGTCAAAGAAGAAGGCATATTTTGCGGCATTTCATCGGGTGCGGCGCTTGCGGCGGCAATGCAATATGTTCAAGAGTTGCCGCCCAATCGCCTCGCTGTCGTCATTTTCCCTGACTCGGGCTCACGCTATTTGTCCAAGGTCTTTGATGACAAATGGATGCGGGAAAACGGATTCCTGGAATCCGAATGGGAGATGATTCGCTTGAGTGAGGTGCTGGCTGGTAAAACCCATCCGGAGTTGTTTACCGCCTCTATAACGGATCGCATGACAGAAGTGATCGCCCGACTGAAAGAACATGACATATCGCAGATGCCTGTCTTGAAGGCTGATGGAACCCTGGCTGGTCTGGTGGCTGAGGTGGATTTGCTGAAGCATCTATTTGAAGCCCGGCATATTCATGTGCCCGAGGAGACCATCGAATCCATTGTCGAGCAATCCATTCCCGTCTTTACATCTCATGCTTTCCTGGAGGATGTACTGCCAAAATTCTTTGAATCCCCGGTCATTCTTGTCGCGGAAGAGGAACGCCCTGTCGGTATTTTGACCAAGATCGATGTACTGGACTTTATCGCTCGAAGGATATAAATGCACCGGCCCTGAAAGGACAGCAAACATCTGCGAATCATTTCCCGACTTGCGAATTATCCCCACCGGAAGTCTACTCCGTTCTGAGAAAGATGAATGTTTCTCACAAACTGGTGCAAGTCGTTGATGCAGGAAATAGTACTGCGCCGAAGGTTCTGCGAGTAAACTATCCGTTGGCTGAGTTGATGGACGAAAAATTGCTGATTGAAAAAACAACGCTCTTCAGCAATGTTACAGGCGCGTATTGTTGACAGGATTGTCCGCTGTTATGAAATCCCAAAGGCCAAATCCCAAATCTCAAACTCCAAATGGGGTTCTGGATGATGGAATTGAAAAGCGGATGGAGTCTCCATCCGCTTTTTCTTTTAGAGCGAATTCCTATTGAGGCCGGTATGGCGATATCTCGCTCTATCTTACTCCCCGGCGGGGGTGAATTGAAGCTCTGCATCAACCGGTTCTGGGTTGGCAGGAGGCTGCCCGTCGGCCGCTGGCTCGAGTTTTTTTGCATCGTTGCCTTTGATGAAAGCATCATAGTGCACCGTTAATTTTTCTGTGCCTTGAAGTATTTTCTCCAACAGCCTCGGTTGGTGGTCTCCTGCGTGATCGATCGGCAGGGGACACGGCCCATATTCTTCACTCTCAAGCCAGACATCCCTCTCCCAGATCACGTGCGTATGGGGAGGCTTTTCAGGATCGGTGATTTCACCTGCCAGCGAGCCTCCAAACCGCCAGCCACCAAAAACTTTTTTCTCTCCCTTGGAGGAAAATCCGCACGGTCCTTGTCGCGGAAGTCCAGCACCCAGGCCTTCCGGGCCTTCTATCATTGGAGGCGCCTGAGCCGCGGGAGGCGGGCCGGCCGGCGGTTCAGGCGGTTTGACCACTTCTTCCTTTAGAGGCACCTCATCCCCGAAGTCATTGTTCTCCGGAGGCGGAGTAGGCGGAACACCATGACCACTTGCTCGCCATAGTTTCACAAGCAGAAAAATCAGACCAATCGCAACACCTGATGAGCAACCTAATAAGATGAGTATCGCTATCCCGGAACGTGCTAATGACTCCATAATTATTGAGTCGCCAAATTCGTCCGGGTACTGCCCCGGGAGATTATCGGTTGCCGTTCCAGTTACGACCGGCGTCGGTGAAGCCTTGGGGGTGGTCGTTATGGTGGTCGTTGGTGAGATCGGGGTTGCTTCGAGAGTCGGGATGACCATGAAAGTCATCTCTATCTTCTGCCTACTGGACACATCGGTAAGATTCAATGTCCACTGTCCCGAGGGACGGTCAGGATCCACGGTGAAAGTGCCATCGAAGTTCCCGTACCCATCCGCCTTGCCGAGATGTTCGCTAGTGCTGCCGTCCGGCCGATAAAAGATGACTTTCACCTCCCCATTGGGCGTAAAACCTGTACAGGAGATAATCCCCTTTCCGCCCAATTGAATTTCCGGGATGCTCTCGCAGGCCGGAATTGTTGTTTTCGGCGGAGGGGTTGGGGTAAAGGCGCTTGTAACCAGCGCGGCGAATAGAATAATCAACCCAAAATGCTTGATTTGATTGTGTCGAGTGAACATCCTGACCTCCTTTTACGAAAACAGTCATACTCACGTCATATCCCCCACAACTGTCTTCTCAAAACGGGATAAATCAGATCTCGTCCTTCTACTTACATACGCCGCCGATGAAGGGGACAAGTGCAAAGGCGCCAGCTTATTGATAACAATATAGCACGATTTCTGGATAATTTCAATATGTTTTATCCAATTATGATTATTTTCACAAACCGCGACAAACAAGCTTCCATTGCACTGAAGGCGATTTACGAGATACTCCAATCGTGGCAACAATTGGGAGCGGCTGTTTGCAATACCTGAGTTTCTCACAGCCTCGATTTTTATGGGAATTGGAGAGGGAAAACAGAATAATCGGGACACTAACGGGTTTGGTAATGGGCTAAAATTGGATCCATGGCATTCATCCGGAAGGTCAAAACCGC
>VGNE01000086.1 GCA_016866215.1 Chloroflexota bacterium | reverse complement strand
TTGGCTCAAACGTTCTGTAGCCACCGCCATTCACGCTTTGCCTGCGTTTCGAGCTACTTTATCGAATCTCCGTCTCAAACCGGTTAGCATTCAGCAACCTTCTGTTGCCATTGTGTAAGGTAATCAGAAAGTTGATTATATTATGGCACTTCTCAAACCTGCTAAGTTGGTATTGCTCGGGATAAATCCCTGCCTCAGTTCATGGAAGTCGGCTGGAAGCCGACTCGCTCATCAGCCCGCAGGCGGTGTGTTGAGCTTGTCGAAACAGCTTCCACGTACTGAGGCAGGACTTTAGTCCGCACCGAAGATTTTCAAGCAGGCAGGTTTGACGTCAAAGTTTTGGTATGTGTGAAGTACACAAGAAAACAAGTAAACAGGCAGCCAAGTCCGTTTTTATCCGTGAGTCCGTGATAGAGTCTGCTGGAAACCGCAAGCTGGGTTGATGTCCAAGTTTTGAGATGTATGAAGTAGACGAGGAAACAGGCAGGCAGGTAAATAAGTAGACAGGTAAACGAAAAATTCCATTTATGGCATTGGTTATCTTCGATTATGACGGCGTCCTCGCGGACACGCTCGACGACCTGATTCGGTTCGGACAGGCAGCCTGCGATCAACTCGGCGTCAAGCATGAGGTGACAAAAGATGACCTGAGCCATCTCGAAGTGATGTCCTTTACCACGTTCGGGCGGGCATGCGAAGTGCCAGAACATCTTGTGGCTGATTTCGTCAAAATTAGCCTGAAATTATTTGCAGAAAAAGAATCTCCGCCCGCCATTTTTGAAGGAATGAGTGCGGTAATTCAACATCTTTCCATTAATCATAAACTCGCGGTTGTGACCACAAACACATCGCAAAATGTTCATGCCTTTCTCACCCACCACGGATTGGATAGTCTCGTCCATGCCGTGTACGGTGTAGACACGCCCGGATCGAAGGCGCAGAAAATAACCCTCGCACGGGAGCGTTTTGTGGAAAATGGAGAAGCGGTGTTCATGATCGGCGATGCGTTGAGCGACGTCCGCGCCGCAAAGGAGGCGGGAGTGACCAGCATTGCCGTGACATGGGGACATCAGAGTTTGGAGACGTTAATGCGAGGAGAGTCAGATTATGTGGTTAGTTCTCCGGAATATCTTATTGAGGTCATTGAGCGGTAAAATAACAAGATAGCTTTTGAAAGCCCTCACTTGCTAAAATCCTCCTACTTACTCAGGAAAAACAAATGACAACTCCTCAACCCTCCCCTACTTCACTCAAACCCGTCAAACCCGTTGGTATCATCGGCTACGGCGCGTATGTTCCCCGTTTCCGTCTGCCCGCCAAGGAAGTCGCGCGCGTATGGACAGGCAAGACGGGCGGACTTCCCATCAAAGAGAAAGCCGTGCCCGGCCTTGATGAAGACGTGATCACCATGTCCATCGAAGCGGCGCGCAATGCCATGCTCCGCGCTCAAATTGACCCGACGGAACTGCGCGCGGTTTGGGTCGGGTCTGAGTCGCATCCGTATGCGGTCAAACCAACTTCTACCGTAGTCGCTGAAGCGATTGGTGCAGTCCCCAACACACAAGGCGCGGATTTTGAATTCGCATGTAAAGCAGGCACCGAAGCGATGGTCGCCGCGATGGGAATTGTCGGCTCGGGCATGGGTCACTATGCCATGGCCATCGGCATGGACACCGCGCAAGGCAAGCCAGGCGACGCGCTCGAATATACCGCGGGCGCGGGCGGCGGCGCGTACATTATCGGCCCCGCGGAAGAGTCGCTGGCGATCATCAACTCGTCGTATTCATACGTCACCGACACGCCCGATTTCTGGCGGCGCGAAAATCAAAAGTACCCCGAGCACGGCATGCGCTTCACGGGCGAGCCTGCCTACTTCAAGCACATCACCGAAGCCGCGACGCATTTGATGGAAGCCAGCGGCACAGCCGCAAGGGATTACAAATGGGCAATCTTCCATCAGCCGAATACAAAATTCCCGCAGCGTGTTGCAGGTCAACTCGGGTTTTCTGCCGAGCAGATCGCTCCTGGGCTTTTAGTTCATACGATTGGAAACACCTACGCGGGCGCAGCCATGATCGGACTCACCGCGACTCTTGACATCGCCCAGCCTGGAGATCGGATTCTCGTCGTCTCTTTCGGATCGGGAGCTGGCTCAGACGCCTTCGACATCGTCGTCACTGACAAAGTGTCCGCGCGCCAGGATCTCGCGATGAAGACACAGGATTACATTGCACGCCGGACAGAGATTGATTACGCCACGTATGTTAGGTATCGCGGCAAACTTCAAATGAAATAAAAAAACCGCTGGTTGAGTAGTCCCGCGTGCTCTTCGCGGGACGTATCGAAACCAGCAATAAAAAGTAAACTTAGAATTTCAAGTACGTGGTCTCGATACGTTCCTCGCTTTCGCTCGGAACTACTCGACCACCACAGTTGACTAGAGGATTCATGACAGAAGTCGTTATCACAGGCATCGGACAAACAGAAGTCGGCGAGCATTGGGGGATTAGTTTGCGTGATCTCGCTCTTGACGCCATTCAGGGCGCGCTCAAAGACGCGGGTGGGTTGAAACCCCAAGCATTATTCGTCGGCAATATGCTCGCGCCGAATCTTTCCAACCAGGCGCATCTCGGCGCGCTCATCGCGGATTATGCTGGTCTGACTGGCATCGAAGCCGTGACCGTTGAAGCCGCGGGTGCATCGGGTGGAGCGGCGCTTCGCCAGGGTTACCTCGCCATCGCAAGCGGCATGGTAGATGTGGCATTGGTAGTTGGCGTTGAAAAGTTTACAGATAAAATTGGCTCGGAAGTGGAGGAGGCTCTTAGCACCACCAGCGATTCAGATTTTGAAGCGGTTCAAGGTATGACGGCCGCTGCACAAGCCGCGCTGTTGATGATGCGTTACATGCACGAGAATAATGTCCCTGCAAATGGGTTTGCCAACTTTGCATTAACCGCTCACGCCAATGGCGTTGCAAATAAAAATGCGATGTTCCGCAAAGCAATTAAATCTGAAACCTATACAAAAGCAGAAATGGTCAGCGACCCGCTCAATATATTTGACATGGCCCCCAATGCAGATGGCGCTGCCGCGTTCGTTCTGACTCGCCGAAACCTGCTCCCGTTAAACTGGCAGAATCAGCTCGTGAAGATCGCCGGCTCGGCCGCATCGTCTGACACGCTGGCATTGCATGATCGCAAAGATTTGTTGTACTTCGATACTGCACAAATATCCGCAGGCAAAGCAATGAAGCAAGCAGGTGTTGTCTTGGATCAAATTAACTTCTTTGAGTATCACGATGCATTCAGCATCTATGCGGCGTTGTCACTTGAAGCAGTTGGTTTTGCAATTAAAGGTCGTGGTTGGAAACTCGCCGAGGACGGCGGGATAAGCATCAAGGGAAAAATCCCCTGCGCAACAATGGGCGGCATGAAAGCACGCGGATTCCCCGGAGGCGCATCAGGCGCGTATCAAGCCGTCGAAGCAGTCATCCAGCTTCGAGGTCAGGCTGAAGCGAATCAAATTCCAAATGCAAAAGTTGGACTCATCCAGTCACTTGGCGGGCCAGCATCCACTGCCGTCAGTCATATTTTGCAAAGATTGGATTAAGGAGACGGTGGACGGTAGATTATCGTCTAAGGTCTATCGTCTACCGTCTTAAGATTTATCTCGAAAGAATTAATTCGTAAAACATCCCCAATCAATTCAATTGAATCAGATTGAAACCCAAAGAACGTCCAAAAGACAGCTTGGGGTCTATCGGTTTCCAACATCACCGAGATGGCCGGTTCTTTGTGACCGTAATAGCGCGAGCGCCATCCTCGTGTGGAGTTAGGGTCGGCACGAACGATGGAGAAAGTTGAACTTCCTTCCACCAACCCAACTTGTACCTTAATTCTGGAGTCGGACAGCTTGCTGTCCAATGGACTAAGTATTAATCCATGTGCAGGAGCAAGCTCCTGCACTCCAGAGTCATTGAGCAGCCAATGAAGAGAATAATGATGAAACTGTTTTGCATGGAGATGGTCAACAACCAGCCAGCGGTCATCGTTGAGCATCATCACTGTTCGCTTGTGAGTGACGGGTTTGTATCCATTTTGTTCGCCCTGCCAGAGATTTTCATTATTTTGCAGAACTCTTCCTTTTGACCAATCCGTCCACGTGAAACGGCTGGCCATTTTCATTTGATCTTTGGAATCAACGATAACAGTATTATGAGCGGCTGTATGAGCAAGTCCGTTACGCCATATGCCTTCGCCGTTGTATAAATATGTTCCTGCATCGCAGGCAATGTTTTTATCTCGAAACCATATATCAACATGGAGTTGATCAGCATGAGATGGGCGGGCGCGATAATCCGTGCAGCGAATGATCGCTTTGCTATTTGTATTCCTCAAAATGTATATTCCACCATCTGAGAAGCTCGTACTACTTTGACTCTCCCTCACCACTTCGACAGGCTCAGTGCATCGCCTAGCCCTTTCCCGCTGGGAGAGGAAACTCAAGTCACACAGCCAAAATATATCTTCATCCCATTCGCCAGATTCAAATAATCTTTTTCCTTTGGTAATAAATGAACCCAACTGCAAAAGCGGACGATAATCGGTGAAATCACAATTATTCAATGGCAATATCAAAGCTCCATCGTTGGAACCGTAGACAGGCATTTGTCCTGTTTGCGGGTCGATCAATTGATAAAGATACTCAATTGAGGAAGTGGCTACACGATAAATGTGATTTGAGAATGGAGATCCGTTTAGCTCTCCCAATCGCAATGCGTACAAATAGATTTGTAATACAAAGCGATGATAGTTGAGGGAATACATCGCGTAACTACCATCAGGGAAAATTTGTGCGGAGGCTTCCCGTTCAAGGAGTTCTCGTCCAAGTTTGAGATATTTTTCCGAATCTTTTAGTTCAGGGAAAAGCAAACCTACCATCCACAAACCAAAGGCTTCGCTGATGGTGTGATTACTGCGCGTGGAAATGGCGTAGCCGATGTTCTTATAGATCCGTTCGGCTTGGGCGGCGACGTATTGAGTAAATTGGGAAATGTGTTCAGGCGTGGTTAATGGAGAATGGATAAATGAATAGAAGCCGAATGTCCATGCCATGAGACGGAGGGCGATCTCTTGTCCGTCCATCCAATTCGGTCCGGTGTTGGGGGGATTATAGTCTGCCCAATCTCGGATGAGTTGCCAGAAGGCTTGGGGGTATTTTTCGTCTTTTGTTATGGCGTAGGCGCGGACGAGGGTGTAGACGAAGGCGAAGCGATTCGGTTCCCAGATGAATTTGATGTCCAAATGTCGTTGCGAGGCGTTCTTTGCCGAAGCAGCCTCCTCACTCATGGGGATTGCTTCGTCGGGAAGAGCAAGAGCCCTCCTCGCAATGACATAATCGTCGGAGATTTGAGACCAGTGTTTTTGTTGGTTGTCATTCTGAGCGGAGCGAAGAATCTCTGATGACATTGGTAGAGATCCTTCGCTAGCGCTCAGGATGACATTATTCCAAGGAGGAGGGAAGCCTACTTGATGATAGGTATGAGAGAAGTATTTGAGTTCGCCGTTGAGGAGTTCGTCGGCTTCTTGTACCGCGAGATTCATCTCGCGAGGCGCGACATAAATGTCGCGGTACGGAGAATCGAAGAAAAATTTTGGGGCGTTTGTTTTACGCCATTGAGCGTAGGAATCAAGATTGGAAGGGATATTCGGTTTGAGCCAACGTTCGAGCTGACGGTCACTCCACGCGTATTGCGGCATTTGCAAACGGATGAGTCCCGTACGGAGGCGAAAAGCATAAGCGGCGCGAAAAAGCATCCAACGGAAACCAAGATCGCGGTAAAGCGAAGCGAGCGTTCTGAGTTCAGTCAACATTATTCAATGCTTCTGGCATAAAAGTAGATCTATCTTCATTCGTCCTTATATATTGAGAATCAATTTATTCTTTTGATTCTGGCGCAGCACTTCGTAACCGGGATGCGTGACGGGATAAGAGAATCCAAATAAGCGGCAATCCCAAAATAATTAGCGGCGGCGCATAGGGTCGCCCCCATGACCACGCGTACGAAAGTATACCTGCAAGCAAAGTCAAGAGAATGTACAACAGGCTGATGGTTGCATGTTTGTATCCGCCGATGACGAGACGTTGATAAAGATGCGTACGATGGGCGGAAAATATTTTTTCGCGTTGGAGCGCGCGTCGAATGAACGTTATGCCGGCGTCCATGATGAAGGTCCACATCAGGAGCGTGCCAAGCATTAACGCATCGCCGCCTTGATCGGCAGAAAGCAGGGGCAGGACAGCAAAGGTATAACCAAGATACGTGCTGGCGACATCGCCCATGAAAATTTTTGCAGGCGACCAGTTATGAAAGAGAAAACCCAAACTGCTGGCAGAAATTGCAAACGCGATCCAAAATGCAAAATTATTTTGCATGTTTGCAGAAAGCATCATCCATCCGATACCGCCCGCAATAGCGACCCCGCCCGCCATACCGTCAATCCCGTCCATAAAATTGTAGGCATTGGTCAAACCAACGATCCACAAAAAGGTGATTATGAATCCCACTACGCCGAGTTGTAATTCGCCAAACAATGGAATGGTGACTGCTTTGAAATAACCGAAACCTAGAATGGATGTCAGTGCCACTATGCTTTGCACGCTAAAACGCAAACGCGGCGAAAGCGAGTGGACATCATCCCGCCAGCCCAGCCAGGCGATGATGATCCCGCACACAATGAACAATAATCCGCGGCTAAGGCCCGGTCGGATGAAAGTATCGAAACCCGCCACAAACACAGACCATAAGCCTGCTCCAGTTACAAGCAGCACGATCATCCACCCTCCGCCACGGGGCGTGGGTGTTGAATGTGAACTGCGTTCGTTTGGGGCATCCAGCAGTTGGCGCTTTTCCGCGTAATGCCGAATCAAATACACGCCGCTATAAGATAAAAGGGTGAACAGAATAAATATATAAAATTGATTCATGCTGAAATCATTCTCATTTGTTTTATTTCAAGTGCTATACCCTCAGCAAAAGAGCGGGGGTGAAAGTTGAAATCCTTTTCAGCCTGTGTATAAGAAAAATCCTTGTTCTCGTTCAGACGCAGAACCTGCTCTGCTTTGATCGGAAACGGTAGCTGAATCCGCTCCAAGAATTTCAACATTCCTACAATTGGCGCCGAGGGGAAATGGATTTTCATTGTGCGTTTGCTCATTGCATTGGTAATCGTGTCAATGATCTGGTTATAGGTCAAAGGGTGCGCGCCAGCGATATTGTAACTTTTGCCGATGGTTTTCTCAGAAGCCAGGCAATCAAGGATTGCCTGTGCCACATCGTCCACATAGGTGGGTTGCTGCAGATAATTTCCGTCGCCGAAAACAGGCACGAGCGGGGAATAACGTATAAAGCGAATTAGTCTGCACATATTTCGGTCACGGTCACTGCCGTAGATCATGGTCGGGCGCAGGATGGTGTATTGTAGTCCGCTATTCTGGATGGCTGTCTCTGCTGCGACGCGGACTATTTTACTGCCCGCATTCAATTGAGTAAAAATTGCCGTGGTGCTGATAAAAACCGCGCGTTTAATGCCCGCGTTTTTTGCGGCGCTGATGATCGAATCCGCGTGGCCGAAGCCGAGCGAGGCGATGTTGACGAGAGCATCTGTCCCTTGCATGGAGGAGGATAATGCATAAAGGCTGGAAACATCGCCCAAGGTCCACTCAATTTCGGGCAGAGTGAGATGCGAGCGATCACTTTTCTCCCTATAGAGGCAACGGACTTCATATCCTTTCTGTAATAACAGCGGAATGACTCGCGAACCAGTGAAGCCCGTGCCGCCTGTGACGAAGACTTTCATGTCTGCACCAACTTTTCAAGTAATACCAGCGTTTCATTTAGTTTATCGCGTCGGTCAAGATGCTTCACCAAATAAGCGCGGGCATTCGCACCCATCTGCCTTACGTTCGCAGGGTCTTTTGAAAGCTCAAAAATTATTTGCGCGAGCATCTCATCATCATTCGGTCTGACATACACGCCCCCGTTCGAGGACTCGATCAACTCTCGCGAAACGCCGTCAATTACAAGTACGGTTGCGCGTCCTGCCGCCATGGTATCAAAAACCTTGTTGGGATAGGTCGTGCGGAACATGGGAATATCCTGCAAAATCGCTATTCCAACATCAGAGGCTGCAACGATAGCGGGCATTTCTTTTTTAGGGCAAACACCCGCGAAGATCACATTAATCAACTTCATTCGGGCTGATTCGGATTCGAGACGGGCGCGTTCCTTGCCGTCACCGAAAAGAACAAACCGAATACGCGACTCGTGATTCAATCGTTCAGCCGCGCGGAGGATGGTGTCGATATCGTTGGCTTGACCGAGTGCGCCCGCGTAAAGCACAACAAACTTATTTTCCAAACCCAATTTTTTGCGGATAGACGAGCCATCCACTTCAGGGTTGAACATGTCCACATCTGTGCCGTAAGGAATATACGTGACCTTATTTTCAGGAACATCTTTACTGAGCATATACTCTTTATATGCAGGCGAGTTAACGAGAATATGAGTGGCGCGCGCATACAAAAAATTTTCAAGCCAGCGCGCCAACGCGATCACCATCGGATTTTTCAATACGCCCATGCTCACGCCAAACTCGGGCCACAGGTCACGCACTTCAAGCAAAAATGGTTTGCGTCGAACCCATGCAACAAACCACGCGGACACCGCTTGAAAGATGGGAGGCGTTGTACCCATGATGAGATCGGCATCTTTAACTGTGAGCGCTGTCCATACGGAACTGAACATAAAACTGAAAAACGAAATGATGCGCCAGATGTAACTGCGATGCAAGGCGGGAATCATATACGAACGCAGAACGCGCACGCCGTCTATTTTCTGCTCGGCATACAGCCCGCGCCGCGCGACCGTACGTTTACCTGTTTGGTAATTTAAGTCGCTGGCGACGATCACCAATTCGTGTCCGCACGCCTGCAAAAATTTCGCCATTTCGAAATGGCGCGTATGTCCCGGCTCTTCAGGCGAAACGAAAACTTGATTAAGTAGAAGGATTTTCATCTGCCGTGATTATATATGATTTATTCGATGAAAAAGCGCCTCGGATTGTCATTCCCGCAAGGAAACAATCCTGAGAGTCTTTGAGAGGTCTGAGGGATAAAATTAGCACATCGAAGAAAGGAATACAAGAATGGAAATCCCTAGGCACTGGCGGCTCAAAAAACAACGATACGGATTGGTGGGCGAAGCCTGCCCGCACTGTGATCACAAAATTTTCCCGCCCCGCGATATTTGTCCCAGCTGCGGTGACGAGGCAAAAACACAATTTACTTTCAACGGTAAAGGCGAGGTATATTCCTTCACAACCGTTTATGAAGCCCCTGCTGGTTTTGAAGCAAATGCTCCATATACGGTAGCAATCGTGAAATTGGACGAGGGTCCCATGCTGACCGCGCAGTTGACCGATATTGGCGAGCGACCGATTGATATCGGCATGCCCGTGGAAATGGTCACCCGGAAAATGCGTAATGATGGTGATGAACGTGGATTGATCGTTTACGGGTATAAATTCCGTCCTACTTCACTACATACCACAGCCTGACCCCCAGATATGGGATGAAGCCTCAAAAACAAGAATAAAATTCTCTATATTGCGGAATACTCGTTTACAGGTATTCGATTTCTACCTCATAAACGATCATGCCCCGCTCCCCGGTTTTTCATTGCTGGGGAGTGATCTTTTAACGCAACAAGGGGTTGTCTAAAAAGGGACAGCCCCTGTTCATTTTAAAGGAAATTTAATACAATCGGGGGATGAACAATGGACAAATCACCTTCAAGCCGTACGCCATGGAGCAGATGAAACTGCTGCCGCCGAGT
>VGNE01000085.1 GCA_016866215.1 Chloroflexota bacterium | reverse complement strand
CCCCTATTGGCGTTGGGTTTCGGATACTTTCAGTTTGTCAAGCCGGCTACTTCCTGAGTCGAACCGCTGACTCCAAACCCAATGTTCAGCTAAAGCCGTAGTCCTGACGAACGTCTGTCACACTACGACCAGGAGGCCTGCCATGTCACAAGTCACTGCAACAGTACGCGAAAGAATCCAGGCGCAGGGTTTCTGTGGTCTGGATGATGCAACTTACGCACAGATCAATTATCCATTGCGTCTGTCTCCCGCCATCTGCATGGTCTGGGCTGCGGTAGGGACGGCGCTCGCCTCAACAACGATCCTCTGGGCTTTGGTTCCATTCGCCGCACTGGGGGCAATTCTCCCGGGACATCCGTTCGATGTCCTTTATAACTACGGTCTACGCCGCATTTTCGGCACACCTCCGCTACCACGTTACCCGATTCGCCGACGTTTCGCCTGTGTCATGGCCACACTGATGCTGGTCGCTGCGGCTTGGGGTTTCCAGGCCGGTATGCCTATGGTCGGTTATATCGTCGGCTGGTCGCTGGTGGGCGCGGCCTTTGTGAATGTGAGTACTGGCTTTTGTGTACCTTCATTCATCTACAGGCTTGCCTTCGGCAAGATGGTCTGTAAGTAATTGGGCAACCTAACTCGGGGCTGGAGGTTAAATCAGACTGCAGTTCAGCCAATAAAACACGGAGGCTCATGATGCCGAATATTGTCGAAGCGAATAAACTGGTCAAGCAATACCCGGGCGCTTCGACGCCAGCGGTACGAGGGGTGAGTTTCGCCATCCAGCAAGGCGAGATATTCGGATTCCTCGGACCGAACGGCGCCGGCAAGACCACCACGATCTCGATGCTATCGTGCCTGCTAAAGCCAACCGAGGGCAGCGCAACGGTGACCGGGTTCGACTTAATCCGTCAGTCGGCCGAGGTGAAGCGGCGAATTGGGTTGGTGCCTCAGGATCTGGCGTTGTACCCAACGCTATCGGCGCGCGACAATTTGTCCTTCTTTGGCCGCATCTACGGACTCAAGGGCTCCGACCTGCGCCAGCGCGTTGACGATGCCTTGAAGATGGTCGGCCTGTCTGATCGGGCCGGCGATGCCGTCGAGACGTTCTCAGGCGGGATGAAACGTCGGGTCAACATCGCGGCTGGGTTGCTGCATAAACCCGAGGTGTTGTTTCTCGACGAACCAACAGTCGGCGTTGACCCGCAGTCGCGCAATTTCATCTTTGAGAATGTCGAGTCGCTCAACCAGGATGGGCTGACCGTGCTGTACACCACGCACTACATGGAAGAAGCCCAGCGATTATGCGACCGTGTGGCGATCATTGACCAGGGTCAGATCATCGCGCTGGATACGCCGAAGGCGCTGATCAATTCGCTGGGGGGCGGCATCATCCACCTGGGCGTGCCGCCTGAGATGCCCGAATCGCTCATCACACACGTTGAGCGTCTGCCCAACGTGCAGAGTGTGGCGCACACGGACGGCAAAATGGAAATCACCACACAGCAAGCACAGCACGCGCTGATCGGCGTGATCGAAGTTTTCAATGAGGCCAACGTATCCATCACTTCGCTCGAGATCCTGGAACCGAACCTCGAAACAGTATTCCTGCACCTGACCGGCAAGCGGCTGCGAAATTAGTTTGTAATGGGCCTTCTTGCCAACTTCCCGGAGGACTGACATGATTCGACAAATTCTCGCTACCACCTGGAAAGACCTCAAAATTCTGATGAAAGACTTTGGCGGTCTGGCCACACTGTTCCTGATGCCGACGATGTTCATCTTCGTCATGACGCTGGCGCTGGGCGGCTTGTTCAGCAGGGGCGGCGACAACCCCATCGAAATCCTGGTTGTCAACGACGACACGGGCACGATTGGCGCTCAGATCGTTAAAGGGCTTCGGGCAACCGAGGGCTTCGCCGTCGAAACTGAATGGGATGGCGCAGCGCTGACACGGACCAGAGCCGAGGCGTTGATCGCCGATCAAAAGCGCAGCATCGCCGTGATCATTCCGTCCAATTTCAGCGACACGATCCAGCACAGCGTGTTTGACACCCCGACCAACGAAACGCCGCAGAAGGCCCAGATCGACCTGATCGTTGATCCGGCTTTATCGTCGCAGTTCATCGGGCCGGTCAAAGGCACACTAGCTGGGTTGACTCAGCAGGCATTAATGACAGGTGTCGCGCCGCGCGGCATTGACCTGTTCCTCGATCAAATTGACCAGACCTCTGGTGCGCCAATGTCAACCACGGCTCGAGAGTCGCTGCGCGAAAAGGCGGTTCGGAGCACTGTCGGAGGCGGGGACACCGGATCGGTGGTTGAGGTCGTTCAGATGCAACCGGCAGGTATGGAGATCGAGCAGTTGCCCAACTCAGTCCAACAAAATGTTCCCGGTTGGACGTTGTTTGGTGTGTTTTTCATCTCTCAGACGCTGGCCACCAGCTTATTGGAAGAAAAGAAGGTCGGTACTTTTCGCCGATTGCTCGTGGCGCCTATGTCGCGCGCGGCGCTCTTATTGGGCAAACTAACGCCTTTCTTGATCGTCAACCTGATACAGATCATACTTATGTTCGCGGTTGGCGTTTTCATTATGCCGCTCGTCGGCGCGCCCAAGCTCGAATTGGGATCACATCCCGAAGCGCTGATCCTGATCTCGTTAGCCGTCTCACTGGCCGCTACCGGGTTGGGACTGTTGATCGCGGCGCTGGCCAAGACTGCGGAGCAGATTGGCGGCCTCAGTTCGCTGCTGGTGGTCACGATGGCGGCCCTGGGCGGCGTGATGGTACCGCGCTACATCATGCCCGATTTCATGCAAACGATCGGCCTGATCACGCCGCACGCCTGGGCCTTGACTGCTTATCAAGACGTGCTGGTGCGCGGCTATGACGTGACCCACATCCTGCCCGCGGTCGCCGCGCTAATGGGCTTTGCCGTGGTGTTCTTCGGAGTGGCCTTGTGGCGCTTTAAGTGGGACTAGATTTGACACAGCGGCCCAGCCTCAGGTAGCAGGCTGATATCGGGACGATTGCGTATAACGCTCTCAATGAGCCATTAAATTGGGGGGTAGTTGTTTGTTTTACCCAAACACCTCATCCGTCTTCGCCGCCATGATGAAATCGTTCCTGTGCAGTCCCTTGATCTTGTGTGACCACCACTGCACTGTGACTCTTCCCCACTCGGTAATAATCAATGGGTGGTGATCCTCTTCTTCCGCGATCGCGCCGATCTTATTTGTGAACGCAATGGCTTCCACGAAGTTCTTGAGTTTGAAGACACGCTCTAAATGCGGGATGGTATCCCGCATTACAATTTGCCATTCCACAACCTGTGGATGGAGTTCGCTAATTTCCGAATCAGTCAAAGTCGGTTCGCCGCGGCGGCAGACGACACATTTTCCAGAAGCAGATTTGTCATCGCAAAGCATCCAACAATTTAGGCGGTTCAGCAGGATTGTTCAATTTCACTCGCAACCTTTGCAAAGTATCGTGCTATGATAAGTTTGGAGTCTTGCAATCACAATAGCAGGTTTTCCTAAACGTTAGCCTGCCACAATAAAGTAACAGAAGTATCCATGCCTAATACGCTGAAAACACAATACCTTCACAAAGATGAGGCGCGAGAAGATATCTATAAGTTTCAAAGAACCCTATGGGGTCGGCTCCGCTTCTACGCCGCGTTCGTGTGGCGCTTTGTGGTGTTGCAACGCCCGGAACCGCTCATTTATGGCATCGCGGTGACAGACCGTTGCAACCTTGCCTGCCGCGGCTGCCACGTCTCCAATACCGGCCGTCCCGATATGACCTGGGATCAACTGGTCACCGCAATGCAGGATGCGTGGAACCGCGGGTTCCGCGAGCTATACTTCAGTGGCGGGGAACCCATGCTGTGGCGCGACGCAGACCATACACTCAAGGACGCGGTTGTCGAGGCGAAACAGATTGGTTTCTTCCACGTACATGTTTACAGCAACGGCCTGCTTGGACTCGAAACCTCGGCTGATCTCATCTGGGTCAGTATGGATGGATTGCCTGGCACCTTTGATATGCGGCGCGGAAATCACTTTCATCAAGTCGAATACGCCGTTCGCATGGGTTCGCACCCCAAAATCGCCGTCATCTACGTGATTGACCGCAACACCGCAGAGAGTATCAAGCCGTTCCTGCAGTGGGTGGATGAAACGAAATTCCCCATCATCGGTGTCATGTTCTACTTCCACACGCCTTACTACGGGCGCGACGAGCTATTCCTAACCGCCGAGGAGCGCGCGCCGATCATTGACCGGCTCCTCGATTGCATCCGGGCCGGGCTGCCGATTCTCAACTCACGGGCCGGTCTGCTGGCGCTCAAGTCTGGCGACTGGCCAAGGCGTCCGCCAATAGCGCGCGTTCTGGATGTTGACGGCGAGTCGGTATGCTGTCGTGCCTCCGATGATGTATGCGCGGACTGCGGCTATGCGGCATGCATCGAGCTCACGGAGTTTCAACGCCTGCGCCTGAGCGCGCTGTTCGGCATGACGAGGTACTGGTGAACAGCCCGGGCTATCGGCTATCACGTCTAATCACGCGCTCCATTCGCCGCTACCTTGTGGGGGCCGAACAACGCTGGGTTTTCGAGCGACCCTCACAGGATTGGAGCCCGCCGCACATTGAGCGTACTTCGCTGTACCTGCACGTGCCCTTCTGCCGGCACTTTTGTCCTTATTGTCCCTATACCAAAGTTCATTATCGCGAGTCGCTCGTGGAACCCTTCACTGTGGCAGCCATCGCCGAGGTGGACTGGTGGGCCGATGCAGTTGGGCCGGCCGAGATAACGAGTGTCTACATCGGCGGAGGCACGCCGACGCTGGTGCTGGACAGCGTCGCCCGCGTGCTGATGCGAGTGCGTGAGAGGTTCCGCCTGACAGGCGATATCTGCACCGAGACCAATCCCGCTGATGTGGACGTTGAGACCGTGCAACGGCTGCATGATATGGGTGTTGAGCTCGTTTCACTTGGGGTGGAATCATTCCAACCCCAGAATCTCGCCGTGATCGGACGCGACTACAAGCCCTTTGTCGCCGAGCGAGCCCTGACGTTGCTAGCGGAGAGCAACTTTGCCTCGGTCAATGCGGATATCATGTTTGCCCTGCCACATCAGACTGCCGCTGACGTGACTGCCGATTTGTCCCGAGCCGCGCAGCTTGGCGCGGACCAGCTCACGACCTATCCACTCTTCACTTTTCCATACACCACGGTTGGTAAATACCTGCGCCTAAAGGCGGTACGCATGCCAAATCTGCGCATACGCCAAGCGCACTACCGGGCTATTAGCGGGTGGTGCGCTGAACATGGCTTTGAGCGCGTTTCAGTGTGGGGCTTCAAGCACGGCACCGTCCCACGATATTCCTCAGTCACTAGGGACGGCTACATAGGGGTCGGCCCCGGTGCTGGATCGCACCTATCCGACGGATTCGTGCTTAACACATTCGATCTCAACAGTTGGATCCACACAACGTGCAACGGGCGCACGGCGATCGCCCTGCGCATGCCGTTCGCTGGTGAAATGTCTGGCTGGTGGTGGCTGTACTGGCGCTTTTACGACACGCGTATCCCCTTGGACGACCTCGATGTGGCTCTTGGTAACGACGCTCCCAAGGCCCGCCAGTGGCTGAAAATCGTGGAACAGGCCGGATTCGCGGTTAAAAACGGCAGGCATCTCGAACTCACTGAGTCGGGCGCGTTCTGGCTTCATCTTGCGCAGAACTATTTTGCACTGAATTATGTGAATACGCTATGGACCCAGGCACGTCGGGAGCCGTGGCCGCAGGCAGTGGCGATCTGAACCAAAATAAAATTGGGGTAATTATGCCCGCTTATCCGAGCATTTCATCCGTTTTCGCGGCCATGATGAAATCGTTTTTATGTAAGCCCATGATCTTGTGCGACCACCACTGCACGGTAACCCTGCCCCATTCGGTAATGATCAATGGATGGTGATCCTCTTCTTCCGCGATCGCGCCGATCTTATTTGTGAACGCGATGGCTTCAACAAAGTTTTTGAGTTTGAAGACACGCTCCAAACGCTTGACACCATCCACCTCTTTAATTTGCCAGTCCGCGACCTGTGGATGGAGTTCGCTAATTTCTGAATCGGTCAAAGTCGGTTCGCCGCCGCGGCAGGCGGCGCATTTTCCAGCGGAAAGGTTTGTCATCGCAAAGCCTTGCTTGGTGTTTTCTTATCTGGCACGTTCGAGTTCCTCCAACACTTTTGCATTCAACATGTTTATCGTTAGATGAGGATAATTTTTACGAACCCGCCTGCGTATCATTCCAACAGCGAGGTCGCGCGCATCCAACATTACGCGAACGCGCTTGGACGCAGGCAAGGCGAGCAGCAATTTCAATTGCTCGCGATCTACGGTATGAGGTCGAAAAATACGTTCGGTCACGGATACGATTATGATTATAACGGACGTTGAATAATGTCGCTGCGAGGCGTTCTTGTTCTCCCTGGCACCGCCCGCCAGGGCAGGTGTAGCCGAAGCAGTCTCCTAATGACTGGGGATTGCTTCCCTTCGACACGCTTCGCATGAGAATTGCTCGCAAGTTTTTAGCTTTACGTGTTGTCAGTGTCTTTGGAATCCAGAAAACTATGTTGCGTATTGCCATGCTTTCTTATCATACTTGTCCGCTGGCTACATTGGGCGGCAAGGATACAGGCGGAATGAATGTTTACGTCCGCGATTTGACCTGTGAGTTGGGGCGGATGGGTATTCATGTGGATGTGTTTACCCGTTCGCAGGATGAACATGTTCCGCATGTTGTCCATGAGTTGGGGTTTGGCAACCGTGTGGTGCATGTGCCGGCAGGCCCCGAAGTTCCCAAGGCAAAGAGTGAAATGGCAAATTACATCCCTGAATTTGTAGATGGGATAAAAAAGTTTGCAATTGAAAAAGACATTACCTACGATGTGATCCACAGCCATTACTGGATGTCTGGTCTGGCGGCGGAAGCATTGAGCGATGCCTGGGGAGGAACTCCGATTGTGCACATGTTTCATACATTGGGTGAGATGAAGAATCGGGTGGCGCGTTCGGAGGATGAACGCGCAGGCGAGGACCGACTCAAAGGGGAGAGACAGGTCCTCCGTCGCGCGGATCGGATCGTCGTCGCCACTATCGCTGAGACGACACAGTTGAGATTTCTCTATCGTGTAGATCAACGCAAGTTGATTATTATCCCGCCCGGTGTGGATACAAGTCATTTTTATCCAATCCCTGCCGACGAGGCAAAGCAATTCATTGGCTTGAAGCCAGAGAATCGCACGGTGCTTTTTGTGGGGCGGATTGAGCCTTTGAAAGGCGTGGATACTTTAATTCACGCGATGTCCTGTTTGGATTTGCAAGGTATGCATCGTCCTGTTCATCTGGCGATCATTGGCGGCGATGTGAGTGAAAGCCCCGAGGATATGTCCGAGGAGATGAATCGCCTGCAAAAATTATGCGATGATCTTTTAATGGGGGCGATGGTCATCTTTCTAGGCAAGCGCGGACAGGACACCCTGCCTTATTATTATTCCGCCGCCGAGGTGGTTGTGATGCCTTCTTTGTATGAATCTTTTGGCATGGTGGCACTGGAGGCAATGGCCTGCGGCACACCGGTCATTGCCTCGGAAGTGGGTGGGCTGGGGTATCTTGTGCAAGATGGATTAACCGGTTATACGATTCCTGACAGTGACCCGAAAGCGTTATCCGATAAACTCTCCAAACTTTTGGGAGATTCTGGTTTGCGTCATCAAATGGGACGTAATGCCGCAGAATATGCGTTTGATTATGCCTGGGGGAAAATAGCTTCTCAAATTGTTGAGGTGTATAACAATGTCTTAAATCGAGAACAGGTAGTTTGAGTTTCAGATTAGGATCCCCCCCCCGATGAGTTTTGACTACATCGTTTTTTTATTACTATTCCTTCATCTTCACATAGAAAATTTGCGGGCCGTCGTTTTCCGGTGCGCGCATCTCGAAGCGGTCGTTTAATTTACTGATCATCTTCGAGAGTTGTTTGTGGCCGTAAGTGCGCGGGTCAAAACTGGGATCAACTTGATAAAGGGCGTTGCCCAGATTTGCCAGCGAGGCCCATCCATCCTGTTGAACAGCCATCTCAAAAGCCTGGCTTAAGATCGGCATCGGGTCAAGTTCTTCTTTATCGTCTTTGACTTTTTTAGTTTCACTTTTGGGTACGCGCGGTTGTGTAACTGGTTTTTTTGCAACCACAAGATTTTCTGTATAAACAAAAACATCGCAGGCATTTACAAAGGGTTTTGGCGTTTTCTTTTCGCCAATTCCCATCACAAAAATACCTGTCTCACGTATGCGGGTAGCCAAACGAGTGTAATCACTGTCTGATGAGACCAGGCAAAAGCCGTCCACCACGCTTGCGTGCAGGATGTCCATGGCGTCAATGATCATGGCGCTGTCGGTTGCGTTCTTGCCAATCGTATAGCGGAATTGTTGAATAGGTTGGAAGGCGTGAAAGTTCAACGTTTCCTTCCATGAATTCATACTTGTTGTGGTCCAATCGCCGTAAATACGACGCACGGTTACTTGTCCGTAGCGTCCCGCCTCCACCAGCATTTGGGAGAGCAAGCCAGCCTGGGCATTATCGCCATCAATCAGCATGGCGATCTTGTTACGTGCAAGGGATTTGATTTGTTCGTCTGTCATGTAGACATTATACCTTTTCAAGAGACATTCGACGCGATGACATTAAAAATTGGATGTAAATAATCGATTCCCAGGATCCGTTCGACGAAAAGCGCATCAACCTGGACCCAATCCTGTTCTGTCAACCCATGCATTTCCTCGGAGGTGAGAACTGTATTATCCAGGTTATGGTTGATACGGTTATGGCGACATTGGTTTGATCACACCGCTGTTGGGGGGGTCCCCGCCGAACAAACCAATGTCTTTGCACGACTGCTGATCGACTCTCAAGAGAATTGCATCGTTTGTTGTGATGTCCACCTGAATGATCGTGTCAACTTTATATTGCGAATCAACCGTCAATTTTAAATTTACTTGATATTGCGCAGGCAGAAGATCCACGCAGCGCTTCTTGTCGGGGTGTTCCCGGTCTTCGTCAACAGCGCGCAGCAGGGCGCAGGTATTTGGCAGATCAACTGTCCCGTTATTTTTGATCGTCACATAGGCGTTCGTCACTTCCCCCATGCCATTCCTGATGTCAAAACTTGTGTTACAGCCGAGAATATCAACCATTACAGATTGCAAAGGGCTGGGTGTAAAAGTCTGGGTCGGTGGAACTGGTTCCAAGGTGTTAGTCGGTGATGGAGTTTCAGTATTGGTTTGGCTAACAGAGACGAGTTGAGTTGTTGTTGGTATGGTCGTGACAATGAACGGAGGCAGGAGTATCAGCGGTGTTGCGGTCACAATACTCGGAGTCTGCGAAGGGATAGGCGTCCATACGGGAAAAGGTTGTGGCGGCGAACCCCATGTATCACACGCGGCAAGGATGAATGAGAGTAACAGCCAGGAAATAAGCTTCTTCATAAAGGCATTATACTCTGGAGAGGTTGTGATTCAAAAGCGAGTCCGCCATTTATTTAATATCCATCCTCCCTTTTTTGTTTAGATGCGCAAAACCCCTTGTCTTTTGTTTTGCTTCCAATTGATCCAAACTCGGTTCAACAAGTATGGATCCATCGGGAAAAATGATCGTCGGCACGCTTCGATAGCCTTTGTTTAGAGTCATGACAAATTGCATCGCCTCTTCATTGCCTTCAAGATTTACATTTAGGTAACCGATTTTGTTGGCTTCAAAAAACGCTTTTGCCCGGCGGCAGTCAGAACAATATTGGGTGGTGTACATTACGATCTGTGATGGGAGCATGTTGTAAAGGTCGCTCAAGGATAACCTCCAGGAATTTATTTAATCGCCAGGCGAATAGAGATATTAAAGCATGTTTTTGGACGGATGTAAATTGATTAGATTTGATCTCCTGGACATGCATTATTTTCTCCTCGGGAGAATGGATGAATTTTTTACCCTATTTCTTACCAGACTTCCACCCTGTTTTGGATATTACTGACTTCCATCTATAGATGCTATGATAAATCAATCTAAATTATCTTCGTTTTATGTTAAAATCAATTCCGAATCGTCCGTCAATACTCAATTCTTAAAGCGTGACGAGATATCAAATTGAGCCAATTTAGTTGTCTTTCAAAGCCTTCGAGAAGGTTATATCAACTCAGGACTTTCGCTTGGAGTAATGAGATGATAGCATGTGATCATGATCACCAAGCAGCAATACGTCGAATATCTGATTTGCACAATCGGCAACTACACGAGTTCAAACCTGGCCGAGCATTTGGATGA
>VGNE01000084.1 GCA_016866215.1 Chloroflexota bacterium | reverse complement strand
GGTCTTCAACGTTTTCTTCACTTTTGTGTATACTCGGTAGCGATCAGTCATAGAGGACACCTCAGTTGGTTTGGTGACCCTGAGTTTACTCTATGACTGATTTTCCTCGTATTTGTACGGTAGAGAAACTTCTTACCTATGGTGTGGGTGTTGGCGATGCTGGCGGCGGGTTGATAGGTGTGATTACCACTTCGATTTTGTTTGGGAGGATCGATTGGACAATCACATCCGCAATTAGAATTTCCACTTTTAGTGTGATCTGATATGTACCAGCCGTTAATCCGGTCAAGTCTACGGTGGCGCGCACGTCCTGGCGTGTAAGCGTATCCAACAGGGCTAATGGACCTGAGATGATAATATCAACTGTAGTGGGCGATAACTGGGCTGTCAAGCCATTGCCAAGTCCGATTCTCTCAACTTTTTCACCTTCCAGTGTAAGACTACTTTCAATGGGTGACACCCCGGCCTGTACCAATACAGTTTGTTCGCCGATGATGGTAACTCCTTCGGGTAAAACAATTGAAAGCCGTGTGTTGATATCGTTCTGCGCATTTTGTAAATCCAAAGGTTCTGTCTCTACAACGCCGGGCAGGTCATTGACAAGCTGAGGGTTTGCAGAAAAAACTGTCACAACAGGCGGAAACACTGATAGGTCAATCAGACGATACCCCCTGGCGACCCGCCCGATAATTGTCACTTTGACCGCCACATCACGATACCCGCCTTGCTGGCTGACAGGCAGAAGCACACGAACCTTTTCAGGAGAGATCGTGACCCCATCCACTTTTTGACCTTTCTCATCGAGAACTTCAACTGTCAGGGTCTGATCGAAATTTTCACGGATACCGCTCAGATTTACGGATACACGCGCCCGCGTCACTTTCTGAACTTGGGACTGGGCCCCCGCGACTACAACTTTCACCGGCTCCAGGCTGGCATCCCCAATCTGATAGCCTATGGCGGCTTCACCGGATAAACTCAAATCCACGCTGAATGATTGTGTGACGAGCGGTTCCATGGTGAAAGTGATCGTATGCGGTGAGACTGAAACGATCTGCACGGGGCGTGTATGCACCTGTATCTGCAAATCCAAAACATGTTCACCGGAACTCAAGCCTGAGAGATCTAAAATTGCGCTGACGATTTGCGGGTCTGCATCTATCAAATTCCAAACAGAACGCGGCGCGCGCAGGGTTATTTCAACTTCCTTTGGAATTTTGCTATTCAAGACAAGGTTGGGAGATTGACCAATGATCTGCACTGGCACAGCCGCTGGAAGTGTGCGCGTTTCATCCGGGTCTGCCGATGTCACTGCGGAGATCCAAACGGCAATTGCAAGGGCGAATGCCCAAAGGAAGGTGCGGAAATTTTTGGAGATCCAACGAATCATGATTTGTCTTCTTTGCGATGAAACAAGCCGGGTAGGAGTCTTTCGAGCAGGTTTGGTTTATTTAGTCTGCCCTTTGGATGGAAAAATGCCATCAAAATGTTTTCCAGCCGCTCAGGGTTCAGCCGGCGGAGTACTCTACCCGCATGTGCAATTGAAATGGCGCCGGTCTCTTCCGAGACGACAATTGCAATCGCATCGCTGGTTTCGGATATGCCCAGCGCCGCGCGATGACGCAGTCCCATTTGGCGTTCGGGGGTGCGGTTCAAAATTCCGCTTGCAGAGAGAGGCAGTACGCAAGCCGCGGCAGAGATTTTTGAATCGACGATGATGACCGCGCCATCATGCAGGGGCGTATTGGGGTAGAAGACTTGTAATAATAATTCAGGTGTAACGCGCGCATTCATCTGAACGCCGCTTTGAGCGAACTCATCGAGATTGTCCAATCTTTGCAAAATGATCAATGCGCCATGTTGGCGGGCGGATAACCTTGCCGTTGCAGTCACAACCGCATGGATGGTTTGCTCAAGGGCGACATCTGCTGATTTAACGGAAGCAGGCCAAATCGTCCCGGCGCGACCGAGGCGTTCCAGCGTCCGCCGAATTTCCGGGGCAAAGATCACCGGCAGGGCCAGCAATAAGGCTGGCAGGGAGTTCTGTGCAAACCATGAAAAGGCAGGCAGTTCCACAAGACTGGTTAAGAGGATGAGCGCCACGACAAGCAGGATCATCCCACGCAGTAAGGCCATGGCCTGAGTATCGCGCAGGGAATAGAGCAAGCCAAAGAAAATCAGCGTGACGAGTATGATATCAAGAACGCTCAGCCAGCTGATCCGTTGGAATATAAAGAAGATGTTGTTGAGAAATTCAGTCAATGTAGTAAGTTGGAGGGTCAGAGATCGGCAAACAGGGCAGGATAAATCCTGATGACCTGATACCGGACTCTAAGCCCTAAATGGGATGCAGGACACGGTCCTGGCGCAATTGTTTAAAGAAGAGCGCGCTTCCCGTGGACATGGATTCAATTGCGGCATCCTGCCAGGCCGGCACGTCAATGGTTTGCGGGGTGCGCGGTTCATAGCCCAGTTTTTTCCAGAGCGCTTCCTGTGTGGAGAGTTCATTCACGGCAAAGATCAGCGATGCTTCGCTTTGTAATTCACTGGAAGCATTTTCCACTTCCTTGATCAAGGTTTCGAGCGCTTTTTGCACATTCACATTTTCTTCAAGGAAGATATCGGTTGTACGTGCCACAAGATTTTCCACCTGCCAGCCAGCCAGCCCAACAAACCGTCCATCCTGTTCAAGAAGCATGTAGGCCTTGTCGCCAAAATCCACCATGACATCGCTTGCCGTCGCTTTGCGCCTGCCCTGGCTAAGGCGTGTAATCAATTCTGCGATGGCGGAGGAGTGTTTGGGCTTTCCGCGTTTGACAGTGAATTCACCGGTGGAAGGGACAAATTTTTTATTCGCGACGGTGTCTTCCAGCGCGGTGCTTGCAACCGGGACGATCTTCTTCCAACCCTCGCTGACCTGCTTCCACAAATCATCATAGGATCCAGTGTTAATAATGACAAAGTTTGCAAGAGCAACTTTGGCGCTTTGAGCAGATTGCATTTGGATGCGTTCCAAGGCCTGGTTTCGATTCAGTCCGCGTTTACGCATCAACCTTTCCACTTGCACCTCTTGCGGGGCAGTTGTAACCCAAATGGAATCGCAAACCTTTCGCAGTTCGCCTTCGAGAAGTTTGATCGCCTCGATCACAACCACAGGCTGGGATGCGCTTTTTATTAATATTTCCGCCGCCTGACGCACGAGGGGATGGACAATGGCTTCCAGTTGTCTCATTGCATCCGCGTCATTTAAGACGAGATTTCCAAGTTTCTTTCGGTCGATCTCTCCGTCTTTGTTGACCAGCCATTTTCCGAATTCATCGATTACATCTTTATAGCCTGGTGCGCCTTTGGCATACGCGCGGTGAGTCAGCGTATCCGCATCCAGGGTATATGCGCCCAAATGTTCGAACATGCGCCGCACCACACTTTTTCCTGTTGCGATGTTGCCAGTTAGACCGATCACAAACTTGCCGGGCCAGTTGCTCAAAGATTTTCCTCTTTTATTGTTTGAGTATGATCTGCCTCTCTATTTTAATGTCTTTTCTTGAATTGTCCACCTTTTGAGCCTTGATCTGCAATTATCATGCCAGGCATATTATAACGAGGGTTCTCTTTCCGAAATTTGCAGGGCAGATGTGTTGCAATGCCGGTGAGCAAGCTCCCCATTTCAGCGAGGAGACTGTTCCGTCCCTCACAACGACATATTCATCCTAATGAGAATTATCGGCGTTGACTGCCCACTTGCTTGCGTGTATCATACGATCACCTCAGGTTGGTCGGGCAGTCGCGGTCCTGCGTTGTCGGGATCGAGGAAAGTCCGCACTCCAAAGAGCACGGCGTCGGATAGCAACCGGGGCGGGGAACCGCTGAAAGGCGCGAACCTGCCGGAAACGGGCCACAGAAAAAAACAGCCCCGCGATTACGCGGGGTGATGGTGAAAAGGTGGTGTAAGAGACCACCGGCGCGCGCAGTAATGCGTGCGGCCAGGTAACCCCCGCCGGGAGCAAGGCCAAGCAGGGACGAAATTGTCTGTGGACGATGGGAGACGGCTCGTCTTCGCATGTGCCTTTCCCTCTTGTGGGAAAGGCCAGTCCCGGGTAGGCTGCACCGAGCGATGTGGCGACACGTCGCCCAGAGAGATGACTGCCCAATGGCGCCTCGGCGCCATGGACAGAATGCGGCTTATAGACCGGCCTGAGGCATATTTTTTATGAACAAATCCCCACGTTTATCATCATTTCGACTTCGCTCAATGCATGCCATTGTCCAGCATCTTCTTCAACAAGCGCTTCCCATAGATTCCATTCAAATTGCAGTTGGTGAATTGAATGAACTTCATGAAGATCGAATCCGTGAGCAATGGATTGAACTGGTTGCTCAAACGCCGCTGGCGCAGACCAATCTTAACATCCGCATCATCCGCGCTGAACAACAATGCATGGCGTGTTTTCTGAAATATCACCCGCAACAAAAAGAAACAGCCTGCCCGCAGTGTGGAAGCGTGGGCGCGAAGATATTGGCTGGCGAGGAGTTCCATATTGAATCCATTTAGGAAGACAAAAAGATATGGATTGATTTTATTAACTGCTGTGGTATTTATGCTGGCCTGCAACACCCTTTCCGCCGCTTCCACCCCCGCCTCAAACCCGCTGGCCACACTAGCGGCCTCCACCCCGTTTTCAGCGGACTCTACTGCTCAGGTTGTTTGCCGTGAGCGGAATGACGAACGAACGCCTGGAACGAAGTCGAAGTGCCGCTTCGATGAGGATATTTGTTCGTTTTGAAACTTTGTCCTTCGACTGTACTCCTCGAAGAGCACTTGTCGCTCCGCTCAGGACGGGAATAATTAAAAGGAGAATTCAATGGATATTAAAGGTAGAGTCGTTATCGTCACGGGCGCTTCATCTGGGATCGGTGAAGCCACCGCCCGCGAATTTGGACGACAGGGTGCAAAGGTAGTGCTCGCCGCCCGCCGCCTCGACAAATTGCACGCCCTTGCGCAAGAGATAAAAGGGATGGGCTCGGGCGCAGAGACTTTGGTTGTACAGGCTGATCTCTCCAAACTTGAAGATATTCAATCCCTGGTTGCGCAAACGCTTGAGAAATTCATGCGTATTGATATATTGGTCAACAACGCCGGTTTTGGCCGTTTGGATTGGCTGGAGAATCTGGATCCTGTCAAGGATATTCAGGCGCAAATGGATGTGAACGTGATGGGCGTCATCCAAACTACACGGCAGGTTTTACCGCTGATGATTAAACAACGCTCAGGCAGTATTATCAACATGTGCTCCATGGCGGGGTTGGTTGGCACGCCGACTTATACGATCTATGCCGCCTCCAAACATGCGGTGCATGGATTCTCCGAGGCTTTGCGCCGTGAAGCCAAGCCCTGGGGAATTGATGTTTCGCTTATTTACCCCGGTGGGGTTGTGACCGAGTTTACCCGGCACGCCGGCATCAAACGCAAGACCAGGGCCGCAACACCAAAGTTCATGCTGCTCACTGCCGAACAGGTTGGTCAAGCCGTTGTTAAATTGGCGCGCCGTCCGCGCCGCATGTGGATCATTCCCTGGTTATGGAGCGTGACGGCTTTCATGAATAAATTCATGCCTGGCTTTGTGGATTACACCACCATCACTCGCTTTACCATACCTGAGCGTGAAGATGAATTGAAAAGGAACTAATGTCGTTGCGAGCCGCGTTCTTGGGTTTTGCGGTGAAGCAATCTCCTTGCCGTATCGGGGGATTACTTCAGGCCGCGAAAACATGCGGAACAAGAACGCCCTTGCAATGACATGAAACTTAGGCCGCCCTCAAATCCTTCAAATTTAATTGATAGCCAATCCGTCCGTTATATTCATTCACTTCATAAGTGAATAAAATATCCACGCGCGGCGGCATATTTTTGTGCCACTCACCGAGCCTGAAGCCGATGGCATCATGGGAGAATTTTCTATCATCTTCAAGAGATAGTTTCAAGTGTTTGGCATCCGCGCCCACGGTGCGTGAACTTTTGACCTTTACATTGCGGGCCACGAATACGGCATTGCGATTTCCATAGCCTGTTGGCTCAAGATAACGCAGGCATTTATCATACAAGTCAGGACGCATCTCCTCCAGAGAGACTTCCGCATCCGCTGTGAAGGTGGGCCTGAGGTCTTCGTGCGACAGTTTTTCCTCTGCGATGGCTTTTAACCGCGTTACCAACTCTGGTAGATTTTCATTCCTGACTGTAAACCCCGCCGCCGCGGCATGACCTCCGTGACGAACGAGCAGTTCTGCGCATTGATCGAGCGCATCAGTGATATGGAATTCTGGAATGGAACGACACGAACCGCGTGTTTCCTGCGCGCCTTTGGATGCGACAATAGCAGGGCGGTAGTATTTCTCCGTCAGGCGTGAAGCCGCCAAACCCACGACACCCGCATTAAAGTCCTCATGCGCGGCAAAAAGCAGATAGGCATGCGGGTCTTCATTCATCACCATCTCTTCGGCTTGTTTTTGCATATCGCGTGTAATGTGTTGACGTTCACGGTTCTGCATATCGAGCATTTGAGCGAGTTCACCTGCGCGGAAAACATCGCTGGTGGTTAATAATTCAAATGCCGCGAGCGCTTCCTTTAATCTGCCAGCCGCGTTCAAGCGCGGACCTAGGGTGAATCCAATATGTCCGGCGTTGACCTTTGCCAGCACAAGTTCGGAAACTGCCGCAAGCGAGAACAACCCCTGGCGTGTGGTTTGCTGCATTTGCCTGAGACCTTTCCGCACCAGCGTGCGATTCTCACCGACCAGTGGGGCGAGGTCTGCGACGGTGCCAAGGGCGACGAGGTCAAGTAAATTATTTAGAATTCGACCATGGACTGTGGACGGTTGACCATCGTCCGTTGTCTGACGTCCATTGTCAAATAATGCTTCCGCTATTTTGTAGGCAATGCCAACCCCAGCCAGGTCTTTATCGGGATAAATATCGCCATGTTGTTTGGGGTTGATGACTGCAAGGGCTTGAGGCAGGTTTTCACCATCGGGGTGATGGTGGTCGCTGATAATGAGGTCCAGTCCGATCGAGCGAGCATAAAGTGCTTCCGATGGCGAGCGGATGCCGCAATCCACAGTGATGACCAGTTTCACACCATCGGCTTTGAGTTCATCCAATGCGTTGTTATTTAATCCATAGCCTTCTTCAAAGCGGTTGGGGATATAGCCGCGCACATCTGCATTTAATGTTTTCAAACTTTCTACCAGCAATGCCGTGGCTGTGACCCCGTCCACATCATAATCGCCGTAAATGGCGATGGGTTCATGATTTTGGATCGCAAATTGAATGCGCGTGGCTGCTTCGCGCATGCCGGTCATTTGAAAGGGATCGGTGTTGAAGTCCGGTTTGGCGTTGAGGTAGGCGCGCGCGTCCGCATCGCTGGCATAGCCGCGGTTGAAGAGGATCTGCCGTAAAACGGGCGGGAATGCCGAAAGAACAGAATCAGCTTCGGGCGTGATCTGAGGCGGGATGATCCAGCGTTTGTGATTCGGTGAGTCAGGTGTCATATAAAGAATGAGTATAAACGTTCCATCCAGCACATGGAAGGGTGTTGTATAATTTGATCATCCCATAAGGAGTTAATGATGAAGCCGCTGGAGACTGATGAAAAAATCGCCCTGGTGATGGTGTACACGCCCAATATGCTGGTGCGTGGAGAAGTTATCGTTAAAGAAAGTTTACGGGTGAGCATCTGGCTTCGGACACAGAGCATTTCGAATTATGTCCATATCCTCAGACCGCAGATCATTTTATTCGGCGGCGAGTCTCCCAAGACCCTTCAGTATTCAGAGATTTTTGTGCCGATTGTGAAGGTGCTGGCTTTTCATCTTGCGCCTCCCGCCCACGAGCCGCTGGATTATGAAGAAGATGAGGCCAACCGTATGATGCAGGCGGTTGATTTGATGGTGGGCACATTTTTAATGAAGGCGAAACTGCGTATCTCGACCCAGACGGATATGGCCACGAACCTGGATATTTCGAGCACTGCGTGGATGTCCATTTATGATGCCGCAGTCAGCAACCCGTATCTCCTGCAATTCAGTGTGCAGACGCCAATGCTTTTGGTAAACCCGGGCGGAGTCAGTATTGGATTGGCGTAGAAGTCTTTGCTCGAATGGAAATTACACTTACAACTCCCGCTTTGTTATTCCCAACAGTTTCATTACTGATGCTGGCTTACACCAATCGCTTTTTGACGCTTGCCACCATCATCCGCACTTTGCGTGATCGGTACAGCAAAGACCGCGAAGAGACCTTGGTCCGTCAAATCGCGAATCTGCGTTATCGCGTCCATCTCATTCGCAATATGCAGATCTTCGTTGGCGCGCTGGATTTACTGTTGATGGATATGGGGGAGGGTGCGGATATGACGCACCCTCTTTAATGGGCATGAAACTGCCTCCCTCGAAACACCTGTGTTGAGCAGCGTCGAAACAGGCACAACCCCCTGTGGGGAATCAACTTCCAATTAGGCGTGAAGCGGGTCTTCTTTACTTCTTCCTGATCATCTTTAAAAAGATGTCCACAACTTTGGGATCGAAATGTAATCCGGCTTGTTGGCGGATGTGTGCGGTAGTTTTTCTCTTTGTCCATGCGGGGCGATAGGGGCGGTCGGAGGTCAGCGCATCGAAGACGTCTACGACTGCGAAGATGCGCGCTGTCAGCGGAATTTCTTCCCCTTTCAATCCGCGCGGGTAGCCAGTGCCATCCCATTTTTCGTGGTGGCAATATGGGATGTCGAGCGCGGGTTGAAGATAGGCGATGGGGAATAACATTTCATAGGCTAATTGCGGATGCCGGCGCATCATCGTCCACTCCTCATCGTTCAATGCCCCGGTTTTACGCAGGATGTTATCCGGGATGCCCATTTTTCCAATATCGTGGAGCAGGGCGCCGCGGCGAATATGTTTCAGTTCAGACTTGTTTACTCCGAGGGCTTGCGCCAGTTGCAGGGTCAGGTTGGTGACGCGTTGGGAGTGGCCTTCGGTCTCTTTATCGCGCAGATCGAGCGCGCGCGACCAGCCTTCGATGGTGGCATCATACGCAAGGGTGAGGTCCTGCGCTTGCTGTACGGTTTGCAAATGCAGGGTGGAGCGATGAATGGCATTGGCGGCGATTTCAGCGAGCGATTCCAGCAGGCGGGATTCATCCGCGCTAAGAAATGATTTTTTCTTCCAGTTCAAAAACACTACGCCGATGGCGGATGTGGTCGTTCGGAGAGGAACGCAAGCGCAGGAAAGCGCGTCTCCCATCAACGCCTGGCATATCGCGTTTTTATGGAGTTCTTCGACTTGCGAAACATCCGGGATGAAAAGCAGCTTGCCGTTTTTCAAGACTTGCCACATCATGCCTGCGTCTGGGGGGCAGGTATCTCCTGTTGATGCGCTGGTTTCGCCGTGTAAGGCGGTAAATTTTAGTTCCTCGTTTTCAAGCTGAAGCAAAACTCCTGCGTCGGCTTTTAATCCCTCCACTGCTTTGGCGAGCAGGATGGGGGGGATGTCGTCGTATGACCCCGCTTTTCGCAAAGCAGATGATGTATCTGCCAAAATTTCCAATTCTTTGAATCTCTGGCGCAAACTTTCGTACAGACTGGCGTTCTGCAATGCCAGGGCTACAGGCGAAGCGATGGCGGTGATCAGGGGCAGGCGTTCAGGCTTGAAAAAATCAAATTCTTCGCTGAGAAGGTTTAGGACGCCGACAACCACATCCCCTGTTATGAGAGGGACCGACACGATGGACTTGACCGAGTCATCCAGGCCGGGGATGGAAACCCAAAACGGATCCTGCGAAACGTCCGGGACGATTGCCGCAGTGCGCGTTTGAACAACACGCCCGCTCACTCCCTGGCTGGTGTTCCAGTTCAGTCGCCGGTTAATGGCGCTTACCGTTTCGCGGTCGTATCCCGTTACAGCCAGGAGCCGCATGTGTTCGCTGTCATTCTCAACGATGAGAATATTCCCCCGGCTCACCCCCAAAGCATCGGTTGCCGCCTGCAAGGCGCGTTTGGCAACATCCTCAGGATCGAGATTTGTCGTCAGTTCCAAACTCAGGTGATACAGACGCGCCGTGTTGTGCTGCTCATTAGCCAGGCTCTCGAACAGGCGGGCGTTCTCGATCGCTACCGATATGTGCTGGGCAAGCGTGCCTGCCAGGCGCGCATGGGTTTCATCGAAGAAGTCCAATTGCGTGTTGTCCACTATCAACGCGCCGATCATGCGCTCGCGAGCCGCAATCGGCACGGCCAGGAAAGAACGCGTATGTTCCGCCCCCGGCACCCAGATCCAGCCTGGATGATCCCGCACGTCAGCGATGATGACTGGTTTAAGATCGCGGGCCATTTGCGCCAGGATGGGGCTTTTGGCCAGCAGGTCTGAGGACGCCTGGCTGGTGGATCTCTCGTCAATGTAACCGGCCCCGATGACCAGAGTCGGCTCACCTGTCTCGCTCATCAGGAGCACCGAGGCGGTGTCGTAGGTTAGCACGCGCTTGAGTTGGGCGAGAATCCGGCGCACCACCTCATCGAGGTTAAGAGTGCTGCTTACCGCTTGCGCGGCCTCGGGG
>VGNE01000083.1 GCA_016866215.1 Chloroflexota bacterium | reverse complement strand
CTTCCCACTTTAATCGCTCGGCTGTCTTATATCGTTCGTGACTGCCGGATGTGGAATGTCCCTGCGGCTGGGTCACATCAATGATGTGAATAAGTGCGGGGATGTGATACTCGCGCGCGATCTCGGCGGCGCTGAGATAGGTTTCGACCAGCGCGGGATAATCCCACGCGCGGACGGTGTAATGATCGTAACCGCGCTCGATGGTTTCAGGCGGCGCATTGGGGTCGCGCTCGAAGCCTTTGAGCAGCGTGCCGATATTTTCCTTGACCATTTGAAATTGATTGGGGACAGAGATGCCATAGCCGTCATCATAGATCGTGATGATGGCGGGCGCTTTGAGCACACCAATCGCATTGACCGATTCCCAAAAGAGCCCCTCGGCTGTAGATGCATTACCGATGGTTGCAAAAGTGATCTCATCGCCGTTATTTGAGAAGTCTTTGAACTGTTGCAGTTCTTTAAGTTGACGATACATCACCGACGCATATGCGAGACCGACAGCACGCGGCATTTGTGCGGCAGTGGGAGAGACATCCGCCGCGGTGTTATACATTTTTGTTTGCGCGCGCCACGTGCCGTTGGGATATAAATTGCGGGAAGTAAAATGTGCGTTCATTTGCCGCCCTGCGCTGGCGGGGTCATAGGTTACATCGGCATGTGAATATAACTGGGCAAAAAACTCCTGAACGCTCATCACGCCAAGCATGAACATCCAGGTTTGATCGCGGTAATATCCCGAACGCCAGTCACCTTTGCGAAAGGCGCGCGCAATGGCGAGGTTGGCAACTTCCTTGCCATCGCCAAAGATACCGAACTTGGCTTTGCCGCTCAAGACTTCGCGTCTGCCAATCAGACTCGCCTGTCGCGATTGATAGGCGAGTCGGTAATCTTTGATTATTTCTTTTTTATCAAGGGGCAGCGCAATAGAGCCCTTCTTTTTGGGCATGTATCTCTCTCCTGAATTGGATGTGTTTAGGGGGATTATAACGGAAAAGGATGAAGGCTTGCATTGAGCGATGCCGAAATGATGAAAAGAAAAACGCGACCTGTCCGAGAGGAGGGTCACGTTTCAATTCAACCAATCATTTTTTTCTTCGCTGCAAACTTTAGCTTCTTCTCTTTTACAGCAAACTGCGAAGTTTGTTTTGTGATGGGATAGGCGAGCGCAGAAGCATGTCCCACCGACTGTGCGAGCGCCACATTGATGAATTGATTCAAGCTCACGCCCTCGCGTTCAGCCGTCTCAGCTAGTTGACGGTGCAGAGAGCGCGGCAGGCGCACAACGAATTTTCCGCTGTAATCTTCATTTGGCGCGGGTTCGGGGATGGGAATCCCCTCCTCAAGCGCGACCTCAATCCAGCCGCGCATGGCATCATCAATAGATATGTGGCGTAATAGATAGAGTGCGAGTAAACTTTGGGTATGATCACATATCGAAAGCTTCTCAAAAAACCACAGGTTGCCAAAAGTTTGATCGGGATGTCACTGGCCGAGTTCGACAAGTTCTACGTTGAATTTGAACACGCTCACGAGGAACGTCTTCAGTCTTCAACGACAACACGTGCAGGCAAGAAAAAACGCCGACGTGCGACAGGAGCAGGCCGAAAGCACAAGTACGATTTGCGAGACCGCTTACTAACTGGCGCAAAGGTTTCGCCATCAACTAGCCAAACATTCTGTCATCTTCCGCATTGTGTGCGGCTTAGTCAATCGCCGTATTCAATTGCGCCCACTGAAGCAGTATAGCCCTGCTTAAGAGCCTGCGCCATACCTTGCAACGCGCCAACCTTATTATTACGCCACATATCTATTGTAAAAGTGGATGAGGGTGTATTTATTCGCCGCCTATTTTTCTTCAGCAAGATGGAAGCGATGCACAAAACGGTGAAAAATTGGCACAGCCAATAGGGCAACTGAAGCAGGCAAAATCGTACCTGAAAGGGTAGCTCTGTTTTTTGCATACTCTGCATATATGGAATGGCGCTTGCGGTAAAATTAGATTAATGCAAATTATACATGTGGATGAACATTTACTTATCGTTAATAAGCCCGCAGGACTCTCCATTCTGCCTGATGGTTGGGATAAGAATGCGGCGTATCTTGTCAAACTGTTGGAAGCACAATATGGAAAAATATGGGTTGTCCACCGCATTGACAAGGTGACCAGCGGCATCATCGTCTTTGCATTGACAGCCGAGTCACATCGCTCTCTGAATATCCAGTTTGAAAAACATCAGGTGGAGAAAATTTATCATGCCATTCTCACTGGCGCACCCAAATGGGATGAAAAGATCACGAAATTTCCATTGCGTGTGAATGTCGGTCATAAACACCGCACGATGGTGGATGACAAAAGCGGAGTCCGCTCTGAGACGAGATTCAGGATTCTTAAACGGTACCAAGCCTCAGCATTGACGGAAGCGATGCCGATGACAGGGAGAACGCACCAGATCCGGGTCCATGCATATGCGTTGGGCCATCCGCTGTTGGGAGATGTCCTTTACAGTGCGCCAGAAACAGGGATCATCCCGCGCCCGGCGCTTCATGCTTACTCATTAAAGTTCACACATCCAAACACAAATGAGGCGATGAACTTTGAAGCAAGATATCCGGAGGATTTTCAATCCGCTCTGGACATGCTGGGAAAGAAATAAGCCAATGCGAAATTATGGTATATTTTAGTCAGGAGCAATGCTATGAATGAACGAATCCTAATTATCGAAGATGACCAGGCAATTCTCAAACTTTTGCAGCGTGGCTTGGCGTATGAAGGTTACACGGTGGACACAGCCATTGATGGGCGCATGGGTTTGATCGCTGCGCGCGACCACACACCCGATCTGGTTGTCCTGGATTGGATGCTGCCCGGTATGGACGGCTTGGAAGTGTGCCATCGTTTACGAACTGGCGGTTCGATCCCGATCCTGATGTTGACTGCGAAGGACACTGTACAGGATCGCATTCAAGGCCTGGATGCGGGCGCGGATGATTACATGGTGAAGCCTTTTAATTTGGATGAACTGCTTGCACGGGTGCGTGCTTTGCTGCGGCGCACTCAACCCGAGCGCATTCCTGTTTTAAAATTTGCTGATCTTTCGCTCGATACCGGTTCGCGTCAGGCCTCACGTGGAACCCGGGTTGTAGCGCTCACGGCAAAAGAGTATGAATTGCTTGAGTTGTTCCTGCGACATCCAAAACAGGTGTTGACTCGTGAAGTAATATTTGACCGGGTATGGGGCTATGATTTCGGCGGCGAAAGCAACGTATTGGAAGTGTATATCCGTTATTTGCGTCAGAAGTTGGAAGGCGGTGGCGAGGTGCGTCTTATCCACACCGTGCGCGGCGTGGGATATGTGATGAGAGAAAATCCGTAATCCGTAAATTGGGTCTGATAAACTCAGCACATCGCGCTCAGGACTACCCGACCACCAACCGTAAACCGTAAATCGAATGTCCCTGCGCCTGCGCCTAACTTTGCTTTACTCAACATTCATGGGTGGAATTTTGCTTATCTTTGGCGCTGCCGTTTATGTTCTCGTTAACGTGATATTGCTCAATCAAGTGGATACCATGCTGGAAAGTGTAGCGCGTGATATTACACAGGTTACCAAGGTTAATTCGGTGGGGGAGTTGAGCCTGATCAGCCTGCCCCCATTGGATATGACCTCAAACGCCTACGTGCAGGTTTGGGGACCGGACGGGAGTTTGGTTGCGACCTCTCCCAGTATTGGGGCATTATCCCAACCCCTCGATCCGATTGGATTGAAATCTGGTCTGACCTTCTATGAAGATTCCTACCTCGATGACGCCCACCTGCGGGTGTTGAGCGTTCCCCTTAAATTGGGTGATCGGGTAATTGGAACATTGCAGGTAGGCGCCAGTTTAGCAGTAGTGGACGCGACACGTAATAATCTGCTTTCGACCATGGTTGTTATTTCAGTGCTGGCAGTTTTACTGGCGATGATTGGATCCTGGGCAGTGCTGGGGCGCGCGTTTTTTCCTTTGGAAGCCATCACTGAAACAGTGGATCAGATCAACCGCGCTGATGATCTTTCGCGGCGCATCCCGTATCAGGATGAGACGGAAGATGAGGTCGGCAGTTTGGTGGTCTCATTCAATCAAACCCTTGAACGTTTGGAATCTCTTTTTACTTCACAACAACGCTTTCTGGCAGATGTCAGCCATGAATTGCGCACACCATTAACGGTTATTAAAGGCAACGTGGATTTGATGCGTCGCATGAAGGCGGCGGACGAAGAATCGCTAAGCAGTATTGACCAGGAGGCGGGCCGGCTCACACGCCTGGTGGGCGGACTACTGATGCTGGCGCAGGCGGAATCTGGCAAACTTACCCTCAACTTTGCACCGGTGGAATTGGACTTGTTGCTGACTGAAGTCTTTACGGAAATGCGTGTGCTGGCCGGCAGTAAAGTTCACGTGCATCTTAATGATATTGATCAGGTCATGGTTAATGGAGACCGCGACAGGTTGAAGCAGGTTTTATTGAATCTGGTTGCGAATGCAATTCTATATACACCACCGGGCGGGGATATTTTCCTTAGCATTTCCAAATTGGGTGACCAGGCGCGGATCATCGTCCGTGATACGGGGCCGGGCATTCCCGCAGAAGACCTGCCTCACATCTTTGACCGTTTTTATCGCGCGGAGAAATCGCGCACGCGTTCAAAGACCAGTGGATTTGGGCTGGGACTGTCGATTGCACATTGGATCGTGGAGCATCACGACGGACAAATCAAGGTTGAGTCGAAAGAGGGGAAAGGAACGACCTTTGTGATCTGGTTGAAGATATTGGGGTAAGCCACGATTCTTTAACCCAAAGTCGCCAAGATTTTATGCTTATTCTTTGCGACTTCGCTTCTTGGCGTTAAATTTCCCCACAAAATCTAAGCCCAGATAATATTTTTTTCTAAGCAGTTTAAGGCAAGCTCAACCTTTGATGAGCTTGTTTGCACAGACTGACCCCATATTTTTCATACCATTCATTTAACGCAGCGCTTGATGCAAGTCCACTTATTGCGTCATGATAAATGGGTGTGCCATATTGTACGTATCTTTTCGTTTGAGCAGACCATGTCCATTCGGCGCGTTGGATGATGCCAATGCCGCCGTTGTAGCCGGCCATGGCGAGGTGTGCATCGCCGTTTGCGGCTTCGAGGGAACGTACAAGGTAAGCGAGACCGCGAGTGGCATTGGTGTTCGGGTTGAAGGGATTGTCAGTTGAGATAAAGTGAAATGGCATCACTTGAAAGAGTCCCATTGCGCCGGCGCTGGAGACGGCACGCGGATCCCCACAGGATTCGATTTGCATGATGGTGGCAACCAGGTTCGGGTTTAGATTCGAAGCGGATGCCCACCCAGAGATAGAGTCAGTCCAATGTTGGACTTCCATTCTAAAGATGGGGGAAATGCTGGTTGACCTGGAATCGGGCGGCGCAACTGAAGGAAGCGGTAAAGGGTTTGTGTTCCATGCAAGGGATGCGAGCATTGCGCTGATAAATATGACGGTGAGTGGTACTATTGCAAAACCAGGCAAACAGCCGCTCCTTTGATCGTACTGGGTCGCGGCTGTTTGCTGAACTGGTTTTGTAGAGCGAGCGCGGGGCATGTTTATTTTCTCTTTTCTGAAGTTGTATTTCATCCTGAGCGGAGCCGCATACTTTGCGGCGCAGTCGAAGGACATTGGTACTTCGACTGCGTTCGGACGAAGTTCACGTCCTCCCTCCGCTCAGTGAGGACAGGCCTTTTTACGCGTCGAAGTTGTGATCTCAGTTCTCTGAACTGCGCGCATTATAAGAGACGGGATGATACGTTGGTTCAGGTGGTATGAAAGAAGACGGCTCTGAGTTGAGGGTCTGTTTGGGGGCCGGGCTGAAGGAGGATAGGGAGTTGACCGGCCGGTTGTTCTGCGATGCCGAGCGCGGGATAGGTTGATTTACAGGACGCTGAGCCTGAGTTTGAAAGGACGGGCGCGCTTGCGGTTGTGCATTGTATGGGCGTTCGGTTTGATTTTGGCTATGGTGGGATTGCGCAGTTGTGAAGATGCGGTCGCCGGCGAGAGAGAAGGTACCAATGATCAGCAAGCGCACCATCCAGACCATGACAGCTACGAAAATGGGCACAACCTTGGTAAGCGTTTCCATACTCATTACAGCGCTGGATTGCAGGTTGCCGTTATTAAAGATCGCAACCGATACGCCCCACCAGGTCAATGTGGCGTTGAAGCCGGCCGCCAACAACCAGGCGCCAAAGAGATAATACACTTCGGCAGGTTCGTCACGCCCCTGTTCGGGGGTGAAAATGCGGGCGATGCCGGCAAAGTCAATCCCGCAGAAGGCGATGGCCAGGATGGTCGCCCAGCGAAAGCCTGCGAATTTCAGGTCACCGAGCATGTCATGCAGGGCATACTGTGTGGTGCTGAAATTGAAGATTTCAAATGCCAGCAGGGCGCTGAGGATGATCATGCCCCAGGCCGCGCCGCGGTTGAATTTTCTGTTATGGACCAGGCTGTTCCACAAGTTTTTCAAGCCATCCCCTACTGGATAACGACGGGTTGTATTCATTTCGACCTCCTTGTCGAGTAAATAAGGCGAATTTTAGAACACATGTTCTAAAATGTCAAGGAGGAAATTTCTGGCTTTTTGTGGTTTTCTCAATATCAAAGCTTTTTAACGCGTATACTCAAGGTAAGGTATGCACTGAGTTACACACCCCTCGGTGTTGGCGTATCCCGCTTCGGTGTGCAAGTATTGTTGGATTTGCTGGATAATAAAAAAGACCGAACACACCGAATTACAAATGATGAAATTTAAATCATTCCCGTTTCCATCCAAACCATTTCGCTCCCCGATTCCCAACTTCACACTTAGGTCACTTAACCGCGCAGATGATCCCGGACGCCACCCTAATTTATGGTTGAATATTTTGGACGCGCTTGGGTTGTGGTTTGATTCATGATTGTCTCATGTCATCCGAGGAGAGCGTTCGCCTGCCTCGATGGTTTTTCGAGGTCCCGACGAATCAATCCTAGTAACAATGTACGAGATTGCTTACCTGCACGGCACTATCCCTTCTCTGGCAACCGGTTACAGGTAATGCAGAGTGGTGCAAGTTTAAGACGGAATGCTTTGCGCATCGCCCTTGCAATGACGAAAGCCTAAATTATTTTCGACGAATTACTTTTATCAGGATTATCTTATGTCTAGGTTGAATAATAAGTTTCGGGATATTCTCGTCTCAATTCAAAAGAAGTCATTTGAATATTATTTTTATTTGGCAATTTTAGTTATTCTATTCCTGTCCTATATGGCAATTGGATTCTTCGCCACAAGGATCTTTGATAATGGAAATATTGTTCGAGATGCAAATTTTGGATTCAATCAGCTAAAGTTGTGGAGATTTAGGGAAGTAGCTTTTGTATCGTTTATTTTTTTATTGCTCCTGATATTTTTCCGTCGAATAAAAAAGCGAATAATGCTGTTTTTTGAATATCTGGAAAAGAAACCCTGGCGGGTTGGTCTATTTATTGCAATTTGCGCAATAACCATGACCGCGATTTTTCTCATTTTTTCCACAAATTTCATCAATAAGGATGGTCGTTCGTTTCAGCGGAAATTTGATCGTGACGTTCCCGCATTAGGCGCTCATGTAACACATGACGAAATGTGGGAACTTTACTTTCATTCACGCTTTTGGTTCTATACCAATCAATACTTTGGTTGGGACGTTCGATTTTCCTATCGCGTTATATCAAGTTTTATGGGCGGAGTCTTTATTTATGCCTTATTGAAATATGCACATCAGCGGTTTAATGAGAGGTGGTTCGCCCAGGCTTTGCTTATTTGCTCGGGAGGGTATATGCAGTTGTTTTTTGGGGATGTCGAAAACTATACAATAACAGCGGTATTGATCTTTATTTATTTCTGGTTTTCGGATAATTATATTCAAAAGAAAAACTCGTTAATCGCTCCAACGGTCATTTTGTCAATCGCTTTGGTATTTCATCTTCTGAGCGGTTTTTTCCTTCCATCTTTAATGTATCTATATATTTTGGCAATCCGGCGCAGGCAATTTCGTTCTTTAATTTCAGGCTTTATTCTTTCGGTGATGATTATTTCGTTGAACCTAGTCTTCTTTTCCTACCAGGGACTTCCCATCGACAATCTCTGGACATACAGTCATGCCTCTGGAGACGGCGGAAGATATGATCAGTATCTGGTCTCGCCTGGTATTGAATATTATTCCCAGATCATCAATTTACTCTTTTTGCTCATGCCAGCTTTTATTTTAACTATTCCACTTATTGTCTTCAAACGAATAAAATTTTCTGAAGTTAACATTTTCTTGTTGATTTCCACGGCAGGTGCATTGCTGCTGACTCTGGGCTGGAAGGCTCAATTGGGTGTCTATAATGATTGGAATTTATTCGCCATTACCGCGCTCCCAATATCCTTGCTGGTTTGGAATAATTTTCACAGTATTTTGGATGCCAATCTTAAAAGTGAAATAGCTTTGATCGCCGGCTTTGTGTTTTCTTTCCATTCTTTGTCATGGGTCATATCAAATCATCTAATCGGGCGGTAGTTGTATTCATGATGGCAGTTTTTGGAGTGAGTCATAATTGCCTGAGCGGGTAGTGTCGTGGAGCATACTTTAAAAATCTGGTATTCTCGCCATTCTTAACAGTGAAGATTCTAAATGTCCGGTGAAGAAAAACTTATGTAAACATCATAAATGAATTCAGTTTTTTCGTTATAATCAATTCCATGGAACGATTAGGATCCCATCGAAATCTATTCAAGCAGATCCTTGCCATACTCATCAGCGGATTTGTGTTGTTCCTGGCTGTGATCCTGGTCTGGATGATGGGCTATCAACTGGCGTACGCAGGGCGGATTTTCCCCGGTGTTTCCGTGGCAGGCGTGGACCTTTCCAGTCTTTCCCCCAACGATGCCGCGCTGAAATTGAGTCAAACCTTATCCTATCCCATTACAGGAAAAGTCCTGTTCCGCGATGCGGATAAAATTTGGGTTGCCTCCCCCGCAGAATTAGGCATGGTCTTCGACCCCACGGCCAGCGCCTTGGCCGCTTATTCTCATGGACGAGAAGATGGTTTGTTCACCGCGCTCGCAAACCAGATCAACGCTGGCGGACTTGGATCAGACGTTGCGCCCGTTGTCATCTTTGACCAGCGCGTGGCATACTCTTATTTGCAAAATATTGCGGCACAGGTTGATCAGTCAGTTGTTGAGGCAAGTTTGCGCCTGGAAGGAACGAACGTCGTCTCAGAGCCAGGTCGGTTGGGGCGTTCATTAAATCTGGATGCCACTTTAATTTATCTTGGCGCGCGGCTGCAATCCTTCCGCGATGGGGAAGTGCCGCTTGTCATTCAGGAGACTTCTCCAAAGTTGATGGATGTTTCATCACAGGCAGAAGCCGCCCGCCGCATACTCAGCCAGCCATTGACCATTACTTTGCCAAATTATCGCGAGGGCGACCCCGGTCCGTGGACATTTGATATTCCCGTCCTCGCAAACATGCTAGCCGTGACTGTCGTTGAAAATGGCGGCGTCACAGAAATGCAGGTTGGGCTTAACCCGGATGCTTTGCGCGCTTCCTTGAATGACCTCAAAGTTTTGGCCGACCGCCCATCCGCCAATGCCCGCTTCCTCTTTAACAATGAAACGGGGCTGATCGAACCCATTCAAGCCTCTGCCATTGGGCGAGTCATGGATGTGGAAGCCAGCATCGTTGTGATTAATGCCTCTTTATTAAGAGGCGAACATAGCGTTGTCCTCAGTGTTTCAGAACAACAACCTGCCGTTGCAGATACGGCCAACGGCGCGGAGTTGGGAATCACCCAACTTGTCGCTGAGCAGACCACATATTTCTATGGCTCCAGCACCGCGCGTATTCAAAATATCGTTGCCGGCGCTGCGCCTTATCATGGATTGCTTGTTGCGCCGGGCGAGACCTTTTCCATGGGCAGTGTGCTTGGCGACGTCAGCCTTGATAACGGCTTTGCCGAAGCCCTCATCATTTATGGCGGACGCACGATCAAAGGCGTGGGCGGCGGCGTGTGTCAGGTCAGCACCACACTCTTTCGCACCGTGTTCTATGCGGGCTTTCCTGTTGTTGAAAGAAACCCTCATGCCTATCGTGTTTCATATTATGAAAAGACAGCCAGCGGCGCAATTAACCCGAACCTTGCGGGTTTGGATGCCACCGTATACTTTCCGCTGGTGGATTTCAAATTCCTAAACGATTCACCCTATTGGCTGTTGATGGAAACCTATGTTGACGGTAACAGCCTCACTTGGAAACTCTATTCCACCCCCGATGGGCGCAGTGTTACATCGGAAACGACAGGCCCGATCAATGTTGTGCCTCCGCTGCCGCCAATCTTTGAAGAAAACCCGGAGTTGAAAGCAGAACAAATAAAACAAGTGGATTATCCCGCCCAGGGCGCAGATGTGACCGTAACGCGAACCGTTTGGCGCAATGGTCAAATCTATTTTACAGATCAATTCCAGACATACTACCAACCGTGGGCGGCAGTCTGCGAATACGGTCCCGGCACAGAAGACCCTGAAAGGGCAGCCAAAAAGAAAGAACTTTGTCTCTCGCCAAATACTTAAAATAGACTTTATCGGAAATAGGGTTATGATAGGCGAATGCTGACATACGATGAACTCAAAGAAAGCCCGAGGAAATTTGTTTCGTTCACCAGTCTGACACCCGACGAATTTGATTTGCTTCTACCAGCC
>VGNE01000082.1 GCA_016866215.1 Chloroflexota bacterium | reverse complement strand
ATATAAAACACAACATGAACTTCCGCAGATTCATGCTCAGGGGTTTGAAAAAGGTAGAGATTGAGTGGGGCTTGGTCTGCATGGCTCACAATTTACGAAAACTGGCGATCCCATGACCGCCAGTTTTTTTATCTCTCGCTCTCTCCTGACTCTTTTTCCATGTTTTCCATCCTCTTTTTAGACAACCCCTTTTTTGTTTACCTAATTAGGTATTTGTTCGGCCCTACATTAGGGTTTGGACTTATCCTCATCCTCAGACTTATCCTTATTCTTGGATTTATCTTCGTCCTTGGGCTTATCTTCATTCTTGGATTTATCTTCATCTTTGGATTTATCTTCGTCCTTGGATTTATCTTCATCTTTGGATTTATCTTCGTTTTTAGGCTTATCTTCATTCTTGGATTTATCTTCGACCTTGAGCTTATCTTCATTCTTGGATTTATCTTCGTCTTTGGGCTTATCTTCATCCTTAGATTTATCTTCGTCTTTGGGCTTATCTTCATCCTGGAACTCAACGAGGTCCTGAGACTCAACGAGGTCCTGGGACTCGTCTAGGTACTGGGACTCAACGAGGTATTGGGACACATCTTTGGGCGTATTGTCATTGCCAGGGACATAGCTATTACCGGTTATATTGCCATTACCGGGCGTATTTCCATCGCTGGATTGATCGTTGATCTTATCTTCAACTATATCAATAGAGATCGCAGGGATAGTCCCCAAGTCCGTATCGACGTCATAATTAGCTTTGCTTTGGGCGCGCACCGATATTTGGAGGATTTCGGCTCCTTCGCTTGCCTGTACGCCTCGGATATTTAGTGTTGCAGCGGCTGCAATCACAATTCCAATGATGATGATTTGAAAGGTTAGTTTTGACATAATTGACTTCAGGCTGATTAGAGGGAAAAAGTATCTGAAAGAAAAATGTGAAGATTTTCTACCACTTTTTATAAAAATAGTATACGACAATACAAGGGATAAACCCTTAACAGTATTGTTAGGAGGAGTCGCCTTACAATTTTGTTAATGAGATGGGAACTATCGATAAATTAGGGATTAGATTGGGGCATCGGCAAATAATTGCTTTCAGAAAGTCTGCGCTTAAACGATGAAGAAATGTGAAGATGCTTCGAATTTCCAGTATGAATAAAATTTATTAAGCTTCATCGAATATGAAACGATATTTCTAAAGAGCGGTAGAAGTAAGGAATATTCTACCTTGGTTTTCTCCCCTTTTTATGTACCAATGATTTCCTGATCATTTTAGAGAACACAGTCACAACTTCCGGGTCAAAATGTGTTCCCGAATCGTTCTCGATTAGCGCGAACGCTTTTTCATATGCCATTGCCTTTCGATATGGCCGATCGGAGGTGAGTGCATCCCAGACATCAATAACAGCAAATATCCGGGCAGCAATTGGAATTTCTTGACCAACCAAACCAGTCGGGTAACCTTTTCCATCCCATCTTTCATGATGAAAAGATGGGATATCCATTGCGGGGTAGAGAAATTCTATTTTCTTTAACATTTCCCGGGCAAAAACGGGATGCTTTTCGATGATTTTTCGTTCCTTTTTATTTAATGGTCCGGGTTTTAACAATATGCCGTCGGGGACCCCAATCTTACCGATGTCATGGAGTAAAGCACCGCGGCGTATATTTATGATCTTCTCCTCGTCTATCCCCATCATGCGCGCTAATTTTAATGTCAACTCAGTGACGCGCTGAGTGTGACCTTGAGTTTCTTCGTCCCGGAGTTCAAGCGCCTTCGACCAGCCTTCTATAGTTTTATCATAAGCAGAAATCAAATCTTTTTCGGATCGGCCAAGACTCGAAACCATTTTATTGAATGATTCTGCCAGGTCGGCGATCTCGTCGCCCCCTTTCGTTGAGACACGGATATCACGCTTTCCTTTTGCGACGTCCGAGGCTGCCCGCTCCAATTGGAGAAGCGGTCGTGTGATGAGATTTGATAAGAAAAGACCGAGCAGCATGGCCATAATGATTGCAAGAACGAACACTATGGTGATATTAATTTTCGTAATATTGCTGGTTCTCACGAGGAATGTTTTTGGCAGCGCGGTCCCCAGAACGCCCATGTCTTCGCCATCTCTTGCTTCCCAGGCGCCAAGCAGTTCAGCATAAGCGATATTACTGAAACTAAAATCCCGTGTCACGCTTTGTTGATCTTGGTTTTTAAGCACAATTGAGATATCTATGAGTGGTCGGGAGGGAAATTCTGCGAATGTGGATTCGATAGAGTTAAAATTAGTATCATAAATTGTCACTTGGGATAAGGACTCTTCACGGATTTTTTCCAAAAGATTTTTGAGACTAATTCCGATCAGAATGATCCCAGCCAATTTTCCATCCTGGCTATTTACTGGACCCGTGACAAAAAAATAATTACCCCAATCTGCAATAGTTAGTCCTGCATACTTATCTCCCTTTGGATCGACCACCTGATTCATTACCTTGGAAACGAATGGATACCTGGTCAGATCGTCGCCAACTTGAGGGAAAAGGTAGTTTCCCGTTTCAGCGGATTTGAGGATGGTTGTTAGAACCTTACCTTCACTATCCAAGACCAGAACAGCGTCCTCTCCCGCATTAAAAGTAACTGGATAAATGAGATCAAGAATCTTCTGCGTGTCCTCCAAGAGAATCGTATCAGCCATTCCCTGGGTATGAGATAATAAGCGCAAAGTACCAAGCATGCGATCTTCTTCACGCACCATCGATTCGGAAGCCAATTTTCTACTTTCAATCATTTGGTTGGTGAATCGTTCTTCCAGAGATCCCACTAGTACTTGAGTAACGATACTCCCCCCCACTATAGCGATAAGAAGAGCCAAAATTATATAAGGAATAGTCAATTTTGTGCGAATTGAAAAGTGGGTGGTGCGTATTATTTTCATATATATATTTGGAATTTACTGATCAATTCCTGTATTTCCATCAAAGGAATTGACTATATGAGGTGCCCCAGCCAGGAGTCGAACCCGGAACCTACTGATCCGAAGTCAGGCGCTCTATCCATTGAGCTACTGAGGCATGGACAAAATTATACACGATTTGATCACAATACAAGCCGCGTGATAGAATCATGCATCTCATCCGGCAGGAATTTTATTTATGACAGACATTAAGGCATTCAGCGAGCGTGTGATTGGCAATCTGGAGAAGGTGATCGTCGGCAAGCGGCAATCCGTTGAATTGATCGTGATCGGCTTGCTGTGTCAGGGGCATGTGTTGATCGAGGATGTGCCCGGTGTAGGGAAAACGATGCTGGCTCGCAGCCTGGCGCGTTCATTGGATTGTGCATTCAACCGCATCCAGTTTACGCCTGACATGCTTCCCAGTGACGTAACCGGCGTATCCATTTATAACCAGCAAAAGAATAAATTTGAGTTCCGACCCGGCCCTGTGATCGGGCAGATCATTCTTGCGGACGAGATCAACCGTGCCACGCCTAAAACTCAGGCCGCGTTGCTGGAAGCCATGGAAGAGCGGCAGGTAACCGTGGATGGTGTGACGCATATTTTGCCGAAACCCTTCATGGTGATGGCAACACAGAATCCCATTGAATATGAAGGAACTTTTCCTCTTCCTGAGGCACAACTCGATCGTTTCCTGCTGCGCTTGCGTTTGGGTTACCCAAGCTTGGCAGATGAAATTCGTGTGATGGACGACCAGCAATTACAGCATCCGTTCGAGACATTGAAACCGGTTGTGAAGTTGAAGGAAATTCAGAAGGCGATCACCGAAGTAAAAAGTATTTATATTTCGATGGCGATCAAGAAATACATTGTGGAATTGACCACCCGAACACGCCAAAGCGCGGATGTATATCTAGGGGCAAGTCCGCGTGGCAGCCTTTTCCTGGCTCGCGCTGGTCAGGCGCGCGCGGCATTGATGGGACGCGACCATGTATTACCGGATGATATCAAAGCATTGGCTGTATCTGTTTTGGCGCATCGCATGATTGTAAGTCCCGCAGCCCGCATGCGTGACTTAAGTTCAGATCGTATTGTGCATGAGGTTATCCTCGCTACACCCGTGCCGGGCGGCGCCTTTTCATTTGATATTGCGCGGAAGATATCGAAATGAGAGCTGGGCGAATTCTGCTTGCCTTATTATTTGGCGTCGGTCTTTTTGGGGTGTTGGTCAACGGCGCCGCGCTCTATTCGCGCTTTCTATATATCAGTGTATTGCTGGGAACGATCAGTTGGGTATGGACGCGCATGTCAGCCAGCGGATTGAATTTGCAAAGAAGTTCGCGTGTACTGCGTGCCAACGTAGGGGAGGTATTTGAAGAACGTTTCGAATTGTCCAATGACAATCGCCTGCCAGCGATATGGATCGAGGTTATCAATCAGTCCACCCTGCCTTTTGCAGCAGGTTCTCGCCTCTTTACATTCGTGTTGGGTCGTCATCGGCGGAGTTACCTGGCGCGCACCTGGCTCACTCACCGTGGCGGTTTTCAACTTGGTCCTACACGAATTTCCAACGGTGATCCATTTGGGTTATTCAGTGTAAGTAAAGTAATCGAGCCACGCGAGACTCTGATCGTATTCCCGGTCATCCATGAAATCAGGTCGTTCCCTTCTCCACCAGGAGTATTACCCGGCGGCCAGGTCATTCGCCGAAAGGCTTACGAAATTACACCTCATGCAGCCGGAGTTCGGGAGTATGTACATGGCGATGCCATGAAACGTATTCACTGGCCGACCAGCGCGCGCCGCAATCAATTGATGGTTAAGGAATTCGAACAGGATCCGCAGGCTGAAATTTGGTTCTATCTCGATTCTCAAAAGGCAGTTCATTTTGAGAAACCCTACCAGCAGGAGGAATTGCCTCCCGATTCCATGATGTTTGTGAAACGTCCAAAATTCAAACTGCCACCCTCCACGCTTGAATACTCTATCAGCATCACTGCTTCCCTTACTCATTACTTTATCGGTCAACGCCGACCTGTGGGTTATGTGAGCGCCGGGCAGACTTTTACCGTTCATCCCGCTGAAAGAAGCGAAAGGCAGGAAGTAAAAATTTTGGAGACGTTGGCCTTTGTTGAAGCAAATGGCTCGCTTTCAATTGCCGCTCTTGTAGCGGCGCAGTCCTCGCAATTGCCGCAGGGTTCTGGTGTTTTTCTCGTTACGCCGACTGTGCGCCCTGATATTTTACAAGCGGTGGATGATCTTCAAATGCGTTATTTGCGCCCGGTCGTAGTTTTGCTCAACACCGAAACATTTGGCGGCCCACGCGGCACGGAAGCGCTGGTCAATTCCTTGCGCGAACGCCGTGTGTCCGTCACCGTGCTTCAGTATGAAGATGATATTTCCCAGGCGCTTTCCGAAATTCCCCTAAACTTCAAAACACAGGATATTCGTCCGTGGCAAACACCCGTATTCTCACAATAGACTTGAATTTTCAAAATAAGCCGCAGGCTATAGCGTCTTATTTAATCAGACACAACAACGGCGCGGTCTTGATCGAAAGCGGACCCGGCTCGACTCTGCCTGCTCTCGAAACTGCTCTGGCTAGGGAAAATTTATCCTCCCACGATATTACCCACGTCCTGCTCACGCACATTCACCTTGACCATGCCGGCGCAGCGGGCTGGCTCTCACGGCAGGGCGCGCAGATTTACGTCCACCCGAATGGCGCGCCGCATTTGTTGAATCCCGAAAAACTAATCGCCAGCGCCACGCGCATATACGGGGATAGGATGAATCAACTCTGGGGTGAGTTTCTGCCTGTTGAACAAAATCAGCTCAAAGTTCCGAAGGATGCGGAAGAGATCGTCATCGGCAATTTGCGGTTCGTGGCGATCAATACGCCCGGTCATGCCGAGCATCATTATTCCTATCTGTTTGAAAACGCGTGTTTCAGCGGTGATGTCGGCGGGGTGAGAATTCCAGGCTATTCATACTTGCACGCGCCCATGCCTCCTCCTGAGTTGCATTTTGGGCGATGGTTTGAATCTATTTCGCGTTTACGAAAGGAAAAATTCACCCGCATTGCGCCGACCCATTTTGGGATTTATGATGACGCTGAATGGCAATTGAATGAATTGGAACAGAAATTGATCGCCGCTGAAAAATGGCTGGAGCAGATCATGCCGACCGAGCCAGGGCTTGAAGAACTGCGCGAAAAATTTGAAGTATGGATGAATGAGCAAAACCGCTCGCTGGGTTTGAGTGATGATGTGATGCAGGCTTACAAATTGGCGAACCCCCTCGGCATGAGCGCAGATGGTTTGATGCGTTACTGGAAAAAATTTAGAAGTGCGTAATTTGCCACGCATGATGTATGATACTTGAACCATGCCAGAATTGAAATAAAAGATATACTTTCAACTCAAGGAGATCACATGAAGGACTTTCTCGCAATCTCCGATTACTCATCGGACGAAATTCACGACCTGCTCGAACTGGCTGTGAAGTTAAAGAAAGAATATTTCACAAAAGGTAATCAACCGATATTCAAGGGCAGGGTGCTGGGCATGATCTTCCAGAAACCAAGCCTGCGCACGCGCATTTCATTCGATATGGCGATGCGCCACTGCGGAGGCGATGCTCTGTATCTTTCGCCTGGCGAAATTGGGTTGGGCAAGCGTGAATCCATTGCGGATGTTGCGCGAGTCTTGTCTGGATATGTGCAGGCGTTGATGGCGCGCGTGTTTGAACATGAACATGTGCTGGAATTGGCGAGGTGGTCAGATATTCCGGTTGTCAACGGCTTGAGCGATTACAACCATCCCTGTCAGGGCATGGCGGACGCGTTGACCATTATTGAAAAATTTGGCAGCAGATCCAAAGGTTTGAATATTAGTTATGTGGGCGATGGGAACAATGTCACTGTTTCATTGATGCATGTCTCTGCCTTGCTGGGTTGGAATATGTCCGTGGCCACTCCCGAGGGATATGACATGAAGCCCAGGGCGATTGAAATTGCCAGGAATATTGCCAGGAAGACGGGCAGTATTTTGACTTTTGTGCGCGATCCGCATGAGGCTGTCAAAGGCGCAAATGTGATTTATACCGATACCTGGACAAGCATGGGACAGGAGGAGGAAACTGCCAAGCGCGAGCAAATCTTCCCGCCTTATCAAGTCAATGCAAAACTGGTCAGCGAAGCGGATAAGGATGTGATCGTGATGCATTGTCTGCCCGCCCATCGCAACCAGGAATTGACCGATGATGTTGCCGACGGCCAGCACTCCGTCATTTTCCAGCAGGCGCATAACCGCCTGCATGCGCAAAAGGCAATCCTTGCGCGCTTGTTTGGGGTGGCGTAGTATAAATCCTGGTGGGCGAGTAGGGCGAGCGTTTTTCTCGCCCATGTCGAGACCACCAATGATGTAAATTATTTTTGTGATTTGTGGTCTCGATACGCTCCGCGAAAACATGCGGAGCTACTCGACCACCAGAGTATAGAAACTTACAAGGTGAACAATGAACACACAAGACTTTATCAATATGGAAGAAAAGTATGGCGCGCACAATTACCACCCTTTAGATGTGGTCATCGAAAGAGCCGAAGGCGTGTGGTTTTATGACGTTGATGGGAAGCGGTATCTCGATTGTCTTTCCGCCTATTCCGCAGTCAATCAGGGACATGTCCACCCTGAGATCTTGAAAGCGTTGATCGATCAGGCGCAGAAAGTCACGCTCACTTCGCGCGCATTCCGCAATAATCAACTACCCCTTCTTTATAAAGAACTCGCTGAAATGACAGGTTATGAAATGTCTTTGCCGATGAACTCTGGAGCGGAGGCTGTCGAAACTGCTGTAAAACTTGTGCGCAAGTGGGCCTATAAAGTAAAGAAAGTCCCTCGCAATCAGGCGGAAATCATTGTCGCAGGAAATAATTTTCACGGCCGCACCGTTACGATTATTTCATTTTCGAGCGAGCCTTTGTACCGCGATGATTTTGGCCCGTTCACGCCCGGCTTTGTAGTTGTGGAATATGGCGATGCCAGCGCAATTGAAAAAGCGATCACTCCAAATACTGCAGCCGTTATGCTTGAACCGATTCAAGGCGAAGCGGGCGTGATCATTCCCCCTTCCGGATATTTGAAGAAGGTTGCCGAAGTATGCAAAAAGAATAATGTTCTCCTGGTTGCGGATGAAATTCAAACGGGTCTGGCGCGGACCGGGAAGTTGTTTGCTGCTGACCATGAAGATGTCCGCCCTGACGTGGTGATCGTCGGTAAAGCGCTGTCCGGCGGATTTTATCCCGTTTCCGCCGTGCTGGCGGATCAATCCATTTTGGGCTTGTTCACTGCGGGTGAACATGGGTCAACATTTGGTGGGAATCCGCTTGCGGCGGCGGTCGCACGCGCTGCTTTGCGCGTGATCCGCGAGGAGAAACTGGCGGAGCGGTCACAACAGCTGGGTGAATATTTCCTTGAGCAATTGAGTGAGATATCCAGTCCGCATGTGAAAGAGGTGCGCGGTAAAGGCCTGTTGATCGGTGTGGAACTCAAACCTGAAGCCATGGGCGCGCGCCGGTTTTGTGAGGCTTTGCAAAAGAAAGGCATCCTCGCAAAAGAGACGCATGACAACGTCATCCGCTTTGCCCCGCCGCTTGTGATTGACAAAGAAACGATTGATTGGGCACTTCCAGCCATTCGGGAAGTGCTCAATATGAAGTAACTTTGATCCACCCTTAATGCTTCATAAACTTCAAGGAGAGCGAGTGACCAAGAACCATTACAGGAAAATCGGCGGCTGGTTGGGAGTGGGGTTGTTTTTGCTGGCTTGCGTCTCGACCTCTGCACCTGTTCAAGTGGCAGAACCAATATCAATGGAGGCGCTGGGGACTGTGATCGTACAAACTGCAGCTGCGGCTCAAACGCAAACTTTCGCCGTTCAGAAGTCTCCAACTTTTACTTTGACCCCATCCTTAACTCCGACTTTGCCAACACCGACAGCTACGTTTTTTTTCTCCTTGTTTACTTCCACACCTGTGATAGCTATTGAAACAACCGACCCGGCGTATTTGGCTGAAGAAGGGAGTTCATTGAGTGGGGGAGGCTCTTCAAATGACCCGGTTCCCTACACTGGCAAACCATGGACATGTATTGGTCTGGCAAAAAGTCATCCAGATGGTGCTATTGTTGAAGCAGGGAAAAGTTTTACTGCCTATTGGACAGTTCTAAATACAGGTACAAAAACATGGACGAGCAACACGGTTGATTTTGTTTATAAGAGCGGTTATCGCCATGACGGCAGAGTCATTCAGGACATATCCTCGGCAGTTGCACCGGGTAGGAGCTTGACGCTAAAAGTCTCGTTTACTGCGCCAAAGACTGCGGGGGAACGCACCGCGATCTGGACTTTAAAAGTGGGAAACCATCCATTTTGCGGAATGAAGATCACCTTCGATGTCAAAGAATAATATGATTCGATTCCCTCATAAAAATAAGCTTGTTAAGCTGTAAACGTCACAAGCCTATTTTTGTCCTATTGACTATTTGAACCTTCCCCATAAACCAAAGCCTTCATTTCTTCTCTTCTCACGCCGCTCGTGTTGTTCGTGGATTTGCTCCACGTGATCGGCTTTCTCTTCAATTGCCGCTTCAAGCCACAAGCGACCTTTTTCTGCAGTCGCATGGCTTCCAGCGCCATACGCGCCCGTCTTGGTGTCATCGTCCCAGGGCGGATTTGCCACCAGTGATCCGCCCTCGATCCAATCCATATAATAATCACGCGTGGCGACGAAATCGGTTTCGTCAACAACACGCTGCATTTGACAAAGATCAGGGCGAAGGTGGAGCATGTAGGATGTTTCAAGCTCGCATGCGTGACCCATGCCGCCGATCCTGGATGTGCGATATTTATCCAGCGCGGCCGCGCCAATGGAACCCGATGTATGCAGGAAGGCAGTCGCGCAAAATATTCTGCGGTGACGTTCGCCTGCATACTTCACGATGTTTACAAGAAATGAACTATTGCCGCCATGTCCGCTCATGAGATAGAAGCGATCAAATCCGCGCGCGACGAGCATGTCAATTACAGCAACCCAAAAATCTTCGAAGGCGCGTCCGCCAGCACTCATGGTAGCGGCGAACGACGAACGGTGTGTGCTGACTCCATAGGGCATCACTGGCATCACCCAACTGCGTGTAGGCAATTTGGCAACAGTGCCTTTAGCTATTGCATCAATAATAATAGTGTCAACTGAGAGGGGGAGGTGAAATCCATGTTGTTCTGTGTGACCGATTGGAATTAAGATTACTTTTTCACGTTCATGATCGGACGGTAATTGAGTAATAGGTAAATTGTGAGTTGAATGAGGCAGGCGCAAACAGGATGACGAAAGTTCCCCGATAAATGAGGACTGCGGATCAAATCCTTGAGGTGCAAGGCAATAGACTTTCGAAAAGCCGTCATCACGCAGGCTGTCTAAAAGATTAGCAATATAGCGTCCGAAGATATGATCTGGCACTTCCAATCCACTGCCACGCCAGCCGAACGGGAAGGCTGGCAAAAGTCCGATTCGCAGAGGATTGCTTAATTGGTTAGCGATCAGACTTGTCCTGAACGAAGTCGAAGGATCGTAGTCTGAGCCGAGAGGGAGGACAAGCGGCGTGTCGCGTGGTAGATCTGCAACAGCGTCCCAAGTCATTTCATCGTAATTGAAGAATGTTGATTTGCGCGTAGCCAAATTATCACCTCATTCCACTTTTTTCATACACCTATTAAAAAGACAAATGAAATTTTACCAATATTCCCTGCTTTCTTGAAATCTAAATTTACAGTAGATATGTGGTGTAATAATAATGGAGGCGCGTAGCACCCCTCGGTAGCGGTTTTTAGGCAGGGCTATATTGCTTCAAAGGGCGTAAGAGGATGCGGCGATTGACCAAGCCGCAGACAATACGAAAG
>VGNE01000081.1 GCA_016866215.1 Chloroflexota bacterium | reverse complement strand
AAAAAGACGAGGATGCGCCTGCCTTTGATATCCACCCCTTGCGCGGATAGCGTCTCCGCATATCGTTGCGAGGCGGCAAACGGGTCGGTGGATTCCATCCCGGGTTTGATGATCCAGCGTCGTTTGAGAAGGAAGCGGGCAAGTCCCTCAGGCATGAAGTGGCGGATGAGTCGAAGGAGGAGGTAGCGGAGGTTCATGGATTATGGTGTGGGAGGTTTCGGCGGGATGTATCTCGAGCAACGATCCGGCTCGGGTTTGGGGACGAGCAACATCACGTTGACTTTCTTGTACGTCTGTATTTCCTGGTAATAGCAAAGCACGGGAATGGAGACCCACTTCACCCAGGCATTGTTCTCTTCGCCGAACTCATAGGAACTGTCTTTGACAGGGGTGCGTAACGGCTCGGTTACGATCAGTGAAAAACGCCCGGCGGCAAGGTCTTTGTAGAACGACTCGAAATAGTCCGCATTGGAGCTCAGGGCTTCGTTCATCAAAACCTTTTTCTCATATTCGGGGATCAGCGGCGCGGCGATGTAGCCAAAGGTCAACAACTGACGCTGGTCAATGAAGAGCACGTCGCCCTGCTCCTGTGTGATTGTCACGAAATACTGGATCTCCTCCAGCGCTTCCTCCACCGTTGAGTCGGCGGGGAGCATATCGATCATTCTCTTGTCGGTAATATCCCTGAGCGTCATCAAGATGCTCATCTCGTCCCCATAATCAAAGGAGCGCAACTGCCGCAATGGGATAACCGCAGGAACGACCAGGGAAGCGATCAGAGCCAACCGCACCCACAGGGGCATCGCGCCGTTCAACAAAGTCTCCCTGCCGCCATTGATCCACGCAATGAACACGGTGAATGTCATGCCGATCAGGAACATATCCATGTTATGCAAATCGCCGCCGCCGCCGATCTTGGCGCTGGCGACCAGTCCCACCGCAAAAAACGCAAGCAGGGGACCCACAAGAGCAAGTTTCTGCCAAAGGTTCAACTGCCATTTTTTGGAAGCGGCAAGCCAGAGCAAAACAATAATCACCGGCACGACGGCAATCACCAAGCCAAGCAAAATCCCCATTCCGTATGTTGGGTTTGGGAGCAGGCGGTACCACAACAGCGGCTGGTCGGTGACGGCGTCGGCGATGAACTCTGAGTTGACCCCGCTGGCGGCGATCTGCTCGCTCACGTCAATCACCGTTTCAACGGGACGGTTGAGCAGGGGCAGAAGCTTCGGGAGCAGGTATCCGCCGAAGATGCCGGAAGTGCTCAAGGCGATTGCCCGAACCCAATGGGCTCGATCAAGCCTGCCGTCCCGCGGCGAAGCGCCTGCCAGTTCCAGCATCCCGATCCAGATGCCCGGGGCGAACAGCCACGTGAAGCGGCTCGATTGGGCGAAGTTCCCCGCGTAAATGATCAGGGGAATGGCAAGCCACAACGGCTTGCGCCAGATGAAGATGGTGAGTGCGGCGGCAAGCACGAGCGGCGGATGAATGGGACCCTGGCGCAGAAAAAGAAAGACCCACAGCGTCATCAAAAGCCAGATGCGCGCGTTTTTATCGGCGGCAAGATACGCCGCAAGCCCCACCAGAAAATACGGGATGATCCATGTAAGACCGACCCAAAAACGCACCGCTTCAATCGTCACGCCGGGGATGAGGAACGGAAGTCCGCCCACTAACATGCGCCCCGGGTCGAGCAGAACGTAAATATCCTGGTTACCGGCAATGTCATAACGTGAACGCCCAAAAAGAATGGAATAATCCCAAATGCGGTTGCCTTCAGACCACGCCATCGAAAACGGATAATCGGTGACGCCTTGCAGTGAAACGGCAATGGTGAACGCGCTCGACGTCAAAACCAGCGAAGCGAGGAACGACTTCCAGTTAAGCAGCCCGCCGCCTTTGGCAAGCAGAACCGAAAGCGTGAACGCCATTAGCATCCATAACAGGGCGCGGAAATATATCCCATGAAACACGATGCCCCATATCGTTCGCTCTAAAAACAAAACCGGCAAAATCAAAACGACAAGCGCCAGCGCGCCGCGCGCGAGCGAGGATTGATTCCGAAATAAAATAAATTTTTTCTCGATGGAAGGGAACGGTTCGCAGCGCAGGACGGCAAACCCAACGCCCGCAAACAACACAGCGCAGAACAAAACAAACAACGCAAAAAGAATCAGCCATCTCGGTGAGAACTGTCCCACTGCTTTGCCCGTGCCCCACGCCACGTTATAGAATTCGATACATGCGCCGACCAGCACCCATGAGACGACTATGATCGCAGTTAGTTTTCCAAAATTGATAAACGAACGCTTCATCCTTAACCTTTGTCTGATTGCGCTTACCCGGCTTTCCCCTCGCCCAAGCCTTTTTCGATCACCTGCAAATAAGCTTCGCACATGCGATCTGTGGTGTACGAGCTTAATACTCGCTCTCTTGCCGCCGCTCCCATACGCTGACGGTCTTGCGGCGAGCGCAGCAATTGTAATATAGCCTGCGCCAATTCCGCCGGAGACTCAAGCGGCACGAGCAAGCCATGCACACCCGGCTGAACGACTTCATCCACACCCTCCACCCGCGTGGCAATAACGGGCAGCCCCGCCATCATGCCTTCGAGCAATGCCATCGGCAGCCCTTCCCAGCGCGAAGGCAGGATGAAGACATCCGCCGCGGCAAGCAAATCAGGGACGTTATCCCATTGCCCAAGCAGTTTGACCTTGCCTTGAAGATTTAGTTTCTCGATCTGCGCCTGCAACGAATCATGCAAGGGACCTGCGCCGCAGATTCCCGCAATCGCGCGAGAGTCTTCCCCTGTCACCGTAGACATGGCATCGATCAGAAATTCATGTCCCTTTTCATACACGAGCCGTCCCACCGCCACGAAAAAGACATCCTCCTTTTGTAAGCCGAGTTTTTGGCGGACAGCCTTGCGGTCAATATGTGACACGTCGAACGGCATAATGGCATTGTAAATAGTGATGATTCTCTGAGGATCAACCCCAACTTCAATGGCATTATTTTTCGTACGAGCCGAAGAAGCGACCAGTGTTTGGATCACTCCGCGATTGACGAGAAACGTATGGAACTTCTCGCGCCACTGGGACATGCCGCGAATCTCACCGAGGTGCGTCCCCACCCGTGCGCGAATCCCTGCCAGCCAGGCAAGGGGCAGTCCCAGCACATTGCTGTCGTGAGTAAACGTGATAACGACATCGAAGTTTTCCCGCTTGAGAATCTTCCACAATTTCCACAACCCTGAAATCAGTTTAGGCAGGCTGAATAATCCGTCCGCTTTTTTATCGAAGGCGTGGAGGTTTTGGATTTCAAATGGATAGGTCGCGGTCCATTTTTCATGCAAGCCGTCACGGTCATAGAAAAAGAGGACGGTCACTTTATGACCGTGCGATTGGAACCAAAGCGCCTGTTCCAATAAAAGTTTCTGCGCGCCGCCGACCGCCATTTGGGTGCCGAGCAAAACGATGGAGTATGAAGACATGGTTTTACTTGCGTTCACTTTCCAACAGGCGGACGATATTTTGCGATGCCGTGCCATCCCCAAAGAGATTCGGGCGGGCGGCGGGCGGAGAAACATCTCGAACCGCATTCAGAATTCGTTCGCGCCGGGTTCCAACCACCACATTCCAGCCAGCCTCGACAGTTTCCACCCATTCGGTCTCTTCGCGTAAAGTGATACAGGGCGTGCCAAACCAATAAGCCTCTTTTTGTACGCCGCCCGAGTCGGTGAGGATCATGCGGGCATTCTTCTCCAGCCAGAGCATGTCGAGATAACTAACAGGCTCCACCAGTTTGACATTTTTACCGAGCGTAACTCCCGCTGTTTCGATCGCCTTGCGTGTGCGCGGATGGACGGGGAGCACCACCGTCTCACCCAGCGTAGCAAAGGTTTCAAGGATACTTAGTAATTTGTTTGTATCGTCCACATTTGAAGCACGATGGACAGTCGCCAAAAGATATTGTTCCGATTTCAGTTCAAGTGAAGTCAAGATCGTAGAATTCTTTTCCGCTGCTACAGAATGTCGCAAGACTGCATCGTACATCACATCGCCGACCACATGCACACCGGAGGTCACGCTTTCGAGCTTGAGATTGTCCGCTGCCTTTTGCGCAGGGCAAAACAACAACTCTGAGACGTGATCGGTCAACACACGGTTGATCTCTTCGGGCATCTCGCGGTTGAAACTTCGCAGTCCCGCCTCGACGTGCGCGACAGGGATATGCAGTTTTGAAGCGACCAACGCGCCCGCCAGCGGGGAGTTGGTGTCGCCGTAAACGAGCACCCAATCGGGTTTTTCCTGCAAAAATACCGGCTCCATGCGGATGAGCATTTCACCCGTCTGAACGGAATGTCCCGCCGAGCCGACTTCCAGGTTGTAATCGGGTTCGGGGATGCCTAATTCACGGAAGAAAACTTCCGACATGCGTTCATCGTAGTGCTGACCGGTATGCACCAACACTTCGGTATGTTCTTCGCGCAAAATGCGGCTGACAGCAGCAGCCTTCACAAATTGCGGACGCGCCCCAACCACTGTGAGGATTTTCATGAGGGGTATTTCCAGTTTTGTTGAATTGAAATGCGAGGGGATTATAACTGACCATTGACGGCAGACCACCGATCATGGGGCTGCCGCCAATAACTTTATGTGACTATTTATGTTGAACTAACTGATTGAAAAACTCCAGCCGCGTCTCTTCCTTTTTTCTCTGGTCAAGATACAGCGCAACCGAGTTGATGTCCACCCGTTTGCCGATCATGTCATACGCGAACTTGCGAATGCGCTCCGCATTTTCCGCCACGTTCTCCTCTGTATTGGGGATGCGCAAAATGGTCTCAAGTTCCACGTCATGCAAATCCGTGTCATGGAAAGCGATCACCACCGGAATCCCATACGCCAGCGCCTCGCGGACTTTCAACACCGAAGCCTCCTCCATTTGGTTGCGATGCAACGCCAGTGTGCCAAGCGCCGCATCGGTCTGGGCAAGCACATCACGCACGCCTTGCTTATCTAAAAAGCCATGCAGTTTCACATTTGTAGGCGCAGGCATATCCAAATCTTTTTCAGAATAGCCAACAAGATTCACAAAGACATCCGGCGTTTTTTCAGCAAACTTCATAAGCTTGTCCACACCATGCCATTTCATGCCGGGCGAGCAGACCATCGTAATGACAGGCTGTTTATTGTTCGTGGGCGGCAGGGTCTCTGCCTGCGTCAGGTCAATGCCGTTGGAGATAACGCGGAAAGGTTTATTGCGCTTCGGCAGAAGCACGTTCACCAATTCATGGGAGGGGGTAATGATTCCGGAAGCAGAACCAAACGTCAGGTTGCGGGTGAGGCGGTTCATCCAATGGAAGAACGCGCCGCGTTTTTGATATTCCTGCCGGTCATCGGAGTTCGTTTCCAACACCACTGGCGCGATCTTAAAGAGACGATGCAAGGGATAGGAATACAGCCCAAAACGCAAATAGATGACATTCGGTTTGTATTCGCGGATCGCATCGAGCATTCGCATCAACCCTAATGCGCGGTTTGATTCGCGTTTCAGGAGGTTGGTCTTTGCATTAAAAACAAATTGACGTTCCTCGGGAAAAGGAATCTCCGCCGGGGTGAGGCTGAACAACGTGACCTCATGCCCCAACCCGCGCCAGATGCTGATCTGGGTTCTTATCTTTTTTCCCACGCCGCCCTGCATGATCTCCGGCGCAACATGGACGGTCACATAGGCAATACGCATTAATTGAACCAAGCCATCACTTTCTTGACAACCGGCACCATGCTCTGAACAATAGGCTGTTCCATGAACTGACCATAGGATGGATAGTCCCAATAGCTCTTTTTCGGCGCGTTCATGATAGTGGTGAATTCTTCATCACTGAACCCCAGTTTCTTAGCGACGTACTCGCGATCCTCCTCCTGCATGGACGGCGAATAGGTTGGGATGCTCAATTCTTCTAATGCCTGCTCACGGGCCATCTCGCCCGAACATATCAGGCTGGAAAGATGACAGCGGCGTTTGTCGAAGCCGAATTTTACGGGCAGGATGTAACCCTGATAAAAGCGGGTGTAGATGGATTCGTAATGCTTGCCGCCGTAATATCGCCAGCCCAATTCCTCTTGCAAAACGCGCAAGGCTTCCTTCTTGGTGTAATGGACATAATCCAAAATCGCAATGCGTTTCTGGGTGATCATTCGCAGGTAATAGGTGAAAAAGCCAAAATGCGGAAAGGTCTTAAGCGGGCGTGTGCCAAAACGTTTGTGTAGTTCACGGATGTACTTCCAATCGAAATGCCCTTCAGACCACGCACTGGGAAGATGGGTTTCGGTGCGTACGTTGTTCCCAATAAGAATGTATTTGACCCCAAGTTTTGCTGCCATATTTCCAAGGATGGCAACAATCGCATGGTCGGTGGGAATCTCGGAGTCGGGCGTGGAGGCTTTGAGGAAGGCAGATTGAATATCTTTAAACTCCTCCCAATCGAGTACCTCGGTGTAAAGATCAATGCCGAGATGTTTGAGAGTCTCTTCGATATTTTTCACAGCGAGTTCCGAATCCCAGCCGTTATCTAAATGAACAGCGAGTGGACGCAAGCCAAGTTTTTTGACGAGATATGCCACATAGGTGCTATCCACACCGCCGCTAACGCCAATGAGGCAATCGTATTGTTTATTCTGCCCAGTATGCTTGATATCAACGACCAGCTTATCAAGCCGTTGGCGTCCTGCTTCACCATCCACAATATGCTCACGGACAAGGCGGTCATACGTGTGGCAGTGATTGCACACGCCATTTTCATCGAACGTAATTTCAGGGTCACTGGTGTCCATCACACAGCGCTTGCACATTCGGTATTCGGTCATTTAGATAAATTCCTTCAATTCTTTCGGCGGCGGGTAACTGATCAACACACCGCGCAGCGGACCTTGGAAGACAAACATGCTGCCTGCCGCCGCCGCAGAAGCGTGACCTTGTTTGATGACTTCGGAAACATGCGATAAATTTCCGGCTCCTCCGCAGGCGACAACTGGTACCTGAACCGAATCCGCCACCTTGCGGACGAGTTCAACGTCGTAGCCTTGCATCGTGCCATCGCGGTCTATCGAGTTGATGATGATCTCACCCGCGCCCATTTTTTCCATTTCGACGGCGTGTTTTACGGGATCGAGTCCGGTCTTCTTCTGCCCACAGTGTGCGAAGACTTCGTATTTACCGAGTAAATTTTTCTTCACATCAATCGAAACGACAGCCGCCTGACTTCCCGCATGGTCTGCGGTTTCGCGGATTAAAGAAGAGTTCTCAATCGCGGAAGTATTCATGATCAATTTCTCAATGCCGATGCTGAGCAATTTCCGCACGTCGTCCATCGAGCGGATTCCGCCCCCGTACGCCAGCGGGATGAATGCCTCACTGGCAATATTCTTGAGCAGGTCAAACTGCGGTCTGCGATTTTCGGGCGTGGCAGTGATGTCGAGCAAAACCAGTTCGTCCACTTCTTTATCGTTGAAAATGCGAACGATGTTGATCGGGTCGCCAAGATACTTCGGCCCTTTAAACTTGACGGTCTTGACCAAGCCCTGTCCCTTCAACAGCAAAGCAGGAATCACGCGTGGACGGATCATCGGATATTCTCCGCAAAGTTCTTGAGCAGGCGCATCCCAAAGCGATGACTCTTCTCTGGGTGAAACTGCGTGCCCATGATGTTGCCCCTGCCGAGGATGGAGTGAATATTCACGCCGTAATCCGTTTCAGCCAGAACCGCATCCATGTCTTTCGCCACCACATGATACGAGTGGACAAAATAAAAACGCGACTCGGGATCCCAATCTGCTATGAGTGGATGTTTACGTACGACATGCGCTTCATTCCAGCCCATATGCGGGACTTTGAGATGAGCATTCTCGCCGTCAAACTTGAAGCGGATGGTCTCCGCATCGAACCAGCCCAAGCCTGCTTCGCGCCCTTCTTCACTGCCCTTGGTCATGAGTTGGAGTCCCACACACAAACCAAGCACAGGGATTTTCTTCTCTAAGACAAGTTCGCCTACCACGGGAACCAAGCCGGTTTCATGGAATTTTCGCATCGCCGCATCGAACGCACCGACGCCGGGCAGGATCAACTTCTCAGCATCCTTTATCACCGCCGGGTCAGACGAAGCGACAGTTTTCGCGCCAACCTTCTTGAACATATTGACGATGGAACCAAGGTTGCCAACGCCATAATCCACAACGACGATCATGCGGCGCTCACTTTCTCTGTCTTCTCGCGGAACATATTCAGCAATGACTGTGCCTGCACCAACCGCCACGCTTTGTGGATGCGGGTTTTGCCATCGGTTTGGAAGGCATTTTCCAAATCTGAATTCACACGCTTGCCATCCCAGAGTGAGGATGATTTGAAATCAGCAGAAGCGACGGCATCTTTGATGAACTGATGCCCACGCGGAGAGTTCCAGCCTTCGTTGAGGTTTGGGAAGCCCATTTTCTTGGTGCGAGTGCGGATCGAATCTGGAAGGATGCCTTTCATCGAGTCACGTAGAATTCGCTTGGTATAACCACCGCCGATTTTATGAGCGGATGGAATTGCAAAAGCAAAGGTGACCAAACGCCAGTCCATGAACGGCGAGCGGACTTCAACTCCGTGCGCCATGGAAAGGCGGTCGAAGTCACGCAGATTCATAGGCAGATGAGTGAAATGGAAATCGGTGTAGAGCGTTTTGAAGAGTTCATCCCGTCCGGCGAGACGCGGGGCGTCTTGCTCCATCCCAGGCGTGGAAAAAGGCTTGGGTTGAGCGAGCAGCCATGAGGTCCCGTTTGAGGCGGATTTTTTTCCTGTCAAACGCTTCTTGATGGCGTTGATGTAGGTATCAAGACCATGAGTCAAACTCATGCTGTTGCGGATGAGCGCGAGTTCGGCATAACGCATCGGGTTCGCGTCGCGCATGGCGGCAAAGACGTGCCAGGTGTAGCCGCCAAGGGCTTCGTCGCCGCCGTGACCGTCGATGGTGACGACCACGCCGTGTTGACGCTGCATCTTGTGAACGAACCACGGACCGAGATGAATGTCGGAAAGTTCTTCAAATTGATAAAGGATCTCGTTGAAATGTTCGAGATACATATCCGCGTTCATTTCGCAGTAGATCGGGTTGACGCCGGTCTTTTTGATGACCTCATCGGCATAATGACGCTCGTCGATAATTTTGCCGGGCCAGGTGCCAATGAAAGCCTTCTGCCATTCGTGCGCCATGCGCATGGTGGCGTCACCTGATTTGCGGATATGACTCATCGAAGAGAGAACCGAACTTGAATCCAAGCCGCCGCTGAGGGCTGTGCCAATCGGCACGTCGCTTCTCATACGGATGCGGCAGGCATCGAGAAACAACTCGCGATATTGCGCAACCTGGTCTTCGTATTTTTTCGGCACGTTGGGAAGATGGTCGAGGGTATTCCACCAGCGGCGAATCTTCATCTCGCCATTGGCGTTGAGCGTAAGGCAGTGACCACCAAGCAATCGCTTGAGACCTTGGAATAAACAATCTTCTGCGCCTTCGACCAGAGTGGCATCTTCAAGGGAATTGGCAAACACAGTCGGGTTGTACTCAGCACGGAAGTTTTCGAGCGCAAGAAAAGCTTTCATTTCGGAGGCAAAGGCAAAACGTTTGCCATCGAAAAGATAGATCATCGGCTTCACGCCGAAGCGGTCACGCGAGAGGAATAGCTTGCGTTCGCGGCTGTCCCAAATGGCACATGCCCACATGCCGTTGAGTTTGAATTGAAAATCTTCGCCCCATTTGTCATAGGCTGCAAGAACGATCTCTGTATCTGATTCTGTCTTGAATTGATACTCAAGCGATTCCAATTCGGTGCGCAATTCAACAAAGTTATAGATCTCGCCATTGAAGACGATCCAATAACGGCCATCTCCAAACGACATAGGCTGGTCGCCGGTGTTCAGGTCAATGATAGCGAGGCGGCGATGACCAAAGCCGAGGTTGGCAGATTCTTCCACATGGACGTCCCAGCCGTCGGGTCCGCGATGCGCTAGTTGATTCGTAAAGCGGATCAACTCTTCGCGGTCCACCGGTCTGCCATCCAGATTCCAAAATCCGGTAATGCCACACATAAAGACTATCGCTTCCTTATCTCGACCAGTTTTTGGGCAAATGCCTCGAAATTGGTCGTTTCATTATATCGTTCCTGCCAGACCTCGCGGCTGCCTTTGCGTTTTTCAAGCCAGAGTTCACGGTTATCGCAAACCTGTAAAAGTGCATCCGCAATTTCATCGGGTGTAGGGTTTGCGTTAATTAGAAATCCGTTTTTCTCACGTACAACTTCCACATTTCCGCCCACCGCCGTAGCAATGACAGGTAGTCCGCAACTGATCGCTTCCATCATGGCAACTGATGTTCCTTCTGTAGAACTGGCATTGAGGAAAATATCCACAGGCGTGGAGAGATAGGTTTGAATCAATTCGTGCTGGCTTTGATAACCGGGGAAACTTGCCGTGGCATTGATTGGGGATTCATTTGTAATCCGTTGTGTATATTGTTGCCTAATTTCTTCCGTGCCGCCGAAATGCGTCCATTCGATCTTTTGAGTGGGTCGTTTTTTTGCAGCAGTCATAACGCTTTCAAATAACAAGTCAATGCGTTTGACAGGATGAAAATTCGAGCAGGAGACAAATCGCAGCGCGCCATCTTCCGAAGGTTTGGCAATCCCGCCCGGGTCTTTTACGCCGAGCAATGCCGCTTCATATTTTTCTTTGAATTGGGGATATTTCTCCCGCAGATAATTCGCGCCGATATCTGAGTCTGCGAACAAACCGTCGATCAGTTCAATCGCCCGCGGACGGCAGGGCCAGTCGCCATAGAGTTCTTCATACAAGTCATAGCCATGCGCGCGCGAGATAACACGCAAAGACGGATACTTCGTCTTCGCCAGTCCAATTCCCATTGCCAGTTCATCGAACCAGAAGGTATTGCAAATCACTTCACTCGCTGAAACATGGTTGGATTTCAGCCAATTCTCCATCCACTTGCGGGTCAGGGTCGCGCCTGCTAAAAAAGAAAACAATCTTCGCAAATAAGCTGGCTTAAGGGATGACCACAAGCGGCTCTTTACATCAAGGTAAAAATCCTTCGAGAAAACTGCCAAAGCGCTTTCAGCAAGTCGTCTGCCCAGAGTAAAGGATTCGGCAAAACTAGTCTCCACCTCCACGCCATCAGGGATGGGAAGTAAATTTCCCTTTGCAATACGCGGAACGAGAATCACGCGCTCGAACCGCTTGCGGAGAATTTCCACTTCACCTTTGAGGAAGTTATGTTCGGTTGCATAGTCATAAGGGTAGGAATTGGAAAAAAGAAGAACGATCATTTGTTAATTTTCGCTAGGCAAAAACGCTTCGCGGTGTTTTGCAAATTCTTCGATGGCACGCTCGTAATCATCGTGTCTGCCGATGTCGAGCCAGTAACCATCGAAATTGAATACATTGACCTTCCTGCCGTCGCGCATCAACTTCAAGACCAGTTCGGGCAAATCCAGGCGTTGACCTTTGGGGATGTAGTTCAAAATCTCCGGCTCGAAGAGATAGATACCCATGCTGACCGAATAGTGATAAGTGGGTTTCTCGATGTAATCGGAGATCCAATTATCTTCGTCCACTTGAATCACGCCGAGGTCAATTTTTACGTCGCGTTGATAGGATGCGACCGTGGCAAGTGCGCCGCGTTCGCGGTGATACTTGAGCATGGCACTGTAATCAATAGTGGTGAGTAAGTCACCGTTCATGACCAAAAATGTGCCATTCAAATTCGGCACGAGGG
>VGNE01000080.1 GCA_016866215.1 Chloroflexota bacterium | reverse complement strand
TCTTTCGCCTGGGGCTGGACTGGATCAAGTACGCTTTGAAACATCGCCTCGATTTTCAGCCACTTTTCCGATTTCATCCTTTGGAAACCCTTATCCTTGTACGGTAGAGAATGTAAATTCAAATGAATTGGCAAAAATTAATCAAACATCCTGCCAAATTTGGCGGGATGTTTGATTAATTTTTTTTGGCTCTCTCGTTTCTGGCGGGAAAAAGCCTAAACACGAAGTACACTACACCTGTCCTGCGAGTGTTGCAGGGAAGAACAAGAGCGTCCCGCATGGTTCCGGTCACTGCATGGTAACGACACGCGAAGTTCAGCGTTCATATTTAGTGTAGCCATGGCGGCGCGCTCGCCAATCTAATGGATATGAACTATGTTCATTAGTAGAATTGCTGCTTCTTGCAACATCACGCCGGGCATAGTAAACTATTGCCCATGAATACAGAACCTGCCTTCCCAATGGTGACAACACTTGCACCGGGCGCAAGTGCCGGTGTGACCATGGCCATGTCAATGCGAATGGAAATGTTCTGCCGCGCTGAGTGGAAGGCACGTTAGGTTTACTACCTGAACGAAAACGGGCTGTCCATTTCGCGGACGGCCTTTTTATTTACAAAAGCGGATCATGGTTAATGGGTGATGGAACATGGTTTCCAGCCATTAACCATCATCCATTAACCAGTCACGGAGTGACCCATGCCCGAAAATATCTTAATCGCCATCGCCTGGCCATACTCAAATGCCGAGATCCACGTTGGCAATATCACGGGTTCCCATTTACCCGGTGACATTGTTGCGCGCTACCATCGTCTGAAAGGGAATAACGTTCTGATGGTCAGCGGAACGGATTCTCACGGCACGCCCGTTGTACTTGCCGCGGACAAGGAGGGCAAGCCCGTCGAGGAAGTCTATAAAAAATATCACGACTCCTTCATCGAAGTTTTCAAAGGCTACGGCATCACCTACGATATGTTCACAACGACACACAGTGAGAATCACTTCAAAGTCTCTCAGGCGATGTTCCTTGCCTTGCAAAAGAACGGTTTTCTTTTCAAGGAATTCAGCAAGCAATGGTACTCCCCCAGCGCGAACAAGTTCCTGCCCGACCGGTACGTCGAAGGCACTTGTTATATCTGCGGTGACGAGTATGCGCGCTCCGATCAATGCGACACCTGCGGCAACGTGCTTGAACCTGAAAAGTTAATTAATCCACGCGCCAAGACAGGCGACGGCGCGCTTGAATTACGCGACACCGAGCATTACTTCATTGACTTCTCCAAACTCGAACCCGATGTCAAAAAATTCCTCAAGGAACGCGCCCCGCACATGCGCGATACCGTGCTGGGCGAGTCGCTCAGGAAGATCGAAGCCGAGGGACTCAAGCCGCGCGCCATCACACGCGACCTCGATTGGGGTATCCCCGTCCCCGTCAGTGATGCGGGTTGGGAAACGAAAAAACTCTACGTGTGGTTCGAGGCAGTCATCGGCTACCTCTCCGCCCCGATTGAGTGGAGTCAGGTGTCGGGTGAGAAAGCTCGCGTTGAGCCTGGTCGAAACGATGCGTGGCGCGATTGGTGGACGAATCCGCAAGCGAAGCAATTCCACTTCATCGGCAAAGACAACATCTTCTTCCACACGTCGCTATGGCCCGCCGAGTTGATGGGTGTCGGAAGCGCGTTCATGGAAATTTTTGCGCCCTCATCCCAGCCTTCTCCCGATGGAGAAGGGGGTAAGTTGACCTTACCATATGACGTGCCCGCCAATCAATTTATGAATCTCGAAGGCAAGAAAATCAGCGGCTCACGCGGCTGGGCGGTGTGGGGACGCGACGCGCTGACCCGTTTCGACCCTGACGCTCTGCGCTATTACCTGACCGTGAACATGCCCGAAAGCAAGGACAGCGATTGGGACTGGGCTGAGTTTGTGGCGCGCAACAACAACGAACTGGTGGCGACGTGGGGCAACCTTGCGAACCGCGTGTTGGCGTTCTGTTATAAGAATTGGGATGGGCAAGTTCCTGATGTGGATGCGACCACGCTTCGCGACTCCGATCTGAGCCTGCTCGCTGTTATCGAAAACGGATTCAAGGCTGTAGGCGCGGAACTCGAAGCCGTGCGCCTGCGTTCGGCATTGGGCGAAGCCATGAAACTCGCCACCGCTGTGAACGTGTATCTCGACGTCAACGCGCCGTGGTCTGCCATCAAAACCGACAAAGACAGTGCATCCAAAACGGTCTACACCGCGCTCAAAGCCATTGACTCGCTCAAGGTGATGTTCGCCCCGTTCCTGCCGTTCACCTGCGAAAAACTGCACGGCTTCTTTGGCTATGAGACTCCGCTCTTCGGCGAGCAATACACCGAGTCCGTAAAAGACTCACTCGGCGAGCATACGGTGTTGCGTTATCGTGCGCCCGTCCTGAGCGGAGGGTTGAGTAGCGCGAAGGGCGTATCGAAACCCGCAGTCGAAGGACAATGGAAGCCCAGCGAGTTACAGCCTGGGAAGAAGTTGAATCAGCCTGCTCCGCTGTTTAAGAAGTTGGAGGAGAGTGTGATTGAAGAGGAACGAGACAGATTAGGCAAATAATTCCCGTGCTATAATCTTTTTAAGAGGTGTACCATGACTGTTACAACTTATGAAGGTGTCGTTGAAAAAGGCAAAATTCGCTTAAAGGCAGGGGTCAAATTGCCTGAGAACGCGAAGGTGTATGTGATCGTTGCCGATTTGAAACCGGATGAAAAAAAAGTAATTCGCATGTTGACGCCGCGGCTGGTAAATCGCCAGCAAGCCGCAGATTTCAAGATGCAGGTTACGAAGGTAAAACCCAGTGCCAGAATACGACGCTGAGAATTTTGACCCACCCGCGCCAGTTGCCTATGTGATTCTTCGCAACCTTGCAACTGGCGCTTTTTTACAGGACGTTCCCATGTTAATTGACACAGGCGCAGACGCCACAGCATTGCCACGCGCCTACGTTGAGCATTTGGGAATTGAGCCTGTGACAGATAAAGTGTACGAGACGGAAGGCTTTGACGGATAATCAAGGCTGGTAACTATGGTTGAATTGGGGTTGGAATTTTTAGATTATAGATTTAAAGGACAGTTTCTATTGGTTGATCAACCAATAGGTTACCTGGGAAGAAATATTCTGGAAAATCTTCGCATTCTGTTTGATGGTCCACGCAAGAAATGGAATGAGCAGAAAAACGCATGAAGAAAACTTCCATGCCGAAGCAGGATGATTACGAATTGAAGGACAAGTACGACTTATCCAAAATGACGATTCTGCTAAATGGGCGCTTTTCGCCCGAACGTAGGATTGGAAAGAATGTCGTCTTGCTAGAACCTGATGTAGCAAAGGCATTTCCCAACGATAAGACTGTGAATGAGGCTTTGAGACTCATCATCAAAGCCGCAAAGATTTCACAACAGGCAAGCACAACATAATTATTGCCAATTTTCAAAGATGTAGAGATTAAAACTTCCGAAGTCAATCTTGCTTCATAATTTCTCTTCGCCCAGCCAGGGATCAATCCAGCCTTTATCACCCCCTTGCGGGGCGGCGTTGAGTCGCTGGAAGAGTTCGCGGACAATGGGTTTGTCCTGCGAGAAATGGCAGAGACTTACCTGAACCTGTCGAAGGGAAAACACGGAGTTTGCGGGTTTCGGTCATATGGGTTTCCCCGAGTGCGGGAGGATGGTCAAATTATATGGCAGAATCGAACCAGAAAAGCAGAAAGTTTAAGTGCAATAATTTCCGAAGAGGTATCCCATGACCACTGTATCTTTAGATGAAAAACAATTCAAGATTTTGCTCAAACAAACCCTGATTGAACTGTTTGATGAGCGCCGCGATATATTGTCTGCCATTGTCGCCGAAGCGCTTGAAGACATCGGACTTGCAAACGCCATTCGCGAAGGGCGCAAGAATGATTATATGAGCAAGGAAGAAATCCAGGCTATTTTAGCGGGGTAAAAGATGAAAGTCCTGTTTGAGAAAAGTTTTGGCCGCGACTTGAAGAAGATAAAAGACAAACGCCTGCTCAAACAAGTGCAGGAAACAATCGACCAGGTGGAGAGTCTGCCGCGTCAATTAACGATGTATCAAATTTGAAGAAAATGCAGGGCTTCGATGCCTATTACAGAATCAGAGTGGGCGATTATCGAATCGGCATCGAAATTTCAGAGGGGCAAGTCATTTTTGTTTGCTTTTTAAATCGCAAAGATATATACCGCTACTTCCCGTGATTTGCTTTCACAGCCTTCTCGATTTCCATGTCCCAATCCTGGCCAGGGAGGAGGGTTCGACGCCGCTCACCATGTAGTTTCTCTTCGTCCAATCAAGGATCAATTCAGTTTTTCCACCCCCTTGCAGGGCGGTATTGAGTCATGAGCGACTCCATTATTTTATTGTCCAGTTTTCGCACCTCTTTTTTGTTTAACTGATAGATGATGATCATTCGATATGCATGGACGAGGCGCTCAACATGGTATATATCAACTGCGAATTATTCACCAACAAAAGCGCAACAAAAACAAGCAGGGAAATTTGAAACCACCTTTTATTTGCGAGTTCCCCCCACGCCAGGGCAAGGAATAAAATGACGGCATAAGTCCAATTGGTTGAATAAAGGAAAGCATCCTTTCCGTACCGCATGTGAAGCACAAAATTGAATAACAGAATCAAGATGAAGGTAATTTGGAAGCGGTTATCGCGTCTCCACAGGTTTTTAAGGAAAAGCGCTCCGCCCAGAAAAATGAGGGCAAGCCAGGTGTAGGCAAGAGCTGTGTCGAACCATGATTCATATTGAGCGATGCGCATGGGATCTTTTTTGATGGCTGCCCTGAACATCCAGACTTTTAGGAAGGGTATCTCTTCTTCAAGGATGAGAGGCTCAGGAGCAACAATGCTGTGCAGAAACATCACGCGCGCCAAATACGCTCCTCGCTGAACAGTTGGGGGAAAGGAATTGTGTCCTTCACCTTCATAGGAGGAGAGATCAAAAAAATATGGTTGGGAATTTGGATACACAAAATTATTCAGGAGAGTCAATGGAACAACCAGCGCGACAACGACCAAACCGTATTTGACCCATTGTTTGATGTCACGCTTGATAAGCAGATGTGCGATGACAGTTTGCCCAAAATTCGAGATGGTAATGCCAAAAGCGACAAGTCCGGTGATAACCAGGAGAAGGAGCGGCTTGTTCTTTAACATTAAAATTAGAAAAACCAGGGTTGTTGCGGCTAAGAAAATATATGTCTCGATCAGGGAACTAAACACAAGTTGGGCTGTAGATGCGCCAAATAAAGATGCGATCAGCAGAGCATACAACGAATTACCGACAACATGCTTTACAAAATACCAGACCAGAAAAACACACAGCGCGCCTGTAAAAGCAACCAGTATGAAAGTGGCATGAAGGGTGTTGCCTTTAAGGAAGAAAGCAACCAGCGCCACCAATGGGCGGATAATGATCAACACAAATGGATGTACGGGACGCCAGTAATAATCACGGTAATCTGCCGTTGCAAATCGCCAGCGCCACAGGTTGCTGTCTGCGTCAAAGAATATATCGTCAACGTCAAACGCTGGTTGGTTGAAGACGGAAACTAAAATAAGGTAGGTGGAAAATAAAAACCCGGCAAGAATCAGTCCGGCGAGGTTTTGATCTATCAGCCTAAAAACCACGGAATGGCGAATCCTTCCATTACTGACGTGAAATAGGATCCAGGAAGACAAGGGCAAGGATATGCCAAGCGCTGCAACCAACATAATCAACTGATTTGCTGTTAGATATTTGAAAACCGGACCGAATAAACCAGGAAAGTCCTCCGCCATCTTGAATATAACCCACGTGAAAGCAGAGAGAATGCCAAAGAGGGTGATCATCATCCCAAAATCAATGGGGTTAGAATGCAATTGTGCTTTGGCCCTGCCAAGCACATGATATAAAAATATACTCAGGCAGGAATGGAGAAAGATGACAGGTGGAATAATCTCATGATCAAAGGAATAAGATTTACCTAGGAATCCAACGATAAAATAGCTGAACGGGACACCTATTAACCAGGCAAAGAAAGGGCGTGTATTCATGTGGCGCACCGTCACCCGCCTGGTCAATTCCCGAAATAAGGCGCGAGAGCGCGCAGAATAATAAAAATGAATCCAGCGTTGTTCGCCATTAGCATGAGGAGGAAAACGGTTAGTAAGATATGGAGCCAGCGGTATCCTGCGAGTTCCTTGAGGGAAACGGAGATGAAAAAGACAAGCAGAAATGTCCAATAGGGCGTGTACAGGAAGAGCTCAGTTCCATAATTCATGTGCAGGAAAAAATTAAAAGCGATGCTGCCCAACAAGCCAAGCAGGAGCGGCGTATCTTGAGAGCGAATATTCTTCAGAAAAAATATGGAAGATATGGCAAGTAAAAGAAGCCAGAAACCAAGAGGGATGTTTGCCAATCCATGGTACCATGCGACAATGTCATCTTTATAATGATAAGTTTTGAAGTTTATCATTGGATTGCCTGCCTGTTTGCCTGTAAAGACTTCGATGGGTGTAGGAGCCAGCACACCATATAAGAATATGGTTCTGCCAACAATCTTTGCGCGGTTTGCCAGCCATTCAGCCGGACTTGCGTAAACAGGTTGCGTAAAACGAGCTTCAAAGGAAATATCCTCCGGCACATAAAAGAAGGATTGATTGCCCGGATATAACATGCTGACAAATGCCGTCAGGGAAATTCCCGCTGCAAGTACGACGACGCCATAATATACAAGCCGCCTCAAGCCGAATTTCTTAAAGAACAAGCCGATCATACTTTGCGCGATGTTGGTGATCGTAACACCAAAAACGAGCAAACCGGCCGGAACCAGACGCGAAAACCGTTTTTCATCTGCCTGGATCAGGAGGAAAAAGAAGATCAGGGACGCCATTCCAAACACATAAGATTCTGTGAGTGAACCGAAGAGCAGATGCGATGCAGTTGTTCCAAGTAATATTGCAAAGATAAAGGCATAGGTGTCTTTTTGAGCAGCGCGTTTGACAAATATCCATGCCATAAGCACGGCTGAGCCGCTGACTGCCGCGATTGCGATCATGGGGGCGAGGAACCATTTTTCCCCGACAAATAAGCCGATCAAACGAACGAAGGGCCGAACCGTAATCAACACAAGTGGATGCACCGCTCGATTGACATTAAACCCTTCGGGATAACCAAGGATGGCAAACCAGGGTCCCGCATCAGCTTCAAAGACGACGCTGTTCAAACTAAAGGTAGGATGGTTAAAGGCGCGTGCAAGCACCAAATTAGCCAGGAAAAACATTGCGCCTGTGTAGATACCGGGCAGGTTTTCTTTTATAAATGAAAATGCTTTTGTTTTACTAAAGGATTGATAAATTCCTCGTTTCTCGATCTGTTCAAGTAATGGGATGCCCCAGGCTCCGGCAATAATGGCGCTGGACAGGTATAGGTCGAACCATTCAGCGGGAATTTGGAAGTACCAGGGGTTGAACATGGTTGGAAACTGGGTACTTATGTAAAAAATACCCGTTACAAATAACGGAAGGATAAGAGCTAGAAAGATGTTCAACCCATTACTGAGAAACCCCTCCTTTAGGGATCGTGCGGCCCGTCGGACGAGGTAATATCCAGCGACGCTGCCAAGCATGGTGAGCGCCATTGAAAAACCCATGATGTGAAATCTACCATCCAGCGTGCCGCTCAAAAACCCCATGGCTCCATACGTAATTAATAAACTCAACAGGAACCCGATCAGATAATGCCAGGGGGAATGAGACAGGCGCAAACGTTCCATGGGTTGTGCGGCTGGCAGCATCAAGGTGAAAAGTGCAAGCGCAAATGCAAAAGTTCCTAGGTAATATATCCGCGATGTCCCAATCGACAATACGGTCTCAATTGCAGCGAACAGGGAGAATAATCCAAACGTAAATAGAATATCAAACTGCCTGCGCGTGAACCAAGCCCAGAATGTTGGGAATATTTCAAACAGGAGGAACGCAATTGCAAGGGTCGGGACAACAACAAGGGAGATGCGATCCATGCTGCGGGTATATTCGTTATAGTCAAAATATATAACCGCAGCGGAAAAACTGATCGCAAATGCAATGGATATACTGAATCCCATTCTGAATAAATAATGGAATAATTTCATTCGATCATCTCCACTAATTGTTGAAGGAGCCTGAAAGGCCTTCAGACTCTGTCTTCGTTACTTTAATTCCTGCACCAGCTGCAGGAATTCAGTCCATTCCTCTTCGAAGAAGTGGACTGTGACATTGTTCAATTCGATATGATAGGTAACTTCACCATCAGGTTCTTCGGCTTTCCAGGCGAGGAAGTTTTCAGTCTCTGCGATGGTGTTGGTGCGGGGTTCGTTGTTACTGTTGCTCATGATTAACTCCTTGGTTGATTTGGTTTGTATTAGAATGATACGGGTAGATTCACTTCCCCTTTTTTAGTCTCAGGCTGAGGGCACGAAAGAAGCGACGGATCAAAACGCGAAGGCGCGATCCTGGGGAAGGCAGCGGTTGATGCAGTTCCTCGGTTGGCCAGGGATCCAAATCCAGCATTTTCCGCATGGTGTATTTCCATAAGAGCGTGGCGGTGGCTAGAATGGGTGCAGCAACAACCACACCGAGAATGCCAAGTAAATTGGCCGCAACAATGGCAGCAACCAGCACTGCTGCAGGGTGAACTTTAAGCGCGTCTGAAAGAATACGGGGTGAAACAATATTATCGAAGATTTGGTCAATGAAAAGTGCAATCAGGAGAATTATCAGTGAGTAATAAAACGGTGAAAGCTCGAACAATTTATATGCTTGAAAATATGCTACAAGAACAAGTATTACCCAATTGATGGCGGGACCGATATAAGGGACAAAACGCGCAAGCCCCGCCAGAAATGCCAAACCAATGGCGTAATGCAGGCCAAGCACGCTTAACACTACGGTGTACACAAAGACAGTGAGGAAGAAGATGATGATCTGTCCGCGTAAAAATGCATTCCAAACACGCCCGAGTTCGCGGCTGAGGCGTCCGAGGTCTTTTGCATAACCGGGAATATCCACTGTGATGATACGATTTCGCAAACCACCGCTTTCCGACAGAACGAAGTATGAGACGAGGATGACGAACAAGGTCCAGCCAAGGAAGTTTGCCGCGCTGCCCGCCGCAATTGCAAGCAAAGAGCCTGTGCGGCTTAGGAAAGGTTGTATCATGCCAAGCACTTGAGTGCTGAGGTCCTTTAGATCCAGTGAGCTGAAATCAAGCTTGAACGGGCCAATCTGGTAGACGTGACCCGAAATATTTTCTATGAGCTGTGGAAGGGTTCTAAGCGCATCCTGCAAGACTATGACCAGGCTTTGGATCTGTTGCACCAGTCCCACGCCGCCGAGGGTCAGCAAGCCGAGCAATAGAATGGTGATTATGAGGTATATCAAGCCAACGGATGCATTCCACGAAAAGCGCAACCTCCTCTGAGTAAAATCAGCTACAGGATGGAATAAATAAGCGAGTACCAGCGCGATCAACAAAGGGGTGAGGATGAACTGGAATTTGACGAGCAACGCGCCAATGATCACAATAATGGTGAGGGCGACAACCAGTTTTGTATTTGTGCCCCAGGTTGGGGATGACGGGGTTTGAGACAGGGTCATGGAGATTGTTCCTTTCTACGCTCGTATTTTTATGAAGCACATAATTCGTTAATTTGATTCTATCAAAGTTAAGCGATTTTAGAGCATGAAACGGATTTCCCTGCTTACAAAATAAAACGCCCCGCGAGTCCGGCTCGCGGGGCGCATTCGGGTCTTATTAACAACCAGACATAAATGGGAAGAAGACACACCAACGGTAGGTCGCATCCACCCACCAGAAGAAGGAGGCGCAGAGGCAGATGACGAGGAAAACTCCACTAACAATAAAGATCGGGGTCATGTTGGTCTTCTTGCCAGCAGTCGGAGGCGGGGTATAGGCGGCGGGCGCAGGAGATGAAGGGTATGCCGGGGCAGATGCTTGAACAGGAGACGGTTCTACGTAAGCAGACTTGCGGGACACCACCACTGTCGCACCAGGATCCATATTGATGGCATCATATACCAGGACGATTTGCTCGCCGAGCGAAACCACATCACCAGGCTTTAGTACAATCGGGCCGGTCAGGCGCTTTCCATTTACAAAGGTGCCATTGGTGGAGCCCAGGTCTTCGATCACATATTTCCCGCCCTGGAAGCTTAGGCGTGAATTCTTGCGGGAAACTTCAGAATCATTGATCGCGACAGCGTTGGATGAATCGCGTCCGATCGTGAGTTGATCCCCCACAAGGGGGAACGTCACGCCCGGTGTGGGTCCTGATCTCATAACGAATTGGAATTGTGCCATCTTCTTCCTCCATCTACATGATCAAAATAATAATTACGCTTAGTGTACAACCCTCGGGCTAAAAAGTCAAATCATATATTTTTATCCGGGTTTTATCACATTCTCTTTCTTTTTCGCGGGGATGGGGTTTTCTCGATCTGGGAAGAAAGACCATCAAGATCGTCCCTTCACCAATTTTATCTTATCGCGGCTGGCTTCAAGCAAGAGAATTTCTTCAGACGATTCCACAATAAGTTGAATATTTTCCTCCATCGCCTTGGAGGTGATGACATCCTCGCACTCAAACATCAGATCCGCAATACTCAGTACTTCACGAAAGCGCGTAATTGGCGTTCTCTTACGCCAAATCTGCGCTAGAGAGCGCAACCTACGCGAGGTTTTCGTGATCTACTGGTACTAAAGAGGGTCTTTCGAAATCGAACACGGCCCGATTCAAGCCGAGCCAGGTCAAGGAAGGATGACGCCATGTCATTCAATCGCATGGTTTCGTTATGGATGTTATGAATGATTTGATCGCGTCGCTCTTGAGACAATTCAGGGCGCAAAAGCAGATAACTGGCAGTGCCAAGAGAAGAGAGGGGCGTACGCAATTCGTATACGAATTCCGAAATCAAGTCCGAATGCTGGAATAAACGTGCACTCTCAATCGCAACGGCGGCTTGCGCTCCCAATACCAGAAGATGGATGCGGCTTCTGCGCCGCTGATCTCAACCGCAGCTTGGACAATGCGCGCGAGCAAAACATCAAGGTCAAGGTGGAAGCGAGATTGCGCGCAATCTCGCTTAAACGAAGGTAATCATTCAATCTCTTGGTTTTTATTTCAGCCATATAATTTTGGATGGTCGGGACAAACCCGAGGCGTACTCAATGCTGGTCTGCGTCTGGGATGAGGATCATCGAGCCTTTTTGCGCTCAATGATCGTATCTGCTATTTTAAGGAATTGGAGTGAAATCAAATTTGACGGTTCCGTAAACACAACCGGGGCTTGTATTCGTGCGGCTTGCAGGAATAATTCCGGCGCCGGAGTAAGCGCAGTGGAAATCAAATGACCCAGTTTCTCCTGTACTTGATTTAATGACATGAGGGCATCAGACCGCTGGCGGTTATTCAACACCACACTGATATTCTTGCGGTTAATATTCAAAGAAGCCAGCTCATCAATCAGATATTTAGTATGTTCAATGGAACTCGGTGTACCTTCCACAACAAGGATGCATTCATTACACATTGGGAGAACTTTCTGCACAAAGTCGGGCAAACCATCTCCAAGGTCCATAACAATGAAGCTGGCAAGTGTTTCAAGGTGGGTCACCAGTGTTTCATAATTCTTGGTATTGGAAATCAAACTCACATCGCGAGGGTTCTCAGAAGCAAGCAAAAGTTTTATTCCGGAATTGTGTGGCACCAGGGAACTCATGACTTTCTCAACGGTCACCTCAGCTATACTGCCCCGTAAAATTTCAGTCAAACCTTTTTGGTTCGGAGCGCCCAAATCTATACCGAGCGATCCCTTTCCAGAACTAAGCTCAGCTTCTCTACCGTACAAATACGAGGAAAATCAGTCATAGAGTAAACTCAGGGTCACCAAACCAACTGAGGTGTCCTCTATGACTGATCGCTACCGAGTATACACAAAAGTGAAGAAAACGTTGAAGACC
>VGNE01000079.1 GCA_016866215.1 Chloroflexota bacterium | reverse complement strand
GGGGCCAGCGCATTATCCGCATAGAAGCGCGCAAACTGGAATGACTGCCACGGCCGTTCGCGTTTGTCCAGTCCGCGCTGGTAGCGGATACAGGCCAGCGAAGCGCCGATCGCCTCGTGAGCTTTGTCGGAGAGGGATTTGCCGTTGAAATAATCCACCAATACCGGCACCGCATCGTCGGAGAGCGTGAGGAAATATTGCGTATCGAGGGGGACGCGGTCCTTGTCGTCGATCGCCACTTTATTGATCTCGCGCTCGATGTTCTGCTTCACGATGAAACCGTCCACATTCAGGATGGGCAGCGAAACCGCAAACCCAAATGCCGCGACCAGGGCGGCAAAGGCAAACATGCGCTCCTTGTGCATGATTTCCAGCACAATCGTCGCGACCAGCAGCAGGCCGATCCAGGCCAGGAAGACGTGCGTGTACGTGCGCAGGCGCGAGAATCCGTACACCGCCTCATACAGACCGAGTCTCTGATACGCCGAGACGAGCATGACCAGCAATAGCACGACCAGTGCAATTCCCAACCCGGAATAGATGCGGCGCTCGCGGCCCGTCTCACGGCGTGTTATCGCGCTCAACGTGAAGAGCATCAGCAATGCGAAGAACGCCACAGCTACCAGTTCCCCAAAGCCGCGGCGTGCATACTCCGCATAGGTATAACCTTCCACGTTGATGTTGGCATTCCCGCCGAAGAAATACTGGAACTGAATCGCCACGAACGCGGCGAACAGAATCACCACACTCCCCAAAATGATGCCCGACTCGACAAATCCAAAGAACGGCGGGATGACCGGCTTGTCTTCGCCGACCAGCTTCTCATCCTTCGATTCGAAGGCCGCATGCAGGATCACGCCGGCCAGGGCATAGCCGATGACCAGTATGTAAACAAAACGGAAAATATATTCCGGCAGGTTTTCCAGGCGGAGCAATTTGATCAGGTCATCCAGGCGCTGGCCGAAGACCACGTCCGCGGAGGAAAGCAGCGAGGCGAAGATGGCTACAACCGGCAGCGCGATGATCACTCCGCGCAGGATCGGCCAGACGTTCGTCTTCGACGGTTTTATGCCGGCTTCCGCCTGGTCCCTGCGCACCTCGAGCGAGAAAGTCACCGGCCGTGCGAGCATGCTGCCGATCAGCCCGACGGCTTTCGCAAAATAATCCGCGATGGCGTACTGAAACCATCGGCCGCCGAGATAAGTCACCGCGAGCAGGCACATCGTGAGCAGGGTGAATGAATATGCGAGGAAGGCAGTCATCGACTCGGCGCGCATGAACGTCACGACCGCGAAGAACGCAAATAACGGAAGCAGGATCAGAGTCGCAGCGCGCGGCCGCAGGCCGTTGCTCAAGAGCAAATAGAAAGCAGCGCCGACGCACAGCGTGGCAAAGATCGCAAAGTTCAGGCCGGCCGGTTTTTTCCAAAACAGGAAATCAAACGACCAGCCGAGTACGACAACGACGATCCACAGGATGTTGGGTTTGGTCTTCATGGGTATGCTCCGGATCAAATTTTCCACAGGATAGCCCATAGGGACTGGCGAAGTCTCTCAAAAGGTATCACGAATCCCCTGAGAGGCTCAAGCTTTGAATCCAGCCCATTGACATCCGAATTGTTTTATGACATACTCACGGCACCGCACGGGGGCAAACAAATTGAACCGCCATCCTATAGAAAGGAGGAGGTGATGTCCATCATGGATAGTAGCAATAAACCCGGCGCTGTGGCATCCCTCCTCAAGTAAGGCGCAGGAAGTACAACTGCACCTTCGGGAAGCCACAGCGCGCAACCCACGACTGCCACCCTCAACGGTGGCAGTCTGGTTTATTCGTCCCCAAAGGAAATGCCCAGGCTGCGTGCCGTGATCACCGAGTCATCGTCCGGTCTCACGCGCTTGGGAGAAGACAGCGCCTCCTCCAGTAAAACATCGGTGATGTGTCCGCACTGCAAGGAGACCATTCGGTCGAATCCACCCCTGGCCGCAAGCCGGACGGCGGCCGAACCATAGCGGGTGGCCAGCCAGCGGTCGAAGGCGGTCGGCGTGCCGCCGCGCTGAACATGCCCAAGCACTGTCAGACGGGACTCGTACCCCTTTTTCTCCACGTATTCCGCCACCATGCTGCCGATGCCGCCAAGCCTCGGGACAAATACTTCATCCCCCTTGCGTGAGAAGACCTGCTGACCGCCCTGAGATTTGGCTCCCTCCGAAACGGCGATCAAACTGAATTCTCGTCCCTTCGCCGCCCGTTCCATCACCTTGGCAACGATGCTTTCGTATTTGAACGGGATCTCCGGAATCAGGATGACATCCGCCCCGCCGGAGACCCCGGCGTTCAAGGCGATGAATCCCGCATCCCTGCCCATCAGTTCCACCACCAAAACGCGGTGATGCGATTCTGCCGTGGTGTGCAGCCGGTCCAGGGCTTCCGTGGCGATGTTCAGGGCGGTGTCGAATCCGAAGGTGATCTCCGTTCCACCGATATCGTTATCGATCGTCTTCGGAACCCCAATCACCGGCACACCTTTTTCAGCCAGCTCATGGGCGATGTGAAGGGTGCCATCCCCGCCCAGGACGAGCAGCGCGTCCAGTCTTTGGCGCTTGATCCCTTCCACAATCTCATCCGATACGTCGATCGTCACTTCCTGCCCATCGCGTACCACCTTGCGGGCAAAGGGGTTTCCGCGATTGGCAGTACCCAGGATGGTTCCGCCGCGCGGCAGGATGCCGCGCACCTCCTCCGCCCCCAACGACAGGATGCCATCCTCTTCCAGGAATCCATCATATCCGTCCCGGATCCCAAGCACTTCGCAGCCATGATCGCGGATGGCGGTCTTGACCGCTGCCCGAATGACCGCGTTCAGGCCGGGGGCGTCACCTCCCCCTGTGAGAATTCCAATCCGTTTCATAGCATGCCCTCCTGCTAGTGGAAGATCGCCGGCTTTATCATACCTCAAAGGTTCCCCATACTGCCTGTTTCAGTCAAGTTTTCAGCACTCCGGACGCCGAAAAATCCTGAGAGTCTTTGAGAGTCGGGCGGGATAGAATTAGGGTCGACGAAAGGAAAGCAGGCAAATGGAAATCCCGAGACATTGGAGATTGAAAAAACAACGCTATGGGCTGGTGGGTGAGGTCTGCCCCCATTGCGATTACAAGATATTTCCACCCCGTGATATTTGCCCCAATTGCGGCGAGGAGGCGCGCGACCTGTTCCGCTTCAGCGGCAAGGGCGAAGTGTACTCCTACACCACGGTGTATGAAGCGCCCGCCGGCTACGAGGCGAACGTCCCTTATACAGTTGCCCTGGTCAAGCTGGAGGAAGGCCCGATGGTCACGGCGCAGTTGACTGACGTGGACAACGATGCGGTCCAGATCGGCATGCCGGTGGAGATGGTCACCCGCAAGATGCGCAACGATGGGGATGAGCGGGGATTGATCGTGTACGGATATAAGTTCCGCCCCACATTGAACCACATTTAATACATACCACACCCTGCCCCCATATATGGAGATAGGGTGCCAAAAGGGATTTGAAACACTATATATGGCTCATGCTCGTGTTTGGATGATGAATTTCTCTCATAAACGATCATGCCACACTTTCCGTTGAAGAGTGCGCACTGAATGGAAAAAACACCTTGAAAATCTTGCAAATAGGATTTTCAAGGTGTTTTTGTTTTCACCGGAATTTATTCGCTACAACCGAACTACAATATCACCACCATTCGGAAAATCCAGTAGCTGTTTGCTCACCGTCAGATCCATGATCTTGGCTCGAAACTCCACCTGAATGTCTCGCTCGTCATTGATCATCACTTCGGCAATAAGTTCATCCACCAGCTGCTTTTTCAACAGAAAGACACGATGCTGCTCTTCGGGAGTCTTGGGGGTAGAGTTGTTCAATTCTATGATCCCTACCTGAAGATCCGTCACATACTCCTTGACCTTTTCTTCCCAATCCAACCTGGCATTGGTGTCTATCTCTTGTTCCAGGGCTGTCAGCCTGCGCTTTAATCGCTCTTCTACTATATACAGCTCACGCATCCGCGCATCAAATACAGCATCCGCCCTCATTTTTATGCGGGCTTCCGTGATCACTTCCTGGCGCTTGGCGGACTCTTTTTCCAGTTCTTCAAGAATCTGTCCCCGATCTTTTTGTAGGTGTTCATACCTTTGCCGAAGTTGCTTGACCAGGTCTTTGGCTTGCGCATGCAAGAATTCCGGATTCATGACGAACTCATACAACTTCTCCCAAACTTGAGTTTCTGCCCGTTTAGCGCTCACGGATTTCGGGCATTTTGGGGGTCTGAGTTCCTTATGAGGTTGTGGGCAGAAGTAGGTACTGATCGGGGTTTTGCGTTCCACCCACTCTCCCTTGCGACTGTTGCGATGGGTGGCGGTGCGTGCCCGCCAGGTCAGGTTGCAGGCACATTTCAATTGTCCGGCTAGTAGGTAATCATTTTGCCTGCGGTGTTTTAGGTAAGTTTTGTTTTCTTCTCGCATCTTCATAAACAATTCATAGGTGAGTATATCGATGATGGGTGCAACAGGGATTTGGAAGGTCTGCCCTGCACGGGAATAGCTTTTGAATCCATAAGCATATTCTCTGGCAGACCGCAGTATAGCCTGAATACTGGACCGGGACCATTGGATGTGTCGGGGAATGCTGCTCCCCTTTTGTGGAGCATTGCCAGCGATCAGGCGTTTTCGAATTTGATTGAGGGAAGTTTTCTGAAGGTACCATGCGAAGATTTGATGTACCCATTTCGCTTCTTCTTCGACAAGGTGGATAGTTTCACCTATGCGAGTATATCTATAGCGATCCTGTCCCGTATTTGCTTTTCCTGCCCTGAGCCGCGCTTTGACTCCCATTTCCATCCGTTCTTTCATCCCTTCCAATTCCATTTGAGCTACCCAGGCGCGGATGGGAGCGATCTTGGAATCGAAGGTTTCTTTTGCAAGCAGGATTTCGATCTTATAGTTCTGTACGGTTTCCAGGACGGTCAACATCGATCGTATCCCGCGATACAGTCTGTCTTCACGCCATGCGAGGATGACATCGAATGAATCCTTGGTGGCGTCTTTGAGCATGGCCAAAAGACCAAGACGATCTGAGCGACTCCCCGATGGTTCGACCAGCCTGTTCCCCACCCGATATTTTTCTACATCACGATAGATACGAACCACCTCTAATCGCTTTTGCTTTGCAAGCCTTTGACAGTCGACTTCTTGTTCGCTGGGACTGGATTTTCCTCCCTGGGTTCCGGATGATGTACGGATGTAGATCACTGCTCGGCGAGACATTTTGGACTCCTTAGTAATCTCTGATACTTTTTATTCTATGTTCCATCAATTCCATTCGATACTTTCAAATTTGTCGCCGAATCACTGAAATGTACAAATATGCAATTCGATTGCACATTTGTACATTTCATATTAAATCTGTCTATTTGGATGATGAAATAGCAATGCACTACTCACAACCGCTCAGGGTGAAATAAACCATCATCACATTAATGACTTGAGTTTAGAGTTCAAAGCACATTAACAAAAATGGAACTTGCTGATAAAGTTTTCGTGTGAACAAAAAATCTCTCAGCGAGTTCCGAAAAGCAGTATACCGCAGTCTGAGAAGGCGAGCAGATATATTGTTCGACCTGATCGACGCCCTGACGGTTGCCGGTCAGGTAAGTTCACCAGTGGCCTTGAGCGAACAGAAACCATTTCAGCGGAAGTTTTGCAGCGTGTACGATGGATTGGAAAACGGTGAAATGGATATGGATGAAATTCTGTCGCTCCTGCCAGCGTGCATACCGGAAGGCAGTGAAACGATTGCAGCGTACAAAGTGTATGCAGTGGATGCGACCGCCAATGAACACGAGCAGGCAGAAACCTTGCCGGATCGAAGCGTGTTGAAGTCGAGCAGGAAAGAGCCAATGCGTTATGGTCACAAATATTCATGGTTGGTACGCCTGATCAAGTTCGGCAGTTCCTGGGCAGCACCAGTGGATATCGAAAGGATCGATACCGAAGCGACGGACACCAAGGTAGCGGCAGTGCAAGTCCAGGAGTTGGATGTGCATGATCGGGAAGAGAAAGTGATCGTTGCAGATAGCCGCTATGAAGATCATTTCTTTTTAGGCATTTTCGAGCATTTGAAGCATACTTTTGGACTGATCCGACTGCATAGCAACCGCATCTTGTACGAAAAGCCTCAAGAGAAACCAAAGGGTAGTCGTGGCGCACCCCGCAAGCATGGGAAACCTTTCAAGTTGAATGGCTCTCATCGAACAGAAGATCGTAGCGAGACCTTTCAACTCGGGAAACAAACTGTGCGGGTGAGAGCCTGGTATGAACTGCATTTCAAAAAACTGGCGACCTTGATCGGCACTCTGGTACAAGTAGAATTCCTCAAAGAGGATGGAACGCCACGATACAAACGTCCGATGTGGTTATTCTGGACCGGTCCACAAAGTGTTGCTCTTTCCGATCTGTGCCGTATGTATCTTTGGCGTTTCGCGATTGAGCACATGTTCCGTTTTCTGAAACAACATATGGGGCTCAACAGCAATCGCTCTCCGGATTTGGTGAGTGCCCAACAATGGATGTGGTTGTGTGCCTTGGCATATTGGCAATTGCTTCTAATGCGGGATGCGGTGCAGGAAGATTATCCGGCCTGGTATCCGCGCAGTAGGCAACAGCGCGCCAGACTGACGCCGTATCAAGTGCAACGCTCCGCTTTGGCATTTTTGTTGGAGTTGGGTACACCAGCCGCTAAGCCCAGACCCGTTGGAAAAGGCAAAGGCAGGCAAAAGAATTATTGTCCGCCACCACGCGTTCGTTATCCAGTGGTGTTCAAGAGCAAAAAGGCTCAAGTTCCGGCTTCTGCAAGTCCGTAATTGGTATTTGCTTTTCAGTTTTTAACGTTCGGTACAACCGCACAGCTCTTGTGCGCCATTTTGCTACTCTAAACTCAAGTTAATGAAAAACAAAGATAAACATGTCAATAGGATAATTGTGTTTTTTCGAGACATTATACAAAGTTCGTGCGACCACGAAATTCCACCCGCAAAAGGCGGATTTTCGTGGTATCATACAGTTATGATTTCTCGAATAGCCTTGCAAAATACAATCCAACGTAAATTGGAAAACAATCGTGTTGTGGCTTTAATTGGACCTCGCCAATGCGGTAAAACGACTCTGGCAAGGCAATTTATTCCCCCCACATCGGCAAATTATTTTGATCTGGAGGACCCTTTTAGTCTGGCAAGACTCGAACAGCCAATGACAGCCTTGCAAGACTTAAAAGGATTGGTAGTTATTGATGAAATCCAGCGCCGCCCGGAACTTTTCCCTGTTTTGCGAGTTTTGGCAGACCGAACTCCTTTGCCAGCCCACTTCCTGATTTTGGGCAGCGCGTCCCCTGAATTATTGCGGCAATCATCCGAGTCGCTGACTGGACGAATTTCAATCATTCAAATGAGCGGATTCAGCTTGGAAGAAGTGGGTACAGAATCACAAAACCTGCTCTGGCGGAGAGGGGGATACCCGCTGTCATTCACCGCTTCGAACGACGAGACCAGCCTGGAATGGCGAAAAGATTTTGTTCTTACCTTTTTAGAACGCGACATTCCTCAGTTTGGGTTCAATATCCCATCCACCAGCTTATTCCGTTTTTGGAGTTTACTGGCTCACTACCACGGACAAGTCTGGAATGTGGCTGAAGCCGCCCGCACCCTGAGCGTTGGCGAAACGACTGCCCGCCGTTATGTTGATTTGCTCCAAGACCTGTTCATGGTACGCCTGCTCCAACCTTGGTATGAAAACCTGGGCAAACGGCAAGTTAAAACGCCAAAAGTGTATATCCGTGATACAGGTTTATTACATTATCTGTCTGGAATTCGCACCGAACAGGAACTGCTCCTGCATCCACGCAGTGGCGCATCTTGGGAAGGGTTTGTCATTGAAGAAGTTATTAAAGCTGCCGCACCAGATGAGGTTTATTTTTGGGCAACTCACTCGGGGGCGGAACTCGACTTGCTCTTACTAAAAAACGGCAAGCGTATCGGAGTGGAATGCAAACGTGTAGACGCTCCAAAACTGACACCATCGATGCGCACAGCTTTAACCGATTTGAATTTATCAAAATTGCTGGTGATATATCCCGGACCGCACACCTACCCACTGGCAGATAACATCCACGCTATGCCATTGGCACACATGGTCTATAAACCAAGCAGCCTCCTGGAGTAAAAATATTATCTGTTAAATTAACACTGTAGTCATTCCGGCGGGGTACATATCTGGTGTACGGATATAAATTTCGCAAACGAATGTAGGCGGCGGAACTACAAAAGAAACTCTTATATTCAACTGGACAAGTAAGACGCCTGTCCAGTTTTTGTTGTGAATAAGGACGATATTTTGATCTCGGTAAAATGTTATTTACACCCTGCCGATTCCCACTCAGAGTGCATGGATTTCCATGAGCTTACAGCCTGCTCCATTTCGATGATTGCTTCCCGCCAGGCTTGTTCAGAATCATTTCCATTTGCTACATCTTGCAGCATGGTGTCCACTATCCCAGGTGTGCCGAAGACTTCCCATGCCCAGGGTGGTGCGCTGTCGGAGCGTTTGAATTGCCCATTGCTGACTGATCCCATATTCATGGCGGGATGATTGGTGAAGGCAGACCAATCGTAAAAAGATTGAATCCAATCGGCGTGTTTTTGTGTATAGGCAGATGGGTTTGCCAGCGCTACCTCACGCACGGAATTGAGAGGTGGAATCATGTGCCCAGGCAGAACATTATCGTAGAGTAATAATCTGTCGCCGCTAACCAGCCATTGCAGAAAGGCTTTGGCTTCGGCTTGATTCTTTGTGCCCGATGCAATCGCAAAGCGACTCCACACACCCCGGGCGGTGACCGGGACAATTCGTGCCGCCCCATAGCACTTGCGGAGTCCATGTAAAACCCTGATAGGTTTGCGGACCGATGTTGCTGAATTCACTAACCAACATGCCTGAAACGACAGAATTAGGATGCCCGCCCATTTGTGTGATGAGATAGGCGGCTTTGGCGCGGTCTTGAGGACTGTGTGTGTGGACGTCCCACTGCACACCCAAGGCTTCGGATGCTTGGATCAATTCGGCGGCGCGCGGCTCACCTTCGAGCCAGCCAATATCTGCACCGACAGACCACTTCATGCCGAGGGCGGTCACTTGTTGCAGGAACGCAAGGAAAGCATCTATATCGGGCCAGACCTGTGGTTTGGATTCGATGTGAGTTGTGCCGGAGATGTAGAGAAGGGTTATGTTTGTTTCTGCGGGTTGCGCGGTAGCGGGGGATGATTCAGCGGGGGTAGAGGTTGGGGGAGTTGAATCCGCTTCGGTGGCAGGGGGAGGCGTAGCTTCCATTGTTGAAGGTATGGCGCAGGCGGTCATCAAGAACAGGGCAAGGATCAGGGTCAGGATTCGTTTCATTTGCATTCTCCTTTTGATATGAATTGTACGGAATGCTGAAAGTTTGACGAGTGACGCCAGTCATTTGATTGTAAACAGGGTGTAAAAAAGGCGGGCAGGTTATCCCTGCCCGCTTTTTGATTAAACTTTTACTGCACTGTGAAGGTTAAAGTTTCTGAAAAGCCACTGGTATTCCCAAGTTTGTCGATTGTGCGTACGCGCCATGTGTAGGTGCTGTTGCCGCAGGCAACAATGATCTCTTGAGAAGTGCTTGCGGTGGTTCCGGTTTGTTTGCCGCCGGGTCCGTCGATCTCCCATTCATAGTAGGCGATACCGTTCGGGTGTGAGACGGGTTGCCATGTCAACTGAACGGATGAGGTGCAATTCAGTGTGCCGGAAGGTGCGCTGGGTTGAGGGGCGCTCAGGGGAAGCGGGCTTGGTGTGGGAGTGGGCGGTGCTTCCACAATAGGCACGTTGCTGATATCGCCGCTGACTTCGACCAGTTCGTCCCAGATCCAACACTTTACGCCTGCTTCGGTTTGAATGACCCACCAGGTAGAGTCTGAGCGGCGCCCAACAATGGGGGCGGTTTGTTGGCTCAGCAAATACCCTGTGATTTCATACGCCTGACCGGGACCAAAGCGGCAATTTGAGTCTTTGATGGCGGTGGCTTGCGGGGCGCCGAGTGTGGGTGTGGCTTCTGGCGTCGGCGTGGATTCAGGCATGGGCGTAGATTCAACTGTCGGCGGGGTTTGAGAGGCGGGGCTTTCTCCTCCGACTTGTACTTGCACCATATTGGAATCATATGAGCCGCCATCTGCTGTGAGCAGTTTGGTTTGCAATTGATACGTTCCCGGCTCAGAGGCACGCCACGGTTGTTGGATGGTTCCTGATGGGATCGAGCCATCCAATGTATCTTCTCGCACGATCTCGCCGTTGACGAGCAGCAGCATATTGGCGGCGTCTGTCTCTACACTGAAGGTTGATTTAACAATGATCCAATCTTGCAAGGTGTAAACGGTTCCGTTCTGCGGGGCGATGATCTGCACACCCGATGCCTGTGTGTTGCCGGGGAATCCGGCGGGGAGGGTGCATCCGGCTAGGAAAATCAGAAACATGCCAAGCAATAGTCGTTTTATGGTAAATGTTTTCATGGGTTTGACCCGCCTTCCGGGGTAGCCGTTACAGACCAGGGTTCTTCGCAGCTTGGCGTTCTTATTTCAATGCTTGTTCCATCAACAAAAGAGGTGGTTGCGAATCTTTCGCAATTGGGTCCGCAATAATTGATAGCGCCCATGCGGTACAGGTAGGTTATGTTGCAGCCGACTTCGGTATCAATATAACTGGTTAGATTCGTAGGTACCGCCATGGGCAAGCCGACCAATTCCCATTGCGGGTTAACAGCATGAAGACGTTTTACTTGAATGAAAATGGAATCGGCAGGCAGGTAGCCCGGCTCGTTTGATGGTTGGAACGGCGCCCAATTAATGACCAGACACCTTTCTGCGCCGTTACACGCGTTTGTAGCGGTGACGGAGAGCAAGGTGGGCGGTTCTTGAGGAGCGCAATTTTCAATATCCACTTGATAGATACCCGTCTCGTTGAGCCGGACACCGTCACTTTCAAGGCTGAGGAAAAATTCAGCCCGATCTTGTGTGCAATCCACAGGGGTGGTGAAGCTGTGGTGTCGTAAGTTGTTTTTTGGGAAATATCCAGGCGATTCTGTGCTGCCATCTTCCTTGACTTGCCAGATATTCAAGCGTACATCGCGCCCGGCTGGCCAGGCAAACCCTTGCGGCAGGTCGAGTGTGAGCAACACCTCTTGATAACTGCCTTGCTCCCATACTGCCCAATTTGGTTCAAGAGAAAGTTGAATATCGTTCAATGTGCCTGTGGGGCAGAATCCGCGAAGAACGGTTTGACTGGTATGCTGAAGCCAGCCCGATGGAGAAAAGCCGGGGCGGGCATTTGCAGGGTATACGCCTAGCGAGTAAATATATTCATGCCCGCAGATCACATTGGCATCTATATCTGTGAAGAGCAAGCCCGAGCGCAGGTCTTCCTGCGAGTAGACTTCTTCATACAGATTTACTTCGCTAAAAACAGATGGATCGGTGTTGGTTCGATCAAAACGATAGAGAATGACCCCGGCTCCTTCTGGGGGATAGTTGCCCGGCGGTATGCTCCATTCGAGCATCACCCCGCCAGGTTGCGGGTCGGCAACCAAAACAAGCGGACCTGGACCGTTCGGGTCGCAACGTCCGCTGGCTTGAACTCTTTCCCATGCCACGGTTGTTCCAAAGGGGTAGGCGCCGCCGGAAAGATGGGCTTCCACCGCACCCGGCGCATACGCATTCAACCCAACAATATAAGTATAGGTATCTCCGCAGGCAAGGTCATTGTCGACGTATGAAAACTCTGTTCCTGAATTCAACGCGGCGCCCTGCCCAGCCACCCAATTGGGCGGGATGATCAATTCTGACGTGCTATGGTTTCCGATGGTTCGTTGAATGTACGGGATCAGGGTTTTGCCTTCAGGGGCTCCGAACGGTTGCTCCAGCCGCAGTGAAACGAGATTTCCAGCCGGGTCATTGCTGTTGACTGCAACCACGATCCCTACTCCGTACACACATTCCCAGTCGTCTTGTTCACACACATCCTCCGCCGGGGCATCTCCATCTGCGTTGGCTTGCCCGAGCCAATCCAACAGATCAGGCACATTTAACACCGGACCAACCGGTAGAAAATCACTGCCATCCAGATCGGGGATCATGTTATTGATGATCTCATCCAGAATTGTGCTCTCTTCCTCTGGTTCCACCACTGCAGGCGGAAGGTTGCCGCCGGGCAATACCTGTAACTGATCGATGACGACTGAAACGTGTCCGCTGGTATCCACGGCAGTAAACCCCACCCAGTATTCCCCAACCTCCAACGGCAGATAAAAATATCCGATCTCACAAACTTGCTGCCCTTCACAGTCGATGATGTTCGTGCCCCC
>VGNE01000078.1 GCA_016866215.1 Chloroflexota bacterium | reverse complement strand
TGCAAAGCGGCTGCGACATCCGCACCATCCAGGAACTGCTCGGCCACAAAGACGTCAAAACCACCATGATCTACACCCACGTCCTCAACCGCGGCGGCCTGGCCGTCAAATCCCCCCTCGACTCATAGCGTGCCATAAACGCCATTCAACCTTCAACCCTTCGACAGGCTCAGGGCAACGCCTTCAACCTTCAACTTTCAACCTTTCCTTTCCCATGCCGAAGGTCCAGCGCATCAGTCTCGCCGCTGCTTGCCGGGGTCAAATCCCCCCTCGACTCATAACCACGAACCCACTAATTCTCTACTCCTCCAATTCTCCAATTCTCCAATCCTCATTCCCCACGCGAAACGTCCAATTACCACTCCCCATTCCCCACTGACCAATCTCCAATCCTCAATCTCCACATAGAATCAAAAAAAGCCTCCTCGCGCAGAGAAGGCTTGCTTTGTAGATTCAATTATCCGTTAAGCAGGAAGCGGCCCTGAGCTGGTCGAAGGATTAGAATTCGTCTTCGTCCTCGAGCCATTCATCGTCGTCTTCGTCGGATTCTTCATCATCCCATTCTTCATCTTCTTCGTCCCAGTCATCATCTTTTATGCCAGCGGCGGCATCCGATGGCGAGTAGGTGGCACAGCCGGTATCCGGGTCTAATTCCACCGCCGCGGCCGAGCAATAGCCTTCGTCCACGAACACGCAATCTATATAATGACATTTAATACGGGGCATATTCACTTCCTCCTAGGCTTGGGGTTGTTTGATCATGCGCATGACGGCGATAATGAAAATTAAGGTCATTGCAGCCTGTGATGTCACACAGAACGGGCAGATGGCTTTCAATAAGACGAGCTCAACATAAACCAGCCAGACGGTAAAAATAAAACCGGCCAGCGCCATGCCGAAGATCAGCAGTGTGCCGTTCTCTTTGAAGAACGAATTGCGGTGTTCGAACCCATGCACAGCCAGCATGGCAGCATAACCGAGAATGCCGATCACCGCCACCGGGATGCCATTCACTTCTGAATAGCGGCTGGCATTCACAGTGGCACAATCCCCGGAACCCAGGCACAGGCTTTCGTTGGATGTGACCTTATATATGGTCATATAAATTGAAACCAGCAAACCGACGATCACAAGCGCAAGCGATGCGCGGTACAACCCTTTATCCATGTTTCCTCATAGCAGGTAAGCCTCTACTTCCTGACCGGCTGGCACGCATTTTACACCAGCGGGGATAATTAGTAAAGCATCGGCTTGAACCAGCGAGAGCAGGTTTCCAGATCCCTGATGACTGGTTGTTAAACCGGCGATCCGCACTCCATTTTCCTCGCGGATCTTTGCGCGCAGATAACTTTCCCGTCCATCCGATTCAATTTCCTTTTCGCTTCTTACATACACGGTGCGCCTGCTTCGGTCCAATTTACCGCTCAGCCTCGCAAGCGCTGGACGAACGAAAATCTCAAACCCAACGAAGGCTGAAACAGGGTTGCCCGGCAAGCCGATCACAGGCTTATTCAGATACTCACCAAATGCCAGCGGTTTACCCGGGCGCATGTTCACACGCCAGAAATCCAATCTGCCTTTTGATTCGATCACTGTCTTAATAAAATCAAAAGACCCCACGCTCACACCCGCAGAAGACAGGATAAGATCCGCATCTTCATGAATGGCTTTTTGCAGGAGAGCTTCCACCGATTCGCGCGCGTCTTGTGCGACACCCAGCCGTAAAACTTCCGCACCTGCGCTTTCGATCAGCGCCGCGAGGACATATGAATTTGAATCGCGGATCTTGCCTGACTCGAGCGGGGCATCCACATCGAGCAGTTCATCGCCCGAGGAAAGCAACCCAACCCGCGGCTTTTTATAAACCTGCACATTCCCAATTCCAAGCATGGCCAGCAGGCCGAGGTCTTGCGGCTTAAGCGTTCGTCCCTTATTCAAGATGACTGCGCCTGCCTGAATATCCATCCCGCGCCGCCGGACGTTATCTCCCGTTTTGACGATCTTTGCAAATGAAATGGTTTTTGGGGCGGGTATGCCTGCTTCTCGATTGTTAAAGTCTGTATCTTCAACCGGGATGACGGCGTTCGCGCCTGCGGGCAGTTGTGCGCCGGTCATGATCCGCGCGGCTTCACCTTTTGCAAGAGTCACTGTCGGGGCTGAGCCGGCAGGGATGTCAGCGACCACGTTCAAGGTGATACCCTGAGCCGGTGGGTTGAGTGGCGCAGCCGTATCGAAACCCTGTCGAAGGGTGGTACCTGAAGCGGATGTGTCATCTGCGCAGACGGCGAATCCGTCCATGGCTGAGTTGTCGAAGAGGGGCAGGTCGTGCGCGGCGGTGATATCCACTGCCAGCACGCGGTTTGCGCACGCAATCAGCGCGAGGCTTTCAATTGCGGCAGGTTGAAAATGGGAGAGGATGCGCTCGCGCGCTTCATTGATTGAGATCATGGCTTGAAGCGGCGGGATTATACCATTGCATTGTTACCCCGGATTCATGCGATGGGCTTCCATGACATTTGGCAAACTCTCTATGCGGGTGAGAATGCGACTCAATTGTGTCAGGTCTTTGACCTCGATAATCAGGTGCAGATCAGCAATACTGCGATTGACGTTTACGGTTACATTGGCGATGTTCACGTTTTCATCCGAGAGCAGGGTCGAGATGTCTCCCATCAAGCCCTGACGATCATAGGCCTTGATATTGATCGAGACCGGGTAAGTGCGTTCCACATGCCCCCAATCCACTTGCAGCAAACGTTCGCGGTCCTTTGTCCGTAGAATATTCGGGCAGTCCTGCCTGTGAATACTTGCGCCGCGCCCGCGTGTAATAAAGCCTACGATCTGATCTCCGGGCATGGGGTGACAACAGCGCGCCATGTTGGAGAGCATCCCTTTAAGCCCGACCACTTCGATTGCATCGGTGGTTGCGGCCTGTGTGGTGGGCGAACCTGCCGCAAGGATATCTTTCACCTCTTCGGTTTGCGAAAACTGCCGGATGATCCTGCTGATGGACAGGTCGCCGCAACCGAGCGCGATGAACATTTCATCCGGGTTTTTATAATTAAAGTCACGCGCCATCTTTTCAAAGTTGATCTCGTTAATGCCAAGCCTTTGCAGTTCCCGCTCGAACGTGGTGCGCCCCTGCGCCAGGTTTTGTTCATCCTCCTGCTTTTTGAACCAGATATTGATCTTCGAACGTGCGCGCGAGGTACGCACAAGCCCAAGGTCGGCGTTTAGCCAATCGCGGCTGGGTCCGCCCCGTTTGGCAGTCAGGATCTCTACTTGGTCGCCAGTCTTCAATTCATGATACAGCGGCACAAGTTTTCCATTGATGCGCGCTCCGCGGCAGCGATGTCCGATATCCGTGTGAACGTGATAAGCGAAATCAATCGGTGTACAGCCGGCCGGCAGGTCAATGATGTCGCCGCGCGGGGTGAAGATGTAAACGCGGTCCTGGAAGACGTCAGTGCGCATCGATTCGACGAATTCAGCGGCATCGTTCACGTCTGAACGCCATTCCATCATCGAACGCAGGGAGTTGATTTGCTGCTCGTAATTCTTATTTGAACCTTTTGTGCCTTCTTTATATCGCCAGTGTGCGGCGATGCCATATTCCGCATTCAGGTGCATTTCCTGGGTGCGGATCTGCACTTCGAGCGGCCGCTTGTCATCATACATGACAGCCGTATGCAGGGATTGGTAAAGATTGTCTTTTGGCGCGGCGATGTAATCATCAAATTCTCCGGGTATCGGACGCCAGGTGGTATGGATCACGCCCAGCGCGGCATAGCAGGAGGGGACATCCGGCATGATCAGCCGCACAGCGCGTACATCGTGCAGCATATTAAAGGGTTTGCCCTTCTTCTGCATCTTTTTATAAATCGAGTAGATATGTTTGGGACGTCCGCTGATCTCAACTTTGATGTTGTTTTTTTCGAGTAGTTTTACAAGGCTCTCTTTGATCGTTTCAAGCTGGGCTTCGCGGTCTGGCCTTTTTTCGGTCAGCAGTTCGGCGATCTCTTTATATTTTTCAGGGTTTACATAGCGAAAACCAAGGTCTTCCAATTCCCACTTGATCTGCCAGATTCCGAGTCGATTTGCGAGCGGCGCAAAAATATCCAGAGTCTCCTGCGCGATTCGTTTTCGCTTCTGTTCCGGCATATGTCCAAGCGTGCGCATATTATGTAACCGGTCTGCCAGTTTGATGAGCACCACGCGCACGTCTTCACCCATGGCAAGAAAAGTTTTACGTAAAGTTTCAGAAACAATATCTTCCTTGCGGCCAAGCAAAGCGGGTTCGACCGGTTCATCTTCGATTTCGCTGCCGTTAATACCGTTTTCGGCGTGCTGATCGCCGCGGGAGACGCGCGGCAAATGCGTCAGCTTGGTCACGCCATCCACGAGGATTTTTACCGCATCGCCAAACTCACGGCGAATATCTGCCAGCGCGATGGGGGTGTCTTCCACTGTGTCGTGCAGGAGTCCCGCTGCAACGACTTCGGGAGGCACTTTTAGATCCGCAAGAATGCTGGCGACTGCGATGCAGTGATTGATATACGGTTCGCCTGAGTGCCGTTTTTGCCCGCGATGCGCCTCTTCCGCCACGCGATAGGCGCGCATGACCAACTCCCGGTCTGCAACGGTGTAGTTTTCAGGAAGCTGCTCAAGCAGTTTTTCAAGAGGGATCGTGGCGATTGCTGATTTCATTCAAGTAATTGTACTACGCAGGATTAAAGAATCGAAAACAGGATGCGCCGCTTCCTTCCGCCCTCACGCCTGCTCCTGTTTTCTGTTGATTTTTACAAGTCTGAAAGGGATTTCCCTCTCCCATTGGGAGAGGGTAGGGTGAGGGCTACATGGTTTTCAACAGCGCCTGCCTGCTATTTCGTAAACGGTCAGCGATGATGACTGCAATACGCTGCATGACCTTGAATCCAGATTCGGGATTCTGTTCCAGTAATTTCATGAATGGCTCGGCAGGAATAATAAGCAGGTGTGAGTCCTCGTCACATTCAGCGCTGGATGTGTAGTGATAGGGCGGTACCACGCCAGACCAGCCGAAACTTTGAAATGGAGAGGACACAAAGGACACCGTAACGCTATCCGGGCGCGAGGTTAGTTTTACGCGCAAGGCAATGCTTCCATCTAATAGAAAGTGTAACTTGTCTGCTTTTTCGCCTTCGCGGAAGACGAAATCTCCTTTTTTGAAAGAGGCTTCCTTGCTGATGGCGGCGATCTCTTTGAGCAGTGATTTGGGGAGCCCGGTGAATAAACTGAATCGGGATAAGGTTTCCGTGCTGATCATTTAGCCTCCAATGGTTGGGTTGGGAAAAAGTTTATTGTGCTGAACCAGTTATCAGGCTCGCACTCCCGAAGGACATCGGGACGATGTGAGCCGTGTCGCATCGTCCCCGAAGGGGGAAGTGTTAAGTGCGAAGCGCTTTTGTTTGCTTACTTGAGGTTGTCTCTGATGCTGTCGCGGATATCGAGCGAGTTGCCGACCATCAATCCAAATATGACGAACAGGAGGGTTGCGCCTGCGCCGACGATAATGGCATAAGGCGAGTCCCAGATTGACGGAAGGATGAAGACGATGATGACGCCGAGGATCAGACCGTAGAATGGGGATTTGACGATGTGGGGGATGTCTTTCCATGCCTTGGCGAAAGAGAATGGCTTGTACGCCCTTTTTTCCTTGATCGAACTATTATGCTGGAACTTACGCTGATTAGCGAGCGGATCGCGCGCCTGAAGCTGCCTTTCACGAAGTTGCTTAAGCCTTTCCTGCTCATTTTTGGACATATCAGCCTCCTTTTTGTTTATAATAGTACAGGATTTTTAATCATATGTCTATCACGAATAATGTCACCAGATTTTTAGATGCGCATAAAGTGAATTACGAAGCGCATGATTTGCCTCCCGAAAAAATAGGCGCGCTGGAGGCGGCCCAATTTTTGGGTGTGCCTGCGGAGCAGGTCTTTAAGACCATTGTTACCGAACGCGAAAAAGGAAAACCTGTGCTGGCGGTCATCCCCGCTCCGCGTGTGGTGGATTTGAAATTGCTTGCTTTGTTTTTGGGGGAGAAGAAAATGCGCCTGCCGACGGAGCGCGAAGCCGAGCAAATAACCGGTTTGCAAGCGGGCGGTATTTCTCCGCTGGCATTGATCAATAAAGGTTTTCGAGTCGTGATCGACGCCTCTGCAAGAAATTTCTCAGAAATTCACATCTCTGGCGGACAGAGAGGCTTGAATATCAAACTCTCTCCCTTCGACCTGGCAAAGCTCACCAATGCGCGATTTGAAGTTGTATGCGCAATTGTGTGATTTCGGGTATAAAAACGAAAATTCTTTGCTATAATCAATACATCACGAAAGCGCGTAATTGGCGTTCTCTTACGCCAATTTTACGCTAGAGAGCGCACACTACGCAAGGTTTTCGTGATCTACTGATAATGTTATTACTATGACATCTTGAAAGGAGGTGGTGGTTTCGTTCGGAGAAGTGTTTAGAGCGTCAAATGAAAAGTCAAATCAAACTACAAATTTCTCTATAAGGAGGAGAATATGCGTAAACTGTTTGCATTAACGGGGATATTGATCGTCGCAGGTCTTGTACTTGCGGCATGTGCCCCGGTCGAACCCGAAGTCGTGACCGTCGTCGAAACCAAGGAAGTGACAGTGATCGAGACTCAGGAAGTGCAGGTCAAAGTCCCGGTCTCGTTCGTGATGGAGTCAGCCCGCTTGGAGGCGGTCAAGAGCAATGGCAAAGTCCGTTGCGGCGTCAATTCCGGCGTCCCTGGATTCGGCTTCCTCAACGAAGCCGGCGAATTCACCGGCTTTGACACCGACTTCTGCCGCGCTCTGGCTGTAGCTATCTTCAACGATCCCACCGCGGTCGAGTTCCGCCCGCTGACAGCGGCTGAACGCTTTACCGCCCTGCAGACCAACGAGGTCGATGTGTTGATCCGCAACACGACCTGGACATTCTCGCGTGATGTGGAACTGGGCACCGACTTCGGCCCAACCACGTTCTACGATGGTCAGGGTATGATGGTGCGCAAAGACAGCGGTTTCACCTCGCTGTCAGACATGGGCGGCGCCACGGTGTGTGTGCTTTCCGGTACAACCACCGAGCTCAACCTGGCGGACGCCTTCAGCGCGCGTGGCCTCACGTATGATCCGCTGGTCTTCGACAAATCTGACGAGACTGCTGTTGCCTACGATGAAGGTCGCTGTGACGGGCTGACCTCTGACAAATCGCAGTTGGCTGGTCTGCGTACCACCATGACCAACCCAGCCGATCATCAGATATTGGCTGAGACGATGTCGAAGGAACCATTGGGCCCTGTCTGGGCGCATGGCGACCAGCAGTGGGGTGACCTGGTCAGCTGGGTGGTCAATGGCATCATCATCGCCGAGGAGAAGGGCATCACCTCTTCCAATGTCGCCGAGATTGCGGCGGGTACCCCTGAAGATCCCGAAGTCGCTCGCCTGCTCGGACTAGAAGGCTCCTTCGGTGAACTACTTGGCCTGGCGCCAGACTTCATGGTTAACGTGATCGCCGCAGTCGGGAACTACGGCGAGATCTACGACCGTCATTTAGGACCTGAGGGCACCGACATCCCCCGTGAAGGTTCGTTCAATGCGCTCTGGAAGGATGGCGGCCTGCTCTATCCGCCGCCATGGCGTTAGATCCGACAACTGTTGAATAAGCTTGCAGCCCTGTCTACAGGCAGGGCTGCAAGCTTGATTTCATGACCCTAAACACACCTAAAACCGCCCTACTCCAACCAAGCCGCCGGTCCTTCTGGCGTGACACCCGTTTCCTGCAGGCGCTCGCCCAGATCATCTTCGTCATCCTGGTGCTAATCGCCGGGCGTTGGTTGGTCGGCAACCTGTTAACCTCCCTTGATGAGCGTGGGCTCGACCTGAACTTTAGCTTTTTCCAGAGGACAGCCGGCTTCGGGATCGGAGAGGGCCTTCCGTTCGAACGCACTGACACGTACTGGCGCGCCTATGTTGTCGGCTTTGTAAACTCAATCCGTGTAATTGTCTTTGGTCTTGTCCTGGCAACCGTGCTGGGCATCCTCACGGGTATCGCCCTGCTTTCATCCAACTGGTTGCTTCGCAATCTTGTCAGTGCTTATGTCGAGGTCATGCGCAACACTCCTCTCTTGGTGCAATTATTTTTCATCTATTTCGGAATTATCCTGAAATTACCTTCTCTTCAGGATCGCTTGACCTTTGGACCATTCAGCCTGAGTAACCGTGGCTTCTACTTACCGCGAGCAGTTCCCCAGGAGGGCTCTACACTTTGGCTGGCGCTCACCGTAGCGGCGCTGGTCGGTGGGATCATCCTCTATCGTGTTTTGCTTCGACGGCGCATCTTGACCGGGGTGGAGACCTGGCCAGGTCTAAAGGCGAGTCTTCTAATCTTCGGCGTACCGCTTCTAAGCTGGTTCCTGCTCTCAGGAAGCCCGTACTCGATCGAGTATCCCGAGTTGGTAGGCCTGCGCATCGAAGGCGGGGCTCGCCTGACGCCCGAATTCACTGGAATCCTCTTTGGACTCGTGATTTATACGGCGGCGTTCATTGCCGACATCGTACGGGCTGGCATCCTGGCAGTTCCCAAGGGACAGCTCGAAGCTGCGAAAGCCTCCGGCATGACCCAGGCACAGGTGCTACGTCTGGTGATCCTGCCCCAGGCCATGCGGGTAATCATCCCCCCGCTTACTAACCAGTATCTCAATCTAGCCAAGAACTCCAGTCTAGCCGTAGGAGTGGGCTTTCCGGATCTGTATAATATCTCATCGACGATCTTCAACCAATCCGGACAGGCGGTACAGGTGCTCAGCCTGATGATGGTCACCTATCTCTTGATGAGCCTGTCGATATCTGCCGTGATGAACGCCCTTAACGCCCGCCTGAAGATCCTGGAACGGTAAAGAGACTTATGGAACGCGCAGAAAGCTCCTCGATCAAACCGCCGGTCACCTCCTTGGGCGTACTGGGCTGGTTGCGCGCCAACTTGTTCAGCAGTTGGATCAACAGCCTGCTGACGATCCTCACTCTGATCCTGATCTACTTCTTCGGGCGTGTGTTGGTGATCTGGTCTGTGCGGGAAGCGAACTGGTCGGCGGTCACCAACAACCTGGGCGTTCTGACCTGGGGGCGGTACCCGAACACCGAGGTCTGGCGTCTGGGCGTGAGTTTGATCCTGATCGTCTTGATGGGCGTGCTCACCTGGGTCCAGTGGTCTCGGCAGGAGAATCAGCGTTCACGCCCGGTATTGCTGGCTGGTTGGCTGATGATGCCCTTTGTGCTGACCATCCTGATACGCGGAATCACGATGCCAACCTTCCGCACCATAATAAATAACATTGGGTACTACATCGTCCACCCGGATGTGCTCATCGCACTCGACCAAACCTGGCGGGCGAATGCCGCACTCACGCTTACAGGTTTACTGGCGGGCGCCTCATGGATGATCTTCCAAAAACGTCGATCCCGGATCCTGACGAATGTTGGCGCGCTGGTCGTCCTCGCCCTCATGGTTCCCCTGAGCACATTGAGCCAGCCCTGGATTTTTGGACTGCGCACACCGATGGCAATCCCCATGCTGCTCACCTTTGGTCTGTGCCTTCTCATCGGTCGCGCCGTGGGGCGGTCTTTCACCAACATGGTTGGGAGAGCTCATGTGCTCGGAGCGATCTGGATGATAAGCCTTCCCATCGTCGTGATCGTACTGACCACCTTCGAAGTTGGAAATGAAGCGGTCGATCCAGTCGAAGCGCTCATGATTGTGCCCCCCAATATCTGGAGCGGAATACTGCTTACGCTGTCGCTCTCTGTAGTCAGCATCGCGGCCTCCTTCCCCATCGGTGTGCTACTTGCGCTTGGACGACGTAGTTCGCTGCCCGTGGTGAAAGGGTTCAGCATCCTGTTCATCGAGCTGGTTCGTGGAGTGCCCCTGATCTCGATCCTCTTCATGGCCCAAGTGATGCTACCGCTCTTCCTGCCGCTGGGGGTTAACATAGACAGGGTGCTGCGTGCCATGGCCGGAATGATCCTCTTCACCGCCGCCTACCTAGCAGAGATCGTACGCGGCGGGCTGCAGGCTGTGCGCAACGAGCAGGTCGAAGCCGCACGGGCGCTTGGCTTGAATGAGTTCCTGGTGACCAGTTTGGTAGTACTACCGCAGGCGCTGCGCGCCGTCATTCCTCCAATCATGGGGCAGTTTGTCAGCATTTTCAAGGATACCTCGCTGGTGGCGATCGTTGGGTTATTGGATGTGCTTGCCGTAGGCCAGAGTGTCATCAAAGCGCGTGAGTATCTTGGCGCGGTGCGGGAGATATACCTTTTTGCTGGTCTGTTCTATTTCGTCTTCAGTTATGCCATGTCCCAGGCAAGTCGTCGCCTGGAAGCGCGCCTGGGCGTAGTCGAAAGTGAATGAGAGTCCTGCTATGAGTGAATCGATCATCGTTTGCAAAGAAGTCCATAAGTGGTTTGGCAACTTCCATGCGCTCAAAGGCGTAGGTATGGAGGTTAAAAAGGGGGAGGTGGTCGTCATCTTTGGCCCTTCGGGTTCAGGAAAATCGACCTTCATACGCACGATCAACCGCCTGGAGGAACACCAGCGCGGCACGATCATTGTGGATGGCATCGAATTGACCCACGATATACGCAATATCGCCGCCATTCGCAGCGAGATCGGGATGGTCTTTCAGCAGTTCAACCTGTTCCCCCATTTAACGGTCATGCAGAATATCACCCTGGCTCCAATCTGGGTGCATAAATGGCCCAAGGATAAGGCGGAGGAGATCGCCATGCAATTGCTCGAGCGGGTGGGCATCCCGGAGCAGGCGCATAAATATCCCGGTCAACTATCGGGCGGGCAGCAGCAGCGCGTGGCGATTGCGCGCGCGCTTGCCATGCAGCCGAAGATCATGCTCTTCGATGAACCTACCTCTGCGCTCGACCCTGAAATGATCAAGGAAGTGTTGGATGTGATGGCGGAACTGGCAAAATCAGGCATGACCATGCTTGTTGTCACCCATGAAATGGGTTTTGCCCGCGCCGTTGCGGATAGAATGTTCTTCTTCGATCAAGGTCAGATCGTGGAGAGCGGCTCGCCCGAGGACATATTCAAGAAACCGAAAGAAGAGCGGACGAAATTGTTCCTTTCGCAAATACTCAGTCACTGATAAAAAGAGGAGCCGGGTAACTATCCGACTCCTCTTTTTAGAATGCTGATTTTATGCCTGAAATTCTGCAACCATTTTGCCGTTGACCCAAAGCGTATATTTGCCTTCGGGGAAACTGCCGAGCGGGACGTTCACTTCAAAAGGTTGGAGCACTTCCGCGCAGATGACCGCCGGGTCGAGCACGGAGTACACATCCACAGCGACTCTTTTTTCCGAATCGGGCGGGCTGACTTTCACGCGCAACTGACTGCAGGGCGTGGGCAGGTTTCCTTTTAGGGATAGCATGAATTGCAGCGGGAAACTTTCCAGAGTCAGCATTTCTGTTGAATCCAGATACACCTCGCTGCGTAATAAATCAGCGTCACCAGGTTGTGAGGCGAAATCGCCCGTTTGCGGCGCGGACGGATTTGGATACGAAGGGTTCGGATATGAAGGATTTTGGTTTACAGGGTCGCCTGTGACTGGTTGGCAGGCGCTCGAAGCAAAGATCAAGATGGTGATGATAAACAAAATTTGTTTCATGCCTGCCTCCATTTTTTTTATATTGACGATGGGTCTTGCAGTTTTGTTCCGCTAATAAGCCGAAAAATCCCCGGCTGGCTCATCATTCACCCAGATCGTGTATCTGCCGCTGGAATATGTGCCAAGCATTATGCTCGCTTCGAACTGCTTGAAGACCCCTTCGCAGACGGTATCGGAATCCGTCAAACTATACACCTCAATGAAAACACGATAGTTTTCATCGGGCGGTTTGACGTTGATGCGCAGTTCATTGCAGACGCCCGGCATATAACCCAGGAAATTTACCAGTACGCGCGGCGGCGTAAATTCAAACCGCTCCGAAAGGTTGACGGATGTAATGGTCACATCCGCAATTTGCAGGCTGAGGTCTTCCGGTTTGGGCGCATAGGGGTTTTCCTCAGCGGTGATGCGAAATGGCGCTGAACCTGTTGATGTTGGTTCTACTGCCGGCGCGGGAAGACATGCGCTTAATGTTAGAAGAAGGATGAGAAAATGGATTCGCCTCATTCCTTCTTTTCCCTGCTTAAATTGATACTCTCAAATAATTTCGGCGCGACGACGTAAATCCCGCGTCCGCTCACGGGGACAGTTGAATCTGCCAGTTTGATTTCGCCTGTCGAGAATATTTTTCTCTCGTCCATTTGCGTGATGCGCGCTTCGAGAGTAAGCGCTTGATTCAACGGAAGCGGCTTGTGATAGTTGATCTCCAAATTGACCGCCGCCACCTTATGTCCAGCCGCCCAGACGACCAACCCCATAGCTTCATCCAAAATCGCCGCAGATGCGCCTCCGTGAGCATATCCAGGCGGACCTTGCTGCGCTTCATTCAATGTGAATTCGGATGTCATAATTCCGTCATCATCCACAAACCAGGTTAATCCAATACTGTGCGGGTTGTCGTGTCCACACACGAAACACCAGCCGTGATAGGGGAGTTGTCTTTTCATGAGTTTATTTTATCCCCTTTCATGCTAGAATTCACAAATGATGATCCACGTCAAACTGATCGCCAACTACCGTGACCAACTTCCGCCCGAAGCAAAAAACGGAGTGGTTGAAGTTGATGTCCCGGATGGTACAACTGTCCGCGAGGCGATTTCACGCTTTGACATCCCGCACGATGATACCCC
>VGNE01000077.1 GCA_016866215.1 Chloroflexota bacterium | reverse complement strand
CTGCTCAAAGGCGACACCAAACTCAATCACTTTGCACTCAAGTCAAAACTATATTTGCACGCGCTTCACGCCGCTTATGCCAAACTGCGGGAACTCAACCCTGCCTGTTTGGCTGCGTAAGGTGAGTTAAATTAATTACGGAGTGTACGCCTTCATCGTTTCCAGGGCTGCTTCGAGCAAAGCCTTGGCATAGGCTGAGTTGTGGGCACCCATGCTCTGGTCATAGGTTACGAATTTGTAGTTCCACATCGCGTTTGCGACCGCTTCGGGAACTATCAAGGGAGCATCTGCGGAGGGATTACTCCATTTATCGGCCGCCGGGTCATAAATACCCCATAGATTGCTCGGGTTCGCCACCTCGTCCGGGTTCATCAGTTTCTTTTCGACGAAGAGGGTATGAAGTTCCTCGAGCATTGCCTCAATTTCGGTCTGCACGCCGTTCACGTCAAAGTTTTTGGCATCCACATGACAATCCTGGCAGCGCACCACTTTGGGCAGGTAGGTATGGTTGTACTCATCTCCCATGTGACATCCCACACAGGTATCTTTCACCTTTGAGTAGTGAGGGCTTGGGCTGCCGCTCACATCGCCCAATCCGCCTTCGCCGACCAGCATCTGGGATTCAGTACCGTAGTGGGTGCCGTAGCGTTGGGATGTAATCGCGATGTTTCCATCCTTAACTTCGGGCTTGGGGTTGCGGATCTGGTGACAGTTGGCGCACAGGTTGCCTGCGCCACCGTCAAAGGTACCGTCGGAATACTCAAACTTCACCGCCTGTTCATCTCCGGTCAAGGAGAAGTCATCCTTTGTATAGGTGGTGTGGATGTCGTGGCAGGTTCGGCAGTTGAACGGCGAGACGTTCACCACGCCTACAACCGACGGGTCATGCGGGGGCAGGCCGGCGTTGATGCGGGCTTTGGTGCCCTCACTGCCGTGACAGCCAGCGCAGGCAACGCCTTCGCCTCTCACGAAGGACTCGCCTGTCCCATGCACAGAATTCTCATTGAACTGCGCTACCTTGGAGGTGATCAAGGTGGTGTCATTATGGCACTCCGTGCAGGACAAATCGGAAGCCGCTGGTGCAGGGCCCGGGTCACCTTGCGGACCCGCAGGGCCGGCGGGGCCGGCAGGGCCTGTACCGCAGGCTGTCAATACGAAAGCGGCGACGATTAGGGCGGCAACGAGCAAAACGAGCTTTTTATTGAAATTCATTTGATTATTCTCCTTTTTCATTATTTTGAAAAAAAATTGTATTTTCCAAATATCATTTGGTTGCGGTGTCTCCTTTGGTTAATAATTTTATTAAGGGATTATGAACAATTATCCCGAAATTCTAAGCATTTAGGAGATTAAAATCAAGTTAATTTGCAATAAAAAGCATGTGACAATAGTCACTATAATTATGATAAAGTTCGTGACATTACAGTTTGCTGTATATGAATATAGGGCAGAGCATTTTGCCTGTTCCATTTACCCGCTCAGGCCTCAGTACACCAAAATGTGAAAATAACTTCATCGTATCGAATGTAGTTTCACTGCACTCGATGCGATGAAAAAATATGAAACGTACAATTCGCAGGATAAAGAATGTGGGGCGCATTTTGAAAATGCGCCCCACATAATCTTTGTCAGTGGATTGTTTAGCGGGGCATGAAGACCATGAAGGAAGGAGCGGTCTGTGTTGCGTGGCGAACCTGTGCGTTCTCGAAGACTGCTACGCCGAAGTAATACATGGCAGTCAGGTCGGAAAACTGCACGTCGGTTTCAGAACCAGTTTCAAGCGCGCGGCCAAATTCGATTGTCCATACGCCATCGGCCCACTTCCAGCCTGCAGAGATATTGCCGCGGTCACCAACCATCTCGGATTTCACAATGCCGGGGATATAGGAACCGACAGGAAGGGCATCCAAAGCGGCTTGGTCGAGAGCAACCTTTTCGCTGTCAAGGATGAAGCCGGGAGCCCCAGTGGTCATATCAATGTTGGGGGATGTGAAACCGGGTTTGGTCTTATCAGCCACGGTCTTGGTCGCATCGGTGGGATCGGGCATGGAAGCAAAATTGTCAGCATACCCGCCGGAGTCTTTCTTGTCACTCTTGCGTCCGGCTTCCTTTGCTGTTTCAGCATTATACGGTGTCCAATCAAGATATTGATCATCAATTTGATTCAGGTTGCGGATGGATTTCCAATGCCAGATGTCGCCTAGTTCGCCTTCAGCGGCAGTGTACTTGTTGCCATAAGGTTTCCCGGAATCATCGCCTGCATGGCAGGCAGTGTAGCAGCCCTTGGTTTCAAACTTGGGGATACTATTGTTAATCGGCCAGATGAAAGCCATCTTGTCTTCGTAAACGGTATTATTATCGCCGCCTTTATCATTTGGATCCTTGATCTTCAACCAGGTGCCATCTTCCTGTTTCTGCCACGGTGAGCGGAACCAGGATTCGGTGGGATCTTCGTAGGTAGCCAGGAAGTAAACGCTATCGGCAGTATAAACAGCCTTAAGGTGAACTTTGGTTTCATAGCCGCCAAAGCCGCCATCTACATCAATAACAATTTCCTCAGCATCAGCCCAGAAGGCCTCGTCACCAACGCCATCCAGCGTGGGCGCGGCATCCACAGGGGACGCAACAAATGCGCCAGCAGGGGCTTCCCAAGCGGGCATCGGGGGTTCAGTGGGAGCGGGTGGTTCGGTTGCTGCAACCGGGGGTTCTGTTGGAGCGGGGGTGCCGCATGCGCTCAATACCATCGAAGCCAGCACGAGCAGTGAAACAAGTATAAACAGTTTTTTCATGATCTTCTCCTTTTGGGTTATTTCTCATATTATTGGGTCAAATATCCCAATGCCATTATATTCTACATTGTTATGAAAATATCAATAGTGACACAAATCACGAATAAAGGATGATTAAATAGCTTATTTATTTGGGTAGTGTTGTACAATAAATTCAACCTGCTATGCGATTTGAAATCCTTTTCATCGTTTATTTTATTTATGGATTAGCCTTTTTCAGCATGGGCTTGATTTTGGTTTTAGAAGTAAACCGCACCTCCTCCCTCGAACAAAAAAAACTGCTCCTGCCCCTTGCCGTTTTCGGACTCTTGCACGGCATCCACGAATGGCTCGAAATTTTTACCCTGCAAAATGAACAACTGCATGGAAACCTGCCCGAATGGACAACCTGGTTCCGCCTGATATGGTTGGCGCTTTCCTTCATTGCGCTTTGGTTTTATGGCTGGCAAGCCTTTCAAGTTGCGCGCGCGCATATCAGCCCTTTCACTATTTTTGGATTGGCAACCCTGCCGCCCTATATCCTGCTTATTCTGATTGACGTACTCTACGCTTTTTATCAAGGCGATATTACCCCGCTTCAGACGACGGGTGGGCTGGTTCGTTATCTACTGGCAGTTCCCGGCGCCGCCATCGCTTCCCTCGGGCTTCGAGCGGGCGCGAACAGAGCCAAAGCGGATTCACGCCAACCGCTGGATACCCATCTCAACTGGACGGCTTTAGGCTTTGCCCTGTACAGCGCCACACAACTTGCTGTACCTGGAATGAACACCATAACTGCTGTTCTTATCAACGCCGAATCTTTTACGCAAATGACAGGCGTTCCCATTCAAATCATTCGTACTTTTGCAGCTATCATCATCACCTGGAATCTGTTTCGCACCATTCAATTTTTGGAAGACGAAAGACAAGCACAACTCACCGCCGCACAGCAAGCGCGCCTCGAAGCCCTTGAACAGCAGGAGATCATGCGCCGCGACCTGTTACGCCATATCGTGCGCGCACAGGAGGAAGAGCGCGCCCGCATTGCGCGTGAATTACATGATGAAATGGCGCAAACATTGACGGCGTTTACACTTGATACTGGCACACTGAAACAAGTTATTAGACATCGCTCCAAAGCTGCGCCTATTCTTGCAAGATTACAGGAACTTGGTAAACAAATGTCCCAAAGCATGCAACAGATGGTATACGATCTGCGCCCCGCTCATTTGGATGATCTCGGCCTTTTACCCGCTTTACAATTCATGGCAGACAAGGACGGTCCGCGGCTTGGCTTGCAAATCGAATTCAAAACGGATGGCGAGCCTCGCCGCATTGACTCACTTGCAGAAACCGTCATCTTCCGCGTTGCGCAGGAAGCCGTGACAAATATTGCGCGTCACGCCAAATCGAAACGCGCTGTTATTTATATAAGTTATCTTGCCCGGGAAGTTAAGTTGGAAGTGTCAGATGAAGGCATTGGCTTTGACCCCGAAGAAAAGTTCGCTGCGCCGCGCGGCTGGGGTTTGGCCGGGATGAAAGAAAGAGCCGAATCGGTCGGAGGCAGGTTCGAGGTCCGATCTGAAGCGGGGCGCGGCACAACCGTTCTCCTACAAATTCCGGTCCATCAGGAGGTTCGATATGTCCAACATCCGCCTTATGCTGGTAGATGATCATCAAGTGGTCCGCACAGGGTTGAAATCCTTTTTACAAACGCAGCCTGATTTTGAAGTGGTCGCCGAAGCAGGCAATGGGCAGGAAGCCATCGCGCTCGCCTTGGAGACGCGCCCTGACATTATTATTATGGACATCTCCATGCCGGAGATGGACGGCCTGGAAGCGACACGACAATTAAAAGAGAAGTGGCCGCAAGTTACAGTGCTGGCGCTGACAGTGCATGAAGATAAATTTTATTTTATGAAAATGCTGGAGGCGGGCGCAAGCGGCTATCTCACCAAACAAGCGGCTTCTGATGAGTTGGTGCAAGCCATCCACACGGTAGCCAAGGGACATATTTATTTACAACCCGCATTGGCACGCTGGCTGTTGGAAGATTATCAACACTTGATCGAATCACCATCGCCAGAGAAACCTGAAGAAGGGCAGGCAGTGGGGCTGGAAGCATTGAGCGCCCGTGAACGCGGGGTGTTGGAAATGGTCGCGCAGGGTTTGAGTAATTATGAGATCGGCGAAAAACTAAACTTGAGTCACAAGACGATTGCGCGTCATCGCGAACGTATTATGAATAAGCTCAATATGCACTCGCGCACCGAGTTGGTCAAGTTTGCCATTCGCACGGGGTTGATTTCGCTGGAGTAGGCGCAGATTGATTTTGTTTTATACAGCAATACTTCTTTCCATCAGGTTTTATTCGCCGCTACTGTTGTCATCGCCCGGGCTTGGCAGGGCAGATTCAATTTCTTCGGGGCTCTGACCCGCTTCCAGCCGATCCACCACTTCGTCAAATTCTGCTGGCAGGTCTTCGCCCATTTCGCCGCCCATTTTCCGCATCATTTTGCCGAGGGCCTTGGGATCATCCTCGAGTCCTTCAAAACCAGAAAAATCATTCGCCACGGATTCAAGACGGCCTTCATCAGTTTTGGCAATGCGCACCCTGGTCATGCGGCGGCGGACTTTGTCACTCCCACAGTGCGGGCAATTCACGGACTTCTTTCCGTATTCGCTAAAGGTCATGAATATGTCAAAGCGTTGTTCGCAGGCATTGCAGATAAAGTCATAAGTTGGCATGTATTTATTTTAACCTGAATCAGGCTGGGAAGTGACAGTCATCTTATCCATCACAATTCATTTCAGGCGTTTCGCAAAAGTGACTGTCCCTTTATTACATTGCTCTGACCAACTGCCAGCAGGCACGGTTGTAGGGCGTGCGGATGCCATGCTTCTTGCCGTGCAACGTCACCGCGCCGCAGATCGCATCAATTTCAGTTGGAGCGCCGCGCCGTACATCCTGAAACATGGAGGAATGATTCGCCGAAGTTTTTCGGGCCACATCCTCTACGGCAATAACAGGATTGCTGAACGGCAAATGCACATGCTCGGCCTTCGCCACGTCCGCTGTCTCACACGCCAAAGCAGACATCACTTTGCGAACCAGCGGACGCGACAGCAGTTCGCCATTTGTAATTCGCAGCAGGGCAGTCAGCGGGTTGATCGCCGCGTTGATGACCAGTTTGCCCCACAAGAGCGACTGGGCATCGTCCACAATTTTTATATTGAAATTGGATGACCGAAGAACCGCCTCAAGCGGACCGAGAGCCTGATTCTGCTGGAGGGAAATAATGCCCTGCCCGCCGATCTTTACCAAACCCGGCTTGAGCAGAGTCGCTCCAATGGTGGTAACGCCCAATGAAACCCGCGCAGGTCCGAGGTCCCGTATGAGCGTTTCACGATTGCCAAGCCCATTTTGGAGAGTGACTGCGAGTCCATCATCTGCAAGTGATTCTTTCAACTGGCGGGCCGCGCGTTCCGTCTGCCAGGATTTGACCAGTACCAGAGCAGCCTTCGCCCCGCTCACTTCACGCGGATCATCCGTTGCATACACTTGATATGCGCGTTCGTTTCCATGCTCATCAACCAGGCACGCGCCGTTTTCCTGAAGCGCTTGCAAGCCATTCTTCCACGTCCCAAGCATGGACACGGAATGACCCGCCTCGCTTAAACGCGCAGCGAATAAGGTCGCCAATGCACCTGTGCCGACCAATAAAATAGAATCTTCTTTCATCAGTTTTTTCTCGGCAGGATACGTTCAACGTTTAATGTTAAACGTTGAAATTCATTCCATTCATCATCCGTCATTTCAACTGTATGCTCAATGGCGGGGAATCGTTTCGTTTCGACATCCTCGATATATTCTGCAAAAGCCTTGTTCATCTCTTCGTGGAAATTTGCGTACTGCTTGACGAACTTCGGCGTGAAGCGATCAAAGAGACCGAGCAGATCATGCGTCACAAGCACCTGCCCGTCACAACCTGTGCCCGCACCAATGCCAATGGTGGGAATGGAAATTTGTTTGGAGATGGTTTCCGCCAATCGCGCAGGCACAGACTCAAGCACGAGACTGAAGGCGCCCGCATCTTCGAGGATCTTCGCATCCTCAAGCAAACGTTTCGCCGCAGACGCAGTTTTGCCTTGCGCGCGAAACCCGCCCAATTGATGGACGGATTGCGGTGTGAGTCCCAGATGTCCCATGACGGGAATGCCTGTACCCACAATCGCGCGGACTGCGTCGGCGCGCTCGCGTCCGCCTTCGAGTTTGACCGCGTCCATGCCGCCTTGCTGCAGGAAACGCCCAGCATTGCGAACCGCATCTTCCGTTGAAACTTGATAAGACATGAAAGGCATATCGCCCACAAGCAAGGCATTCTTCGCGCCGCGTGAAACCGCACGCGCATGATGAAGCATTTCCTCCATGGTGACAGGTAATGTATTTTCATAGCCCAACACCACCATGCCGAGCGAATCACCGACGAGAATGCAATCAATACCGGCCTTGTCCATTGCCAGTGCGGTGGGATAGTCATAGGCTGTCAGCATGGTGATCGCCACGCCGCGTTCCTTCTTCTGGCGGAACGTCAGCGTGGTCACCTTCTTGCGCTGTGACGCGTTTGTTGAGATGGATGTTACGGTTGACAGGGTACCCTCCGATAAAGGTAGAGTCCGCTTTGTGTGCTGGCGCCCCTGAAGATGCACACGATTTCGGTTTGATTGGTTTTACCCGTCACGTTCGCCTGGATACGTGCGGATTGCTGGTTATAACATAAAAGCATGCTTTTGGGTATAAATTTTTTGTGAGAGATTTATGGTCGCCATCCACCCCAACGAGGCGCAAGCGACTCTTCTCGCTTTGATGGACAAGTCGCCCGTTTATTTTTTACGGCCCTATGTTATTGGGATTGGAAAAATTTCGTTTTGGCACGGATGAGGCGGATGTATCGGGCGGCGAACAGTCCTGATTATTCTCCGCTTAATCAGCCAGCCAATTTATGCATACGGATTTGGATAAAAAAAGGTCTCACTCCCCGGCACGGACGAATTCAAGTAAGGGCTGGGTAACGATTCATTCTCAGCGAGTATTCTGACCCTGCCTTTTGGAATGTAATTTTCAGACTGTCCTGCCAATGCCAAAACAGGCATAACGGTCTTGTTTTTGTACTGCGGAAATGGCTCGGATATGTATTCAAGAAAGTAAAGAAATTTACCACTGGCATCCTTCACTTGTACCCGCGCGGAAATGGTTGGAAAAAAGAACAACCACCAATGATCGCGCGGGTTGTATTGACGATAATTCCCAATGGGGTTGATCGCTTCCACTACATGGCAATCTGTCCCGCCCACCCTGCGCTCTCCAATGATTTTCAATATCGTTCCACCTGTGACGAGTGGTTTGCCTTTCATTGGCTCTTTATCCAAATTTTTTCCATTTACATAATCCGCATGAGTCTCTGAGCCGGCAAAGTCGGTAAAGAAGCGTGTTGACATTCCGCTGCCAGCGGTCAGGCTTCGCCATGACATTTTCGCCTCGGCTTCGGGCGTGCTTGGAATACGCTGCCTGCATAGGTCGTGCATCCATAATTGCAAGTCCTGGTGAAGCGATACAATTCCCCCGTTTGGGGCAGTAACCATAAACCTTGCGGTGGCGGGCAGTCCGCGAATTCTATCTTCTACTCCGTTGCGGGAGGGGCGTGATTTTTTCGTGACAGTAGTTCCATCATCCTGTAACCAAGCCTGGTCATAATCCAGTTTCACAACTCCGAATACTCCGATCCGTTTCAGATCCTTACGCGGCTCGAAGGCAATAACTCCATCATCGGTGTGAGCAATAATACGTATCATTGGACGGGATCAAATACTTCGGTGGTGGTCGTACCATCTTCGTAATTTGCAATCACGGTCAACGAAACAATCTTTACCTTTGGGCTTGGTAAAGGCGCAGGCACGCTCGGCAGGGAATATTCAGCCTTGCAGATTGTGTTGCCGAGATAGATTATCGCCATCCATGCCGGCTGCTGAACTGCTGCGCCGTTTACTTTCAAAACCCTGCCCCACTTATCGCCTGCTTTCACATACTCAGAACTTACGGTTTCGGTGTACTCCCGCACCAGGTCAATCTCAACCTGAGAGCCGGCGGCGTATGACCCAATTACGGATGTGAATGTGCTGGGAGCGACACGCAATCGTGTGCTTTGATTTGGAATGATCTTGCCAACAACTACATAATCTTTTTGTGCCATTTTATTCTCCTCTTTTCACAAATGTAATTTGCTCGCCATTTTCCATATCAACCACCAGGAATTTGAGGTCAATTTTATCAGTTTCCACGGGAGGTGCAGTGGCGCCTTGGCGCCATGACAGCTTGAAGCGCGTCCGAAACGCATTCATATCGCCGTTGAAATAGTTCAGATCTATGTTCCTGCTTTCAACGCCGTACAAACTGCCGTCCCCTTTGTCAGTGAATTGCCAGAACACCCATTCCGTCCAGGGCTTCGGGACGAGCGGCTTCTCCACTTTATAGTTGGCCACCCATAGCGGATACTGCTTGAAATATTCCAGGGATGCGGTGGGAATGCCTTTGGCCACTGTACGCTCAAGCCAATAATAATACGCAGTGTAGATGCCGATTTCCCTGCCGGCGGGCAGTAAGGACTTTAAGCCCTCGATGAAATCATACCAATCCTGCCATCTGCCATACTGACCATCGTAGTTATCTTCAAAATCGCAGAACAGGGGCAGTTCGCCGAGGTCGCCTTCGAAGAGACTCACCCACAAATCTGCCTGACGCTTCGGCTCGACACGGCTGTCATAAAACCAATAACTACCTCGCGGTAATACACCTTTGGCCGCTTGCCAGTTGGGTTTGAAATCCGGGTCTGCCCACAAATTCTGTCCTGAGCGAATAATGACATAGCCGGCATTTGACTCCATCTTCGCGAAGTCAATCATCCTCTCGGTGGCATTATCGTCCTGGTAAAAACTTACATCGGGTCCGATCAGGTTTGGCATAGGACTCCTGTGTGGTGGCGCAGTGGCGCCATGTCTGTGCCGCATTGCCGAAGATAGAACAGCCATAATATGTCAGGCACTATGCACCTCTAAATGTACCTTGAATCATGACACGCTTCACGTCCGAATTCATAAAGTCCCATCGCGCAATATCTGATGGCGCCAGTGGCGCCACGATGTTGATTATTCCTATTTTAGCATGATACGGATATCCTGGGCTGAAAGATGAAAAGGTTGTTTTGTGAAATATGCTCATTTTCCTTCCAGGCAGACCGTTTTTCTCAACTCCGTTTTTTGCACTTTGCCCATGGCATTGCGAGGCAGGTCATCTCTGAAGACAATGGACTTGGGGGATTTATAAGGCGCGAGCCGTTCACGACAAAAGCGGATCAATTCTTCGCCCGAAACTGCTTCGCTTCGATTTAGCACCACCACCGCAATGACTTTTTCTCCCCACTCTTTGTCGAGACAGCCGATGACCGCGCAAGCCTCCACTGCAGGATGCTCGACCAGGACGCGCTCCACTTCGGGTGGATAGATGTTGAGTCCGCCACTGATGATCAAATCTTTGGAACGCCCGCACAAGGTGATGTAGCCATCCTTTTCGCGGAAGCCCAGGTCGCCAGTGCGGAACCAACCGTCGGCTGAGAAAGAAGCATATGTTTTGTCCGGTTGTCGCCAGTAGCCTTTGAACACGTTGGGGCCGCGAATCTCCAATTCTCCAATCTCCCCTTCTGGAAGAATCTCTCCCGTCTCTGCAATCACCCTCACCTCCACGCCAGGGAGCGGAAGTCCGACCGATCCGATACGTCGTTCTCCATTCAAAGGGTTGGAACAGTTCATGCCCGTTTCGGTCATGCCATAGCGTTCGAGCAGGGTGTGACCAAAGGTTTGCTGAAAACCTGTGAAGACTTCATCGGGCAGGCGGTCTGAGCCGGAGGTGATCAGACGGAGGTGAGAGAGATCGAAACTTTTCGCCTCAGGCACATCCAGCAAGCGCTGATGAATGGTGGGGACAGCCATGAAGACCGTGCATCGCCGATCAACGAGAGTTTGCAGAGTCTTGCGCGCATCGAATTCGCACATCAACAAAGTAGTTGCGCCCGCATTTAGCGCGCCATGCAAAGCGACAAATAATCCGTGGACGTGGAAGATGGGCAGGACGTGAAGCAGAACGTCGTCGGGTTGCCAGCCCCAGGCTTCGTGAAGGGATTCGAGATTCGAGATGAGGTTGCCATGTGTGATCTCTGCGCCTTTGGGGCGTCCGGTCGTGCCGCTGGTGTAGATTATTACCGCTGTGTCGTTGATGGAGGGAAGAGAGATTAGAGAATTGGAGATTGGTGGCTGGTAATTGGTGTTTGATAATTTCTGGTGGTTGAGTAGTCCCGAGTGTTCGTCGAGGGGCGTATCGAGACCAGCTTGGTAATTAGCAATTAGAGAATTAGAGATTAGAGAATTGAATTGGTTGGGTTCGGATGGATCGAGGAAAATGCATTCCTGCAAATCAGGCAATTGCGGAAGAATGGATTGGATTTTTTCCTTCGAAGACCCGAGTGCAAAGAATAGTTTTGCTCCAGAGTCTTCGAGGAAGTATTTCAGTTCATCGGGCGGATAGGCGAGGTTGAGCGGAAGGGTGATGGCTCCCAATCGCAGGGCTGCCAAGTGCAGAAGAATGAACTCGAGGCATTTTGAAAGTTGCAAAGCGACACGGTCACCGGGCTGCAAGCCGAGGCTTTGCAGGTATCCCACCGCGCGGTTGACCGACTCATCCAATTCTGCATAGGTGAGGCGTTGAAGCGGCGGGTCAATAAATTCCAACGCGATTTTATTTGGATATTTTCGAACATTATCAGTAAAGGTGTTTAGGAAGGACATGAGGTTAGTATATGTTCCTTGAATGAGATAAAGACGCCTATGAATCCAGCCAGCGCATCGGCTCCGGAAGTGTGACCGATTGATAGTAATTTGTTAATTTGTAATTGGATGGCAGATGAGTCGCCAAGGCTTAAAGCATCAAAGAACTCGTGCCACAAGATTCCCGCTTCGCCCCTCCCTGCAGACCTCAGCCACGCAGCCGAAAGTGATGTGGTCAATGGCGCGGCGACGTTCGTTATCTCTTCTGCAAGGACTCGTGCAATTTCAGGAGGATGAATGATCCACGCAGCGAGAACTGCGCCGAGGATGAAGTCATCGCCTGCAGGCGTGAGACCGATGCCTAAACCGGCAATTTTTGGGGTGGCGGTAAGGGAGGTTGGGAGGTCGGCGTTTGCGAGAGCAGAGATTAGAGAATTGGAGAATTGGTATTCGGTAATTGGTACATTTGGGTTGAGGCTGGTGGTCGAGCAGCCTTGAGCGGTTTGTGTGAAAGGCATATCGCGAAGTCCCCGAAGGGGGAGACCACCTTTTTGGTGATTGGCAAGTAGTAATTTGATTATGTGATCTCTCTTGGCATGTAATGCCTCCCAATCGGGTCGTGGAGACCAGAGTTTCGCGTTGACTGTGTGGATGGTCAAATCTCCGAGAGTGAGCTGAGAATGAGAATTAGAGATTGGAGATTTGAGATCGAGATGTTCGGAGAAGAAAATATCGACATCTATGACCAGATTGAACGGGCCGTTTCCGATTTCTCGAGTGACGATGGATAATACCTCCTTGCGTTCGTTGATCAAGTTGCAGGCGTGATCGAAGATGTGCAAAATGTGTGGATGACGCGAATTTGTCAGCCATTTACGGGCATCGGGAGTAATGGAAAGAGCTTTAATGGACTGCATTTCTTTCCTTCAAAGTTCTCTCAACAAATGTTTCAAGCGATGCCGCTTCACGGTGCAAAAGCCATCTCAATACATTGGGATTCCCCGACAATCCCCACTCGTCGTAATACTCGAACATCCTGGATAGATCCTCAACCGCATACTCGCTGATTCCCTTCGAGCGAAGTCTCCAGTCTTTAATCTCTTCCTTCTCAGCGCGGACAGCACGTTTTAACACGCGGCTAAAAATCTCTGCGACCTCCACATGTGACAACGGCGGTGTGCCAACGAGTTCATATGTCGCGTTGATGTGATCTGGTTGGACCAACACGATTATGGCGGCTTCGGCGAGGTCTTCAAGGTCAACGAAACTGAATTTGGAGTTTATAGAATATGGAACGCGCAAAACACCACCTTCGGCAATACTCTTCCAGCCTGCCAGCAAGTTTTGCATGTACGGCGCGGGTTGCAAGATGGTGAATCGTAGTCCTGACTCGAAGATCATTTCTTCCACGCGCATCTTTTGCCAATGATGATTCATCTTCTCCGTTTGCGGATGCAGGACGGAATGATAGACAAAATGCTCCACGCCAACTTTCTGCGCTTCAGCAATGACCAATTTACCAATTTCCACTTCATCTGGACTCATATTCGGACAGATGTGATAAACACTCCGTGCGCCTTGCATGGCAGTTTGAATCGCGGATTCATCATGCATATCGCCGACGATTACTTTGTCTGCACCCAAAGACTTTAGAACCGAAATATGTTCTTCGCGATGGACGAACACGCAAACGCTCTCGGTTTTCGAGAGTGCCTTGACCAGAGTCCTACCTGTTTTGCCGCCAGCGCCTGTGATGAGGATCATAATTTTTAATATATTACTCACCTTACGCAGTTTTAGCGTAAACTTGACAGATGAAAAACGGCAAACTCCTTGATTTGTACAGCGACTACCTGATTAGTGCCTTTGGACAAACAAGCGCAACGGGATTATCTTCACTTCTCAACGGCGAAGTTAGCCATGACCAGACGCAACGGTGGCTGGCAGGCGAGAAGCAAACC
>VGNE01000076.1 GCA_016866215.1 Chloroflexota bacterium | reverse complement strand
GAAGTGATCCTAAAACCATAGTTCATCAAATCTGTGCGATTCTGGCAGATTTCTTTCTTCAGATCATCCCCGCTTATTTCAGTAAGCTTTACATGGTTTAGCGTATGCCCGCCAATTTCGTTGCCGTCCTCATATAATCCGCGCAACTGTTCCCCGGTCATATAGCCATCTGTTCCTGTCAAACCACTTGAAATATAAAAAGTGGCATGTAACTTATTTTGAGAAAGAATAGGGCGTACATCATAATTGTCCGCAGCCCCGTCGTCGAAGGTCAGGCTGACCACTGTATTTTTGAAGGTAGTAACTTTTTGGGGAATCTCTGATATCTGTTGTGTAACGGGCGCATGGATACAACCAGACAAAGCAATAAAAAATAACACGAACAATTTTCTTAATAACTTCATTTAATCACCTTTGCAACTGGAGTTGACTCCTGTTTAACTTTCATATGTCACATCCGAATTAAGTTGATTGTAACGGATTCACTAAAGGCTGGCAAACAACCGAAATTTTAATCGCACTTGACGCCTTCCATTTTTCCCCGTAAGATAAGCCTCGAAATAGAACATACATTCAAAATTCTTGAACACAAAGGACACGAAGTACACAAAGGTTTTCCTTAGTGCCCTTCGTGTCCTTTGTGTTTGAAAAAGGATCCTATATGGAACTCGGTATTGTTAAAAAAATAGACATTGACACTGAAATGCAGCAGTCGTATCTCGATTATGCGATGAGCGTGATCGTGGCGCGCGCCCTGCCCGATGCCCGTGATGGACTCAAGCCTGTGCAACGGCGTATTCTGTATGCGATGTACGACATGGGTATTCGCGCGGATACGGCTTATAAAAAATCCGCTCGTATCGTCGGTGAAGTGCTCGGTAAATATCATCCGCATGGCGACTCAGCGGTCTATGAAGCCATGGCGCGCATGGCGCAGGATTTTTCCTTGCGCATGCTGCTTGTAGATGGACAGGGCAATTTCGGTTCAGTGGATGGCGACCCGCCGGCGGCGATGCGCTATACCGAGGCGCGGCTTACTTCCGCTGCGCTGGATATCCTGTTCGATCTTAATAAAGATACAGTCGCCTTCACCCCCAACTTTGACGATACGCTCGAAGAGCCGCAGGTTCTGCCTGCCGCGATCCCGAATCTGCTGGTGAACGGCGCAACGGGTATTGCCGTCGGTATGGCGACCTCCATTCCGCCGCATAACCTCGGTGAGATCGTGGATGCGATTATCTATATGATCGAACGCTGGGAAAAACTCGACGATATTAATGTTGAGCAATTGATGAAATTTGTGCAGGGACCCGATTTCCCAACGGGCGGCCTCATCATTCAGGAAAAGAATGAAGATGGAATTGAGTCTGCGTATGGTTCGGGGCGCGGACGAGTCACGGTGCAGGCCAAGGCGCATGTAGAAGAGATGGAAAGGGGCAAGAGCCGAATCATTGTCTCAGAATTACCATATCAGGTCAACAAGTCCAGTCTGATCGAGCGCATTGCCGAGCTGGCGCGCGATGGTCATCTCGAAGGCCTGTCCGACCTGCGCGATGAATCGGACCGTCAGGGCATGCGCATTGTGCTCGAGATGACGAAGAATGCCAATCCTGAGATCGTCCTGCGTAACCTTTATAAACGCACGCCCATGCAGACCACCTTCGGTATCAACCTGCTGGCGTTGGTCTCCGATGAAAACGGGCGCGCCGAACCGCGCACTTTGACTCTCAAACAGGCCCTGCGCGTCTATGTGGAACACAGGCTGACGGTCGTAAAGAGGCGGGCTGAATTCGATCTGGAAAAAGCCAAAGCGCGCGCGCATATCCTTGAGGGATATTTAATCGCATTAAAGAATTTGGATGAGTTGATCAATATCATTCGATCCGCGCCTGACGTGGAAACAGCCCGGCAAAAACTGATGAAGCGCTACAAGCTGACAGAGCTGCAGGCGAACGCCATCCTTGATATGCAACTGCGAAGACTCGCCGCTCTTGAACGCAGGAAGATCGAAACCGAATTTAAAGAAGTGACCGCCATCATCAAGGAATTGATTACTTTATTGAAGTCTCCGAAGTTGATGCGCGGCGTGGTGGCGGATGAGTTGTTAAAAGTCAAAGCCGCGTATGGTGACCGACGCCGCACGCAGATCGTGAATTTGAAGGCAGGTGCAAAAGCTGATAAGACCCTGACCGCGCGCGAGTTGCCGCATCAAGCTGTGTGGATCGGCGTAACGGAAGATGGACTGGTTTCACGCACTCATGACGATAAACAACCGAAACATTCGGGCAACGACGCGCCGAGATTCCTGGTGAAGGCTTCCACAACGGATACGATCTATTTCGTGAGCAAGCTGGGTAAGGCCGCCGCTGTTGCCGCACACTTGATCCCTGAAGCGGATAAGTTGAGTCAAGGTTCGATGCATTACAAAGTATCGCCGTTGACTGAAACGGATCCGCTCGCCGCTGTGTTCTCGTTGCCAGCAGGCAAATCCATTCTCGGCGAAGAAACTTGCATGCTGACCGCCACACGCTTCGGCATGGTCAAGAAGAGTCTGATCACCGAATTGCCCGGACCTTCTTCACAGACGTTTACCTTGGTGCGCGTCAATGAAGGTGACAGACTGGGTTGGGTTGGATTAACGGATGGCAAAAAGAAGGACATCCTGCTCGTCACCTCCAGCGGTATGGCGATCCGCTTCAAGGAAGATGATGTGCGCCCGATGGGGCTAGTCGCCGCAGGTGTGAATGGAATTAAATTAGACGCTTCGCGTAAAGATGAAGTGGTTGGCATGGAGGTATTGCCGACCGAAGGCGAGATCTTCCTGCTCGCCAGTGACGGAAAAGCCAAGCGCGTTGACGAAAAAGAATTTCCCAAGCAGGGACGTTATGGCAAAGGCGTGACAGCATGGGACTTGCCTGCCAAAGTCACACTTACAGCCATCGCAAGCGGAAAACCCAATCACGTTGCCACTGTCCACATGAGCAAGGGCGCGGCCAAATCTGCACGCTTGGATTTGGCGGCTGTGCGTAAACGCGCCGCAGCCAAAGGTGACGTGGTTGTGGAAGTAAAACCTGGGGAAACGATCACAGGTCTCGCCGTAGGATGGATGGTGGAGAGGTTTGTGGGAGGGGGGAAGAAGAAAGAGGAAAGCGCCGCCCTGAAAGGAGGAAGGAAAGGAAAGCCAAAGAAGGCGGTCCTGAAGTCTAAGAATGTTTCCAAACCCGTGAAAGCAAAAGCACGACCTGTAAAGAGGAAAAAGAAGTGATGTAAAAAACAATCCCGCGCTTAAAATCCGGCTCGGGATTGTTTTTTTTACTTGACGATAATATCTCCAGAAGGTAAGATGTAGTCACACAGGTGACCACATGAAGAAGAGGAAACAGCCCAAAACAGAAGAGATCGGCATTCGTGAATTAAAAATACACGCGTCTGAGGTTGTCCGCGCCGTGAAGGAAAAACGCGCGCGCTATGTTGTTACGCAACGCGGCGTGCCTGCAGCGCTCATTATTCCGTTGGATGCTGTCGTCCCGCAGCAAGCTGCTGATGAAGTGTGGGAACGATTGATGAAATTGGGTGCAGAGATCGGCCAGGGCTGGCAGAACGAAAAGAGCGCAGTTGAAATTCTTTCAGAAATGCGGCGGTAAAGATGACCGTCACGATTGATGCGAGTGTATTTGTTAGCGCGTTTACGCCTACAGAATCCGCACACCAGGTCAGCAACACGTTTATGATGAATGTGCGCGAGAAATCTATTCCAATCATCGTGCCCGTTCTTGTTCTCCCTGAAATCTCTGCGGCTATTGCGCGTGGGCAAGGAAAACCAGAACTTGGGATCGCGTTCGCAAACGAATTGAAAAAAATCCCCAACATTACTTTCATTGACTTGGATTCAAGTCTCGCCGATCTCGCCGTTGAAGTCGCTGCGCAGCATCGCTTGCGCGGCAGCGATGCTGTATATGCGGCGGTCGCCTTGCGATTTGGAACAGAGTTGGTCACGTTAGACAGGGAACAACTGGAAAGGCTGCCAAAAGTTTTATCTGTGAGAGCGCCGTAAGCGGTATGATACAATATCATACTGGAGGCAGAAATGACTGTTCATAAAATTGCCATTACCATAGACGAGCAATTGCTTAAGCAAATTGACCGTTTGGTTTCAGAGCGCCATTTCCCAAATCGAAGCCGCGCTATTCAAGACGCTGTCCGCGAGAAAATAGAGCGTGTGGAAAGCAATCGATTGGCGCGTGAACTCTCCAAACTTGACCGCGTTTTTGAACAACAACTAGCAGACGAAGGCTTGGGAGATATACAAGAATGGCCAGAATATTAAGAGGCGATATCTTCTGGGCGGATTTGAATCCAACACGCGGACGCGAACAGGCGGGGTTGAGACCCGTTGTCGTTATCAGCCAGGCTATTTTCAACGAACGTTCAGGGACGGTCATTGCAATGGCGATCACCAGCCAGCCGCAGCGCGCGGGGTTTCCGCTCACATTGGAATTGACCGATATAAAACTGCCAAAACAATCGTGGGTGAAGATCAGTTAAATCCGTACATTATCCACGGAACGACTTGGAGAGAAAGTTGGGCATATCCCGCAAGAGATATTAATGCAACTGATCGAAGGATTGAATGAAATAGTTGGGGAGTGAGGCAGGCTTTCGTTGAATGCCAGAAAAGGTAAGCGTCCATGGAAGTATCTATTTTTATCATTGCTATTTTCCTTTCAATCGGCATTGGGCGCGCTTGTATATCGTTTGCTTTTCAAAGAAGAATAGATACAATTGAGGAAACAAAGAGTTGGAAGCACAGAAAAGGGAATCTTTAAGAAAATAAGGAACACAAAAGAAACAGAATGAAGGGCGCCAAGCCCGGGTAAGAGCAGAGCTCTTTTCGATATATATACCAAAACCAACCCAAATCATTATTGATGAGAATCATCTTATGAATTCACGTGATTTATTACGGATCACCAGCCGCACGTTCTCGCTTGGCATTGAACGCCTGCCGGGCATTTTATGCGACGCAACCACAATCGCCTATCTGCTATTAAGGATGTCCGATTATCTGGAAGATAATGAAGAGATGGATGCAGATGAAAAGGTTGCGTTGTTGAACTTATGGGTAGACATCCTTCGTGAAAAGGAAAAGATCGAAACGCTCACCAGTCAATTGACAAATGCGGATATCAACAACCCGGATGCGATCGTGGCGCAACATGCAAAGGAAATATTATTGCATCTTCATTCCCTGCCATTTGCTGTGCAGGAGATCATCTCTAAACAAGTCATCCACAGCACGCTGGGCATGGCACGCTGGGTAAAGCATGGACCAAATTTGATCGATGAAAATGACCTCGATGATTACATGTTCGAAGTAGCCGGGCGGGTTGGCTATTTAGTGACCCAGTTGTTTGCCTGGTATTCATTCAGTATCCGCCGCAGGCTGAAGGAGATCATGCCGCTCGCGCGTGAATTTGGCCTGGCCCTCCAGACTGTAAATGTGATCCGCGGCCTGCGTGAGGACTTTGACCGCGGCTGGGTGTATATTCCCCAAAAATACTTTTCGGACATGGGTCTCTCCGCCGAACAGTTCTTTGACCCACAACATCGCGATCAGGCGCTCAAAGTTTTGGACAGGATGACAGAAAAAGCGGAACGTCATCTCAAATATGCGCTGACCTATGTAAAGGCCCTGCCATGGTGGCAGCATGGGATACGGCTTGGTTGTATCTTTCCATTAATGTTCGCCATCCGCACTTTGGCGGTCAGCCGGAATAATGCTGAGATATTCAGTACCGAAGCCAAGATCACCCGCGCTGAAGTAAAACAAATCGTCCTGGATTCGACCCTGTGGGGCTGGTCCAATCTCTGGTTGGATCGTTATTACAAAAAACTCAACGTGTCCAGTGGTTGAGCTGGACAGCTCAGGGGGGCTTTCCCAGGTTACACAGGTTGTTTGCTGTTTTCACCATTTATCACAATCAAAACCGATGCTATCCCAGTAAACATCACAGGGTTATATATTTGCAGGATTCAAAATATTAAGAGAATTTTTTATGAATCCAAATCAGTGATGAGGAGCGAAATGCTTAATAAGTTGCTATTTCACCATTTTCCAAACATCAAAAGCTGGCTCACCCGCCTGCAATATGAATTTCTCTCAACCTTGAATCTGAAAAAGGACGTACTCTTCATGAACTTCGGGTACACGGCGCATCAGCAGGGAAATGAGACCATTCCTCTTGACCCGGAAGATGAGATCCACCGCTACCCATTACAGCTTTATCACCACGTTGCCAAAGACATAGACTGGGAAAATGCCGAAGCCCTGGAGGTCAGTTCCGGACGGGGCGGAGGCGCGCACTTTATCATGCGTCAATTCAAACCTAAATCCTATACGGGCGTGGATTTCTCCACACGCGCCATCGAATTCTGCCGTCAGCATTACAACAATGTGGAAGGCCTCAAATTCCACCACGGAAATGCCGAAGCCTTGACCTTCGCGGATAATTCCTTTGATGTGGTGGTCAATGTGGAAGCGTCGCTCTACTACCCGAACATTACAAAATTCTATGAGCATGTCCGGCGAGTGCTCAAGCCGGATGGATATTTTCTTTATACCGACCTGCGCTACGAAGAAAAAGTGGCGATCTGGCACGCGCAGTTAAAGAACATGGGATTGAAACTGATCAAAGAGGAAGACATCACAAACAATGTGTTGAAAGCCATGGAATTGGACCGTGAACGGCGCAAGCATCTGGTTGATAAATACGTGCCTGCCATTCTTCGCAAACAGTTCTATCACTTCGCAGGTCTCACTCCCAACTCGCCCAATGCCCGTCCGCATTTGGAGAATCGCAGATATTGGTACTTTGTCCTGCAAAAAACGTAACGAACATCGCCAAAAAATTCACCCGGCATTGAACTGTTGGGTGAATTTTTTGTTTAATAAAATCGCTTACAATTGCCATGAGAAATATCACATAAGGAGACCCTCATGCAACTCAGCGAAGACATCCGCAAAAAAGTAATTCTCTTTCAACGAACCGAGATCACTGAATATCACATCTACAAGCGCCTCGCCCAGCGCATCAAATCACGGGAAAATGCAAAGGTCCTCGACCAGATCGCCGAGGACGAACTGCGTCACTACAACGGCTGGAAGGAATATACAAAGGAGGAAGTTCAGCCGCGCTGGTTCTTCGTCTGGTTTTATTATTTGGTAAGTATGCTCTTCGGCTTTACCTTTGGCGTCAAACTCATGGAAATGGGCGAAGAAGCCGCGCAAAAAAATTACGCCGCTGTTGCAAAAGAAATACCCGAAGCTGCAAAATATCAGCAGGAGGAAAACGCGCACGAAGATCAACTCATTAACATGCTGGATGAGGAGCGACTGCAATATGCAGGCTCGGTTGTGCTTGGTCTTAACGACGCCCTCGTTGAATTAACAGGCGCTCTCGCCGGGCTGACTCTTGCTTTGCAAAACACGAAGTTAATTGCCCTTTCAGGGCTCATCACAGGCATCGCCGCATCGCTCTCAATGGCCGCAAGTGAATATTTATCCACTCGTTCGGAAAAGACAGGCAAACATCCCGTGCGTGCCGCTATTTACACAGGTATTGCTTACATTGTCACGGTAACCTTGCTCATCCTGCCTTACCTGCTTTTCGAAAATTATTACCTTGACCTGGTCATCGCGCTCACGACCGCCGTCGTCATCATCGCAATATTCAATTACTATATTTCCGTTGCCAAAGGCGAGTCCTTCCGCGAGCGATTTATCGAAATGGCAGGCGGGAGTCTCAGCGTGGCGGCGTTCTCATTTGTGATCGGCTATTTCATCCGTATCTGGCTGGGGATTGAAATTTAATTCACCCTGATAAACGGGGATGAACAGGGATAAAAAGAAAAAATCTTTGTTTATCTCCGTTTATCTCTGGTTAAGTCAAACCCATGAAAATTTTAACGGTAGACATCGGCACAGGCACGCAGGATATTTTTCTTTACGATTCGAATCTCGACATCGAGAACGGCTTCAAACTCGTCCTGCCTTCGCCTACCATGATGGTTCATCGCCGTCTCAAGCAGGCGCTTCACCTTCGGACCCCGATCCTGCTCACTGGACATCAAATGGGAGGCGGCCCCTCGGCATGGGCAATCGAAGAATATGCGCGCGCGGGAATCCCCGTGTACATGACTCCATCTGCTGCGACCACGCTCAATGATGAGTTGGATAAAGTGGAGGCGTTGGGGATAAAAATTGTTTCGGAAGACGAGGTTGAACGTTTAACGTTAAACGTTCAACGTATTGATTTGAAGGATTTTGATTTCAAGTTGATCTCTGAAACTTTTGCCAACTTCGGCGTTTCGCTGGATGATTTAGCGGCTATATCTGTCGCAGTGTTCGATCATGGCAATGCGCCTGCGGGAGTCTCTGATCGTCAATTTCGATTTGATTATCTCGATGAAAGAATTAAAGAAAAGAATTCACTTTCTGCCTTTGCCTATCTTTCCACTGATATTCCCAAGATCATGACGCGTCTGCAATCCGTCGCGGACTCGGCTCACAATCTGCCTTGTCCGCTGGTGGTGATGGACACTGCGCCTGCGGCAGTTTTGGGAGCAAACTTTGACTCAACGGTTATGAAGCGCGAACGCAAGATCATTGTCAATGTGGGCAATTTTCATACGCTGGCTTTTCGTTTGGGAGACGGAATTGAGGGAGTCTTTGAACATCATACGGGCGAGATTGATGTACCCAAATTAGAAAACTATATCCGCGCATTGGCGGATGGTTCGCTCAAACATCAGGATATTTTCGATGACATGGGTCATGGCGCGCTGGTGTATGGGACAAGTCCATTTGAGTTTGGGGAAGATGAGTTCGATGTGGTGGTGACGGGACCGAGGCGGAGCATGTTTACTCTGGAGTCGGACAGCTTGCTGTCCGATGTGAAGCAGCGAGCTGCTTCACTCCAGAGGCTGAAACCTTATTTTGCCGTCCCCTTCGGTGACATGATGATCGCGGGCTGTTTCGGTCTGCTGGCGGCTACGGCGGATGTTATGCCTGAGTTGGCAGATACTATTTACGGGTCGCTGCGAAGCGGGCGCGGACGCGGAGTCGCTCCGTGGGATAATCCCTAAAAACAGTTGTATAATTCCCAATCATTAGGAGAACCGAGATGGAAACAATTACACTTGAAATCCCCGAAGCGCAATTGGTTGAATGGGTGCAACGCTTATCACCCTCCGTCAAACAATCGGTTTTGCGCGCGCTGATCCCTGAAATGGACGCGCTGGAACAATTACTTCAATATGGCGATGAACGCATTCGATCTGTTTCTGCCCAACGCGGGATTGACTGGGACAGCCTCAACGAACAACAGCGCGAAAAATTGATCAACGATATCTTGCATGAGGCGTAATGACGGAACGCGTGGTCTTTGATACCAACGCGATGATATCGGGACTTTTATGGAAGGGGAAACCATATCATTGTTTGCTTTTGGCGCGCTCCAGGGTAATTCAAGCCGTATATTGCAATCCCATGCTGGCGGAACTAACTGAAAAGTTGCGCGGGAAGTTCAAATATTCGGAGAATCATATCCATGCGGTTGTCGCCGACATTCGCAGGTATGCGGAACGGGTTGAAATCGCAGGCTCGCTACGAGTAGTGCAAGCAGATCCCGATGACGATAAATTTGTTGAATGCGCAGTTGCAGGACAAGCATCGTTTATTATTTCCAGCGATCATCATCTTCTTGATCTTGGCGAGTACCAAAATATCAAAATCGTTTCACCAGAGGAATTTCTTTCCCGATTTACGCAATGAACGAAATAAAAAATACTGGCGAGCAGATGCTCGCCTTTTTTTTGCAAAACCATTCATAGGAGTACACATAAACCATGTGCGGTATTTTCGGATACGTTTCAAATAAAGAAGAAGCGCTCGGACCCATCCTTATCGCGGCGGCGGAAAGACTCACCTATCGCGGATATGACTCTGTCGGGGCGGCGACGTTGAATAATGGGAAGATTGATTTACGCAAAGATGTGGGGAAGGTAGAAGAGGTAAGCGCAAAATTGAATTTCGCGGCACTGCGCGGACAGCGCGGGATTACTCAGTTACGATGGGCGACATTTGGCGAGCCTTCGCAAGTAAATTCACAGCCGCATTTGGATTCGAATGGGGATATGGTTGGGGCGCACAATGGCAACGTAGTAAATAACGTCGAGCTGCGCGAGCAATTCATGGCGGAGGGAATGACCGTCCGTTCGCAGAATGACGGCGAGACTTGCGTCCATGCGGTGGAAAGATATATCAAGCGCGGATATGAATTCATTGACGCGATTCGACTCGCGTATGGTGATCTCGAAGGCGATTACGCGTTTGTCATCGGGCGCGCGGATGACGACAAGTTATACGCGTTCAAAAAAGGCTCGGGTATGGTGATCGGCATCGGCGATGGCTTCACTTGTCTTTCGTCTGACCTGCCATCGATTCTGCCGCTCACGCGCAACGTGATCCGTCCGCAGGATGGGGAGATCGTCACGTTGTGGGCAGACCGCGTGGAAGTGAGGTCTGTCAAAGATGGCAAACAAATCGTCCGAATGCCAGAAACAGTTACGGAGTCGATGGATGCGGTGCAGAAGGGCGGGTATCCGCATTTTATGTTGAAGGAAATCCACGAGCAGGCACAAGTCGCCCGTGAGTTAATCCACTTGTTGGATGGCAGCCCCGATGTGCAGCCGTTGGTCGAAAAGATGAAGAACGCGCGTCATCTGTATTTGATCGGATGCGGCACGAGTTATCACGCCGCGTCGGTGGGCTCGGTGTACATCGCGCAACTGGCGGGGCGCGCCGCCATCCCCGTGCTTGCGCCGCAGTTCATCGCGCAATACGCGCCCGCGGTGGGGTATGAAGACGTGGGGATTTTCGTCAGCCAATCGGGCGAGACCAAGGATGTGCTCAACGCGTTGGAAGCCGCCGAGAAGCGCGGCATGGCTTGTTTTGGATTGGCGAACGTGGTGGGCTCTACGTTGACGAAGGCGACTTCGTTCTGTCTACCCTTGTGCTGCGGATACGAAATCAGCGTGCCCGCCACGAAGACATTTACCAACCAGGTCGTGACGTTTTTGTATCTGGCGTATCGGATGGCTGGTCTGGATGCAACTGCTGGTTTCGATACGTGGCGCTCCGAGCGCCACTACTCAACCAGCGGATCAGGGCGAATGATCGACCGTATCCCTGAATTGATGGAGCAGACGATCGAGATGGTCGGTCCGCAGATCGAAGCGATCGCGAAAGACATCAACGAGTGGAACGATATGTATTGTCTCGGCTATGGCGCGACTTATCCGATCGCTTTGGAAGGCGCGTTGAAATTAAAAGAAATCACGTACGCCCATTGCGAAGGCATGCTCTCGACCGAGTTCAAACACGGACCGCTCTCCGCGGTGAGCAAGGGCTTCCCGATCATCTTCGTCGCGGGACCGAACGATGTACCGCTCATCATCAGCGGCATCAACGAAGTGAAAGTCCGCGGCGCACGCACGATCACCATCGGCGAAGAGGACGCCCGCCTGCGCGCTAACGGCGATGATTTGGTGGTCATCCCCAAATCGGATGCGCAGATCAGCGCTCTGCTGGGGGTCCTGCCGTTGCAGTTGCTCTCGTATCACATGAGCGTGATGCGTGGGTTCGATCCCGATTTCCCGAGGAATTTGTCCAAGACGCTGACGGTGGATTAGGTAAACGGACTTTGTAACGGATTCACGGATAACGGATGGAAAAACAATTCGAGTAAAATAGAAAAAATGTTTGCTTGACAGCATCGCTATTTCTGGCGATAATAGAGGCATATCCCCCAGTAGTAGCTTCGGCGAACCTGGTGCGAGACCGCCTCACGGCGGTCTCTGTGTTATAACGATTACACAGATAAATGCAAAATCATGGTTCGGTTAAGACCTGACAGGTTTCCGCCGAATCCCGATTGACCATGTACAGTGCGACACGGAGAAGCCCGATAGACACGCGCCACGATGAAACCTGTCAGGTCTGCGATGTAACTCCCGATTTCCTGAGGAATCTATCCAAGATGTGACGGTGGATTAGAATTCTGATTCTAAAATCGTAAGACAGGAATATTAGTATGGCAAAATTCTACAATCACAAATGGAGGGGTACTTACATAGAGGCTATACCTCTTGGATACCGCAAATACATAAGATTCTTTGGCTATACATTGCCTTACCTTAGTGGTAGCAAATTACAATTCAAGATAAAGATAATCAAGAAAGAAAACGAATCGTCGCCACGCTTGAACGAGCTTGATATATGGGAGGAATATACCCCATATCAAGGTGATAAAATTTGTCGAAAAGTTGAGACATTATCAAGAAAACAAAACCACGAGAATGCTGGTGAACTTAAAGATGAATCTTATATCATGGGGACTTATGTTGAATATTGGCTGGGTATTCCTCGTGGCGCAGACTCTCACCCTTTAGTGAAAGCAAATTTGCTGAATGATGATGACATAACTGTGAAATTTATATATCCCTATATTTTTCCGATAATATTTAGTTCATTAGGGTTTTTCCTACGGGAGTTGTACAACCTAATACTCAGATTAATAAAATCTGGCTAACATAGCGTTAGTTGGCTCAGTGATTTCGAATCAGAATCAAAAAAATCTTTCATTATCAAATGGTCTCCAAATGCTGAAATACTTCATAGTCTTGATGCTCGAATTCTTTGCTTCTTTGGCTGGCAACTTAATAGCTGGTTGGATACAGCAGGATGTTTGGTCGAATATTTTTACGACAGAGCGTATTGCAGGAACACTGTCAGCATGTTGGTTTTCATAACATGGCTAAACACAAAATCGACGAAAGATCGCAAATTGTTGTCGGGACTTAGCTACCGTTCACGTTCAAAAAGAAACTACGACGAAGTAAGATTACTTCAAAAATACGAGACGATTGCAAAAGAGCGTGTTCGAAATTCTTTGGTATCAATGAATTTGTGGAATTGCAAATGGACTTGGGAATGGTCAAATGATTTGGATCCCACAAACATTCAGGGACACTGCCTGGGCAGAAGTGGGACATGGGGGCTGATCAATAATAGATATGTTTGTGATTACCCCGTTCGTGGAGGTCTTGTAAAACATTCGGGAACACCCATTGCTGGAATAAACGATGTCGGAATTATTTGTACACGCGGAAAAAGTCATTATCACGAGCCGCTTAGGGCAGTTTTCCAAGATGTGCGTATATCTGGCATGGCTTCATTTGAAGAAATAAATGATGTAGTCAAAAATGAAATAAAAAAAGCTATAATCAAAAGAAGAAATCAGCTGATCGCTCACGAGATTAGAAAATTACGTTTCCAACCTTGGCGATAGAGAACATGGCTTATATACGCTGCGCGGTTTTGTACTACCTTGCGTGATCAAACTTGCCGAGACATCTTTTTATAAAGATCGCGGGGTTTTTAAGATACATCCAAATCCAAGCAAAGATTGGAACAAGTTATTTTCTAGCCACCAGACAGTTTGGTATCAGAGATAGGAACACAGCGAAATCGAGAGAGGCAGAGCATTGGTCAAACTCCTTTGGATGAAGCGAAAACCGATTTGAAAGATGCTCAAGTCACGACGATCCGA
>VGNE01000075.1 GCA_016866215.1 Chloroflexota bacterium | reverse complement strand
ATACCTCAAAGGCTGGAACTCCGAGAGTTGATACCCCCGGTTTGATCTTGGGAACACAAACAGTGCATTCCACACCCAGGCGTGATAAATGATTTGCCAGATTAACAATGTGAATGCCACTGTTGCTTTCCAAAGGATTGTGGCAGACAAAAAGGATGTTCATGGCCAAATGGTTGAAAATTGATCTTACGCTAATAACGTAAGATCCCCAAACGATAGAGCTTGTGATAGATGATCGAACGCATCAGATACGGTCTGATGTTGCGGGTTATCTCATCGTTCTTAACGTCCCGCCCATGGATCTTTCTGCGCAAGATATTCATTTCCTCCAAGCCAAGGCTATTGATCTGAGCCGTGGATTTTTGAGAATCATGGACACGAAAGCAAGCCAGAAAGCGTGGGAGGCGGACGATCTTCGCGCCTGCATGTTGAAAACGAAGCAACAGGTCCCAATCCAGGGCAAATTGAAAATTCTCGTCCATGTGACCGCCAATTTTTTCCCAAATCCTGCGCCGCCAAAACAGGGTTTCCTGGGGCACATAATCGGCCCATTCAATGACCTTCCTGTCATGCGGAGGAAGGACCCAGATTCCCACTTCATGGTCATCTTTGTCCACAATGATCCTGTGCCCATACACCACATTAACTTTTGGATGGCGCGAAAAATATTCTGCTACATAATGAAGAGTCCCAGGGAGAAGCATATCATCCGAATTCAGGTATGCCATGATTTCACCTGTCACATGCCGAAACCCGCGATTGATGGCATTCGCCTGCCCACTATCACGAATCGATTCCACATGAGACAAGCGGTTGCGATACCGGTCGATAATTTCCGTTGAACCGTCGGAAGAACCCCCATCCTGAAGGATATATTCCAATTGTGGATATTCCTGAGAAAGCACACTCTTGATGGTTCGCTCTAGAAAATCAGCTTGATTGTAAGAAGGAGTAACAATGGAAATCATTGGCAACGTTGATTCATGCCCATTGGTTATGGTTCGGTAAGATTTGGGCAGGAGAAGTGGGCGCGGAGGGTATTGATGATAGATGCCTAGTTTGGGTGTAAAACGGTCGCGAATATTTAAACTTATTGTCAACAAGTGGTTATTTTTCCAAATCATCGTCTTGTTTAGATTTTGAATGACCTTCTCTTTTTCAGAGAGGTTTTGATTCAAGCTCCTGATGACCCTCTCTTTTTCAGAGACGTTTTGATTCAAGCTTCTGATGACCTCCATACGGTGCTCTGCATGGTACCGGTAAAAATACAACTGCTGTTCCAAAGCGGATTGTCCCTCCCTATAAGCACGGAGAGTTTCCCCAAACCCCATCTGGAAGGCACGATCATTTCTGGCAAGTACCAACCCAATCGCAAGATATTCACGCTCACTTGTCTCGCGTCCATCGTGTTCTTGCATAGCCCGCCAAAAGGCATGTACATCCTCCCAGGTTAACTCATCCAGGCCGTTTGGGACCTCTTCACCAGTAATCATGTAATAACGCGACATCCATCGAACCATACGCCGAACAGCATCAGGTTGAAAAGGGTATCCATATGTACGCAATTCATGCGAAAGCGGGGATTCTCCCTCTTGCAAGGAACGCTGAGGCGATATATCAAATGTAATCAACAAATTTCCATTTGGTTTCAGGACGCGGGCAATCTCATCCAAAATAACGCGATCATTACCAGGAATGGTGTACTCCAAGACACTGGCACTGATCACGACATCGAAATAACCGGTTGGAAATGGCAAACCCTCCCCCAACGCTGTAATATAAAAAACATTGGAATTATAAAATTTGTTCAGATTATTCTTGACGAGGAATTCAATATCTTCGAACAACGGGTCTACTGCAATCACTTCATGCCCGCGGGCGGATATCCAATTATTTAGTGGCACAACCCCGCAACCAACGTCGAGCACTCGCAATGGACTATTACCGGCTGACTCAATTGCAGTAAAATTTTCGATAATAAAACTGTATTCCAGTTTTCTCATCGCCCAGAAACAAATTTGGGCGTAATCCCTGAAAGTAGGGTAGGAAACCCATTTCTGGGGGAAATCCCTCGCCGCCGAACGCAGATTTTCGAGCAGTTTGTAGAATGACCGGGTGGCGGTGTGGCGCATTGCCTGTTCTACCTGAACAGGGTTATGAAAAAGCGTTATCTTTGTCGGCTGCATAATAATTGATCCCTTTCAATTCTATCGCGAATGCCATGTATAGTGGATAAGGAAAATTAGACACAAAAACGGGCATAATTAAGGTGCAGTTTCTGGAGAAAAACATGCCCAAAAGAAAACGCCTATCTGCTCTTCAAAAGGCACAAATCGTCTTGGAAGCCATCCGAGAAGACAAGAGCGTGGCACAGATCGCAACCGAAAACAGCGTTCATCCGAACCAAATCCACAAATGGAAAAGGCAAGCCTTGGAAGACTTTGCCCAATTGTTCGAGGATGACCGCAAAGGCGAACGCGCTCGCGAAGCCGAACATGAAAAACAGATTAACGAACTGTATGCCGAGATCGGGCGGCTAAGCGCCCAGTTGTCTTGGTTGACACCTGCCCTGGCGGGCGGTGCCAGGGAAAAAAAATCTGGCTTCAAATTTGAGTAGAGCAGAGCGACTGGAAATGTTGGAAAAAGACAATCCTGAAATGCCGCTGAAAACGCAGGCAGACCTGCTTGGGATCAGTTACTCGAGCCTGTTCTATGATCCTGTGCCGCCTTCCGCACGGGAGCTGGCGATCAAGCGGCGCATCGATGAAATCTACACCGCCTGCCCGTTCTACGGCTCGCGCAAAATTGCAGTTCAGTTACGTCCCGAGTTTGGTGTTTCGCGCCCCACTGTGCAAGCCTATATGCGTGAAATGGGCATTTTTGCCCTGGTTCCACAGGTCCTCACACGAGTAAACCTGCTCCACAACACCAGATTTATCCCTACCTGCTGCGAAACGTGACCGCGGCATATCCCAATCACATTTGGGGCATCGACATTACCTACATCCGCCTTCAGCATGGCTGGCTGTACCTCACCGCAGTCCTGGATTGGTATTCGCGTTATGTCGTGAGTTGGGCGCTCAGCCAAACCCTGGAGATGGAGTTCGTGTTGTCCGCCGTGGACAATGCCTTGTTCCAAGCCAAGCCCGAAATCTGGAACAGTGACCAAGGCAGTCACTTCACCAGCCCGAAATATCTGGAACGTCTTCAGCGTGAAGAAATCAAGATCAGCATGGATGGACGTGGGCGTGCCCTGGATAACATCTTCACCGAAAGGCTGTGGCGCACCATCAAGTACGAAGAAGTCTATCTGCATGAATATGCCAGTCCAAAGGAGGCTTATCGCCAGTTAGCCAATTACATCCGCTTCTACAATTTTGACCGTCCGCACCAGGCGCTGGATTACCAGAGCAATTCTGTCACCCTGAGCGGAAGCGAAGGGTCTCCGCTTGATTTGCGCCTAATTGGCGCAAATCAAGCGAGATTCTTCGCCCCTGCGGGGCTCAGAATGACATTAGTGTGATAAGTTTGAATCGCTTCGAGTATAAAAGGCAGACTTGTGTTGAGGAAGGGCTCCTTATAGGCTGGTTTGACTTCACTGCTATAAATTCCACTTTCCTTACAGCCATGGGAGAAGCAGAGAAAGCGCACTGCGCGCCTCATTTGTAAACCAGCCACCTGCGCTTAACAGGGCGCGAATCTCTGCCAACGTCAGCCATTTCTCGAGTTTCAAATCGTCTGGGACTTCGCCAATATCAATCAATCTGTAGATTGAGATATCCTGAAAGAAACGTCCTCCCTCATCTGATTGTTTATATTCCGCCAGAACCACTGCGTTGGGGTGTGCTACATAGGTTGTTTTAGGTAAACCTTCGCCCGGCTCAATGACCAGGGAGGGACCAAGCTCGACTGCATTGCCCAATCCCGCTTCGATCTGAAAAGAAAAAAGAAAATGAAGAACCCCATCGATTCTACCACAGACGAGTTCCGCATATCCTTCTCCGAAACTGGAAAGAATGGGCTGATCCCAGTTCGAAACTTCCCGTGATGCAACCTCAATCCTGATTTGGAATATCCCGAACGGCTTCCCACTGATGGGGACGATTGATTCTTCACCGACCTGCCACCCATCGAGTTCGTCCAAGCGTGTGATGAAAGGTTGATGAATCGTGGTGCGCAATGACCACAATTCAGTTTCTATCCCGGGCTTTGGGATCGGCGCTACAAGGGAGGCTGCCAGGTCCCTGGCGAAATGAGACGACTCGCGGGTGAAAGGGTCTCGATTTACAAGCAATTCCCAGGGACTGCAAACTAACACCGAACGGGCATCGGTATTGATCAAACAATCCTCATGCAGCAGTTCCATTACCGCATCTACCGGAACCCAACGATAATTCTCATTGGGTGGTTCTCGGCTGCCCGCCAATAGAAGCGCATTACGATTGAATTTTCTAAAAAACCGTGATCCTTGCTCGCTCTGCAAGGATTCGTAAATCTGGTTTTTCCCTCGATAAGTGAACCTGTCTGAAAACAGGGGAGCATCACCACCATGGATACGATCCATATTACTCGCTGTAGCCTGACAAGTTGGCGCCATCTGTACCCCGCCTACATTTCCTGGTTCCACTTTGGCTTGCATCAATAGTTCGAAATTATTTAAAATAAATCCTAGCGTGCCCATTTCCTGCTGGCGTAGAATGGGCTGGGCATGGCTCTGGTGATGGAAATCATCCCACTGAATGGCAACCACCTGGAAGAAACGTCCCGATTTATGAACAAGCCAACCATCTTTCATCTCCCATTCAGCAGAAGCGTTGAAGGGAATCCTAATCACTTTCAGGTGGGTCCGGTCTCTCACTCTTGAAAACCAAGTTTCGACCCAATTAGAACGCTCCATGATCTATCCTAATAGAGAGTTGTCCGCGCCTGCGCACAAACTCTCTGATGATTTCCGCTCCAAACACATCGGTTACTTTTTTGCGGGCCTGTTCATTTTCCATAATGGACGCCATAATCCGATCTGCGAAAATGGAATGAGAAATACTGCTCAACGACCAAGCATACCTTGCAAGCCATGCCTGTTGAATATACATTGAATCCTTAATCTCAGTGAAGGCCTCCTCAAAAATATACGGGATCATAGCAATAATGGGCGGCCTGGTGAAATTTCCAAGAACATCAGCAAACTCAAGAATTGTACGGTTTTTAGAACTCACTTTTGGCGCGCTTAAATTATCTCCGGAAACAAGTGGGGAACCGCCCTTTGAAGTGCTCAATTTATCTTCAAAGGACCCCATTGCGCTGAGATACATCTTGAGCTTTGACTTTATCGGTAAAGGAAGGATCCGGGTTGCCAATCGTCGTATGGTATCCGAGAGATTGATCCGAGGACGGTGGTCGGGAGCATTTGTATTAGAACTTTTGACTGGTTTGCCCGAGATAATTCTCATGCGGGTCAATTTTTCGTCAATGATATGAAAATTGCCAATCGCTGCCAAGCGTACCCATAAGTCAAAATCCGAGAGTTGGATCAAACTGCCGCGGAAATTTCCGACCTTTTTGATGGCTGTACTACGTACCATAGCAGAGGAGATACACAAACAATTTCCTCTTGTAAAAAAATGGCGCAGCCAGGCAAGATTCGTTCGATTTTCGGTTGTAAATAATCCATTGCCCCAGGAAGATGTCACGACCTCGTTATGGTTACCAATCAGTTCCACATTAGTAAAGCACGCCACGAGGCCTTTATGTTGGGCCAGGATATCAATCTGCGCGTGTAGTTTATCTGGTAGCCACTCATCATCTGAGTTTTGGAACGCAATATAGCAACCCTTTGCCAATCCCAAGGCAATATTCCTTGGGTGGCGTAAGCGGTTTTGTTCAAGTTGTATCAGCTGAATCCGGGGATCATGAATTTTTCCTATCTTCTCGGGGGTTCCATCCGTAGAGCCATCGTCAACGATGATTAATTCGAAATCCGTCATGTGTTGGTTCAATACAGATTCGACTGCTGTCGTGACGAAATCAACATGATTGCATGAAGGGAGAACGACCGAAACAAGGGGGAGAGACATTATAAACCTTTATCCCGTGAAAGTTCTTTTTGGAAGTGCCTAGCGGGAAATTATAGGGGCCTATGAATTGACCGGATTTCGGAGAGATTGCGCCGGTAACCGGGTACCCCCTGCAAAGGATATTTATTCCTCAGCGGGGGGCGGCATCATCCCTCTGGGTTCACGCTATCCAAAATGTCCTGCCGGAAGAAGGACAGGTGAAATGGGTGTATCCATATTTCGGATCATACTAATGCCAGTTGCAGTGAATATTTCCAATTGGGCAACTGCAAACCGAAAGTGGTCTGAAAATGGGCACAATCCAGCACCGAAAAGAGCGGGCGCCGCGTCGGGGTTGGAAATTCGGAGGTCGAGGCAGGCCGAATTTCCCGCAGGGTCTGTTCGCAACGTTTGGGGTCGAGATCCAATATTACTTTGGCCCACTCCAAACGGCTGGCATATCCACTTCCTGCCAAGTGATACAACCCCTTGCGGTCGGCCAGCCAGGACAGGAAATTGTCCCCGCCGCGTGCAATCAACAGGGCAGTAATCTCCGCCAGCATGCGCGCCCAAGTAGGGTTGCTGATCTGGTCATCAACAATCCGCAGGGTCTCATTTTCCCTTGCCCAGCGTAGAACTTTGGTCACAAAACTATCCCGGCGCAGACTGTACACCCAAGCGGTGCGAAAGATCAGGTAGGGTCCGTCCACCGCTTGTATGGCCTGCTCGCCTTCCAGTTTTGTGCGTCCATAATGGTTGATCGGGTTCGGGATGTCTACCTCGGTATAGGGCGCGCCCTTCGCGCCTGGCAGATGAACTTCACCGCTTGCCTTTCAGGGCGTCTATGAATTCCGGAACAGTGATACCCGCAGAACGGATCAAACTGCGCAGTGTGCCTTTGGCAACTTCCTTGTGATCCGGCACGGACAATGTAGAAATATGACCCGATTTAACCAGGATGATGTGACTTCCTTTTTGCCTGACAACGGTCCAGCCAAGAGATTCGAAGACTTTTACGGTTTCCCGTCCGCTCAGCCGGGGAAGCGTGGGCATCAGGCATATACCTCCACCTGGCGGGTTTCGATGGTCAGCGGGAGTCCCTGCTCTGCGCGGACTTCCAGGCAAAGTTGGATGGCTTCTTTGACATTTTCCAACGCTTCTTCCTTGGTGGAGCCCTGGCTGACACAACCGGGAATTGACGGGCACTCCGCGATCCAGACGCCGTCTTCATCGCGGTCCAGGATTATGATAAATTTCATCTTGACCTCCTGTTCACATGATTTTTTGTTTTCAACGCAGGTCGCGCTAAATGCCCTGAAAGGGTATGCAGCACAGGGAGCAAATTATCCGACATGTTTTGCGCGCATCCTAACGCGGTTCGTAACGCACACCTGCCCTCCCGAAGGACACACCGCACTTCCGAAAAAGCACACCGCACTCCCGAAAAAGCATCGGGACGATGTGGCGTACGGCGCAAGTGTCGGGACGATGTGGCACACGGTGCAAGTGTCGGGACGATGTGAGCCACGTCGAAGGGCGCAGGGTCTCATTTTGCCTGTCCCATTATAATACTTTGGTCACGAAACCGTCAGCGTCCACGCTACAGTCCCAACGACTGCGCAGAATCAGGAATCCTGTGTCAACCTTTCATATAATTCGCGGGCGACCCGGAAGTTATGCTGGATCAGAATATCCAGGTCGCGCTTGAGATCAATATCAATGCCTTTCTCTGCCGCCAGCATAAGAATACCTATTGTTCCGGTAACGGATAAACCAAGCAAGCCGGCTTTTGCGCGCGCGGCATGGTCGTCCAACAGGACCCGTCCCACGCTCAATTCTCGAGCCAACACAACCGCTTCCGCCTCGCCCAAATGCAGCTCATCCAGCAGAGCCTCGACGGCGATTCGGTCTTGGACTGCAATTTGCTGCAACCATCCTTGCGTAATGGCGGTTTGGGTTTCCTGCCCACCCGCCTGTCCACTCCCCTCGACCACAACCTCCTCGTAGACAGCCGTGGGAATATAAACCCCGCCAAAGAGATCACACAGAAGATGAAATCGTTTGAGAACTGAAAGGTAAATGAGAGGGCTCGCGTTTACCACAACCCTGGGTGAAGCCAAATCATTCCCCCTTTACCGAAGCAATAAAAGACAGGTCCTGCTGATAATCAGCCTGGGTGTACTTATAAGCGGGCAGCCCAGCCCTTTTCAGCAGCGAGGCAAACTCGTAACGGGTCATGCCGGCCAGGGAAGCCGCTTTTGCCAGACTAATGGCTCGCTGGGCAAATAGGCCGATGGCAAAAGGTATCTTGACCTGTTCTTCGTCTGTCAGGCCGGTCTTTTCGCGGGCGCGAACCGCCGCCGCCACATCAGCGGGCAAATGTATTTCGACAACAATGGTTTCCGGCATCACATTATCTCCTTTTTCGCTCAGCACCTCACTCCTCTAACGCCATGCGCAACGCCGCTTCTCAATTGGGCAGGCGCGGCTCACGAAGTACTCGCCCCTACACTCCAGGGTCGAAAAGAGCGGGCAATGTGCCGGCCTGGGGAATTCACTCGCCAGGGCAGGTTGTATTTCCGCGCTTGTATACTCTTTCGGTTTGGATTATATCGTAAAATCGCCTGCGCCAATTCACAGCGGCTGGCCTGCCTGAGCAGGCTGGCAAACCCTCCGCCTGCCAGATGGTAGAGTCCCGCCCGTTCACGCAGGTAGTCAACTCCACGCGAAAGGAGAAGCGCGGTGACTTCCGCCAGCATGCGCGCCCAGGTGGGGCTGGCCACCTGGTCCTCCACGATGCGCAGAGTCTCCTGCCCGCGCGCCCATTTCAATACTTTTGTCACAAAATTATCGCCTCGCAGGCTGTACACCCAGCTGGTGCGCAGGATGAGATACGCCCCGCCTGCGGCTTGAATGGCGCGCTCGCCTTCCAGTTTTGTGCGTCCGTAATGGTTGATCGGGTTCGGGATGTCTACCTCGGTATAGGGCGCGCCCTTCGCGCCTAGCAGATGAACTTCACCGCTTGCCTTTCAGGGCGTCTTACGACCTCTTTCCGTACGATCAAAATCTTTATCAAAGCTGATAATCTCAAGACCGTGCTTCCCAGAAACCACATACTGATAGACATCATCAAAGTCCAAACCGAAACGCGGCGCGGCTGCAGCCAACTCCTTCATATCCTGAAATGGGAGGCTCAACAGACGAACCCCACCCCTGACAATAAGATCCTCCAAGAAGTGCATGAAAGTCTCAAATTGTTTGCGGCGAAACAGAACGATACCCACGGAATAGAGCGAGAATTCCGAGATATGAAGACTCCCCCGTGGCGCCGTCCGCAGGAATCGTTCCACTTCATCGGCGCGATCCTGATCCAAAAGAAGCTCAAGGATGATGTTACTATCGAGGAGATACATTAATCCCCCCACCATTCGAGAATCTTATGCTGGAGTTCCACCGAAGTGTAACGATCCCGCAAATCTCGCAGCGACCCTCTCCAGTCAAGCTTCAACTCACCATTTGGCTCGCCAACCTGTTTCTCCAGCAAGAATTCCACAAAATCCCTGACTTCCTGTTGGAAATCTGGCTGTAATTGTTCTATAAGTTCTTTGAGCGTCTGCATCGCTTTATCCTTTCTGACTTAAGTTTGGAGTTCGTCAAAATCTCCGCCATGGATTTCACGAATTCGCGCGGATTTATAAGAAAATCTGTGTAATCCGTGGCAAAACGGCGCCTTCATGACGGTGAAAAAATCAACTCCAAACTCAAATTCTGGCCAAGCAGTGTAACATCTAATGATGTTTGGAAAAAAATAAAAAAAATAAAAATGATATACAGGCCTGGGCATTCACTATGAAAAATTCGATCAGGTCTGAGCGTCTCCATGCACAATTTGAAAATCCTGTGCGACTGCTTGGAGAAGTTCGTATTCCTGAACTTCGATCTTGTAAGCCGTTGAGCATTCAGTTCTTGAATTCTGACACATAACCAGATTCATGTCAAGGAAAAATTCTGTAATGCTAGCTCAAAGGGGAAAGGCTTGCCCTGACGGTTCGCTTTATGCTCCAGCCGCCGTCCCTTGCGAAGCACGCGAAGCGTGTGGACGGCGGCATCTCCCTGGCACTGCCCGCCGCACCCCCGCTGCGCCCCGGGGACTTCCTGCGTGCATACAGTACAGGCGAGCGGAGGGCAGGTGTGCAAGAGCACCTCAGGGAAAAATCACCGATACTTTTGCGCTGTACCCGTTTGCCTGTCCTGCGACCGAAGGGAGTGTCGAAGGGCTGTCGCAGGGTCTCATTTTGCCTGTCCCATTGTAATACGCTGGTCACGAAACCGTCACTGTCCATGCCCCAGTCCCAACGGCTGCGCAGAATAGGCACGTCCCGGCCCACAGTTGAGATGTTCTGTTCAGCGGCTAGTTTGCTCCTGGCGTAGACGCTTAACGGGTCAACCTGTCCGCCGGATAGGGTGGATGGCGTTCATACGAATCTCCTTCTTCAACAGATATCCATCTCCCTCAGGAAATTACTCTCCAAGCCATTCCTGGCGAGAAACCCCAGCCTGCCGAAGAATCCGCTGCAAGAAACCAACGCCAATCACTCCTTCATGAGGATTAGGAATAATCACCGTGATATTCCCCCGGCGCATTTGCGGGTGCCGTCCTCCAGCGTAAGGTCCGTCAAAACCCAATTCACGCATTCGCTGTACAAATTCTCGCCAGGATACTGGTTTCAGCCGGGGCATAAAAGTCTCATACGGGCTGAGCAATCTGGCTCAGGTCAATACCAGCGAGGACTGGGATGGGCAAGCCCAATCGCAATCGTAGAGCAAGCCAGTCGCTGAGAGCTTCACGCAACTCGCCTCTGCATCCCTCTAAATTCACATGTTGCGCCCAAACGCCTTGTAAACCAGGAATTTCCCCCCAATATGTGCCATCCTCTTCAAGGATTTCATAAACGGCTAATTCCATCGCCTTGTCAATATAATTTGCAAGCATAGTCTATTTCTCCTATCCACAATGAACAATGCAAAACAAAGTCGTCTTGTTATCGTTTTCCCTCTCTTATCTCGATCACGCAATCTGACTTTCCCGCTAATTGAACGAAATCCCTCCCGGTTTTAGGCTGCTTCTTTGCCATCGGTACCCTCGGTGTCATCGTCTACATATTCCCTATGAGACATCGAGAGACCGGCAAAAGCGCCGTGCTTTTCAATATATTCGATCACGGCGTCGAGCAGCCCATCAAAAAAGGATTTCTCGTCAAGCCCTTTCACCATTTCGATAACGCCATCCATAACCATGCTGTACTCCTTCATAGCGGGTTCATCTAAAATGGTTTGCTTGACTCCTGCTTCTGTCATCAGCTCTTAACACACCTGCGGGTGATGCGCGGCATTATCCCATCGTTTCAGCAACCGCCCCGCCGCGTCCTGCCAGTGGAAGCGATATTTCGTAACCAGAAGTTTTTCATTCACGATCTGGAAACGCTCGAACATCTCCATGAGACTGCCGTCATGAAATGTAATCCGATAACGAAACAGCCCAAGATCGCCTCCCCCCTCTTCGCGCAACGCCTTCCAGCCCGCCACTTGGGAATTTGCAATAATCAGCGCTTTGACATAAGCCAGATAATCATCCGCCTCTTTCACAGGGCTGACTCGAGGCGGCGAATTTTTTTCGTCAGGTCTTGATGCAAATCGTAAAGCCCGTCCCATTCAAAGAAATCCGCCGAGTCGCCCAACTCGCCCCTATCGAAACGTCCGTGGAACGTCGGAGTATTCATGCCATAACGCTCTTCGTATTCGCGCAGATCACGTGCGCAGCGTTCCAGGCGCAGTTGATACTGGTTTAGTACAACACTCAATAGTTTGGTCAAAACATGACCCAACTCAAGGTTGTCTGAAAAGGTTTCCTTGAGGGCTTCTAACTTATGAAACGTATCTGCATACATGTCGGTCATTCGCTCAATCTCCTTCAACCAGAAAAACCATATTTACGCCTCACCTTGATACGCGAGAGCCCCCGACCTCCTGGCGCAGTCCCAGCAAGTTTTCCAGCAGTTCGCGGGCGGCTTTCCAATCCAGCCAATCCTCCTCCTCCTGCATTACGGCCGCGTTCAGGGTTTGGAGCTGCTCTGTCGGGAGAGCTTTTTTTCCAGTAGCGCCGGGCGGGAATGCCCCCCTGCACAAAAAATCAATCGGTCGTGGACTCGTCCACTAACCGAGCGAGGATTCCCTGCGGAACTTTTAAGCGCAATTCGGGATACTTCTCGATCAGGCGGGAAATGTCTGCCAGGTCTTTCTGCCGTTTGCTTCCCCTCCGCTTTGGGTCCAGGGCGGCCCAAATCTTTCCCTGTAACACATCTTCCACACTGGCGACCGGCAATGCCATGCCAAGCACCGTCTGCACGAAGGCCCGCTCGACAAATGAACTGTACCGCCTGTCCGTCTGGATTTGCACCCTGAGATCGGACCCGGACATTGCAGCAAACAAACTGTGTGGAAAGCGCTTCAGGTCAAAATGCGGCTCGAGGAGCGCTTCCACTTGTTCCAGCTGGTCCGCCGCAACGACCAGGTCCAAATCGAGGCTGACCAATGGCTCCACATAGGCATTGACCGCCTGCCCGCCAATCACACAAAACCTAATCCCCTGCTCATTCAAAAGGGAAATCAGGTTTTCGAGCAGGTTCGATTGATCCATTGTGATCATTTTCAAAAAGGTTAACGCTTGCATTGTTTCTCACAGGAACGTTTGAATTTTACCATGCGGGATGAAAGATCGAGGACAGGGGGACGGAGTCGGTCATCGGTCTTTCGTCTTCTGTCCGCGGTCAGATTTCCCCGGCATCCGCCCTTCCGACATCCCGCATCGCGAAGCGTGCCGTAAGGGACAACCTGTCATAACCACAACGAACCGGCTGGCTTCTCGCAGGGCAAGCCGATTCGCTATTTTTTTCGTTCGATCTGCGCGCTGGGCAATTCCAGCGGAATCTGCCTGCCTTGCAGGAGTTTGAGCAGGACGCGCACGCGCTCATTGCCGGAAATGCGGATGTCAAAGATGGCTTCCTGCCCGGCAAAAGGACCGTCCTGGATGATGACCGCTTCGCCTGGCTGCAAACCATGCCGCTGCTCGCCGCCCTCCTGGTTGATCCCGTCCACGCGCCGGCGGATGGCCTGGATCAGCCCGTCCGGGACTGGGGCAGGCTCAGCTCCGAAAGAGACGAGTCCGCGTGAATGAGGCATCCAGGCAAAGGCTGAATACCCGCCCTGGTGCAGGTCCAATCGGACGAACAGGTAACCCGGGAAATACGGACGTATCTTACGCGCCCTGGGATTTTTTGGCTGCACCCGCAGCCGAGGGTAAAAGACCTCATGTGCACGCGCAGCGGCTTCGCGCCACAGTGCCTCTTCCTTATTTGGTTTGCTGCGAAGCGCATACCATTGCAAGGTCATTCAATATACCGGATACCGGATGTAAGAATCCGCCCTACTCGTTTCTCCACCAATTCATTGCCAGCGCCCCGAAGACGCTCAAAATCAGCCCGAGCATTCCGGCCAGGGCGGTATTCATCAACGTCTTTCGCGAGACCGCTTTCTCTGGAGGCACAGCCTCCACGCTTATGTTTGCCAGGAGAAT
>VGNE01000074.1 GCA_016866215.1 Chloroflexota bacterium | reverse complement strand
GGTCTTCAACGTTTTCTTCACTTTTGTGTATACTCGGTAGCGATCAGTCATAGAGGACACCTCAGTTGGTTTGGTGACCCTGAGTTTACTCTATGACTGATTTTCCTCGTATTTGTACGGTAGAGAAATATGAACAATGTCATTGCGAGACAGCGCACATCTTCCTGCGTTCGGTGCAAGGAAGTGCGCTCTCAACGACACACCGCCCTGGCATACAGCGCAAGTGTAATGAGAATTGCTGTGTTTACGGTTCAAAATTCAGCAAAACATTCAGCGCTTTTAGGTTCTTCTTGAAATCGGTACTTACATGCGTTGATAATTCCATATCCACAGAGACTGCGCCGAGTTCAACGGCATAATCTGAAAGTGTGCCTGTAAAGATACAGCCCGTGTCTATGGGCGGAAAGGGATATTGGGTGACTTTGGCCAGCGCTTTGGCAAATTCAATCGAATTTTTTTCCCAGGGTTCGCCGCCGGGGAAAACACCGAGCGCGGCGCTGTGATAACTGATCAGTACTTCCACGTTGTGAGTTTGTAAAAAGTACATCATGGCGCGTGTCTCCGGTTCCGAGCCGGAACCTGCTCCGCCCGTAGTGGGACCGTAATTCCAGCATCCATTGCGCTCCCAGTCCGCGGCCCAGTTGGCGGGGAAGTTGCGGTTCAGGTCCACGCCGTGATCGTTGACACGACCGTCAATGCCGTGGTCACGCGCATCGCCGTCCGGGTTTAAGTTTCGCAGGATGTATAAAGTCACATCACTTGGGATCACATCTGGGTTCTCGTAGATGTAGGTGATCAATTCGTCAGCCAGCGCGATCGTGTTCCATTCGTAGCCGCCATGGATGCCTGCCACGATCATGCGTTCTTTTTCACCATTGCCGAAAGTATAAACTTCAAGCGGGCGGCCTGAGACGGAATATCCAATGACTGTGCGGCGATTATCGCCTTCAAACAGTACAAACGGTGTTGGGGTCTGCACCACGATCATCGTGGAGCGCGGATTTGGCGTAACGGTTGGTAAATACAGCGATAATGGGTTTGGTGTGTATGTGGCGGGAAGCGTGGCGGTATAAATTGACTTTTGCTCGTGGGGCGCGGCGAAGGCGGGTTGTAATGCCCAGTATGCAATCAGCACAAGCGCAAGGGCACCCAAACCGATAATGTTCAATGCCCAGGCAAGTGTTACCCAGGCTGAATCTTTGCGTTGTTTTGGCGCGGGCATTAGTCCATTTCCTCCAACGTCATGCGCAGCCAGTTCAAGGCCAGGTTCATACTCCAGCGCGGCAGACTGCGCGGCGGCCCGCCGTACGTGATGCGATGAGTCTTTTCACCTTTGGGTGTGATCATTGCCATTTCTGCCGCTCTTTCATCCATGTAGACCGAAACGCCGAGGGCGAGGTCCGCTTTTGAGCCTACTCGGGCGGCGCGTAATGCGTCCATAAGAGCAGCAGGCGTCAGACTCGCACTGAGCGGCGTCGAAGTGTCAGGGTAGGAAGCAGTGTGTGGGACGCGAAGCGTGCGAGCCAACAGCCCATCGAGGCCGGATTCAATTGCAGTAAGAGTCATGCCGCGCCTTGCGATCATATCCAGCAGGACTTCTTCCAGTTTATCTTCATCCACACCAAAGACGACACTGCCAAGTCTTTCACGGACCTGAGACTCGACTTCGGCGATCATGGCATTCGCTTCGCTTTCACTTTTTGCTTTGGCGGCGATGCGCACATCTACAACGCCAGTGTGGGCCGCAAGCCCAACGGTTGGGTTGCTGAGCGTTTCAAGGTCTGTGATCTTTTCGTCTATCATGCCTTCGCCAAGCCCGGCGCAATGCAAGACTCGCACCTTGATGATCTCGTTGAGATTAAATTTTTTTTGTAAATACGGAATTACTGACTCATGTAAGACATACTCCATTTCCTGGGGAACGCCCGGCAGGGAGATGATTGCCCTCACCCCAACCCCTCTCCCATCGGGAGAGGGGCGAAGGGGTGAGGGTGTTTCAACAATAAAACATGGCGCAGTGCCGACAGGATTTTTAAGACTGAGAGCGCCTTTTGGAACATAGGCTTGCCGCCTTTGATTTTCAGACGGCTTGCGTCCATAACGGGCTATGGTCTCAACGACTTGCTGCCAAAGGTCTTCCCGAAATTCTGTTTCCACGCCAATGGCTTTTGCAACGGCATCGCGCGTGGGGTCGTCAATGGTAGGGCCAAGCCCGCCAGTGGTGATGACGATATCTGCTCGTTCGATTGAGTTGTGAATTGCGCTTGCGATGCGATCCACGTTATCACCGATGGTGATGGTGCGATACAAATCCACGCCCATGCTTCGCAGGATGCGCGCGATGTAGCGTGTGTTGGTGTCCACGATTTCACCAAGTAATATCTCTGTTCCAATAGTGATGATCTCGGCTGATGTCATGTTATCTCGATATTGTTCCGCTGTTTTTAAACACAAAGGACACGAAGGTCACGAAGGAAGAAACTTGCACGATTAACTTGCTCTCCCTTTGTGTACTTTGTGCCCTTCGTGTTTAATTACTTACACCACATTGTACTCTTGAATCAAACGCCCTTCCTCAAAACGCTTTAAGTCCAGCATCGAAACATCCACGCTGGAAAATTTTCCGTCCGAAATAATTTCACTCATTAATTTTCCCGCGATCGGTCCGTGCATGAAACCATGCCCTGAAAAACCCGCGCAAAGCGTAAAGCCTTTTACATCTGAATTTCCAAAGATTGGGTGTGCGTCTGGCGTCACTTCATAAAGCCCGGCCCAGTGAGAAGCGCGGCTTGCCTTTTCCACCAGGGGCATTCTTTCAATTGCGGCTTCCAGGTTTGCCAGCTCAAAATCTTCATCCACACTCTGATCATAGCCGGGCCTTTCATTTTGATTGCTCATGCCGATCAACAAGCCTTCCCCTTCGCGATGAAAGTAAAGCGATTTTGCAAAATCGATCACGAACGGAAAATCCTCGGGGATTTCTTTTAATGGATTAGTCGTGAACATCTGTCTGCGCAGGGGTATGACCGGGATTTGCACCCCCGCCATCTGACCGATCTGACTGACCCACGGTCCCGCCGCATTAAGGATCATGCGCGTCTTGACCGCGCCGAGGCTTGTATTCACTTCTTCAACCTCGCCTGCGCTGACAGTGATTCCGGTTACCTCCGCGCCTGTGATTGCTTTTACGCCCATCTTTTGCGCCGCGTTGACATATCCCATTACCACGCTGTTCGGGTCAACCGTCCCGTCTTTTTGATTGAACGTGCCGGCGATGGCGTCATCGAATTTCATCAATGGCAAGCGCGCACGGACTTCATCTCCGCTCAGGAGTTGGGTTGGCACACCGAGTTTGTTTTGCAGTGCCACATTGCGTTTGAAGATGCTGGCATCTTTGTCATTCGTTGCCACAAGTAAATATCCGCATTGACGATAATTCACAGCCTGCCCAATTTCATCTTTGAAGCGTTCGAGCATGGGCAGGCTTTCAAGCGACAACTTTATATTGATCTCCGTCGAGAATTGATAGCGCACACCGCCTGCGCACCGGCCTGTGGCGCCCTGCCCGAAAAAATTCTCTTTTTCAAGCAGGACTATATTTCGCGCAGCGATGCCGCACTGCGCAAGATGATATGCCGCGCTGGCCCCCATGACACCCCCGCCGATGATGACGATGTCTGCTGATTTTGGTAAATTCATTTTAATATACATCCTTCTTAGAACGGGACTTCCTGTCCGAGTTTTTTTTGTATTGCATTTTTTAAAGCAAGTTGAGCGGCTATCGCGTCCTGCACTGCCACGCCGACAGATTTAAAATAGGTCACTTCGGCGCTGGATTGCCGCCCCGGTTTTTTACCGAGAATAATCTCACCCAGCTCAGCAAAGACGTGAGCCTGTGTAATCAGCCCGCTCCATATGGGTTGGATCAAATCCCCGGATTCAGCGAGCACAGCGGAACGTGAATCAACAACTACCTTTGCGCGTCTGATCGTCTCAGCAGAAACCTCTTGCATTTCCGGTGTATAGGAACCAATGGCAGAGATATGCACGCCGGGTTTAAGGTCATCGTCTGAAAAGACCGGAGTGGTGGAAGTAGTGGCTGTACAAATGATATCTGCGTCTGCGACGGCTTCCTGTGCTGTTGCAGCAGTCATTAAGTCTCGCGGGATCGAACCTTGTCCGGCTAATTCCTTTGCGAAAGTTTTTGCCTTATCGAAATCAGAGTCGTAGATCCTTGCATTCACGATCCGACGGACTGTGCAGGCGGCTTCAAGCTGGGTGCGTCCTTGTGCCCCCGCGCCGAAGATTGCCACCACGCGGCTGTCTGGTCGCGCAAGGATGTCAATCGCGGCGCCGCTCCCCGCGCCAGTTCGAATTGCTGTGAGCGATCCTCCTTCGAGCATGGCCATGGCCCGGCCGGTATCCGCTTCGAAAGCAATCACAACGGCTTGGATGAAAGCGAGACCTCGCGCGGGATTTTTTGGATAAAGGGAAACAACTTTGAGGGTGAGCGCTTCTGTATCAATTGTATTCACATAAGCAGGCATAAAAATACTGACCGCCTCGTGAGAGGGGATGGAAAGCCGCGTCCTTAAAGGGACGTCTGCCCTGCCATCAGACAGGGAGGCGTAGGCCTGTTTCATCGCCTCGATCAACTCTTTCATCGGAAGCGCCATTCGGACTTCATTGGCATTCAAGATCAACATGAATTCCTCCTAGAATCTAAAACGCAGAGGCCGTATAAGCCCTCTGCGTTTCGTTGCGATGTGCGCCCGGCTTATTCCACGCCGAGGTAGGCTTTTTGAACCATCGGGTTTTTCTTGAGGTTCTCGGCGGTATCAGTTAACACGATCTCGCCCGTTTGCAGAACGTAGCCGCGGTCCGCGATGGCCAGCGCCATCAAGGCATTTTGCTCCACCAACAAAACGGTCACGCCCACCTTATTGATCTGCTGGATGGTTTCAAAAATGAGTTCCACCAATACCGGGGCGAGACCCATGGAAGGTTCATCCATCAACAGGATGCGGGGATTGGCCATCAGGGCGCGGCCGGTCGCCAGCATTTGCTGTTCGCCTCCCGAAAGGGTCCCCGCAACCTGCGTCCGTCGTTCTTTTAGGCGCGGAAAAAGCGTGAAGACTCTTTCGATGTTCTTGTCAAGTTCTTGTTTGCTTTTGAGGCTGTACGCGCCCATTTCCAGGTTTTCCATGACGGAGAGGCGGGCGAACACGCCCCGTCCTTCGGGCACCATCGAAACGCCCTTGTAGACAACCTCGTGGGCCTTATATTTGATCAGATCCTCGCCTTCGAGCGTGACACTGCCTTCGCGCGGTTTGAGCAGGCCTGAGATGGTGCGCAGGGTGGTGGTCTTGCCCGCGCCGTTTCCGCCGATCAAGGTCACAATCTCGCCCTTTTCGATGGAGAGCGTGATGCCTTTGAGGGCGTGGATGTTGCCGTAAAAAGTGTGAACGTTGTCAAGTTTTAGCATGGATATCTCTGCCTACCCTGTTTTCGTGGAGTATCGCTCGTGGGCGTTGGCCATGCCTTCGGTCGCGGCGCCGCGTCCGAGGTACGCCTCGATTACGCGCGGATTGCTTTGGATCTCGGCAGGGGTGCCCTCGGCGATCTTTTCACCGTAATCGAGTACGGTAATGTTTTCGGAAATCCCCATCACGACACGCATGTGATGTTCGATGAGAAAGATCGTAATACCGAGTTCGTCGCGCAGGCGGTGGATGAAGGCGGTCAGGTCCTCGGTCTCACGCGGGTTCATGCCTGCAGAAGGTTCGTCAAGCAGGAGCAATTTGGGCTTTGTGGCGAGGGCGCGGGCGATCTCCAGCCGGCGTTGTGCGCCGTAGGGCAGGTTACGCGCCAACTGATCGCCTTTGCCTTTCAAGCCGACAAAATCCAACAATCTTTGCGCTTCAGCAAGAGCGATCTTTTCCTCCTGGTGAACTTTGGGTGTACCGATGACCGCGCTCATCCAGCTGGAGTGCAGGAAGATATGCTGACCGACGAGGATGTTTTCGAGCGCGCTCATTTCGGCAAAAAGCCGGATGTTCTGGTAAGTGCGCGATATTCCAAGGCGGGAGATTTGGTCTGGGCGCAGGCGCTGGATGGGTGTGCCTTCGAAAGTGATTTCACCCTCGTCACATTTGCCGAAGCCCGTAATGCAGTTAAAAAAAGTTGTTTTCCCCGCGCCATTAGGGCCGATCATGCTGACTATGGCTTTTTCAGGGATTTCAAAGTCCACGGCATTTACGGCTACGAGCCCGCCGAAGCGTTTGGTCACTTTAGTTGCAGTCAGGATAGTTGTCATGGTGACCTCTTATGCCTTTGTTTCCGCTTTTACATCGGAATGGTGCAGTTCCCGGAGAGTTGCCTGGGACGGCCATAAGCCTTCGGGCTTGGCGAGCATCATGATGATCAATGTCATTCCGTATAGCAGGTAACGGAATTCGGAGACTTCGCGCAGAAGTTCGGGCAGGCCGATCAGAGCGATGGCACCCACGATCACGCCGGGGATGCTACCCATCCCGCCAACGATGATGAGCGACACCACGTTGATTGATACAAGGAGTTGCATGCTGGTGGCAAAGATGGATCCGATCAGGGTTGCGAAGATTGCGCCACCCAATCCAGCCATGGCCGCGCCGAGCATGTAGGCTAACAGTTTGGTTTGGATCAGGTTGACGCCGAGGGCTTCCGCCACATCTTCATCCTCGCGGATTGCCATCCAGGCGCGTCCGAGACGGGATTCACGCAAACGCCATGCGACGAAGGCGATCAGAAGGGCGCTGGCAACCGCGATGTAGTAGATATCTTGCGGTTTGCCGAGTTCGATGCCGTTGCATACGCGCGGCACATCCACTTTGAGGAATGGTTCCAGCGTTCCCAGGCAGGGTTTTTGGATGCCTATGATCCCCTGTGGACCTCCAAAAAATGGGGCAAGGAAGTCGGAGCCGGCCAGCAGACGGATGATCTCACCGAATCCGAGTGTTGCGATGGCAAGATAATCGCCACGCACGCCAAGCACCGGCAGACCAAGCATAAAACCCGCTCCCATGGCCACTAGTACTGCTATCGGTACAGCCACCCAAAAGGGGATATGTTGCAGGCCAAAGGGTCCGTAAGAGGTGAGCAAGCCAACGGTGTATGCGCCGATCGCATAAAAGGCTACGAAACCGAGATCGAGCAGCCCGGCAAATCCAAGCGTGATGTTGAGGCCGAGCCCCATCAGGATGAACAGGGCTACGGTGACGATCACTTGTGCAATGAATGGCCCTGAGACCAGAGGCAAACCAAGGGCAACAAAAGCGATCAGAGCGATGGTTGCCACGCGTAAGGAGACTTGACCGCTTTTCGGAAGTCTGGCCACACCTGATTGGATTTGCTCGCCCCTGTAATTCCAAAATAATGCGATGAGGATAACCCCAATAAAGAAGATCAGGGTACCCGCGACGGTCAGACCGGTCTGACCGAAGAGGAATTTAGCCACAACTTCCATGCCGGGTCCCTGATTAATAAAGACCACGCGGAAGAGGCCTGAGAAAAGAGCCATGAAGACCACAACGAGCAGAGCACGATTTATTGGGCGGCGGAGCAGCTCGGGCAGGAGCAGATAGGCCGCACCGAGCAGTCCGGAAATTGCGCCAACCGTCGGCATAACCCAGTAATTGCCTGCACCTTTTCCGATAGTGAGCAGTTGGTACAGGCTTGGGGATGCGTTAAGGAAGATTTTGCGCAGGGCAGGTTCGGCGCTGTCACCGATGGCGAAAACGAGCAATCCCAGGAGCGTTCCGGTGACAAGGCCGGCTACGAGTCCCGCTGTCAGAGCTGGTAAAGACTTGTTTTGTCCGGGCGGGTTTAATGTCCCACGAGAGGAGATTAAACCTGAAGCAAAAGCAGCGGCGAGTAGAACAAATTGTCCGAGGGTTATTACGTGTTCAACAACGTCGCGTTTACTGAAGACTTCCACCATTCCAACGAAAGAAAGGAATATCGTTATAACGCCAAAGATCAACCCGGTCTTAACTGCACTCCAGATGATGTTTTCTTTTTTCATAATATTCACCCTGTCAGGCTTTCTTGGTCGTAATGCGCTCGCCGAGAATACCCGACGGACGGAATAGCAGGATCATGACGAGCATCGTAAATGCAATGGCATCCTTGAGTTGATAAGGGCGGGGGATGCCGAGTCCTTCAAGGAACAGGGAGGGGCCCACAGACTCAAAAACGCCAAGCACGAGTCCTCCCACCATGGCGCCAGGAATGTTGCCAATACCCCCAAGCACTGCGGCTGTGAAGGCCTTGATGCCAGGCGTGAAACCCATAAAGAAACCCACCTGGCGGTAAATGAGCGAATATAGGACACCGGCCGCCCCGGCCATGGCGGCGCCCAGTGCAAATGTAGAAACGATAATGCGATTAACATCAATACCCATGAGGGCCGCTGTGTCCTTGCTTTCGGAAACAGCACGCATGGCTTTTCCAGCCTTGGTGAACATAACGATGAAGTAGAGGATCGCCATCATGATGAAGGCGGCGACCGCAACGACAACTTGAACTTTGAGAATACCCACACCCAGAACATTCCATTCGCCTTCGAGAGCTTTGATGGGAGGGTAGGCATATACGCCAGGGCCGAAGAAGCCACGAAAGGCATACTCTAAAAAGAAGGAAGCGCCAATGGCGCTGATAAGGGGCACAAGTCGGGGAGCGCCGCGCAGGGGGCGGTAAGCGATGCGCTCAACCAGCATGGCAATTCCCCCAGCCATGATCATGGCAAAAAGGATGGGGATCAGGAGCCCCAGGATGGGGTGATTATCAATGAAGCCAATACCGTTCAGCCAGGTTGCGAGAAAATATGCACCGAAGGCTCCGGTCATGAAGATGTCGCCGTGGGCGAAATTGATCATGCGCAGGATGCCATAAACCATCGTATACCCCAGGGCGATCAGGGCGTAGATGCTTCCCTGTGAAATGCCGAAAACCACGAAATCAATCCATTGCTCACTGGTATATTTGCCGGCACGGATTGTGGCTATCGTACCTAGGAGAACGGCCGCGACCAGCAGGATGCGGAATCCCCATAAAACGCCACTGACGGCCAGATCCAACAATCGTTCACCAACGCTCGTGCGCATGAGCTATCTCCTCAATGATATATGGGGAGGGGGGCAGATGTCAGTCTGCCCCCCTCTGTGTAACTTACTCGATATACGACTTAGGGCCAAATTTTCTTTGGATTCGGGGCGGTCGCGGAAGAGGGGTCCCAGGAGGCGGGATCGGAGTTTTGAATCTCGTAAACTGCGATCACAGGGGCGCCGCAATCACCGGAGGGCGAGCAGGAAAGCGTACCGGTGATACCCTTGAAGTCCTTGGTCGCAAAGATGGCTTCGCGCAGGGCTGTGCGGGGAACATAGATCGTTCCATCGTCTTGTACCACAGCAACCTTCTCAAGAGCCGCAAAGAGGATGTTGGCGGCATCATAGGCATGAGCGTGGAAGGTGGAAAGTGTGGAGCCGCCATATTTGGCTTTGTGTTTCTCAATGAAGCCAGCGTAGTCGCCGGTGAAGGCGCTGAAGTCCGGGCTGGAGAGGTACATACCCTCAGTGTTCGCGCCGCCGCCTTTGAGCAGGTCAGCGGTGAAGATGCCGTCGGAACCGGCGATCGCAACAGTTTCAAGACCGGCAACATCGCGAATCTGGGCAGTCACATAACCACCCACAGCTACGAAGACTGGGTAGTAGAAGAATTCGGGGCCGGCTGCGGCAATGGTGGTAAGCACGGGCTTCATGTCAGTGGCGTCCTTGGCAACGGCTTCCTGAGCGACGATCGTGCCACCGAGTTTGACGAATTCATCGGCAAAGACCTGTTGAAGCGCCTGAGCGTAGGCGGAGCCATCGTGCAAGGTTGCGGCTTTGGTGACTTTGAGGAAATTGTACGCGAACTCAGCAACGGCTTTTCCCTGGAAGGCATCGCTGTGGGCGGTGCGGGCGTAGCCGTCATAGTCAGGACCGCGGGCGGGATCGGTCAACACCGGGCGGGTATTGGACGGCGAAATGGTGGTCAAGCCGGCATTGGTAAGCGCAGCAATACCACCAACAGTCTCATCCGAGCAACTGGAGCCGATCAAGCCGACGAGTGACGTGTCGGATGCCAGTTTGGCCGCGGCTGTGGCGCCGCCTTCAGGGGTGCATCCTCCGTCTTCAGTGGTCAGCAGTACATCGTGGCCGAGTACTTTGCCGCCTTTATCATCAATGGCGATTTCAACACCACGCTTTGAGTCTTCACCGAGCGAACTATCAGGGCCGGAGAGAACTCCCCAATAGGCAATGTGGACAGGTTCACCGGGGGCGACCTTTACACAGCCGAGGGGGTCAGTACATTCGTATGCAGCGGCGGGGGCTGCAGGCGCACCACCGCAGGCGGCCAGCACCATGCTGGCGAGCACCAACACGGATAGTAAAGCAAACAAACGCTTATTCATTTCTATACTCCTCCAAAATCTTGTTAGGTGAATTCAAATTCCCGCATGTGCGGGTAGATAACGAACAGTAGACAATACTTTCCGTGTCGGCCTCACCTCCTTATTGGTTGATTCATCTTAATAAAGAAAGCCTTAAAACCCTATGATTGTGGATTTCCAGGGCTTGATCCCAAACCAGCATAATGATGTCAACCATAACCAATTAAAAAACAATGATAAAGCGATTTTTGTTCTAGGTCAAGAGTTCGTGTCTGGACTTTTTTCATATCGGATAAATCCTTGGCAGGAATTTAGCATATTCAAGGATGAAGTGCAACGCTTCATCTCTAAGGGTAAGCCTGAATCAGCCAATCGAGCGGATCCACCTGGATGCCATTGACCCATAACTCCCAATGCAGGTGTGGTCCGGTTACGCGGCCAGTGCCTCCTATTTTGCCTATTAGCTCACCTGTTTTCATATATTGTCCTACTGTAACGTAGCTCTCTTCTTGATGCCAGAATCCACTGTAAACTCCCCAACCATGGTCAATGATCGTTGCATTGCCTCGCACAGTAAGAGGGGCGGTGAAGACAACCGTCCCGGGCGCGGGGGCATAAATATCATAGGGGTTTGATTCCGAGCAAATACCATAATCCACACCTGAGTGAAAACCATTAAGCTTTATATCCGTGCCTTGACCGAGATAAGTGCGGCGAATGCCAAACCAGTCCTTGATACAAAAAGGTAAAGCAACGGGGATATTAAATTCTCCCTGCCAATTCCTGGTCGTGGTGGCTGTGGAAACGACTGAAATGATCTGTTGGTTTTCTGGTTCAGTCACACTTGGGTTAAGCGTTTCTGAAGGAACGGATATTGTGATATCGGAAAAGTAACCCGAAACGATCAGAATCATCTGTTCGTAGGATTGCCTGCTTCCACCGGGCAGGAGGGCATCCAAGCGCAAGGGATGGACGCCGGGGGCGAGTAAAGCATGCACGCCTTGCAGGGCGACCTGTATGCCATCTTCATTTGTAAAAAAATTTAATGGACGGTCAATCAAAAGGCCGCCTAGTGTAACGCCTGGGCTGGTTTGAACTTTAATGACCGCAGTGCCGCCTTGTTTGATGGGCAGGTCGCGTATTTCCGCACTGATAAATGCAGAGGGCAAACCAGTTGTGGCGGTTCCGTTACTTTCACCGGGAGCAAACAATGTGTCGCGGGGCAGGCCATCCCATGAACCCTGTAAACTATTAATACCGGCAAGCGACCAAACACTGGTGTTATTTTTGATTGCTACCTCAAGCAGGGATTCGCCCTCAACGAGCGAGACACGTGTGTGTTCGCGGCCCTCCTGCTGTACGGGAACGATCATGCTGACGCCCACATAAAATTCACTTGGGCTGACCACGTGGTTAAGTTTCCTAAAAAGGTCTTCGGGCACTTGTGTCTGTCTCACAAGGCTGCGGTACGAATCGCCGAAGTTGATCACTTGCGTTCTTAAAGTTCCTGTAACGCCTTCGAGCCCCGGAATGACAAGTTGTTGCCCAACCGAAAGTTGATTTGGATCTGTGATGCCGTTCGCGGCCATGAGTTCAGCCAGGCTTACACTGAAAAAATCAGCGATGGAGGAGAGGTTGTCACCGGGTTGCACAATGTAAACAGGTCCGCTCACATCCTGTGCATGTGCGGGTTGAAAAGGGAGTATGAATAATGAAAGAAGAAATAAGAGTAGGAGGATATGTTTGAACATGAGTTTTCTGGAAAGATAATTCGTCCTGAGCGGAGCCGCACGCTCTTGTTCTTGTGCAGCGTAGTCGAAGGACAGTGTTTCATATTAAAATTTAAGTTTTTATGCCACCCGCGCGCTTCGACCCTTCGACAAGCTCAGGGACCGCTACGTTCGGACCTCTTCGAGAGAGCTGTCCTCACTCCGCTCAGCGAGGATATTTACACATTCTTGATTTCAACCTTGTCGCCGATCTCGTAATCTTCCCAGCGAACGGGATGTATCTCCAGTGTATATTTTGCACCTGATTTTGGGAAGTAGGCGGGGCGCCATGATTTCGCGATGACTTTATCCACCACAGTCATTTTGGAGTTGATCCAAAAGACAGCCAGGTCAAACGACACAAAGAACATGTGGATGGATGTGTCGAGGCGTGAATCCCGCTTTTCGACCAGGAGCAGGCCTTCTTCAGGAGAGAGGCGGGAGCGGAACATCAGTCCGCGCAGTTTGCAGAGGAACGAGTCGCAATATCCCACTTGGGCAGGCTGATTTATTGTTTTGTTCAAGTTGTTTACGGTAACGGGGCGGGGCATGATTAATCATAAAACTGGGCGGCTTGTTCGCCGCCCAGTGGATAAGAAATTCGTTTTAGGACGATCTGCGCTTGAATATTTTTTCCACACTGTCCATCAACTCTTGCGGACTAAAAGGCTTGGCGATGTAGTCATCCACTTTTGCAATGTGCATGCCCAGCACTTTATCAATGTTCTGCGCTTTTGCGGTGACGACGATGACGGGGATGTCGCGCGTGGCAGCATCCGCTTTCATTTGTTGATATACTTCCCAGCCATCCATCACAGGCATCATGAGATCAAGCAGGACAAGGTCCGGGAGTATTTCGCGAACCATTTTAATGCCTTCCACACCGCCGGGTGCGCCATGCACTTGAAACCCGTGACGACCCAGGATAAGCTTGAACAAATCTATCATTTCAGGCTCATCTTCAATACAAAGAATCTTTTTGACAGTGGTGTTTTTCATAATTCTCCTGTCTTCAAAGCAAGTTTACCATAAAAACAATTCAGGCTTACTTAATAGATGAAGATCATCACATGGAATGTAAATGGCATTCGTGCCGCGCTCGGTAAAACCGCATTGGATTGGATCTTTGCCCAACAGCCCGATGCCTTGTGTTTGCAGGAGGTGAAAGCCCGTGAAGACCAATTAAATGCAGACCAGCGCACGATGTTAACACTTCCCTTCGTATGGAATTCAGCACAGCGTCCCGGATACAGTGGTGTGGCGACTTTCTTTAAGCAACAACCTGAAAAGATCGTGCTGGGCATGGGTGCGCCGAAATTTGATGTCGAAGGACGCGTCATTCAGACTGTTTGGGACGGTCTGCGTCTTTTCAACATTTACTTCCCAAATGGCCGACGCGGGCAGGAGCGTGTAGAGTATAAACTTGAGTTCTACGCTCATTTGCTTGAGTTATGTGTCTCGCTTCATAAACAGGGTGAGGATATCATTATTACCGGTGATTTCAATACCTGCCACATGCCGATTGATTTGAAGAATGCGAAGGCAAATGAAAAGACCTCGGGCTTTTTGCCTGAAGAACGCGAGTGGGTGCGGAAATTTCTGGACAATGGCTTGGTGGATGTGTATCGCCACCTCTACCCTGATAGAGTTCAATATACTTGGTGGACGTACCGTCTGAACGCGCGCGAGCGGGGCATTGGCTGGCGTTTGGATTATTTTCTGGTTTCTGAGTCGCTTCTTTCACGTGTGAAAGATGTGATCATTTACGAAAATGTCATGGGTTCGGATCATTGTCCGGTGGAATTGGTGTTGGAGTAGGGGAGAGCGTCATCACAACTTTATATTTATGCTCCAGCCGCCGTCCCCGGCGGCGTTTGCAGGGTAAACCTTGCGCCGAAGCCTGTACTGAGCCTGTCGAAGTAACGGCGCAAAGAGCAACTTGCGTCATCACAACTTTATACTGGATGGCGGAGTTTCTGGACGGTCTAAATCTTTATCATCCCATGAGGCAGGGTCATTGAGTGACTCTAAATGAGTGAAAACGGTAACACTAGTGCAACAGCAGATAAGAATTTAGGAAAAGTGGTATAAGAGACGGCATGAAACATCCACTCTATGTACGGAAGATGACGAAGAAAGAAAAACAGGCAATGCAAGCAGGGATACGTTCAAAGGATCGAT
>VGNE01000073.1 GCA_016866215.1 Chloroflexota bacterium | reverse complement strand
TGAGAAACACGAAGGACAATTTTTCGGATTTGGTCATGGTGATTGCTTGTAGTTTGCACAACCTTCGCGTTGACCACAGAAAAAAGCCGTTGAGGTTATGACCAAATCTTTATTTCCGATAAAGTCTATTGGAGATTTACCTATGAAATTACCCCTTAACCAAATCCTCAAAGGCGATTGTGTTGAAAATCTAAACTCACTCCCTGAAAAATCAATTGACTTGATCTTCGCTGACCCACCCTACAATTTACAGTTACAAAACGAATTACACCGTCCCAATATGACAAAGGTTGATGCAGTGGATGACCATTGGGATCAATTCGATTCTTTTCAAGCCTACGATGAATTTACCCGAAATTGGCTTACGGCTTGTAAGCGAGTATTGAAGCCCACTGGCTCAATTTGGGTGATTGGTTCCTATCACAATATTTTCAGAGTTGGGACAATCATGCAGGACTTGGGTTTTTGGATGTTGAATGATGTGATTTGGGTGAAGACGAATCCAATGCCTAATTTTCGCGGCGTGAGATTTACCAATGCCCACGAAACCCTGATTTGGGCAAGTTCAGGCAAAGGCGCAAAATACACGTTTAACCATCAGGCGATGAAAGGTTTGAACGAAGAAAAACAAATGCGTTCCGACTGGTGGCTGTTTTCATTGGCTGCGGGTTTGGAGCGTGTCAAAGATGAAAATGGCGATAAGGCGCACACTACACAAAAGCCCGAACCTTTGTTGTATCGTGTAATTCTTTCGTCAAGCAACCCTGGGGATGTTGTCCTTGATCCATTTTTTGGAAGCGGCACAACTGGCGCAGTTGCAAAACGATTGCACAGAAATTGGATTGGACTTGAAAGAGAAGACAAGTATATTAAAGTCGCACAAAAGCGAATTGATGCAGTTCGACCAGAGATGTTCGACCCGCAGATTTTTGACGTAAGAAGCAAAAGTAAATCCGCGCCAAAAGTGGAGTTTTCCGTGCTTGTGGAAAACGGATTCCTGGAAGCGGGTCAAAAGTTGTTTTTCGCCAAAGACAAGTCCCGCTCGGCAACAATCAAACCTGATGCGCGGATTCGCACGGTGGATGGTTTTGAGGGAAGTATCCATCAGACAGGCAGTCATTACATGAACGGTTCTCCCTGCAATGGATGGCAACATTGGTATTTGCAGGAAAATGGCAGCCTGATCAGTTTGGATGATGTTCGTCAACGATACAGAATAGAAATATAGCGACGGCCATGATACTGGCAGGTTTGTTGACATTAATTGCAAGTTCATAAAAACCTGGGCTGGCTTGGCGGTTAGATATCAAATTAAATCCACGAGTCAATTGCTGCCAATTCTCTACTATTTCAACCCGAAGAAAAGATACGGTCCAATTTACACACCAGGCAAAAACATCATGCGCGGCCCACAGGCGGTGTGGGATAAATCCCTACCTCAGTTCGTGAAAGTCCGCTAAAGTGGACTCGTGTGATTAGCACGAAGTGCTTCCATGTATTGAGCGAGGGGTTTATCCCGAACGTGAGGAAGGTGGTGGGTATGCGACGGGCTGTTAAAGGGTGAGCCATGTTCGACTGAGGAATGCATCTCATGATACGATATGACTTGGGAGGCTTCCTATGAATATCCTATTGATCGCCGCGTTTGTGTTTGCCGCGCTTGAAGCGCTGGCTTTGTCCAGGGATTGGCTGAAACTGGAATACATTGCCAAGCCTGCTGTAATACTCGCCCTGTTCTTTTGGCTGTGGACATCCGCTGGATTGAACGGGGCTTTGCTGTGGTTCGGGCTGGGGCTTCTTCTGTCTCTTGCGGGGGATGTATTGCTGATGATCTCGCTTGACCGTTTTTTCCTTGCGGGGCTTGTGGCTTTTTTGTTCGCGCATGTGGCTTATGTGATCGGGTTCAACACTCCCGTGCCGGAGATGTCTGTGTGGGGGATTGCCCTGGCGATTTTCATCGGGTTGGGCGGGGCGCGAGTCGTTCGCAGGATCATTGACGCGCTTGCCGCGCAGGGACAAGGTCGGATGCGAGGGCCGATTTTGGTTTATAGTATCATCATCTCCCTGATGATTCTGTCTGCGATGTTGAAACTGACCGATGTTAAGTGGGAAGCGGGTGCGGCTCTGCTGGTCAGCCTTGGCGCAATCCTGTTCTATATTTCAGATATTATTCTCGCGTGGAATAAATTTGTCTCACCCCTTCAACATGGACGTATCTACAATATTGCCGCGTATCACCTCGGTCAAATTGCGTTGATTGCGGGAGTTATTGCGCAATTTTCAAAATAATTTTGAACTGGATGGCGCGGCATTGTTTGTGAATAATCTGTAACTTTTTGGGCAAAGGAATTCAGGTATTATTTATCATCTTACAATCTCAAACCAAAGGAAAGCAAATGCAGCCTATTTTCTTTATTATTTTGGTCGGACTCCTGGGCGGGATGGCTATCGGGGTGCAAAGCCCCATGTCGAGCATCATCAGCCAACGCCTGGGTGTGATGGAAAGTATATTCATTGTCCATGCGGGGGGAGCGCTGGCAGTGTCGATTCCGCTGCTCGTTTTTGGAAGCAGGCTCGGCGAATGGCGAAGCGTCCCCTGGTACACATTGGGCGCAGGTATATTCGGTCTCATTGTCATTTTTTCAATGAGCTATATGATTCCCCGCATCGGAGTTGCAGGCGCGTTGATCACCTTGCTGGCGGGGCAGCTTTTCGTTGGCTCATTGTTGGATCATTTCGGGTGGCTGGGCGCGGCTCAACGTGTAATGGACATTCCGCGCATGATCGGGCTCGGTGTGGTGATGCTTGGTGTGTGGCTGACGGTGAAATAAAGTTTGAAAACAAAAAGGACACGGGCAGCGTGTCCTTTTTTGTTTATTAATCCAGCGTCACAATATGTTGATGGATCAAATGCGCGTATCGGTTTTGTAAACGAATGAAATGGTTTTGGATCGCATCCGCTTCGGAGCCTTCCAGCACAAGGAACTTTCCTTTTTCGACACCGTTGCGCGCGATCTCGCGGCAGACTGCTTCAATGATCAACTCTGCCAATAGCACCTGCCCCTGCCGGGTGGTATCGAGGCGGTTGTTATCATCCAAATAAATTTTTACCGAAGGCGCGGCAGTTGCGATCACAATGCTCGAATTGACGCGGTCAAAATACACACGCTGACGCGGATCCGTGCGGTCATCAAAACGAATATCTGTGAACAAGGCATGACTGCTTCTGGCGGGCGGCGCAGCCAGAGTCTCTTTTTTGGAATGCACCTGCACGATGGCCTGCGCCCTGTTCCTTCCAAGATACGCAGTCACAACCCCTTCACCACCCACCTGCCTGCCTTCCACTTTCACGCGCGCTTCCAAAATTGTCGGGTCGGTTTTGTGCTGCTTGAGCAGGACCTGCGGAGTTGACACAATGATTTCAGGGCTGTTGGAAATAACGGTGGTCGTTGCGCCCGCTCTTCCATTTTCACCCAATCCAACGCGCAGGATCAATGTGGCGGTTTGTCCCGTTTGCACATAAAGCCGTTCGGGGAAAAACCCCATCCCGGATTCCGGCAATTCAATTGCCTTATGAACATCACCCTCTCTTCGATCACGGAGTTCGATCAGCGCAATCGTATTCAGCTCATGCAAGGCATGGTCCAATTTATGACGTAACTTTTTATCCAGTTTTGTCTGCTCATCATGGATCGCATGTTCGCGTTCCGCTTGAACGAGCGGTTCGAGTTTACTTTCCATTGCAAGTTTCAACGCCTTCGCAAATGGATGCGTCCAGTTAATGCCGTCTCGTGTTGCCGTCAAGACGGGTTCGTCGTTCTTTAACAGATCATGCAAATGGTCGCATTGGATCGAACCGTAGAAATACGCCGCATACGGGTCATTCTCAAACTTGAGCATGGTCAGCGAAACCACAGTCGCCTTGCTGATCACCAGCAAACCGCCGTCTGCATAATCGCCTTCCTCGCTTCTTGTTGATAATTGGATTCCCGACCGATAGACCTCCAGTTTGGCTGTGGCCGGATAGCCCTCAATTTTGATCCTCTCGCTCAGGACTTTTTCGCCTCGCGGTGACTTGTAGCTGAGTAGGTATTCCTGACGAATTTTCCCGTCTGACGCAATGTCCCGCAAAATGATCTTGCGTCTCGGGTTGCTCATAATGGGACGGAGCTCGAAATGCCTTTGCAGATAATTTCTGAAATCCCCGAATTGCGGCACTTTTACATCACTGCGCGAAATGATGATCTCAAGGATCGTTCCATTCCCTTCAAGGATTCCATACTTCTCGCGTATAGCGAGGGTGGCTCTAATCGGCTCATCAAGGTCAAAGGTTGGAATGCCTTTCTTGATCAGCAACGAGCAAGAATAATAATTGCCGCCTTTGATGGAATGCACATATCCATGCCCCAGCCCGAAAATGGAATCTTTCAGTCCGCGCCCCCACATGCCGCGCACATGTTTATCTTCCTTTAATCCGCTGGTCGCTTCACCGTACGTGCCGACCACCTTGTCCATACGGATGTCGGTTATTCCCTCGGCATGGTCGCGTACGCGCAGGATGGAATTTTTATGCTTCCGATGCACATCAATGACGATCTCACCGCCCACTGCCCAGCCTGCATGTTCAAGGCGTGCATAACTGTCGTTGCAGTTCGTAATCACCTCCACAAGCGCGCGCAGGACATCCTTCCGGATTGCCTGGTCTGCCTGTTGAAGCGCTACCCGGTCTGCGTATTGCAACTTTCTACTGCTCACGATAAAAATACCTTTCCAGATCACACACCTTTGCTTCATCAGGGATCAGCCCTCGATGGAGCAAATTACTTCTTCTTCTTATTTATTTTCTTTTCAGTTGGTTTTAATAAGGAGGCAAAACTTACCTCGCAAAAATTCAGGAAGCCCATCAGGTCATGCCTGTTGTGGATGTTGACATAACTTTTGAACAGGTTCACATTCCGTGCAAGCGTCTCCGGCGGTGACTCCATCGTGCATAACAGCAGGCTTCTAAAATCAAATTCACTGATCCTTGAATTACCGCCCTTCTTTTTATAATGGCGATAGGCATCTGATGACTCCATCAACCGAACGACTTTTCCTGCTTTAGCCTTCTCTTCCCTGGTTAAATGGCTTGATACTGCGGCCGCAATTTTGGCAATTTTTTCCTTTTGCCTTACAGACCGCAGGGGTTTAATTATCTTTTCTTGAGGCGGTGGAAGCGCCATGCTCAACTGGGCCGGCTGTGTATTTTTCACCGCGCTTTGCTTCTGCAGTTTTTTCTTATTTTCTGGAGCAGTCTTTTTCTTAACCTTTACAGGCGCAGGCTTTATCAATCCCAATGCCCTGGCAACTCTTTTTGCAAGTTGTTTCCCTTCGTACTTTAAGCTGAAACCATCCGCTGGATTGCCTTTGATCTTCCCTTTTTCCCTGGCATCATTCAAACGGCGGATCACCAGCGCGGAATCAGGCCAGCGTGGATAGTGCTTCATCGAAAAACCGTGTGGGAACAACCTGAAACAAACTGAAATGATTTCCTCGAATGTGGCAGTGACGCCCTGTTCCTGCAAGTACTGCACAGCATAAACGACGAGTTTATTCAACGAGATCTTTGAATAAACATCCAGTTCAATTTGGGGTAGGTTCTTTATTTTTATTTTTTTTTGCAAAGGATACCCTGGATGCTATAATTTCAATTTGCCTTCTCATCTTTTTGGGGTTCGCAATATTCTAACTGACTCTTGGATTTTTATTGATTTGCGTCACCTTTAACCTTATATACCGTCACATTATATTCGGGGTTGGCATATACCACCACAAATTTACCTGACTCTGAATTTAAAACAGGCAAAATTTGCTTTTCAGTGAACTCATCCAACTCCGATGTACGAGGCGACTGTAGTTTTGGTGAGATGATAATATAGTCAATCCCCTGATTGTTCAGGTATTTCTCCAGGTCCTGTCCCGCATTTGGATAGCCGATGGTTTTTCTTTGCGTATGCACATAAGCAGGGACAGGTTCATTCACCATGACGATTGCGTCTGACGGTGCGTTTTCTGCGACCCAGCTTGTCCCAATAGAAAGATCTGTCATCTGTTCCTTGATAGGATTGCGCCAATCCTGAAGATTGCGTACCAGCAGGGTTAATGCGATGATGCCGCTCACTCCCGCCGCAATGCGCGCGCTGAGCATGATCTTGCTGCGAGTCAATCTGACAATGATCCAGGTTATTCCCTGCATCAAATAAAAGTAAAGAAACGGGATGATCGGGATCAGAAAGCGCGCCTTTACGCTTCCAACTCTGGGATTCCAAAATGCCAGAATTCCGAAAATGTAAATGATGAAATATAGTTCCATCGCACGAATTTTATTGCGCGAAACTGCCATTCCGAAAATGATCAGGAATATGACCGCCGCATTGAGAATCGATGGCAGTGGCTGTAGTCCGTAATTGTTCAAAAGCGAGGTCACTTTTGAGCCAAAGATGGGGATCAATGAACCCGCCAGAACCTCGTTGAAATAGCCGAGTGCGTTCGACCACATTTGAACGATCTTATCGATACCTAAACTGTTGAATACTTGAGACTGATAACTCGCTGAAATCAGCGCGCGACCATTGCTCAGGGTGATCCAGGTCTGTAAGAACGCGCCCGCAATGAACACACCCATCGTAAGCCCCGCTTCGCGAAAGCGGCGGGTCAGCAGGAAGGTGACCACCAATGCAATGGATAATGAAATCCCGATCGTTCTAATTAATTGAGTATATAAGGCAATGACTGCGATCAGAATGATAAGCCGGTCATTTTTGCCTCCCGCCCTGCTATTCCATGAGTCAAAAAAGGTAAGCGCAAGCAAAGAGAAAAATAAATAAGCAGATTCAGACATCACCGTAACGGAAGTCCCAACCAGCAGTGGATTCACTGCAACCAGGCCAGTGACAATCTCAAGATGGGGGGATTCAATCCGCCTAGAAAAAAGTCTGTAAATTAATAGTATGGATGCCAGCCAGAGCAAAAGCGAGAATAATTTTAGAATTGTATAATTGCCCGGAAAAAGGAAGGTGAGTGGGGTAAGCAAAAGAGGCCAGCCAGGCGGAAAGGCACGTTCCATTTGCGGACGCGGGAAGTTGATCAGTTGATAGCCTTGTCCGCTGGCGAGGCTTTCAGCGAGGATAATATAATGCGCGTCGTCGTAGGATAAGCCCAGTTGAAGGGAATTGAAGCGCATTAGTCCCAGCGCCGCGCTGATGATTATAAAGATTGTCAGGATATGTTTTGAGAAACGATGGATCTGTTCCATATTTACTTTGTAACGCCTACCCCTGTTTCAAGGTCCCTGCACTCACTTCCACTGCATCGTGATAATGCCTCAAGCCAGTTCGAATAGTATTTTAACAAGGCAGGATCTGTACTGAAGGCAATATTTTCCAGTTGATAGGGGTCTTTTAGCAGGTCATAAAACTCCACAAACCCGTCGCTATGTTCCACATATACATATTGTTTTGTGCGAAGCCCGTTATATGTTGGAATGGGGAAATTTTCATCCTGCGGCCTGTAAACTTCCAGGAGAAAAGCCTGCCGCCAATCTTCAGATGGAATGGAATCGCCTGCTAAAACAGCTGCAAGAGAGCGGCCTTCAACAAAAGAAGGCGGTATCACTCCCGCCCATTCAGCGAACGTGGGCGCTATATCCACATTCCCTGTCAAATATCCAGACACATTATTATTCTCCGCAATACCAGGACCACGGACAATAAACGGCACAGCAATATCCTCTTCGTACAGGAAGTTTTTTCCAGAAATTAAACGATGTTGACCCATGTGGAATCCATTATCTGAAGAAAAAACAATATATGTATTTTCAAGCTGACCTGTCTCATCGAGAACCCTGATCAATTCAGCAAGCATTTCATCCACGGCCTGCAAGGAAAGCACCCGATTTCGATATAGATCATTAATATCGTCAATTTGCTTTTCTGTCAGGGGAGGATTACTGCTCATATTTTGCGGTTTATCACTTACATCCGCTTCGTTGAAAGATAGGTTTTGCGGAGCAGTCAGACCGGGGAATAAATCCAGATGGCGACGGGCAGGGGTGGCCGGCTCATGCGGAGCAAAAGGAGCAAGGTAAAGAAAGAAGGGAGTATCATCTTCAACCGCGCGCTCTATAAAATCAACCGCCTTGCGGCTCATTACATCTGTAAAATAATTCACTTCTGCGGGTGAATAGCTAACCAAGACGCCATTCTCGTTTAAGACATAATCATATCCGTCATAGGCGTTTTTCCTGGCAGGACTATACCATTCAGACCAGCCCGGTGGGATGTACTCCCTGGCATCAGGGAATGGATACCCATTTAGATATTTTCCAAGCAAGGCAGTTCGATACCCGGCAGACTGCAGCCATACGCTTAATGTTGACGCTTCCCCCGCAATCTGATTGAATTTTTGGAAACCGCCGTCAGGGGCATCGTTATGATAGACCTGATGGCTGTGTGTATATTGCCCTCTCAAGGTGGACACTCGCGCTGGGCAACAGACGGGGCTAGTAACAAAAAAATTACCCAGGCTTGTGCCGCGAGCGACGAGCAATCCCTGTAAATTTTGCATAGTATCCACCGTATTTAATTTCAAGTCCAAATCATCCACAAGAATGAGTAAAATGTTCGGGCGTCGTTCCATGGGAAGCATAACAACGTCTGCGTTATCTTTGACAGGATTACAACTTGCAAGAATAAAAGAGATCAAAGCCAAAGCCATAAGGATATTGAGACGTGAAGATTTCATGTTTTTTAGATTTCCTTTGAATTATTCATTTATCCAGTTTTTGATAATCGTAGTATGAATATTTAATTATTAACATCTTTTCGTTTGCTTAATATGGCATTGCGTATCTTCCCTAATCCCAATAAATTTAAAATGGACGAAACAAGGATATTCATGCGCGCCAAAGCTGTGGGCGGGTGGATGGAAAATGCGCGTATCCATGCGGAGAGGGCTTTGCCCGGCTGCCCGCCATCAAGCAGGTAACGCGAGTTAACACGGTGAGCCGCTGCGCGGGCACGGTGATTTACTCTTATAAGAATGGGCTCAAGATTTTCATCCCGCGCTACGGTTTCCAAAATGCGGAAGGCTTCGCGTCCAAACTCGGCGGCTTTGGCGCGGTTCTTGGCTTCGGCATGGTAACGCGCAGCAGACCAGGTTTGGTCCGCGTGTAAAATTTTTCCCTGTTGTGCAATTTGAATCCAGAGCAAATGATCCAATAGAAAATGGAAAGAGGGGTTGAGTCCCCTTGTTTTTTGCAACGCAGAATCGCGCATGAACACGGCGGGTTGTCCAATGATCTGGAAGCATAATAAATCTTCGATGGTCAATTGTTTGTAATTCAAAGTATTGATGGTCCGGCCATCTTCGTCCACGGCGAGCATGTTCCCGTACACCAGCACAGCCTCGGGATGCTCTTCAAAGACTTTCACCGCCGCGCTGACTGCGCCTTGTAAATAATAATCATCTGAGTTGAGCCAGGCAACGATATCCCCGGTTGCGCGGGCAAAGCCTTTGTTGATCGCATCCGCTTGTCCACGATCTTTTTCTGAAACCCACCAGGCCAGTCTGCTTTCGTATTTCCTGATGATCTCCACGCTTCCATCTGTGGAGGCGCCGTCCACGACAATGTATTCAATACGCGGATAATCCTGATTTAAAACAGACAAGATCGTCTGCTCCAGATAAGATGCCTGGTTGTACGAGGGAGTGATGATGGAAACGAGAGTCATATTATTTTCTTAAATCATACAACACATATCCATTGCCTTCCACAGCAATCGGGTATTGTTTCAAAATTTCTTTCAAGCCAGGTTGTTTATCCAACTGGCTGAATGCAGTCACCAAAAAATATTGCTTGCCTTCGGTCAACTCGGCAAAATCATCCGCGGCATTTCTATCTGCATTGCGCGCCTCGCTCAGCCCGGTCGTCAAAGGCCACAGGCTGACCTTGCGCCAGCCATACATCATCAAACGATATCCATAATCATGTGTCAGCGCGATCACATTTCCATCGGACGGAATCACTTCCCCCACCTCATTCCAATACACAGGTTCATGACGAAAATCCTCTGCGCCCAAAACGGACTTTGACGCGTAGGCTTGATATCCGATCACTGCCACGGTCAATGCGATAAAACCCACGCGTCCGACTCCGCCTTGAGCGGCCACACTTTCAACGAGCGGATTCAATACCACAGCCAGTCCCAGTGCAATGATGGGGATCAGTTGAATATGGTAATAACTGTGCGTGTACATCTGGAAAGGCAATGTCAGCCCATACAGCACATATCCGATCCACAAACTGACCAACAACCATCTCATGCGTGGACTGGCGATCAGCGCACCCGCAATGCTCAGAAAGATTATGGTCAGGCCGAAAAGAGTACCAAGAAAAGCAAGCCACTTGGTATAAAAATCTGTGCTGGTGATGAGATTAATGAGCGTGACCGTCCATGCGAAGAAATATTCAGTGGAGCGGCTTTGATTCAGGAAAACATAATAGGTGAGGGCAGGGACGCTCATCAAGACCGCCATTGTCCACACTTGTTTTGATTTCCAAAAATCTTTCTTTAGTGTGAACAACACCATTGCAATTCCCGCCGCGCCCGCGAAGAAAGCGATCACGATCTTGACGAATGCGGCGAAGCCGAGGAAGATGCCCGCAAGAATTGCCCATTTCCAGGTTTCATTTTTGGAGTCAGACAGCTTGCTGTCCGATGCAGAAGCAAGCTCATGCACTCCAGAGTTTTCACTCCAGCGATAAAGAAAATAAATGCCGAACACGAACGCAGAGGTCATTAATGGATCGGGCTGAAAAGAACGGCTGGCCTGCACTGAAAACGGCAGGACGAGATAATACGCCAGCGCGATCAACGCCGCCCAGGGGGAGGTTGCGCGGCGCAGCAGGTCAAACAAAGCGACGCCAGCTGCCAGCCAGAAGACCGTCATCCACACGCGCGCCACAGCAATGTTCTCGCCAGTGACCAGATAGGTGTACGCCACAATTGACTCGATGACAGGCGGTTCGTATTTCCCGACGGAGCGGGCAAAAGAAGAGGCGAGTTCACGCTGTTCAGTTGTGGCTGACGGGAGTATGGAATAATAAATATCGCGCGCAACGATTGAATTGCGAAGCTGCCGCGAGGGATGAAAGTCCAACGGCGGGTCGCTGATGTCGAAGAGGCGCAGGAGTCCGCCGAGGGCGAGGAGAATGATAAAGGTGACGAACCAGGTATGAGGTCGGGGAAGAGGCGGACGAGACATTAAGTGATCCGTAATTCGTGATGCGTAAATCGAAAATCGTGGTCTCGCTACGCCCTCTAAAATCATTCGGGCTACTTGACCACCATGCGTAAATCAGAAAAGGGAATTGTAGTCCACTTTGGGGAAGACGGTCAGTTTGCCGCCGATGGTTGCATCCACAATTTCGCGGCCCGCTTTGCGATAGGCTTCATATGCCATGATGTACCCAACTTCGGAAGTATCGAGATCGGGCAATTGCCATTTGACGCCCTTGCCAAAATAATCAGGTGAAACGTGATTGGGATCATCACCATCAGAGACAACAACTTTATTTGCATCCCCTTTGGATGTGAAATTATGATCCACGCCGATGAGAATGACCTTTTCAAAACCCATGTGGAACGCAAGTTGTAGCGCTAGGGTTGTAACGGTAGCGCCCTCCCAGACACGCCCTGTTACATTTTGAGCAAAGCGCGGACTTGTATAGGAGGTGTAAACAAAGGTTGGAATGTTTGAAAGTGGTAAGGTTGAGGAAAAATGAGGATGGGAACGCCATGCTAAAAATTTCGGCATGGGAAGCGCAAGAATATCACCGGCAAATTGTTCAATGACCAGATCGTTGATGGCGCAAAAATAAGTTGTGGTGAAACCGAGTTCGGGGAAAAGCAAATAGATGCGATTCATGCCGAAGGTAAATTCATTTTTTAGTTTGGTGAGATCGGTTTGTTTGAGGCTGGGACCATTGCCTATGATGAAAGCACGCTGGCCTTTGTGAATATCCTTGAGTTCAGCGAGGCGGCGCATACTCTCACGCCGCCAGGGATGCAAGTATGCGACAGGCAGTTCGGGAATGCGCTTGATGGAATCGAAGGTGTCCCGGGAAAATTGCCAGAGGGGTTGAGGGATAATCTTTTTGAGGGGTTGTTTCATGAAGGGAGGAATTCTTTTCGCGCAAGGTATAGTGCAGCCAACGTGATTGCGTTCAGGAGCATGAAGAGAATGTCAACAAGCCCAACCTGATCAAAAATGGTGAGAACGATATTAAGCGATAGCACGATGACTGCCAGCCGGTAGATTTGTTTCTTTCTTTTGTCCAGTTGAAAATAAAAAAACAAAAAGATCACGGCTTCCACGAACATGAGCAGGGCGTAGAAGGCATATAAGCCAGCCATGTCCGGATTTCTGCCGAGGCGCAGCAGGGTACCAAGTCCAAAGATGGTCAGAACACCCGCTGTCAACAGGATCAAATAACGCGCCAAGATTGAGGTTTTCATATTACTCCGTGCTTAGCCTTGCCGTAGCGCCGCCATCCACGATCATGGCTTGGCCTGTCATAAAGGATGATTGTTCATGATCTGCAAGAAAATATATGGCGTGCGCGATCTCTTTGGGTGTGCCCACCCGCCCAATGACGGTTTTTCGCGCAAGGTTGTCCAGCCGTTCCTGCACGTCACCCTGTCCAACGTGCCCGCGTCCAAGCCCCGCGCGAAGCATGGGCGTATCCACTGCGCCTGGCAGAATGGCATTGACGCGGATATTATCAGGCGCAAATTCAATCGCCATGGCGCGCGTAAGAGCAAGCAACCCGCCTTTGGATGCGGCATACGCGGCAATATTGGCAGAGGTCTGCACGGCATGAACCGAGGAGACATTTACCACCGCGCCGCCATTGTCCGCTTTGAGAAGCGGGTAAGCCAGTTTTACGCCCAGAAACACAGAGCGTAAATTTGCTGCCATGACCGCGTCCCACTCTTCAACTGTCGTTTGCACAAGCGGCTTGGCAACCTGCACCGCGGCATTATTGACGACTGCATCCAAAGAATCAGTGAAGGCCTGGGCTTTCTCGAATATGGCTTCCATATCTTCCGGGCGGGAAATATCAGACTGGATGAAGAGTCCGTTTTTCGGGAAGGTTTCGCCGAACTCAGACCTGTCCACACCAATGACGCGCCAGCCTTTTTCGGTGAAGAGGCTCACTGTGGCACGGCCAATTCCTCCCGCTGCGCCGGTAATGAGAACGGTTTTTGTCATAGGATTATTTTTGTACACGGAGTCTCACGGATATCACGGAAAAGATGTGGGTCACGGGTTTTTCGTCCAAGATAACGATCCCTTTCGAGGATTATCGTATATTTTACGTCTAAATTCAGCGTCACGTCCAAAGTTCATTAAAAGCCCTACTTCGACTTCTGTTGCCTTCAAGTAGTTCAAAATCTGGGCTTCATGGACATCAATTATCTTATCTACGGATTTAAGTTCAAGCAAAACTACACCATTTACAATCAGGTCGGCTTTATATTCTCCAACCACCTTGCCATGATAATAAACATAAATATCCTTTTGTCTTGCAACACCAAGTCCCATTTCAAGAAGCAAAATTTCCAAAGCGCCCTCATAAACCTTTTCAGAAAAGCCAAACCCCAATTCCTTATGAACTTGAAAAAATGCTCCAAGGATTTTCCCTGTCAATTCGGAATGCCTTCCTTCAAACTTCTTTTTCGGCTCCATATTTGACCTCCGTCAAACCAAATTTATTCCGTGTTATCCGTGAAATCCGTGTACAAATATTGTATCCCCAGACCATCCAGCAAATTCCTGATCGTGTTCCAATGGATTCTTTCCCATGCTGTGGGGCTTGAATTGGAGTTGTGCGGGGCAAGCATGACGTTATCCATCTTCAAAAGCGGACTGTCCTTCGGCAGAGGCTCGAACTCGAAGACATCCAACGCCGCGCCTCCCACCTGACCTGAGCTGAGTGCGGCGACAAGGGCCTTTTCCTCCACGATGGGACCGCGCGCGGTGTTGATGAGAATAGAGGTGGATTTCATCTTCGCAAGAGTTTCGGTATTGATGAGATGATATGAAGTTGGATTAAGATCGCAGTTCACTGAGACGAAATCGGAATCAGAGAGTAGAGAGTTGAGATCAGTCATGTGAATGCCTGACTCGCTGACGAACACATGGTCAATATCAATAATATCCGTGCCCAGCACTTTCATGCCAAAAGCCCGCGCGCGGCGGGTGACTGCTTTACCGATATTGCCAACGCCGATGATTCCCAATGTACATTCGCTTAAAGATTTTCCCGGGGTCTTATCCCATTTTCCAATTTTCATCGCTTTGTCCATCCATGGGCCGCGCCTTGCAAATGCAAGCATATAGCCCAGCACCGTGTCTGCAACGGGGGTGGTGAAGGCATTTGGCGTGCGGGCGAGAGTGATGTTTAAGCGGGAACAAGCTGAGGCGTCGATTGAATCGACACCCGTCCCCCATTTGGAGATGACTTTCAAACGCGGGGAACAGGCCTCCAACACTCTCGCTGTATAGCGGTCATCCCCGCAAATTGCGCCGTCAAATTGACCGGCATACTTGAGCAGGTCATGCTCTTCCATGCGTTCCTGCACATTCGGGACGATCAAGTCTATTCCGTATTTTTCGAAAACAGGTTGGAAGCGATCCAAAAAAGGGATCATATAAGGGGCGGTCATCAAAACGGTCGGCATGATCTCTCACTTATTAACAGGAACATACACATGACTCCACTGCAAAAACCTTTTTTACCGCGAAGACCGCAAAGAACACAAAGAAGTTCTTAAGATATTAAAGAATCAAGCGAAGAATCTTTAAGAAAACCTTCGCGATTTTAATTTTTTCTTCGCG
>VGNE01000072.1 GCA_016866215.1 Chloroflexota bacterium | reverse complement strand
GCTTGAGCATTTTCTTCACTTTTGTGTATACTCGGTAGCAATCAGTCATTTTGGCAGCACCTCTTTGGTTTGGTTACCGTGAGTGTACCTCAATGACTGATTTCCCTCGTATTTGTACGGTAGAGAAAATTTACAAAAGATCCTTCAGTTTGGCAAAAGGCGAATCAGACTGTTCAGGGCGATGGCCGCAATCCTTCTCATTCAGGTTCTGACCGCACTCGGCGCATAGTCCCTGACAATCGAGTTTGCAAATGGGGCTGATAGGCACTTCCAGAAGGGCGTACTCGTATAGGAGCGTGGCAAGGTCAATCTGCCCATCTTCAGGAAGGATAAGTCCCGAATCTGTTTCGGAGCGTTTGTCGAATGCAAATAACTCGGTAAATTCCCAATCGAGTTCATGATCAAATTCATTCAGACAGCGCACGCATCCCAGCGTGGTTTCAGCGGAGAAATCTGCCTGCACTACCAAACCCTGCGGCGTCCTGCCGATATTGACAATGCCGTCGAATTTATGCAGTTCCAGTTCATCGCTGAGGGTGATCGTGTCAAATTCGAAAGGGAAATCATGACTGCGTCCGATTTCCTCATGGGCAATGAAGCCCACATTAATACGGAAGGGTTTGCGTGGGGTAGGCATAAGTGAAAAGGATGAAGGATGAGGGATGAGGGATGAATTTTTGCGTCACGAAGTGAGTAAAGGTTTTTGTTGAATCGCTATTGCAACAGATGCTTGTTTATGTTTTTCTTCCGCCGTAACAAGGTTTCATAGATTCCCTTCCAACGACTGAAGTCAGTGCGCGTTTCGTCATACTCATCGTAACGGGTAAGTTTGCTTTCCATGAACGCGTTATAAAAGTATTCGCTTGAAATGCCGTATTTTTCCTCGTAAAATGTGAGTCGCCGTTCGAGCAATTTTATCTCGATGACCAGTTCGTGGGTTTCCATTTTGGTTTCCTGTGACAGGAATTATAAATCAATAAGGCGACTTCCCGCTGACGCTATTACTGATCACTATTCACTGATAACTGCTCACTATACCTTCCGATCCACAATATACTTTGCGAGATTTTCCAGCGCATCACGTTCGGCGCAGGTATCAATGAATTCTAATTTCGCGAGGGCGCGCTCAATGTGTTGTTCGGCTTCGAGCATGGCTTGACGTGACGAATTGCTCGCGCGGATGTTCTCTGCGAGGCGCGTCATGTTCTCGGTATTGGTCCAGCCGCCGTTGGGCAGGGAAAGTACATCGGGGTCATTCGGATTCGCCTCAGCGTAATAAATGGCTGGCAGGGTCACGAGACCATTCAACAGGTCCGAACCGAGCGGTTTGCCCACTGCGGCTTGTTCACCGTTAAAGTCCAGGATGTCGTCCACGATCTGAAATGCCATGCCGATCTGATATCCAAAATCGCGCATGGATTCGATTGTCGTTTCATCCACAGGGCTGATCATGGACGCTGCGCGTGAGGTCATTTCAAATAAGGATGCGGTCTTCGCGTAAATGCGCTTGTAATAATTGTCGCGGTTGATAAGTCCGCGCGAGGTGAACATCTGCGTGAGCTCGCCATTGACGATGGTCGCCAATGTTTCGGAAAATAATTTCATCAAAGGTAAATGATCAGTTTCCGCGGCGAGTTTGGCGGCGCGCGCAAAAAGGAAGTCGCCAGTCAATACAGTGGCGGGAGGTGACCAGCGCGCATTCAATGTAGGCATGCCTCTGCGTAGCAAAGCGCCGTCGATGAGATCATCATGTACCAAAGTTGCTGTGTGCAATAATTCAACCGCCGCGCCGAGGGTGACGAGTTTTTCAAGGGGCGCACCCAAACTATTTCCGACGAGCAAGCCGAGGGTAGGCCGGACGCGTTTGCCTCCCGCCGCGAGCAAATGCTCCAAAGCGGCGCGCAAGTCGGGATGGCTTTCATCCGCTTGCATCCGCATTCGTTCTTCAACAAGTTTAATTTCTTCTGTTACAGGTGAGAGAAAAGTTACCGCGTTCAAATCAGTCTCCCCATGCAAAGAGCCGCGCCGCGTTGGCGGTGGTGATGCTGGCGATCTCTGCAGGGCTTTTAAAATGGATTTCTGCAATTTTATCAGCAATATGTCGGACGTAGGCAGGTTCATTTCTTTTACCCCGGTGCGGCACAGGAGAAAGAAAAGGAGCGTCGGTTTCAATTAGTAATTTGGTAATTGGTAATTGCTTGATAATCTCGCGCTTTTCATCCGCGTTTTTATATGTGACAGGACCTGTGACGCCGATGTAAAAATTTAATGCAAGCGCCTTTTGCGCGGTTTCAAGATTTCCATTGAACGAATGAAGCACGCCGGGTTTTTCTGCGAGCGGGCTTTTCAAATTGCTTTGCCATTCCTCCAAAATATTTAACAGGTCTTGCGCGGCTTCACCATACCATGCATCGTTCTCCTCGCGCATGTGAATGATGACAGGCTTATTGATTTCTTTTGCAAATTGTAATTGTTGTCTGAGAACGTCGCGCTGAAACGTGCGCTTGTCACTTTCCTTCACCCAATAATAATCCATGCCGATCTCGCCGACCGCAACCACTTTTGAATGACTGGCTAGTTTTTTAACTTCGTCAAAAGTCTGCTCTTTGAATTCCTCCAAATAAGTTGGATGGAACCCAACCGCCGCATACACGCTGGGATTTGACTCTGCCAAGCGCACCGCCTCTTTGCTGGACCTGTGGTGGAGTCCCGGCACGAGCATGCGGATCAACCCTGAATCAACCGCGCGCGCGATCACCTCCGCGCGGTCAGCGTCGAATTTATGATAATCGAGGTGGCAGTGGGTGTCGGTTAACATGTTGACAAGTTAAAAAGTTGGCAGGGTGAAACGATTAAACATTTCAGCCTGCCAACTTGCGAACGATTATTTTATCCCCGCAACCTTCAAGCCATCTTCCAAAATCGCTTTGACTTTATCGCCATGTCTTGTCTCGCAATACACTCGCAGGATTGGCTCTGTTCCAGAAAAGCGGATTAGCATCCAGCCGCCATCTTCGAGTTTATATTGGAAGCCGTCCACTGTGATGAGTTCGGTCACTTTCAATCCGCCGAGGGTCTTGGGATTGTTATTCATGATAATCTTCTTGCGCGCCTCAGGATCGCCGCTGAAGGGACTATCCATGCGGTCATAAAAATATTCCCCGCCAACTTTGGCGAATAAATCTTTGAGCAATTCAGTTGGCTTCTTGCCTGTCTTCACCATGAAATCGAGCATGTACAAGCCAGCCAAAATCCCATCGCGCTCAGGGACATTTCCACGAAAGGCATAGCCGCCGCTTTCTTCGCCTCCGATGAGCGCGTTGGTTTCTGTCATCTTCGGCGCGACGAATTTGAATCCCACCCCGGTCTCATGGACGGACACGCCGTAAATCTCACCAAGTTTGTTCAACATTCCAGTTGTCGAAAGTGTTTTAACGATATCGCCGCGTTGCCCGCGAATTTCAAGCATATAGTATGCCAATAGACCAAATACCCGTAATTGGTTGATGAACTCACCGTTTTCATCGCCGATGCCGCAGCGGTCTGCATCGCCGTCCAAAATCAAAAGGATATCGGCTTTGTTGTTCACCGTTGCTTTCAAGCCCGCGTCAATATTCGGGCGGATGGGTTCAGGCCGTTTCATCTCTGGGAAGGATGGATTTCGCACATTATGAATTTCGATCACGCGAGTTTTACCACCCGCGAGTAAACGCGGGAACCAGCCCATACCGTTGCCCCACATGACATCCACCATGACAGTGAGACCGGCATCTTTGATGGGTTGCAGATCGATTAATCCGTCGCGGGTGAGATGTTCAATGTACGGAGTCGCTGCATCAAATTTAACGATCACGCCTTGTTCAACTCCAACGTTGAACGTTAAACGTCTAACGTTGGAAATGTCATCAGGAATGGATGCCTCAATCTGCTTCAATCCTTTAGGGTCAATCGCGCCGCCCGTTTCATTGCGGACTTTGAATCCATTGTCAGTGGGCGGGTTGTGACTCGCCGTAATGTTCACCGCGCCCGCGGCTTTCTTGTCAACCACCGCATAGGCAATAACAGGCGTGGGTGTGGCTTCCTGAGTCAAATAAACCTTCAATCCATTACCTGCCAGCACCTCCGCAACAGCCGCGGCAAAGTGTTCACTGCTGAAGCGCATGTCATGTCCAACGATGATCCACTGTCCCTTTTTGCCGATCGAAAGCATGTATGAGGCAAATCCCTGCGCACAACGGCGCACATTATCAAACGTATAATCTTCGGCAATGACTCCGCGCCAGCCGTCGGTGCCGAATTTAATTTTTTGTACCATGAATGTTCTCCTGAGAAGTGATGACTTTGAAATTATATCATCCGAAAAAAGGACTCCGAGAGCCGGGATCATGGCAATGTTTTCTGAATTATCATCCTGCGCCTCAGCAAAGGATTGCATCCGCGTGAGCAGGCTTTTGCCCATCCCTTTTACCTTCAGGCAATTATCCACGGAAATGAACGGTCGCGCGGCAGTGATATTCCTTGCAATGGGATGGGTAATGCCCTGTATACTAGTCAATGTTTCGATATCTGCTGTATTGAGAAGGTTGAGGAAGTCGCTCATAGTATCTCCTGTGATGTCATTGTACGACAATATGTTTCGGATGCGCATCTGCTTGTGAAACAGGGAAAGTTGAAGGACAGAAAAGTGGCGTGAATTGGTTTTGAAACTCTAATTTACTTATTTATCAGGCTGTTGAATGTCAATGTCATTTTCCTGAGTAATTCAGGGTTGAAGACTCTATAGGCTTCCAGGTGACCCGAAATAGGAAGCAATAAACCAATTGCTATGCTGTATATACAAAGTACAACTCCCAGTGTTGTGAATAAATACCATGCAACGGGGCGGGTTTTTAGTCCGCTGAGTCCCTGCCAGAAGCCGATCACTGTCAGCAGGGACAGCGCGGGTATCAGGTCCAGCAGGTAGCGCATGGTCGTGAAGAAAAAGATCTGCAAAGTGAAAAATATCAAAAGGGATGAACCTGCCAGGCAGGTCAATATCCAGCGAAAGTTCTTGTTTTTGTTAAGCCCTGCGAGGAATGCAAAGAGCATGAATGGGCTTGCGATGAAAATGCCCGTGATGCCTTCCGCGAGCAGCAAGTAGGATTTTGGATAATTTCCATTTGCCAGCCAATCGGGTCCCACCCAGCGAGTGGGGAAGATGTATGGAAACGTTACGCGCCGCTCGAGCGGGTTGAACAGGGTTTTGTACAAATTGGGCGGGGTGTAGGCCAGCGAGAAAGTTTCGTCCAAAGATTCGTAAAGGTTGTAACTTGTGAGTTGATAGCGGTAACCGAACTCGGTGATGGAATCAAAACGCGCCTGGTTATACCAGCCATAGCTGACTGCGCCGAGAATCAATGGCAGGGCAAATGCGGTGATCAGCGCGAAGACTCTCTCTCGTTGTGACTTGACGGCCCATAGGAGGGTGATGAGCGCGAGGAAGGCAATAGGCAGAGCCAGGGTTGTACGAGAGCCGATTGCAAGCGCGAAAAATAAACCCGCCAATGATAGCCGCGTGGTTGATGGATGATTGAATGCGGTGAATAACCAATATAAACCGCCTATCAGGAAGAATTGTCCACTGATGATCGCGGCTTCGTAAATGCGCGCTTCAATTAAGATATAGAGCATGGGGTTGACCAAGCCTGCGGAGGCAATTCCTAACAGGATTGCCCAGCGCGGTGTTTCGAGATAATACTTTTTCCATAACTCAAGGATCAACAGAGTAATAAATATAAATGTGCCTGTGACAAAAACAAAAGTTGGGATTTTGTCACCTATTGGCTGTGTATAAAATGGTTTGATCAGCGCGAGCAGCATGGCGGGTGTGGGTCCCCAGTACAGATAGTATTTGCCTTTGTAGAAAGAAGCATCCCATAATACGGGAATGCCTTCACGGCTGCCTGGTTCGTAAATATTTTCAAGTGTAAAAAGGGCAGGGTCGGGTTGAACTTCCAGCGAAATTTGACCGTGGCTGAATGCGGTTGCGAGCAGATCATAATAGTTTGTTTCATTCGGCCAGGTTGTCCACAACCCAATGGAAACAACCCAAATATAAATGACGATGATGGATGCACTTAAGACGCCAATGGCAAGGTAAAACTGGCCTGTGTAAGTGTTGAATGCCTGACCGATGAAATTATTTTCGCGATAGAACAAGGAGGCGGCAAGGATGAGAATACCTATGAAAAAAAAGATGAACCGTTTTGCTCCCCAGACAGGGTTATTATCCAAACCCAGTTGATTCGCAAAGAGCATAGCAAGAACAAGGCCTGATCCTAGGATTCCGCCTGTTGTTTGTGCCCAGTTTCTTCTCATTGTCTAATTTTATCCAGCAATCCTGAATTTGAATACCATTGTGAAGATTGCTGGATTTTATCATTCGGCTCGATTTGTTTGCTATAATCTCTCTTATGATATACCTCGATTATGCCGCCACGACACCTGTTGACCAGCGCGTTTTAGACGCGATGATGCCTTATTTCCGCGAGGTCTACGGGAATCCCTCTTCTCTGCATCGGCTGGGGCAAAAAGCCGAGGCCGCAGTGGATCAAGCGCGGGAGAAAGTCGCTTCGGTTTTGCATTGCAAACTTGATGAAATCATCTTCACTTCCTGTGGCACTGAGTCGGATAACCTTGCTCTTCGCGGCGCGGCAATGGCAAAGCGTGCCGCCTCAGGTGAAAAATGGATTTTGACTTCCAAAACTGAGCATCATGCAGTTTGCAAAACTGCTGAGCAACTTGAAAAAGAATTTGGCTTTCTGCTCGAGTGGCTGGATATGGATCAATATGGCACAGTTACGCCCGAGTCTATGCGCAAAGCGGTTTGCAATCAAACGGCGCTTGCTTCAGTGATGTACGCCAATAACGAGATCGGCACGATCAACCCGATCCCTGAATTGGCTGAAATTGCGAGGGTAAATAACATTCTCTTTCATACGGACGCCGTTCAAGCCGCGGCGTATTTGGATCTAAATGTGAAAAAACTCGGCGTGAATTTGCTTTCCCTCGGCGGGCATAAATTCTACGGGCCAAAAGGTGTGGGTGCATTATACGTTCGCAATGGGACAAAACTAATACCGCACATGACGGGCGGGGGGCAGGAGTATGGTCTGCGGGCGGGGACGCAGAATGTGCCGTATATCGTTGGCTTCGCGGAGGCCTTGCGCCTTACAGCAGAAGAACGCGAAAAACGTATCGCACATGTCAAACCATTACGCGATCGTATTATTGGAGAAGTTCTTGAAACGATTCCCGATTCCCAATTAACCGGACACCCTGAATCCCGCCTTCCGAATCATGCATCCTTCGTTTTCAAAGATGTAGATGGCAACCTGCTTTTACAAATGCTCGATTCTGCCGGCTTTGCCTGCTCCTCTGGTTCTGCCTGCAAAACAGGAAATCCTGAGCCGAGTGAAGTGATTACTTCATTGGGTTATTCCCGTGATTGGGCTTTGGGTTCATTGCGGGTGACGCTCGGCGTTGATTCCACGCCTAAGCATGTGGATTCGTTTTTGAAGTCTCTGCCTGAGTTGGTGGAAAAGGCGAGGAAATTGAACCAGAGATGAACGGGGATGAACAAAGATTTTTTGTGGTTTTGATGGGCGAGGTAATACATGACTGATTCGGAGTTGGATAAAATTACAGAGAGAATTATTGGTTGCGCTTACAAAGTTAGCAATGCACTTGGAATTGGTTTTGTCGAGAAGGTATTTGAGAATGCTCATTTCCATGAAATGAAAAAGGATGGGCTGAAAATTGTCCAGCAGCATTTGGTAAAAGTTAATTATGATGGTGTAGTGGTTGGCGAGTTTTACTTGGATATGCTTGTGAATGACCTTGTAATAGTGGAGTTGAAGGCGGTTTCTACCCTTACAAATGAACACCTAGCACAAGCATTCAATTATCTCTGAGCAACGGGTTTACCTGCTTGTTTACTCATCAATTTTGGTCAACCCAAAATCCAAATCCGCCGTTTGTACCCGTCACCAACATGGAAATCAACAAAATCGTAAACCGCCTTTAATTATCACTGTTCATCTTTGTTTATCAAGGTTACTTTTGAAAACCAAAATCATCATCCTCGAATCTCACGATGACCTCATCTCCGTCCGCGATAAGTTATCCTGGGCGAAAACGCCGCGCATCTTGCTGGTGTGGCCGAAGTATGAAAAGGTCACTCTGCGGCTGCTGGATTTGAAAGTTTTGCAGCGCCATGCGGATTCGCTCGGCGCGCAATTGGGACTGGTCACCCGCCGTGCGAAGGTGAGGCGAGATGCAGAGTCGCTTGGCATTCCAGTTTTCATTTCAAATGCCTCGGCTCAAAAGGACCTGTGGCCTGATTCTGCTACGAGGACTCAGCGCATCCCGAAGCCTCCGCGTCGTGACCTGCGTCAGATGCGAGATGCTATTTATGAAAAAGAACCCGCCTGGCGGACATCCCTTCTTGGGCGCGTAGTCACTTTCACAACAGGGGTGATTGCAGTTTTAGCAGTGGCAGGCTTATTTGTCCCGCACGCGGCGGTGACTTTGTATCCCGAATCGCAGGTTCTATCCGTCCGCATTCCTGTGAACGCAAGCCCATCCTATGAATCCGTATCCATCACTGGCAACATCCCCGCGCAGACTTTATCGGTCCTTGTGGATGCGGAAGGATCGTTGGCAGTGACCAGCAAGATCACGCTGCCAAAATCAAAGTCGAAAGGCATTGCGCGTTTCACAAATTTAGGTCAGGATGAAGTTGACATCCCAGCAGGTACGCTTATTTCCACAGTTGATTTGACTCGATTTGTCACTTTGAATAATACGCGTCTGCCCGCTGGCATTGATTCATTTGTGGAAATTCGCATCGAAGCATTGGAGGCAGGTTCCCAAGGAAACGTCGAACCAGATTCGATTTCGATCGTTGAAGGAACACTTGGACTTTCTGTAAAAGTGACTAATCCCAATGTGATCTCTGGCGGCACGGACATAAAAACGATTGGAGCCACCGAAGGAGACCGCGCAGAATTGCGCGTTGTGGTAATGGAAAAATTACGCCGCACCGCTGAAATGCAAATTCGCGCGCAAATCGAGGACGAAGATATATTACTGCTGGATACACTCGAAATCACTGAAACGCTGCGTGAGGAATTCTCGCCATCCGATGGGCAGGCAGGCACAACGCTCGTACTGAAAATGCAAGTGGAATATTCCGCCCGGAGCATTTCAAATGCCGATTTGAAGCAGCTTGCGCTTTCCACATTGAGCGCGTCCATCCCGCCGGGATTTTTTCCATTCGGCGAAGTGCCCTTCAAGCCGCTTACCAACCCAGTCACTGACTCTATCGGTTTCACACATTTTGAGTTGGAAGCGACACAGATCACGCTGCGCGATATTGACGAAGTCAAAGTGTTTTCGATCATTCGCGGACAGGACCCGGCGCGCGCGCAGACAGAGTTGATGAAATCCTTTGCATTAAGAGATGAGCCGCAGATCACTATCCGCCCTGCATGGTGGAAGCGGCTGCCATTGATCCCGTTCAATATTTCTGTGGAGTTGAGGTGAGAATCCTGGCAATAGATCACGGCGAAAAGCGAATTGGCATTGCATTAAGCGATTCCACAGGGACTATCGCCAATCCATTGAAAGTCATTCAGCATGTTTCGCGTCTTGTGGACGCTGCGCAGGTCGCTGAACTTGCCATCCAAAACGAAGCTGGGCTTATCATCATTGGCCAATCATTTGATGAAGAGGGCAGCCCGAATCTGGCAGGCCGCCGCGCCGCGCGTTTTGCAGACGAACTAAAGAATCAAACCGGCATTCCAATTGAAATGTGGGATGAATCATTCAGCACACAAATTGCCCGCCATGCCCGCATTGAACTCGGCGTGACGCGTAAAAAACGCGCAGGCCATCAGGATGCTTTCGCGGCAGTAGTGATCCTGCAATCTTATCTTGAAGAAAAACGTGGTCTCGATACGACGGCGGTGGTCGAGTAGCCCAAAGGGCGTATCGAGACCCGCCGTCTACTCGACCACCAATCTCAAATCGTAAATCGCTAATCGTAAATCAATATGCGTCGTTATCCCATTAATTTCATTCTTGCATTTCTTATCATCATTATCCTTGCCTGCGGGTTTCTTGCCTTTGGCTATATTCCCGCGCGCGCCTCGCTTTTGTATGGTCCGCCCGCGCGTGGGCTTTCCATTTCGCAGATCATTGATTATTCCATGCGCCTGCTTTTGCATGGCGACCAGCTTACCACGCCGCTTAACCCAAATGCCGGTGAACAACCCTTTAGCATTTCACTGGGCGAGTCGGTTTCATCGGTTGCGCTGAGGCTCCAACAGGCCGGTATGATTCTCGATTCGCAGGCCCTGCTCGATTATTTAATCTACACAGGTCTCGACCTGACCATTCAATCCGGCGATCATGTCCTCAGTCCCGCGCTTTCGATCATTGACATTGCCCGCGAATTACAGGATGCGACTCCCGCAGACGTTACCTTCGTGATTCTCCCCGGCTGGCGGATGGAAGAGGTCGCCGCTTCACTCCCAACCTCGGGCCTGGAGTTTACATCCGAAGCATTTATCCACGCCGCGCAGACTCCGCCTCAAGTACTCGCCTCAATCTCTCCCTCCAGCATGGAAGGATTCTTCCTGCCAGATACCTATATCCTGCCGCGCACAACAACGATAGATCAATTACTCGATACGATTGCGCGCAATTTTACAGCCCACATCACTGACGAGCTGCGCGCAGGCTTTGCCAATCACGGCTTGAGCGTTTATCAGGCTGTCATCCTTGCTTCCATCGTGGAACGTGAATCCATTCACGATGAAGAAATGACATTGATCGCATCCGTTTTCCTGAATCGCCTGAACATCGGCATGACTCTCGGTAGTGACCCGACAATCCAATACGCACTCGGTTTCGACTCGGTTCAAAATACCTGGTGGAAAAATCCCCTCAGCCTAGCGGACCTGAAATTCGACTCCCCGTACAACACCTATCTATATGCAGGCTTGCCCCCCGCGCCAATTTCCAACCCCAGCTTGGATGCGTTGCAGGCAGTCGCTTTCCATGAAGTTTCTCCATATTATTATTTTCAAGCGAGATGCGATAACTCAGGTTATCACACCTTTGCAGTCACCTTTGAAGAGCATCTTGCGAATGGATGTGAGTAATTGGTTGATAAGACGAATAAAACCTCGCTATCAAAATGTGACTTGTCCTCTGCGGGGGACAAAGACGACCTTTCCTAAAATGCCGTATAATTCTAAATATGACCGAACGCGAATTCCTGATCTACCTTGACCTGGAAACACGTTTGTGCCGTTACAGGCATTATCATGTTTCCGATGGAAAAGAGATTATAGAATTTCGCATTCAGCTTGAAATTCTCGTGAATGGCGACTGGCACGCAGTAGTTCGATACGACACTGCTCATGGAAAGCCTCACCGCGATATTCTTCACCCGAATGACAAGCAAACAAAAGACTGGTTTGAAGGCTATTCTGTGGCAGACGTCCTCACGATCGGCCAAAGCGACATTATGGAAAACTGGACTTTGTATCGGGATCGTTTTATCAAGGAGATGAAAAAATGAAGGAATTCTATCGGGCAAAATTCAATGAATTATTCATGGAATTTACGCGCTACCTCATCACCCATCCAGATTTTGGAGAAAACATCCCAAAAGATGCAGAGGTAATTCTATTGGACCGCCTCGACCCAGGTTACACGCGTTACATGCTCGGAAAAGCTCCGAAACAGGACGTGGTCTTCATAGATGTCGGCAAGCTGGCTCCCATCCGCTCCAGATTGCAAAAACCGAGGATCATCTCTCGACCCCCCGCTGTGATTTCCGGATAACTGTCATTACAGGGCAAGGTTTGCTATTGGCATGTCACCCTGAGCCGAAGCCCTGAACGAAGTGAAGGGGCGAGCGAAGGGTCTCTACGACGGCTAAGAGACTCTCACCTGCACTGCAACACATCTGCCCTCCCACTCAGCTTCGCTTCGGGGACGATGTGGCGGGCGGTGCCAGGGAGAACGCTCCCTCAGGGTGACACAGGAAAGGCTTTTTAGAACATTGTGCTGTAATACTAGGATGAGAGATTTTTTGATACTACTTCTGCCAATTTATGCCCTCTTGAATTTGAGTTGCTCATGGAAAAGCATAATCTGGTCAGGAGCAAATTCAAAAAATTCTGCAGGAGTGGTGGAATCATCTGTTAAGTCTCTTTGCATGGTTATTCCTCCAAATGAAGAACCCTCTTTGTCATATTTGGCATTGGTCATATCCTTTAGAGCAATCTCCGCCTGATCAAATTTTTCTTGTACTTCCTGAGGCAGGAGGGATTCTGGGAATGGTGTTGGGAGAGGTGTTGGGGTTTCTGTTGGGGATGGCAAGGTGACTGTCACTTTCGCGAAGCGTGTGACAGTCACCTCGGATGAGTGTGGAGCAGAGCAAGCGGTGATTATTAAAATGGAGAAAATAATTGAAAAAATCAAAGACCCTTTCATATGCGCCTCGCTTTACAAATTATGCCCAAGCCTTATCCCTAATAAAATCCACTCTTCAAGAGTATCCTGCAATTCATCTCTGCATTCTTCCAAATTGTCCGCGTTTGCTAATACGCCGCGAAAACCTGGAATATCCCCATAATATGAACCATCTTCGAGGATTTTATACCTGGCGAGTTTCATTGCCTCATGGATATACTTTGTTAACATTTTGCCTCCAAATCCTGGAACGAAATCAAAATAACCGCCTTTTAAAATTATAACATGGCATTAATTACCTCAACACGCCCATATTGGATGCCAATGTCACGGTGGTTTCAGTTCGCGGTCAACATCTCGATCAGATCCTGCGTCACCGCTTCAGCATTACCCACGCCGAGCAGGCTCAACAACTCACTTGCCAGCTCTGCCTTCAGCTCTGCATCCTTGCGGCTCCATGTGCGGCTTTTGATCTCAAGGAAGTGTCCCATTTGAGGCTTTTTTACTTCATCGAGGTTTATAAAGAATTCCGTATTTTTATAACGGATGTGCCAGCGCAAGCGATCCTTCTCAACTGAAACCTCCAGTTTTGGTGTAAAGTATTCACGATAAAAACGTGAGGTATGCAAGGCAGGCGCAAGGAAACGGCTGCGCGAAAGCAGCACGTCATGCCCGATCTCACCTTCGCGCTTCTGACCCAGTAATGTTAAACGCGAACGCACATTTTCCACCTCGCCTTTTGCGTTGATGAGATTGTCTTCACGGAAGCGCAATCGTCCCTGTGCTGGATCATCGAACATGAAATAATCGTCATATTGATGATAATGTTTATACGCGGTGATCTTGATCTCAGGCCGCTTCATTTTCTGGACCAATTGGTCTGGTTCCGTTACCTTGACCTTGACCTGCACCTCAAACGACTCCTGTTCCATCGAGCCGCCAAGCGCGATCAATTTCGAAAGGATGGATTGTTCACGCACGATCAGGAATGCATCTATCTCTTGCGCTACTTCGCGCGCCTGCTTCAGCAGGTCAGTTTCGCTCAATGTGAGCAATTCATGAGCGCGCATTAACCATTTTCCATTGACCATCACATCCGTCACATCTGTGGATTTGGATGCAAATACGAGTTGAGCGTAGGCATTGTTCGGGTCCCGGCGGAAGCGCGGCGAGTTATGCAGCGGGGAGGTGTCCACCAATATCAAATCGGCGCGTTTGCCTGCTTCGAGCGACCCTGTCAAATGTCCGATATGAAGCGCCTGAGCGCCCATGCGGGTAGCCATTAAGAGAGCAGTAGCCGCGGGGACGACAGTCGGGTCATTGGAGGAGGCTTTCGCAACGAATGAAGCGAGACGCACTTCTTCGAACATATCGAGATCATTGTTGGATGCCGGGCCGTCTGTGCCGATGCCCACGTTGAGTCCAGTTTCGAGCATCTTTTGTACGGGCGCAAATCCTGAAGCAAGTTTTAGATTCGATGATGGGTTATGCGCGATACCTGCATTCACATGTTTCAGCGTTTTCATTTCGCCAAAGTCAATATGAACGCAATGCGCGGCAATCACTTTTGCTTCGAGCACGCCCTGCTTTTTGACATAAGGCACAACGGGCATGCCTTGTTCCTTTCGCATGGTTTCCACTTCAAACGCGGTTTCGGAGATGTGAATGTGCAGAGGCACATCGAATTCTTTGGCGATGTCAGCGCAGGCGCGCAGGATCTCGGGTGTGGTGGAGTAGGGGGCGTGCGGCGCAATCGCAGGAACGATCAGCGGGTGACCTTTCCACTTCTTGATAAATTCACGCGCCATTGCAAGTGAATCTTCGTAAGCGGCCGCATCGGGCGCAGGGTATTTCATAATGGATTGTCCGCAGACCGCGCGCATGCCCGCATCGGCTGTGGCTTGGGCAATATCATCTTCAAAAAAATACATATCGTTGAATGTCGTCACGCCACTGCGGATTTGTTCGGCACAGGCCAGGGATGTGCCAAGCCGCACAAATTCCGGCGAGACGAATTCACGTTCAACGGGCAGCATGTAACCCATCAGCCAAACATCGAGCCTCAGGTCATCGGCGAGACCGCGCAACAGGGTCATAGGCACATGGGTGTGCGCGTTGACCAGTCCCGGCATCAAGACCTTGCCGCCGCAATCAATGGTTTCATTTGCCGAATAATCTTTTTTGATCTGTGCTTCAGGTCCAACTGCGATGATCGAATCCCCTTTGACAGCGACTGCGCCGGGGTCATATTGGTTTAAATTTTCATCCATGCTGAGCACGATGGCGTTGGTGAAGAGAGTGTCAACTTTTTGAGTCATTTATACTCCTTTAATTCTGGAATTACTTCCTGTTACAAAAAAGCGGCATTTGTGATGCCGCCTTGTGGGGTTGTAATTATTTTTCCGGGAGAAGCAGCCGAACCTGCTCCAGTAAAAATGAGGCTCGTTCCATAGCCATTTTTGCATCCTCTGCGCCATAACTTTGTGCAGGGGTCAGATCAGGCAATCCATTTGGGTAACGCGTGGGAATATAATATTTATCAAGGAATGCGGCATTGAGCAGCCATTGCTCACGCGGTTTCAACCAATCATGGCGAGGAAATTCTGATACCAATTTTTGGATGGAATGTCCCCAGGGGTCTGCTTCGATGGATAACCACAAGGCTTTGACCGCTTTTTCACCGCTTTGCTGGCATTCGAAACAAGCGTGGGAAAACATCCCTTCTTTTTCGAGGGCCTGCGCTGCCAGAAAATCTTCACGCGCGGTCTGCCACCAGCGGTGCGCTTCGTATATATTCTTCGTCACGCTCATATAGTGTAATCCCTTCGTTTAATGCCTGGCGGATGAATACGCGACCTTTAATCTGTTCCAACTCTGTGGGAGTGTAGATCAGGATGTCAACCGAGCGTCCTGAAATTGCCTGTCCCATGTCAAGCAGGATGCCGTCGTAGCGGTCCCAAAATCGTTTTTTTGTTTCCTGTATCAAAATCAAGTCAACGTCGCTGCGGCGTGTGGCCTCGCCGCGTGCCAATGAACCGAAAAGAATTGCTTTTCGAATATGGTATTGTTTGAATAACGGTGTGAGTCGAACTTTTAAATCAGCAATAGCATCCATTTTTACCGCTTGTTGCATAATTTACTAAACTTGTTGGTAGAAATTACGAGTAAAAATCAGAATTCTCGTTTAGTTACGCATGTCAGACATGCGTGCGGCACTCTGTAAAATTATAGCACGTTGAACTTGTTTACGGCAGCAATTCTAATATGAACTTCTCTACCGTACATGAGTTGGTACCTCTGGCAGGCTAAAAAGGAAGACGGGTTGAAAGTCTAGCGAATGCTTCAATGCGTACTTTAGCCAATCGAGTCCCAAACGGAAGAGACTTTTATCGCGCCG
>VGNE01000071.1 GCA_016866215.1 Chloroflexota bacterium | reverse complement strand
GCTTGAGCATTTTCTTCACTTTTGTGTATACTCGGTAGCAATCAGTCATTTTGGCAGCACCTCTTTGGTTTGGTTACCGTGAGTGTACCTCAATGACTGATTTCCCTCGTATTTGTACGGTAGAGAATTTTTTATTTCAATATCTGCGCCAGCGCATTCTTGAAGGCTTCATACGACAAACCCAAAAGGTATTTTTATTGCCGGAATTTGCTGTTAAGAGTGAAAGTCTGCATTACAAGATACTTCCATTTACAGAAAGACCTTTAGGGTTTCTGACACGGAGGTTGGTTCGTAGAGAATCAAAAGCCCCTAAAGGTTTCCCAACCTTTAGGGGCTCTATCGTAACGATAAACCTACCTGGTTGCCTGCAAACGCTCCGCCAGCCAGACCTTGATGATGGATTGGCGCGTCACGCCCAGCCGTTTGGCTTCGCGGTCAAGGGCATCCACCATCCAGACGGGCACATCCATGTTAATGCGCTTTTGCTCCTCGGCGGGGCGGCGCGCTTTGGAAAGGTCAAGATATCCAACGATGTTTTCGCCATCATCGAATTTTTTATCGAAATTAGAGGCTTTCGTTTTCATACAATCCAATCTCCAAGTATGAGATAAATTATAACAACAAAACAAAACGCAAAACATCTCATGAAAACCAGACCCTAAAGGTTTCTTCCATTGACCTTCGCTACGTCTGGTAGGATAGTCTGGCAGATCAGGACGATTGATAGCCGAGAAAACCTTGATGATGTCGTTGCGAGGGGTGATAGCCTCGAAGCAACCTCATCGCAACAGGGGATTGCTCACCTGCATGATTTGCTAAGCAAATCACGTGCGGCGCAAGTGTCGTCGCAAAGGCAAGAGCGCTCCTCGCAACGACATTGGTTAATCATAATAATACTGCGAGCAGGAGAATTCATCGCCAGAGGGTGTTGTAACCATGGCGGGGTAATTTGTGTCGTTAATTTTGAATCCTTTGAGGTCGTTTCTTATATAAACCAGCGCCTTATCCGCGTTGAGAGTGGCGAAATGAAAAGACTGCCACGTCAATTTACGGTCATCCAGTCCGCGCTCGTAGTGGATGCAGGCCAGGGACGCGCCAATTTTCTCTCGGACAGGAGCAGGCAACGCTGGAGTCTGATAAGCTTTAACTAATGTGGGAACTGCGTCATCGGAGAGATCCAGAAAGTATTGCGCGTCCAAATCCACGCTATCCTGTGTCTGGGCATTGATCTCGCGTTGAATATTTTGATTCACGATGAATGCATCCACATTAAGAATGGGCAGTGACATTGCAAAGCCAAACGAAGCGACCAAAGCCGCGAACATAAACATGCGTTCCTTGCGCAGGATTTCGAGCGCGATGGTCACGACGAGAAGCAGGCCGATCCAGATCAGGAAGACGTGTGTGTAGGTGCGCAGGCGTGAGAAGCCATAAACTTCCTCATACAAGCCGAGGCGCAGATACGCCGAAACAAGCATAACCAGCAGAAGGGCAACGAGGGTCACACCCAGTCCCGAATAGATATTTCTCTGGGCTTCGGTTTCGCGTTTGGTAACGGCGCTCAGGATAAGCAGCATGAGCAAGGCAAAGAATGCCACGGCGACCAGTTCGCCAAATCCGCGGCGCGCGTATTCGGCGTAGGTATATCCGTCAATGTGAATATTGGATTGTCCGCCAAAAAAATATTGGAATTGAATCACTACAAATGCGGTGAAGAGCGCAACGACACTTCCCAACACAATCGTGGATTCTACATGGCCGAGGAATTGAGGGAGATATGGTTTATTTTCATTTGCAAGCTTTTCATCTTTTGATTCTATGGAGGCATGCAATACAACCCCCGCAAGCGCATATCCGATGACAACGATATAGACAAAACGAAAGATCAACTCAGGCAGGTTCTCGATATTGAACCATTTGATCAAATCATCCAGCCGCTGACCGAAGATCACATCTGCCGAGGCGAGCAGGGATGCAAAGATGGCGATCACGGGCAACGCGATGACAATGCCGCGCACCACCGGCCAGATGTTCCGTTTGGATGGTTGAATGCCCGCCTCTGTTTGCTGTTTACGGACATCGTTCATAAGTGTAATCGGGCGCGTGAGCATACTGCCAATCAGTTGTAGAGATTTGGTTACATAATCAGCGACAGTGTACAAATACCAACGCCCGCCAAGATATGTAAGGGCCAACAACATCATCACCAGCAGGGTGAATGTAACGGCCAGCAAGGTGGTCATCGGCTCGGCGCGGATAAATGTGACAGCCGCGAAAAAGCCGAATAACGGGAGCAGGATCAGGCTGGTGCGATTCGGGCGAAGCCCAGCGCTCAACAAAAGGTGGAAGGCCGCGATCAGGCAGGTCGTCGCAAAGATCGCAAAGTTGACGCCGGGGGACTGTTTCCAAAACAGGAAATCGAACAGCCAGCCAACGGCAAACACGAGGATCCAGAGTTTGGTTGGATTGTTTTTCATGGTTTTCTCCTGATTGAATTTAGGAAAACTGCCTTGACTTTATTGTATATCTTCGCGATCTTCCTATCTTCGCGGTAAGGAAGGCTTTTGCATTGATCTTATATCGGCAAGGATAGCCGCGGTAGTCTGGCGAAGGCTCTCAAAAGGTATCATAAATTTTCAGAAAGCCGGAGACCAAAATTACTGGTTTTTGAGAATCAAAATTGGGCTATTGACATCCAATTTATTTTGTGACATACTCTCGCTACTGTTCGGGGGCAAACAATTTAACCGCCATTCTATGAAATGGAGGAGGTGATGTCACTTATGAAAAGTAGCAATAAACCCAGCGCTGTGGCATCCCTCTCCGTGATCTAACGAAGAATTGCCACAGCGCGCCACGATTGCCATCCGCAAGGGTGGCAGTCTGGTTTAAAGGGGGAAGGAAAAAGGTAGACAGGTAAACAAGTAGACAAGTCGGTCGGGTTTAATAAAATCCGATTGACGAATCTACTTTGCGCGCATATTCGTCAATTCCCCCATGCACATTGAATGTATTTTTATATCCCTGCTGGGCGAGCCAGCCCGTCACTTGCTTACTGCGATTACCGTGATGACATAAAACATACACAGGGATTTTCTGGGACTGGACAGACTCAGACAATGCTTTGACTCCCTCCTGAGCGAGGCGGCTCATCGGCGTGACCTGGAGCCTGCTGTCTGTTATTTTGGCACGCTCCAACTCCGACAGTTCGCGCACATCGAGCAGAATAAATTTTTCGTCCGATTTGAGTTTTTCGGCAAGATCAGTCACGGTGATTTCGGGGAACATAAAAGGCTCCAGGCGGCGTCCTCGCCGCCGTCCACAGGATGCTTCGCTAGGGACGGCGGCAAGAGCATAATTATTTATTTCTTCAACGCGGGGGCGTAGAACTTCTCCACATATTCCTTCACCATGCGGCGGGTGGAAAATTGCGGGATGACTGTTTTCATCGTGTCTTTCATGTACGCGATCCACTCGTGGGAAATCTCTTTCGGGTCGCGGTTGTAATACAACGGGATGATCTCGTGTTCCAGCGTGTGGTACAGGCTTTCGGCATCTGCCGCATCCTGGACTTCATTGGATGAATATTCCTTCTCATCACCAATTGACCAGCCGTTGTGACCGTTGTACGCCTCGTGCCACCAGCCATCAAGAACAGAGAAATTCAACACGCCGTTGAGCGCAGCTTTCATGCCTGATGTTCCGCTGGCTTCCATTGGACGGCGCGGAGTATTCATCCACACGTCCACACCCTGGACAAGATAACGCGCGAGATTCATATCGTAATCTTCGATGAAGACGAGGCGGCCGCTTGTCTCAGCTTTCTTCACAGTGCGATAGACTTTTTGAATCAATTCCTTGCCAGGCTCATCGGCGGGATGTGCCTTGCCCGCAAAGATAATTTGCACAGGCATGTTCGGACGGTTTATCATATCAAGCAGGCGTTCCAGATCGGAGAAGATCAAGTTGGCGCGTTTGTATGTGGCAAAGCGGCGCGCGAATCCGATTGTCAACGCGTAGGGATTGATGAGCACGCCAGAGGAAACGACCTGCACAGGATGGAAACCGCCGTGAGTCCATCTATCGCGGACGCGTTCCCTCATATAAAAAGCCAGTTTGCGTTTAAGATGTAAACGCACCGCCCATAATTCCGGGTCTGGCACACCATCCAATTTCGACCAAAAAGCGGATTCATCCAAATGGTCATACCAGTCTTCGCCTAAATATTTCTCGAACAAATTATTCAAACGGCGCGCCATCCAATTGGCGGTATGCACACCGTTGGTGACGTGTTGGATCGGCACATCATTTTCCGCTTTGTCAGGCCAGAGGAATTTCCACATTTCGCGCGAGACTTGTCCGTGCAATTCTGAAACGCCGTTGCTCCCACTGGAGAGTCTCAACGCAAGGATGGGCATGGAGAAGGTCTCACCGTGGGGTTGGTGATGCTTGGCAATATCCACGAACTCTTCGCGGGTGAGTCCCAGCTCAGGCCAGAGTTTGGCGAGATATTTATCGAGCAGCCAAAGTGGGAATTCGTCATTACCTGCAGGGACAGGCGTATGCGTGGTGAATACATTTTGTCCGAGCGTGTTTTGGGCGGCATCTGCAAAGGTGGAGCCAGAGGCCACTAGTTCGCGTGCCCGCTCCAGGGTCAGGAAAGATGCGTGGCCTTCGTTCATGTGCCAGACTGCCGGCGAGTAATCCAACGCACGCAAGGCACGCACGCCGCCCACTCCAAGCAAAATTTCCTGCATCACACGGCGGTCGAGGTCAGACCAGTATAGGCGCGCGGTGAGCAGGCGATCATAATCATCATTGCCTTCGACGTTTGAATCAAGCAAATACAAAGGCACGCGGCCCACGCGCACTTCCCAAATTTGCGCGGTGAGGCTGCGGTCTGGAAATTCTATTTGAATAGTGACCGGCTTATTGTTTTTTGTAACCAGCGTTACGGGAAGATGCTCGAACACCAACGGATTATTGAGCGCTTCCTGCCAGCCATCTTCGCTGATGCGCTGGGAAAAATATCCCTGCCCATACATAAATCCAACAGCGACGAGGGGCAAGCCGAGATCGGAAGATTCTTTTAGATGGTCGCCCGAAAGCACGCCGAGTCCGCCCGAATAGATGGGGAGCGTTTCATGCAAACCAAACTCCATCGAAAAATATGCGACGGGTTTGTTATCAAATTCGGGATGCGCTTGCTGCGTCCACGTTTGTTTGGTGAAGTATGCATCGAATTTTTCAAAGAGCGCGTCATACAATGCGAGATAATCTTTATCCTTCGCGGCTTGATTTAAACGCGCGCGCCCGATCTCTTGCAATAAACGGATCGGGTTATGTCCGAGGCGTTCCCATAGATCATAATCGAGTCTTCCAAAGAGGCGCGCGGCTTCGGGCTGCCAAGTCCACCACAGGTTGAAGGCTAATTCGCCAAGGCGCGCAACGCGCTTGGGCAGATCAAATTTTTGAGAGGGTTTTGTTTTGAATTCCATAGCGGCAAATGATACCAGCAAACAAGTAAACAGGTAGGCACGTGAACAGGTAAACACGCGAAGCGGACAGGTGAATTGGATGTAAAATTGATTTATGACCACCATCCAACTCTTCATCACCTGTCTCGCCGATTCATTCTTCCCGCAAACTGGCGAAGCCGTCGTGGACATCCTCCAGCGCCTCGGCATCCACGTGGACTTCGCTCATGACCAAACTTGTTGCGGACAACCACAATTCAACGCAGGTCTTCGCAAGGATGCGCGCGCCATTGCGGAGCATGCGATAAAAGTTTTTGAGAATACAACGGGTGACATCGTCACACCCTCTGGCTCGTGCGCGCACATGTTCAGGCATAACTATCCAGAATTATTTGAAGGTGATTCGGTCTGGCTTCCGCGCGCAAAGGCTTTGGCGGCGCGGACATACGAATTCACCGAATACCTCGTGAATAAATTAGGCGTGACCAATGTCGGCGCAAAATGGGATGGCTTGCTGACGTATCATCCTTCCTGCCACACCTTACGCGGCATCAACGTGGACAAACAACCACGCGCATTGCTGGAAAATGTTCAAGGCGCAACTCTTGTAGAACTGCCTCATGCTGAAGAATGCTGCGGATTCGGCGGCATCATGTCTGTGGAGCACCCTGAATTATCAGCAGAATGGTTGAAGCGCAAAATCAGCAATCTCGAATCAACAAACTCCCCTACTTTGGTTGTGACCGATGCAGGCTGTCTCATGCACATTGCGGGCGGATTGAATCGGCAGAAGAAAAGCCAACGCGTGATGCATATTGCGGAAGTGTTGAATACGAGGTAAATATGTTCTCAAAATCAGCAAACTACTATGATGAAATCTACACTTCAATGGGAAAGAATTACCCTAAAGAAGCAAACAAAACACATAAGCTAATTCAAAAATATGTAAAATCTGGCGGTAAATCACTGCTTGATGTTGGCTGTGGAACAGGCCATCATGCAAGCCTGCTCAGCAAACATTATCAAATCGTGGGATTGGATCTTGATCCAAACATTTTGTCTGTCGCTCGTAAAAAATATCCGAAAATTCGCTTTCAACAAGGCAGCATGAAAGATTTCAAATTAAACAAAAAATTTGACGCGATTGTATGTTTGTTCAGTTCCATTGGTTACGTTAAAACAAAATCAGGTCTTAATAAGGCAGTTCAAACAATGACACAACATCTCCGCTCTGGCGGTGTGATGTTAATCGAACCCTGGTTTTCGCCAGATGAATGGCACAATGGGCGCGTCTTTACTGTCCATGTTGACAAACCTGATCTAAAAATCACCCGCATGAGCCACGGTTCACGCAAAGGGAATATTTCAATACTCGAATTCCAATATTTGATTGGAACATCAAAGGGAATTCAATATAGCGTTGAGAAGCATCAACTGGGTTTATTCTCTAAAAAAGATTACCTCGAGGCATTTCACAAAGCTGGCTTGAAAGTAATTCACGACCCCAAAGGTTTAGATGGACGCGGATTATACATAGGCACAAAACCATGAGTGCTCAAAATTTTCGCACTCGAATTCGTGAATCAATTGAAAACGAAACTCTTCAAACCGCGTTAGACAACAATGCCGAACGCCGTCTGAAAGGACGCGCCCTCGCGTTTGAATCGATTCCCGATTGGCGGGAGAGGCGTCAACGTGCGCACGCAGTCCGCGCGGATGTGATTGATCACCTCGATGAGTATCTCGCACAGTTCATCGCGAAAAATGAAGAGCACGGCGTCATCGTCCATCGCGCCAAAGATGCGGCGGATGCGATACGCGAGGTTCTTAATATTACGGATTACGCAACACGTAATCTTGCCCTGAGCAATGTCGAAGGGACGAAATACGAAATCCGTAAAACCTTGATCGCCAAGTCCAAGAGCATGGTCTCAGAAGAGATCGAATTGAATCATGCCCTCGAAGCGGAAGGAATCGAAGTTGTCGAAACCGACCTCGGCGAATACATCGTGCAACTTCGCCATGAAAGACCGAGTCACATCATCACACCTGCGGCGCATCTACGCAAAGAACAAGTAGCGGAACTCTTTCACGAAAAACTCGGCATTCCATACACAACCGATATTCCCACGCTCACCGCCACCGCGCGCAAAGTTCTGCGCGAAGTTTTCCTCACTGCCGACATTGGCTTAAGCGGAGTCAACTTTGGAGTGGCTGAAACAGGCGCGCTCTGCATCATCACCAACGAAGGCAACGCGCGCATGGTCACCACGCTTCCCCCCGTTCACATCGCGCTGATGGGCATGGAACGCATCGTCCCCAATCCCGATGATCTCGCGCTCATGCTTTCGCTTCTGCCGCGCTCTGCAACGGGACAAAAACTCACGGTCTATACCCAGCTGCTTCACAAGTCATTTCCTAATCAACAACGTCATCTCATCATTCTCGATAACGGACGTTCGCGCGTGCGCAACTCTCCACTTAAAGAATCTTTACTGTGTATTCGCTGCGGCGCGTGCCTGAATGCCTGTCCCGTTTTCCGCGAACTCGGCGGACACGCTTACATCGGCAGTAACCTTTCCATCGCGCCGTATCCTGGCCCGATTGGCTCGGTCATTTCGCCAAGCTTGCTCGGTGAGAATTTCGTTCAGCTCGCGCAGGCGTCATCACTATGCGGCGCGTGCAAAGATGCCTGTCCAGTGGATATTGATCTGCCTAAACTACTCACACGTGTGAGGGCTGGATATTCGACTCAACCGACATCTGGCGACGGAAAGGGACTTTCTCCCTCAACGAGATTTGGTCTGCAACTTTTCGCCCGCCTCGCGACTCACCCGAGGCTGTATGCGGTGTCACAAAAATTCGCGGCACTTGGAAGTTTTCTCTTCTCCCCCTCCTCGCAGTGGATTCGTCTGCCCGCGTTTACAGGCTGGGGATATAGCAAGGACTTTCCAAGATTTGTTGGAAAAACATTTCGGGATGGGTATAAAAGTAAACAAGTAAACAAGTATACAAGTAGACAGGTAAAAGCATATACAAGTAAACACGTGCTAGCGGATACGTATACGAGTAAACAAACAGATGATCCTGTCTCTCAATTTACACTCGAACTCGATGCTTTGAGCGGGCATGTATATCAAACAAAAAATCCCGCGCGCGATATGATCGAATTCCTGAAATCGCACGGCTTCAACAAAATTTTGCTTGAGCCGAACACGCTGGATGAAAATCTATTGCGCGAGGCGAATATTGAATTCACATATCGCCCTGACCCGCAGATCACCGTCGGGGTAACGAATGCCCTTTGCGGGCTGGCAGATACCGGGTCCGTTTTGATCGTGGATGGGGCGGGGAGCCCGTTGCATGCGTCGCTTCTTCCAGAAATCCATATCGCAGTCTTGAAGTCATCTGATATTTTGCCATCCTTATCTGATGCAATGCCTCTGCTAAAAAATACAAGTGCGGCCGTTTTTATCACAGGACCCTCACGTACCGCAGACATCGAAATGACGCTCACCATCGGCGTACATGGTCCGAAGGAAATTCATGTCTTCGTTGACGTTTCAAATTCGGAATGATAGAATACAGCCCGCTAACGCCCCCATCGTCTAGTGGCCCAGGACGAAGCCCTCTCAAGGCTTAAACCGGGATTCGAATTCCCGTGGGGGCACAAAAAAAGAACTGCTTCCATGAGCAGTTCTTTTTGTTATTCAGACCCAGACTATCGCACGCTATTATTCACCAGCATCACGCCTTCCGGGTTTACTACATGAATAGGAGTATAAACTTTGTTATCCGCGATCAAGACATTAATATTGAACCACTCCAGGGAGATGCTCCGACGGGTCCCGTTGGTTATCGTATTATCTTTTACAACCAGGTTTATTTCCATGCCTTGCGGTTCTTCAGGGTTCCACGAAGCAATCCCATCGTAGCAACCATCCACCAAATTGTTCAGGATGTTGGTATCATGCCGCTGAGCTCCCCATCCAGGATAAGTCTCTTCAGCTACGGCAATTCCTGTTGGTCTGCGCTCGTCACGAAGATAAATGCCAGTACATAATACTGTGTTTCCCTGCACGGTGGTAAATGGAGAGTTGTCAATATAAATATTGACTGAAAAATTATCCCTGACAACATTATCCTCGATCAGGGTGCGAACTCCCTGTGTTACTGCAATCCCTTCGCCACAGTTCTCGTAGACTGAATTCCTGCGAAAAATAATATCTTCCCCCCCAACCATGACTTTTAGCGCGCTTCCCCAGGAGCCAGAGTTGTTACAAAAAATTCTGCCATTCTCCGTTACGCTCTGGTGAATGCTCGAATCCTCCACGATAACATGCTTGCCTTCGACTTTTATCCCATGAGATATCGATCCTGTTACTTCCACACTCGAGACGACGATATAATCCCCGGATATCACCATGCCATTCAAAACGGCATTATGACCAACGATCGAAATATAATTTTGGGCTGTGCCGGATTTCGAAATTGTAAATGGTTCCGGATAATCACCTTCCAGAATATGGATAACATCCCCGGGCTGTGCAATGGAAATAACTTTACCAAATGTTTGACAAGGCTCGGCGCGCGTGCAGGCGCTTGAATCATTACCAACTGGTGAAACATAAATCCCGCTTATCCACGAGAAAGTGTTTCCAGCAGCGCCTAATGAAGGATTATTTAGCCCATCTTGCAGTAATAAAAAGACTGCCGCGGAAGCCAAAATTAAAAAGATGATAATAAGGACCACAAACACTGTTTTGGTTTTCATGAATACTTCTCCTTGTGATTTTCCCTTTACAAAATAATTAATAACCTGCACAAAACTGAATGGTTGGGGACGAAGAGGAAAGCAGATAAATTTATATGATCGCCCAAACCTATGGTGCGCAACGAGATCAGTTTACGAGACGTACGCTAGGGAAGTGCAGAATAAAAGCTATGGGTTTTTTGTACCTGTCGGCACAGGCGTGCGGCTGGGTGTGGAGGATGGGGTGGGTGTGAAAGTCGGTAAAAAGACGGCGTCTCCATGCCAGGGAAGATAGGAAGAAAATGCAATCAAATCGTAAGCCCCTTTTATTTCGCGCCTTTGCAGGTAGTATAAATTTTTGGTAGTCTGGTTATGTGTGGGACCCAGCCCCATGCCGGCAATATAACCTGCAAAATAAGTGTAATCCAGCACACTGGCATTGCTCATGCCAAAGGGGTAGGCAAAGGTCAGCACAGGCATGCCTGTCTTTTCCTCTAATGTTTTGCGTGAATCCACAACTTCATGGCGCAATACCTGCGGGTCTAATTGGGTCAGCGCGGAGTGACTCATGCCATGACTTCCCACTTCCCAACCAGCCGCAGCCATCTCGCGGACCTGTTCGGCGTTCATATACCCCTCCGTGTCGAGGTAGTTGCCAACGACATACACAACGGCTGTCAGCCCGTATTTTTGCATGATGGGAAAAGCCCGGGTGTAATTATCAAGGTGACCGTCGTCGAAGGTGATGATGATCGGACGAGGCGGCAGGTTTGCGCCATCCCGAATGGCGTTTGCAAGCATTTCGGTGGTAATGGTTTTATATTCCCAATCACGCAATAATTGCATCTGCCTTTCGAAGTTTTCAGGCGGCACATAATATTGGCTGTTGATTGGCGAGATATCAATGCGATGATATAAAATGATTGGAACGATCACCTGCCCGGGTCCCTGTTGAACCCAGGTGGCTGTTGGAATAGGCGAATCTGTAATGGTTGGGGCAGCGGTCATGGTGCTTGTTAGCGTGGCAGTTGAGGGCGGACGCAGAGCGGGGAGTGTGAGGGTTTCTGTGAATATCAGATCTGCAGTGTATGATTCACATGCAGACAGTAATATAGTCCCCCCGATAATCAAGGACATAAATTTTTTCACTTTAATGATTAAGTTCCCAGATCAAACGCAATCCATCCAGGGTTAGCCAGGGAGCGATGATATCAATGACCTTCGTCTCTTTGGCGACGACTTCTGCCAGCCCGCCCGTTGCGATGACTTTCATATCGCTTCCAAGTTCGGACCTGAATCTTGCCACCATGCCTTCGACCATGCTCACATACCCAAACAGTAACCCCGATTGCATGGCGTGGACGGTATTGCGTCCAATGACAGATGGCGGCACCTGAAGATCAATCCGTGGAAGTTTCGCAGCGCGGGTGAACAGGGCTTCTGCGGCCAGGTGGATGCCGACCGTGATGGCGCCTCCAAGATATTCGCCATCTTTGGTGAGAGCATTGAAGGTGGTTGCAGTTCCAAAATCCACCACGCAGGCGGGGCCGCCATAAAACTTCATCACCGCGACAGCATCACAGACACGATCTGCGCCCACGGCGCGCGGGTCTTCATAGCGGATTTTAATACCTGTTTTGATCCCTGTATCCACAACCAGCGGCTCTTGTTTGAGATATTCGCGGCAGGCTTGAATAACCCTCCCCGTCAACGGCGGCACAACTGAGGCAAGCGAAATGCCTGTGATTTCCTCCAGCGTTTTGCCTGCATTTTGCAGGAGACCTAAAAACTGCAAGCCGTATTCGTCAGGCATGCGGTTATGATCTGTAGCAAGACGCCAGTGCGCGCCGAGCGTCTCGCCTTCGAATAATCCAAGGGTAAGGTTGGTGTTGCCAATATCAATGGTGAGGAGCATATCTGTATTTTACACCGTTCATGGAATGTTATGAAGAAACGTAAAACGGAGCCAGCCCGCGCAGGATGGTGAAAATAAACCAGAAATTATTGACCATCAATGCCAATACAATAATTGCCAGCATGGATTCAAACCATTTTTTATCCGCAAATTCTGCCAGTGCAAGTGCGATGAAAAAGACCAGCGCATAGATCCAATATGGTGTGTAAAGGAAGAGCTCCGTGCCGTAGACCATGTGCATGAGAAAATTGAAGACGAGCGTTCCAAGCAGTCCAAGCATCAGCGGCAGGTGTTTGGATGAGCGGATATTTCTCACAAAGACGAGGAACGAACCCGCAAGCAGGGTCAACCACAATGCCAAGGGAATATTGCCAAATCCTCTGTATGAAGCGAGGCGATGCGTGCGGACATCGAAGGTCTTGAAGTCAATCGTGGGGAAAGGGTCTTTATTCGATATGGCTGCAATGGGACTGGGGCCTACTGCGCCGTACAAAAACATCGTGCGGCTGACCACTTGAAACTTCTCAAGCAAATGCTCCGCAGGAGACTCTTGCGTTGTTTCCACAAAATTGAACTCAAAGGCAAGGTCAGAGGGGATAAAGAAGATGGTCTGCACATTGGGATACAAAACGCTGACAAAGGTAGTCAGCACAACGCCGGAGGCCATCACAAGCAGACTATATTGCACGAGGCGGCGAACCCCAAATTTATTGAAGAACAAACCGATCACACCCTGCGCAATGTTGGTAATGGTAATTCCAAAAAGCAGCCATCCAGCAGGCACGAGCACAGAAAAGCGTTTTTCATCCGCCTGGATCAATAAGAAGAAAAAGATCAGCGCAGCAGCGCCAAAAATATAGTTCTCGGTAAGTGAGCCGAAGAGCAGATGCGAGGCAGTGGAACCCAGCAAAATCGCAAAAATAAATGCGCAGGTTTTAGATTCCGTGGCGCGTTTGATGAAGAGCCATGCCATGAAAACGCATAATCCGCTTGCCGCAGCGGCAACCAACATACCGGCAAGATTCCAATGCTCGCCCATGAAACCTGCCACAAAACGAATGAGCGGACGCAAGGTGATCAATACCAGGGGATGCACGGAACGATTGATGACATCCCCCTCAGGGCTGGCGAGGATGGACATCCACGGGCCTGCGTCAGATTCAAACAGCACACTGTTGATGCTTAATGCAGGCTGATTCAGTGCCCGCGCAATGATGAGATTGACCAGAAAGAACATCCCGCCTGCATAAAGACCGGGCAGGTTTTGCGAAATGAAATTAAATAACTTTGTCTGCATGATTCTTTCATCATATCCGCCCAGTTCAAATTTCTCTAAGACGGAAAGACTCCATATTCCTGCGGCTAATGCAGTGACAATGAATAAAACAATCCATTTCTGCGGGACGATCATGTATTCCCAAACGAACATGGAGGGAAACTGTACACTTGCATAAATGACCGCAAACAAAAGTAAAGGCAAAGCGAGAACAAGGATGAGGTTCAACGGCTTGCTCAAAAACCCATCATGAAATGAACGCGCCGCGCGGCGGACGAGATAATATCCAGCCGTACTACCGATTGCGATAAAAACGACAGCGAATAGGACCATTCCGAATGGAGTGCGAAATACTTCACCCAGGAATCCAACCGCGCCATAAGTAAGGATCAGGGTTAAGATGAAACTGAAGAGATAATATTGGAATGAATAACGCGCCCAAATTCGCTTTGTCCATTGTGAGATGACGGGAAATGCCTCAAATAGGAGAATGCCAATTGCCAGGGCAGGCACAACGGTCAGAAAGAGGCGGTCTATATTCGATGAGTAATCAAAATAATTGAAAAACGTCACCGCTAGAAAATGACCGACGGCGAATCCAATCAACAAACTGACAAGGCCGCGTAAAACTTTCATTCCTTTATTCCTTCACCGCCACAATGATTTCAGAGATCATATCGTAACGATGGAATTGCGGCATGACATATATCCCGCCTGCCCAGCTTTTGATGCCCTCGATCAATTCAATGGCAATTTCCACACCCACCTTTGAGCTTCGCTCCGCGTCGTCAGCAGACTCGATCCGCTTGCGCGCCTCTTCAGGAATGAAAACGCCCGGCACTTCGTGATGCAGGAAGTTCGCATGTTTCGCGCTGACCAATGGCAGAATGCCCGCGAGGATCGGCTTGTTTAATTTTCCGTATTTGGCTTCGTAGGCTTTGATCAATTTTGGGCCATCATCTGCGCGATAAATCGGTTGGGTCAGGAAAAAGTCCGTGCCAGCTTTGATCTTGCGGTGCAGATTTTTTACTTCCGTATCCATATCCTGTGGACAAAGGTTCAACGCTGCGCCGACAAAAAAGCTGGTGGGTTGACCGATGCTTGTGCCTGAATGATCCATACCCATATTGAATCCCTGCTTGATCAATTTGATCAACCCGGAAGGCACGAGGTCATAATTATCCGTTGCTTCGGGATAATCCCCAATCGAAGTCGGATCGCCCATCACAACAAAAACATTTCGCAAACCAATAGCATGTGCGGCAAGCAGATCCCCCTGTACGCGCAGGAGGTTGCGTCCGCGGGTGGGGAAATGCAAAGTCGTTTCCACGCCGATCTTACGCTGTACCACATCACATACCGCCCAGGCGGACATTCTCATGCGCGCCATCGGGCTGTCTGCCACATTGATGACATCCGCGCCAGAATCATATAAAAGCGATGCGCCTGCAAGTAGTTTATGAGTTGACAGTCCACGCGGCGGGTTCATCTCCACACATATCGTAAATTTTCCATCGGCAAGTTTTTGGGCAAGTTGTGTCGGTTGTTCAACTGGCTCGACGGAATCTTCATCCACTGGAAAAATCATCACATCTGCATTTGTATCTACGCGTGTGGATTCCAGGGCCTTCTTCATCGCGGCAATGTGCAGAGGAGTGGTTCCACAACAGCCGCCCACTATGTTTGCGCCTGCCGCACGGAACGAAAGCGCATAATCGCCAAAATATTCCGCATCCGCTGGGTACATGATTCGTCCACCGACCTGTTCGGGCCAGCCTGCATTGGGCTTCACCCAAAACTTCCCATTCGGCACAGCCCCCCGCATTTGTTTTAAGATACGCAACAATTGCGAAGGCCCGCCGGAACAGTTGACGCCGATCACATCCGTGCCTGCCTCAACCAGCCCGCGCGCTACTTTGGCAGGGGCATCGCCAAGCAAAGTACGGTCGTCGCGCGTATAAGTCACGGAAGCAACAACAGGCAGGGAGCAAGATTTCTTGGCTGCCTTGATCGCCTCCTGGATTTCATATAAGTCGCTCATTGTTTCTATGACGATTAAATCCGCGCCCGCCTCAGCCAATGCGCGGATCTGCTCCGCAAACGCCTCACGCGCCTCCTCCAGCTTGACTCTGCCATAGGGAGCGATTCTCACCCCGAGCGGACCGACATCCCCCGCGATCAGAACATCCTTGTAGGAAGCCGAAACCACACGCCTTGCAAGCTCCACACCCGCGCGGTTGATCTCAGCCGCATCATCCTGCAAACCATGTTTGCTTAACTTAAAGCGGTTCGCGCTGAATGTATTGGTGATGATCAACTGCGCGCCCGCTTCAATATATTCACGATGGATTTCCGCCACAACGACAGGGTTGGTCAGGTTTAACTCATCAAAGCATTTGTCAAAGCCAATCCCGCGAGCATGCAGCATGGTGCCCATTGCGCCATCAGCAAGCAGGGTCTTTTTGGAAATTGTTTCGATCAGGTTCATGTTAACTCTTTCAAGGTTTTATAAATTTGCTCTCGCGGCGTCCCCGCCGCAGTCCTCGGCGGCGGGAGCATACAAAGTAACGCAATATTTATATTGCATTTCTCTACCGTACAAATACGAGGGAAATCAGTCATTGAGGTACACTCACGGTAACCAAACCAAAGAGGTGCTGCCAAAATGACTGATTGCTACCGAGTATACACAAAAGTGAAGAAAATGCTCAAGC
>VGNE01000070.1 GCA_016866215.1 Chloroflexota bacterium | reverse complement strand
AAAACACTCACCAACACCGGCGGTGTCACGCTTTCGAAGCCATATAGCATCACATCCAGCCTGCAATCCACCCTGCTCATTGCAGGTACAGGTGGCTCCGATACAACCACCCCGATCAGCCCGGACTGTACCGCTGCGGCCGCCAGCATTGCCCCGGGCATTTCAACCAATTGCTCCTATACCTATGCCCATCCATCCGGTACCGGCTCTTCAACCCTTGTGCACAGCACCTCTGCGGCAAGCATAGGCGGTACTTCCGTCACAAGCCTGCCGGCCGCGCTGACAGCCACTGTATACAACTGCACGGCTTCTAATTTTACGGTCGGTACTTTAACGGTAGGTTCTGGCGGTAATAGTGATAAAGTTACCTGGGCCATCACCAATAAAGTTGGACTGACGCTTTTGATAAGTTCGGTAAGCATCAATTGGGCGAACTCAGGCCCAGGCAGAAGCGACTGGCAGTTGGACGGGGTATTACTAGATAATTCATCCAGCTTAACCACAGGCACTCTTCCAGACAGTAGCAGTCCCTACACTTCAGGAAGCGGAACGCTGACGGGCTCAAGTTCCGCGCCAAGCATGACAACGATCACCTTTGATTTCTCGAAGAACAACCCCACTGGCTTGTCGGCTAGCATTACCATGGCCTCTCCATACGGAAATTGTTCGCGCTAGGAACCTTATGAAAACAAATACCTTCAGCATGATAAAAGAAGAACCACGCGGGCAGAGCCTGGTGGAACTTGCCATCAGCCTGATGATCATGCTGCTGCTGCTGCTCGGCGCAGTCGAATTCAGCCTGGCGCTTTTCCAATACGTCACCATCCGCGATGCGGCCCAGGAAGGCGCAATTTACGGCTCGATCAATCCAACGGATGAGTCTGGCATACAATACCGGGCCGTTGCCACGGCCTCAGATGTTTTGCCGCAGCTAACCATTAACGATGTGGATGTTACGATCCATGGCGATGATTGTGAAGGAACAACATCCGGCTCGCCAAATTCTCTTACCGTCACCATCACCTTCGCTCATCCGATCACCTTTCCCATTGTGGGTCCCATGATCGGCAGCAACACGATCAACCTGACCGCCAGCGTCACGAACACCATTCTGCAGCCGACATGCCCCCTTCCCTAAATAAGAAAGATAGAGGTTAAAATGAAAAATACTAAAAATAATAGAGGAAACGAAGACGGGCAGGCGATAATCATGATCGTATTTGCGATCGTCGGCTTGATCGCGTTGACCGCGCTCACTGTTGATGGCGGTAACGCCTACTCAAACCGCCGCCACGCGCAAAATGCGGCCGACACAGCCGCCTTTGCCGCCGCGCGGGCAAAAGTCCGCCAGGAACCGTGGAAAAATGCCGCACTTGTGATCGCATCGGAAAATGACTTCACCGATCTATTCCCAGACAATATCTCCAGCGACAGCCTTGTCAATGTCGAAGTATATGGATGCGAGGAAACAATACCGGATGACAAACCGGAATACGCAAATTGTGGCAGCTACGAAGGAAACACCGAGTACATAGAAGTGGTTATCACATCCATTGTTGACACCTACTTTGCGCCCATCATTGGCATTCAACAGGTCACCAACAGAGTCAAGGCGATTGCACAGGCAAAACCTTCTTCCGTAGATGCCACCCTGCTTAGGAACGCGATGGTCTCATTAATGCCTGGCTGTAAACCAAGCGGCTGGCCGCACGATCCATTTACCATTAGCGGTAATTCCACCTCGATCGTGGGCGGCTCTGGCGTTTTCATAAATTCCAACTGTGACAACGCCTTAAATCAAAACGGCAGCGCCACAATGAATGCTGAATTCGGGGTATGTGTTGTTGGCACAAGCAATGTCGCCCCCGGTAGTGTTAACCCGCCTCCTGTATCCAATTGCGGCACGCCTCTGGTTTACCCCCCAGTTGTTCTGCCAAATCCATCCTGCGACACGGACGGCGATGGCATGATCAACCCGTCTGAAGAAGGAACGATCACGCAAACCTCATCCAATCCAATAACCTACACCGCATCCCCCGGCTATTACGGCGGAGATTTTCCAAACACCTCCCCTTCAGGAAAACTGATCATGCAAAAAGGCGTTTATTGTATAGATGATGATTTCCTACTCAATAGCCAATGGGATGTCACCACTGACGTCAATAATAATGGGGAATTCGACCCATACTCCGAAGGCGTCCTCATTATGACTGAAAATGGAGGCATTACATTAAATGGCTCATCCACAATTGATCTGCATGCGCTCTCATCAGAAGACCCCAACATCCCGGAAGACCTGCAGAACCTGCTGTTCTTCATGCCCCTGGGAAACGATTCAACCTTGAACATGAACGGCGCATCCGGTTCGGTGTTCACCGGCTCGATCTGGGCGCCTTCCTCCCACTGCTCGCTCGAAGGCAACAACACCTCTTATGATGTAAACAGCCAGCTCATGTGCTTCAGTATTTCCCTTTCCGGCAGTGCAAACATTGACATTACCTACAATGAGAATGAGAACCACATTATCCAGGTGCCTCCTTCCATTGAATTAACAAAATAAAATGAATTTCAGAAAAACCGAAAAAGGTCAGGCGCTCATCCTGATCGTATTCTCAATCATTGGCTTGATCGGCATCACCGCCCTGGCGGTAGATGGCGGCAACGCCTACGTTGAAAAAAGACGCGCCCAAAACGCCGCCGATGCAAGCGCCCTGGGCGGCGCTCTGGCGCGTATTAAGGGGTATAGCTGGGTTCAGGAGTCGTATAACATCGCTGAAAGCAACGGCTTTGATAACGATGGCGAAACGAATACGGTGCAGGTATTCAGCCCGCCCGCCACAGGTGAAAACGCCGGGGATGTGGAATATATTCAAGTCATCATTACCAACCATGTCTCCACTTATTTTGGAAGCGTGATCGGCATTCGACAGGTCACGGTAACCGGCGAAGCCATTGCACGCACAAAAACACCGGAGATCAAAGAGATCCTGGACGGTAACGCGATCATCAGCCTGGCACCCACCAGCGACTGTAACAACCAACGGTCGTTTTGGATCCATGGCGAATCAACATTGGATGTCAGCGGCGGCGGCATCTTTATCAACTCTAATAATTCGGATTGCGCCCTATTCCAGAACGGAGGCGGCAGTATTCGTTTAGAGGATGGCGAAATCTCAATCGTTGGCGGCGCAAGTATTCAAAAACCCCAATTGCTGACGCCTTTTCCCCCAAAAACGAACAGCATTCCCATTCCATATCCGCCCCCGTTCTTTATGCCAAAGTTCGGTTGTGGCAAACGGGCTGAAATTTCAGAAGACGGCCTTTCCATGAGCGCAGGCTGGTTTGACGAGGATGTGTTTCCGCCCGAAGATGTGGAAATCCTCGGTTCCGGCGTTTACTGCATCAATGGAGATTTCTTGATCGGCGGCAGTTCACTGGAAGGGGGCAGTGTCGTCTTCAAAATGGAACACGGAAAAATCAGATGGAGCGGAAACGCCACCATCAATCTCAGCGCGCCGACCAGCGGAGACCTGGCCGGTCTGTTGATCTATGCGCCCATCGAAAACAAAAATAAAATGGTGATCACGAGCGATGAAAACTCATCCTTGAGAGGCACCATCTTAATGCCGGGCGCCGAAATTCACCTTAACGGTGGCAGTTCCGAAGATGGTTATCACAGCCAGATCATTGGATATCGAATTGAATCCAACGGGCAGAGTAATATTGTCATCAAATATAAAGATGAACAAAATTACGATACCTACAACATGCCCGAAATACAACTGACCCAATAAAGCATGAAATTCATCCATCCAGCGCCTCAAGTTTGGTCCTTCGGCCTGATCCTGCGCAATCAGGTATAATCTCCGCCTGATCATTTTGATATACAGGAGGTGAACTGAATCATTCATCAGGGAAAGACAGCGCATGGACTTTAGTCTGATAGTTTGATAGTTCAGTAGTTGGGTAGTTTTGTAGTTAGACTAAAGTTGACGAGGATAAGGGTTCTTCATTGCAAAATGAAGTTAAAGGCGCCATTGGCGCCTGAAAATCGAAAGTTCAGCGGAAGCCCTTCGGGTGTGCCGTCACCCGTCAATCTTTCCCTCCAGTAAGAAATCTTCGCGCACAAGGCCGCACAAGCAATTGCACGGACAAAGCCGCGTGGAAATGGCACAATCGAAAATCGGGTCTCGATACGCCCTCAAAGCCTGCCCTGAGCTTGTCGAAGGGAGCATTCGGGCTACTCGACCACCAATCGATAATCGTAAATCAATCTGGAGGAACCAAATTATGTGTGGAATCGTCGGATATGTCGGCCCGCGTGATGCGACGCCGATCATCCTCAATGGCTTAAAACGACTTGAATACCGCGGCTATGACTCGGCAGGAGTCGCTGTTATTAATGGGGAGCAGATCGAGGTCCGCAGAGACGCGGGCAAGTTATCCCAATTAATTGACCTGGTTAGTAAAAGTCCAGTGAAAGGCGCGCCCGGTATTGGTCATACACGCTGGGCAACGCATGGCGCGCCCTCTGCGCGGAACGCGCATCCGCATGTCGGCAATTCTGGAAAAATCGTCGTCGTTCACAACGGCATCGTGGAAAATTTCCTCGAACTAAAAGAGGAACTCACCAGCGAAGGTGTCATCTTCAATTCAGAAACGGACACCGAAACCATCGTACAGCTTGCCGAACATCTTAAAGCCAGCGGGATCAGCCTTGAAGAAGCGGCGCGAAGAACGTTCAACCAGATCGAAGGCGCGAACGTTGTTGTATTGATGTCCACCGATGAACCCGACAAGATCATAGCAGCGAGAATCGGAAACGCCGGTGGCGTTGTGATTGGCTTGGGCAAAAACGACAATTTTATCGCCTCCGATATTCCCGCCATTCTCGAACACACACGCAAAGTGATCTTCCTGGAGTCACGCCAATTTGCGATTGTCAAGCGTGACAGCGTTCGTATCGAAACGCTTGAAGGCGTGGAAGTAATTCCTGAGATTCACACAATTGCATGGGACGCAGTCTCAGCGGAAAAAGGCGAATACCGCCACTTTATGCAAAAAGAAATCCATGAGCAGGTGCGCGCTTTGACCGATACGCTGGCCGGACGTGTTGATTTTCAGGAAGGGCGCATTCGCCTGCCCGAATTAAACCTCACGCCTGAAATTGCCAAACGGATACAACGCATTTATATCACCGCCTGCGGCACTGCCGCTTATGCCGGCATGGTTGGAAAATACCTGATCGAAAAAATTGCGCGCGTGCCTGTAGAAGTGGTGATCGCCTCTGAATTTCGTTACAGCGATCCCATCATTGACAATACCACGGTGGTGTTGGCCATCTCACAATCCGGTGAAACAGCAGACACGCTCGCCGCGATGGAAGAAGGCCGCCGCAAAGGCGCAATTGTCTGGAGTATCGTAAATGCGATTGGCTCGCAGGCCATGCGCGTTGCAGACGGATACATTTCCATGCAAACCGGATCGGAAGTGGGCGTGGCTTCCACGAAAGCCTTTACTGCGCCCCTGGCCGATCAATATATGCTTGCGATCCTACTGGCTGACCTGCGCGAGGTCTTGAATAAGGAAACACGCAAATCGCTCGTGGCGGACCTGCGGCTTGTCCCGGACCTTGCAGGCAGGGTGCTCGACACGGATGCAGATGTTGAAAAATTGGCGAATATCCTGAAGGATATTCAGCACTGTCTCTATCTCGGGCGCGGCATCAACATGCCGATTGCCTACGAGGGCGCCTTGAAGTTAAAAGAAATTTCATACATCCATGCCGAGGGTTATCCCGCCGGCGAAATGAAGCACGGACCGATTGCGTTAATTGATGAGCAAATGCCTGTGCTCTGCATTGCGCCAAAAGACCCCTGGCATGAAAAAATGATCTCACAGATCCAGCAAGCCAAAGCACGCGGAGGCATCGTGATCGCTATCGCCACCAAAGGAGATGAACTCGTCAAAAATATGGCAGATCATATTCTCTGGGTGCCGGCAGCGCCGTGGATGCTATCGCCGATCATCACCGTCATACCCCTGCAGTTGCTGGCCTATCATATCGCCGCCCTCCGCGGACTAGATGTTGACCAGCCACGCAACCTGGCAAAAAGCGTCACAGTAGAGTAAAAAACTCACCTTACGCACTTTTGCGCGTTTTAGGGACATGTCGCCCTGAGCGAGAGCGAAGGGACTCTACACCCATCTCAGAGACCCTCCGCTCCGCTCAGGGAATCATGCCTAGCGCGTAAGGTGAGTAAATAAAAAGGAGAAGTACTCAAAAGATGAACGCTTCTCCTTTTTTTGCTTTTCCTTTCAATTTTGTATTTGCATAAGAATCAGGAAAGAGTATAATCCTATCCTGTTTATTTTTTTCATTTATTTTCGAAGTGGTTAAAGTGTAAGTTTACCGGAAGGAGTCGTTCATGATGATCCACAAAAAATCTGAAAAGGGACAGGCCATTATCTTGATCGTTTTTGCCATTGTCGGGCTGGTTGGCTTAACTGGACTGACTGTGGACGGCGGCCTGGTGTACTCGGACAGGCGGCAGGCCCAAAATGCAGCGGATTCCGCGGCCTTTGCCGCCGCGCTTGCTTACAGCAGAAATCAAAATTACACAACAGCCGCACAAAATGTCACCTCGACAAACGGTTACGACAATGACGGCATAACCAACATCGTAACGGTCACTACCGCCGCATCCCCTCCCGGCACCTGCCCTCCATTAGCGATGGATAATTTGGATATTACTGTTGAGGTCACATCTTATGTAGATACAACCTTCTCCACTGTCGTGGGAATCCAGCAGGTTACAAATACAGTGGCCGCTACAACGCGTGCGTGTGATACCTATGTCGCTCCAATATTCGGCGGAAATGCCATCGTGGGCCTCAATCCCAGCACAACGAACTGCGCCTTCGACAGCGGCAACAGTAACTCAGCGGATTGGACATTAACGGGCGGCGGAATTTTCTCCAACGGCTGTGCTTATTCGAAAAATAACGATTCTGTTATCCTGGATGAAGATCAGTGTGTTACAGCAGTTGGGACTGCAAGTAATTTTACATGCTCGCAATCCGGTACAGCGATCGATTACCCTGAGGATGTGCTTGAAATCATGCCACCCAACCCATGCGACGGCACACCCGGCGACATTGGCTTGCCACAACCTGCGGCAAGCGGAGGCGAGGTGATTCTCAATGATGGGGTCTATTGCATCACAAACTTCGATGCCTATGACAAAAAAGACATCAAATTGAACAATGCCACAATGTATGTTACAGATATGGTATTCAAGTTGAAATTTGCGGGTGGAGGCGGATTCTCCGGCACGCCGACAGAATCGGGTACTTACTCCAGCTACTATATGATCATCGCCTACGACTCATCCCCTTGTACTGGCTTCAACGATAACAATGCGCAAGTCATTCAATACAGGGGTAACGGCACGGGCGAGCTCGCTGGAACCATCCTGGCCCCATCCGCCTGTATTGATTTCCGCGGAAACTCAAATGGCTCGGCAGTCTACAGTCAGATCATTGGCTATATGGTTTCATCCAATGGTAATGCCTCGGTGAATGTCGAATACAATTCCGGCGAAAACCGCCGCGAATCCGTAGATCCAACCATTGAATTAATCAAGTAATTCAATATTTAATAGGACTTTCGCTCAACCCCGGCTTTTCCATGTCACCCTGAGCCGAAGCCCTGAACGAAGTGAAGGGGCGAGCGAAGGGTCTCTGAGGCAATCGTAGAGATTCTCCGCTTCGCTCAGAATGACAAGCGAAAGTCCCGTTTAATAAACACAAATAACAAGTTGCGGCATTGTATGTGCCGCTTCTTGTTAAAAATAATATCTGAACCAAAAAAATTCAAAACCAGAGGCTGTTATGCGTCCAGATTGGGATTCGTATTTCATGAAAATCGCCTGCGCCGTATCTGAGAGAAGCACCTGCGACCGCGCTTTCGTCGGCTGTGTGCTTGTGCTCGAGAAACGCATCCTCACAACAGGCTTTAACGGCTCCCCGGCCGGTCAGGAGCATTGCGACGAAGTCGGTCACCTGATGGCGGAGGGACATTGCATCCGCACCATTCATGCTGAAACGAACGCCATCATTCAAGCCGCCCTGCATGGCGTCTCGACCAAGGGAGCGACATGTTACGTGTCACACCTGCCATGCATCAACTGCACCAAGGCGCTGATCAACGCGGGGATTGCACGCATTGTTTACAGCACCGCCTACCGAACAGATGAAAACGCCATGAATTTTCTCAAAGCCGCAAATATTGAAGTTGTGCAAAATGAATTCACACCTTAAACCAGAACAAATCATCAACCAACTCGAAACACAAATGGACATAATCCGCACGCGCTCGATTCGCTTTTGATAAATCGCACGATCGGCCGCGCCAGTGACATTTCAAGCATCGCCGCATCCATTTTACATAACTCTGGATGATTCTCGATTATTTTCGCAAATGGGCATCTTCCAAAGATCACACGCGGACCTTCCGCGCCCGCCTCCCAATGAGCTTGATAATGCATCTCGTTTAGTTTTTCGATAAGTAAAGCCAGTCGTTTCATGATTGGCTGACTGGCAAATCCAACCAAACCCTGGGACTGGGCAATACGTTCTCCCGCCATTTGCATGTTGATCTTTCCATTCAAAAGAGCTTCCGCCAAAACGGACAGGTTATCTCCCAACGCCGCCTGTGAAAGGGAGTACATTTTCTCAGGCCGTCCGCGTCCTTCGCGATGATTAACCGCAGCGAGCTCCACCCGCCCATCCGAACACAACACAGACAAATGATGCCGCACATTCGGCGCGGACATTTTCAACGCGCGCGCAATTTCCCGCGCAGAAGCGGCGCGAGTCTTTTTCAGGTGAGCGAGGACTTTTTGGCGGGCGGTTGTCAACGGATTTCCAGCGGATGTTTCCAACAGATTTCCAACGGATGAGCGGATGAAACGGATGTCGTGCAATGCCGAAGGGAGAAAATGCTTTTCGAAACAGAATCAACAACCGGTAAGCGGGAGGCGGGGTTGTCATCCATCCACCGTGATTATACTCACTTCTTTATTTTGCAAATATATTTTTACATAATTCAGTTGACTAATCTCCCTCTCCTGCTATAATTCGGGCTTGTGACGGAAAGCACCTTGAACCTTGTAAACTCCGTTGGTCGAGTAGCCTTGAGCGCGCACTTCGCGAGAGGCGTATCGAGACCAACAAGTTACATGTGAATAGGAAATAACTTGAAACACGGTGGTTTCGATACGTGGCGCCACAGTCGCCACTACTCAACCACCGGCTGATAACTAACCAATGGCCTTCACCTGGGAATCCACCTACGCCATCGCTTTAGAGTTGCGCCGCCAGCATCCTGAAATAAATATCGAGGAAGTTTCGCTGCAACAAATTTATCAATGGACAATCCAACTTAATGAATTTGAGGATGACCTCGCGCTTGCAAACGACGACATCCTTTACGCAATCTACCAAGACTGGTTCGAGGAGAACATTCATGGACTATGAAAAATTAAGTTTACCGAACTACAACATTCCTGAAGATATTCAAAATGCCGTAGCCATCACCACGCTTGATCGTTTGTATAACTGGGGTCGGCGTTCTTCTGTCTGGCCGCTGATGTTCGGCCTTGCATGCTGCGCGATCGAAATGATCGCGGCGCAGACTGCGCGTTATGACATGGCGCGCTTCGGCATGGAAGTCATGCGCCCCACGCCGCGTCAGGCCGATATGATGCTGGTCTCTGGCACGGTCACGAAGAAAATGCTTCCATCCATTATCCGTTTGTACAACCAAATGCCCGAACCGAAATATGTTGTGGCCATGGGTGCTTGCGCTTCGAGCGGCGGACCTTTCAAGGAAGGCTACAACGTGGTCGCGGGCATTGATAAATTTTTGCCCGTAGATGTTTACATCCCAGGCTGCCCTCCCACTCCGCAGGCGCTCATCGCTGGCTTGATCAAGCTACAGGAAAAAATTGATAAGGAATCCATCAAGACAGTGCGTTGGTATAACAAGGAAAAGTTTGACGGTAACTATGTGCCGATGCCAATTCTCGGACCTGACTTGATTGACGTGCGCCGCCATGCTGAAATTCGTGACATTGCTGCGACAAAGGAGAGTGCATAATGGCAACCGCGCCCTTCGATACGGCTTCGCCAGTCAGGACACCGCTTCAAACTCAAACTGTGGATCTGGTTGCTCGTTTCCCCGGCATTGTCGCCGCTGATGCACGCCCGGGTTACACGGGCTTTATCGTAAACAAAGAGAATCTCGTGGAAGTGGCAACCGCCGTCCGCGACGAACTTGGCTTTGACCTGCTCACCGCCGTCACAGGTGTTGATTACATCGCCGAAAATAAAATGGAAGTGGTCTATCATGCCTATAAGACAACAGGCGGGGCTGGACTGGTCTTCAAAGTGCAAGTCGAACGCGTGGACCCAATTGAAGTTCCATCGCTGATCAATATTTGGGCGGGCGTGGATTTTCAGGAACGCGAAGCCTGGGATTTGTACGGAATCAAATTCACCGGTCACCCTGACCTGCGCCGCATTTTGATGTGGGAGGGCTTTGAAGGTCACCCGCTCCGCAAAGATTGGAAGGAACCATTCTTTGAAGAGGAAACAAAACCATTTAAAAGCCGCTGGCCGGAGGGAAAACATACATTTTCAGAGCAAAAGAATCCATTCCGCGATAATCTAAATTTCCCTCAAAATTTCGACCCTGATAAGTACGTCGTGGATAAGGAAGAAGATCTGTACGTCTCTCTCGAACGTTACACCACCAAAGACGTGGAAGGTAACATGAAAACCGACCATATCGTGGTCAACATGGGGCCGCATCACCCATCCACGCATGGTGTACTGCGCGTGGCCGTCACTTTGGATGGCGAGACCATTATCGGTCTCAAACCTGTGATGGGATATTTACATCGCAATCACGACAAGATCGGCGAGCGTAACACCTATTTACAAAATATTCCTTTCACAGACAGGCTCGATTATTTCAACTCGATGAGCAATAACTTCGGTTATGCCATCACCGTCGAAAAGTTGATGAAGATCCAGGTTGCCGAACGCGCCGAATATATCCGCGTGATCATGGCTGAACTCAGCCGTGTGCAGAACCACCTCATCTTCATTGGTATGTTGATGAATGACCTTGGCGCGATGTACACGCCCTCCCTGTACACTTTTAAAGAACGCGAGTTGATCCTCGATGTTTTCGAAGCAGTCTCCGGTGCACGCATGATGTGCAACTACTTCCGCTTTGGCGGTGTGGTGCGCGATATCCCTGATGATGTCCTGCACAAGATCAAAGGCTTGGTTTCTGAACGCCTGCCTGCCAAGGCCGATGAAATGGAACGCTTCCTCAACGAGAACGAAATTTTGGTTGCGCGCTTGAAGAACATCCATGTCTTGAACGCGGAGGATGCGATCAGATACTCCGTCACAGGTCCGGTGCTGCGCGCGGCTGGCGTGCCTTATGACTTGCGTCGCGCTGATCCATATAGCATCTATGACCGCTTTGACTTTGATGTGGCCGTCCGCCACAATGGCGACATGATGGATAACTACCTCATCCGTTTTGACGAGATTCGACAATCTCTAAGAATTCTGGAGCAGGCTCTCAAGCAAATTCCCCAGGGGCCGATCAACTCACAGAAGCCGGCGTACCAGGTTCGGGTCCCGGCAGGCGAAGCGTATGGTCGTATTGAGTCGCCCAAAGGCGAGTTAGGCTTCTATGTCGTCTCGAACGGCAAACCAAATCCATATCGTTACCATGTCCGCCCGGCATCCTTCGTCAATCTCACTGCTGTTGAGAAGATGTGCGTCGGCACAAAGATCGCGGACTTCGTCGCGTTGCTCGCCATGCTCGATATCGTGATGGGCGAGTTGGATAGATAATACACCCGCCGCGTAGAGCGCATTCTCTAATGCGCCTCGGCGTTAGAGAACGCCTGCTATGCAATAGGAGATAAACTTATGTACGGAAAAGGTATTCTTAAAGGACTAAGCGTCACCTGGAAGCGATTCTGGGATACATACACCGAAGATATCTCATGGATATTGCGCGGCAGGAAACGTTACAACACGGATGAAGGCATCAGACATCGCTCCAGCAAAGATACAAAAGGTATCTTCACTGTGCAATATCCCGAAGAGCAATTGATATTGCCCGAAGAAGTGCGTTATATTCCATTTTTGGTTTATAACGTGGATGCGGATGGTAAAAGGGAAGTGTTGTGCACCTCATGTGGAATTTGCGCGAAGGTTTGCCCGCCGCAATGTATTTGGATCGTAAGAAGCAACGATCCGGTCACGGGTCGGCCTGTTCCCGAACCCACCGAGTTTTACATTGACGCAGATATCTGCATGAACTGCGGCTTCTGCGCGGAATACTGTCCGTTTGATGCGATCAAGATGGATCACGATTTTGATATCGCCTCCTACGGCCGCAATATATACAATATGGAGAAATTACTCAAGCCTTCTTCGTATTATGAAAGCATCCGCCCTCAGAATTTTAAAATTGAAGCCGAAGCGCGCAAAGCAAAGGAATCCGCCAAAGCCGCCAAGGCTGAGGCTGCTGCGGCGTAAGTAGACACGTAGACAAATAAACACGTACACACGAAAAAAGGAAGTTTGTTTACCTGTCTACTTGTTTACCTGTTTACTTTTTTACTTTTCTACTTGATTGGTATAGGAAACATAATGGCAAACAAACTTACAAAAGAATCCGTTCTCGCCGCGCTTGGCACAGTGCAGGATCCCGATTTACATCAAGACCTCGTCACCCTGAACATGATCCGCAATTTGGAGATCACGGGCGACAAAGTCTCATTTACCGTTATGCTCACCACCCCTGCCTGCCCCATGCGCGGAAAAATCGAAGCAGAAGCGCGTCAGGCTGTGACGTCAATTGGCGGCGTGAAAACCGTCGAGGTCAAAATGGACTCGGATGTGCCCAACGATGGTCGTATGCGCGGATTGGTCAACATGCCTATACGCAATGCCATTGCTGTCGGCTCCGGCAAAGGCGGAGTGGGTAAATCCACTGTCGCTGTCAACCTTGCGATAGCGCTCGCACAGGCAGGCGCGCGCGTCGGACTCATGGATGCGGACATCTACGGTCCCAACACACCCACCATGCTCGGTGTTAAAAAACTTCCTCCGCCGAACGGACAAAAACTCATCCCCGCAGATGCATTTGGTATCAAATTGATCTCCATGGGATTGCTCGTCAAGCCCGGCCAGCCTCTCATCTGGCGCGGACCGATGCTCAACTCCGCCATTCGTCAATTCCTTGGCGATGTGGAATGGGGCGAACTGGATTACCTGATCGTTGACCTGCCCCCCGGCACTGGCGATGCATCTCTTTCACTTGCGCAAGCCCTGCCATTAAGCGGCGCGGTCATTGTCACTTTGCCGCAGCTCGTTTCACTGGAAGATGCCGGCCGCGGATTGAACATGTTCAAGCAATTGGATGTGCCCATCCTCGGCATCGTTGAAAACATGTCCTACCTTGAATTGCCCGATGGAACGCGCATGGACATCTTCGGCTCGGGCGGCGGAGAAGAACTCGCGCGCGCAACGGATACCACCTTCCTCGGCATGATTCCAATAGATCAAAATGTCCGCATTGGCGGGGATACTGGCAAACCCATTGTTGTCTCCCATCCTGAGTCGGCCGTTGCGAAATCTCTGCAAGAGATCTCACAAAAAATTGCGGCAAGAGTCAGCGTGGCGGCAATGACAGCCAACAATGCCTTGCCGATCAATATTGTGGAGTAATTGGAGAAAGAGGAAAGAAAGACCTGATGGGAGTAAGCGCCTGTCAGGTCTTTTTGATTACCTTGACCCTGCATAAACATTCAAGGATTCCATCTACACAAACCTTCTTTCATCTTTCATCTTTCATCCATACGGTATAATCCCCCCATGCAAAAAAACATTATCGGTGTCCGATTTACAAAAATAGGCAAAATCTACCACTTTGACTCTACCTCTCTCCCAGATGTAAAAAAAGGCGAGCACGTTATTGTGGATACATCCCGCGGCAAACATCTAGGTGAGGTTGTCCAAATTCTGGAGGAGGCTCCGGCCCAACCGGAAAGTGGATGGAAATCTGTGGAGCGGCGCGCCAATCCGCGCGACTTGTTGCTCCTGCAATCCTGGCAAGCCAAACAAACCGAAGCCATGATCAATTGCCGCGCGCGTGCGTCCGAGCTTCACTTGAAGGGAGTCAAGATCGTCGCAGCAGAGTACAACTTTGATGGTTCGCGTCTCGCCTTCCTCTTTAGCACGGAGAGTGAAGATAAAGCGGACCTCAAATCCCTCAAAAAGGATATGCAGCAAATTTATCCGACCACGCATATTGAGATGCGGCAGATCGGTCCGCGCGATGTGGCCAAATTCCTGGGCGGCATGGGCGCCTGTGGAATTGAAACGCGCTGTTGTTCCCAATTCCTAACGGACTTCTCCCCCATCTCGATCAAGATGGCAAAGGAGCAAGGCATCTCGCTCACGCCCAACGAGATCACTGGTATGTGCGGACGCCTGCGCTGCTGCCTCATCTACGAATACGAACAATATGTCGAAGCGCGCAAGACTCTCCCAAAACGCAACAAGCGCGTGGTCACACCCAAAGGCGAAGGCAAAGTCATTGACCTGATCCCCATGAGCGATAAAGTGGTGGTGCTGATCGAAAGCGGCACAGACCGCCCGCAGCATATGACATTCTCACGCGAAGAAATTGAACCGTGGGACGAACTCGAAACCCTGCGCCGCAAAGCGTCCGCTCCCTGTGACCGTCACGAAGGCGGCGGATGCACTTGTGGAAAAGCAACGAAGAAAAACTAAACTTACGGATTACGAATTACGGAACACGTGATTCGTAATCCGTATTCCGTAAAACATGACACAGATGTAGTGGGAAGTCAAGGGATTGAAGGGTAATTGCAAACAAAAAGACAAACCGAACGGAAAACGGTTCGGCTTGTCTCTTGTATTGGGGGGTGTTTCGATTATAGCGCAATCCGGTTTGCCAGATGAGGCAACGTTAATCCGCCGCCTTCGCAATCATGCGCGAAACGGTGTCAAGGGTTGTATAATGATCTTGGAGCGTCGAGCCCGCAAAACCTTTTACAGGTCTCCGCAAGCGGAGTTACTTATCCTTCGACACGCCCTGGCGGGCAGTCAGGACAAGTTTGGGACGTCGCTCCTCTCCTTTAACTTCGAGGGCGGTAATGGGATCGGCTTCTTCGAGCCCCAGGGGATGCTGGTCAGTTCACTTCCCAGCCCCAGTGCATCCATGCGGAGGCGCGCAAATTGCGCTGCCGTTTGTCCCTTCGGGCGCTTGGCTTTTCCCACAGCGTAGGCAAACTTCAGCATCTTTTGTGCCACCGCTTGCGGCTCGGCATATTTATCGGGTTTCCCTTGCAGCACAAACCAGACCGTGATCAACAACTTCCGTGCGATGGCTATGATCGCTTTGTTGTAACCCAAGCGCGGTTGCAGTCGCGCCAGTTCCGCCTTCCAATGCGGATGGTACTGCGCCGCGATGTGCGCCGCTTCCACCAGCGCCACGCGCAAATCGCGCCTGCCCGCTTTGGTAATCTTGCCGGTGCGCGTCGTCATCCCACTGTCGTGGACGCGCGCTCCCAAGCCTGCGTAGCCGACCAGCTTTTTCGGCTCGCTGAAACGCGCGATCTCGCCGATGGCCGCAAACACGGTCACCGCTGTGATCACGCCAAAGCTGGTGATGTGCATCAGACGCCCGATCTTTTCGTCTTCCGCCGCGATCATCGTCATCTCTTTTTCCACACGCCCTTCCTGCCCTTCCGCGAATTGCAGCGTCTCCAAGTCGCTTTGCATATTCATCTTTTCCAGTTTTCCCAGCCTCAATGCCTGCCACCAGTTGTTGTTGGCTTTCGCAAACGGATTGCCCGCGGGCGGCTTGAGGTGGTGACGTTGAAGCACCGCATGCAAACGGTTCTTCGCCTGCGTCGCCAGGCGCGTCATCTTCTGCCGCTGCGCCACCAGTCCGCGCAGTTCGCGCACTTCCTGCGGCGGCACCCACACTCCCACCAGGAGCCCCTTTGCCAACAAGCGCGCCAGGATCGAGGCGGCGATCTTGTCGTTCATCACTTGCGACCTGGTGATCAACGCCACGTGCGGCGGATGCACCACTGTGACCAAGCCAGCATACTCGCTCAACTCGTCGTACAACTGCCAGGTGTTGGTCGTCATTTCCAACACCACTTCATCCTGTTTCGTCAGATTCTTTTTCATCCAACTTTCCAGGTTCGATAACTCCACCCGTCTCATGGGCAGGACGACGTTCAAGTCCGCGTCCACGCCCAGGGCGACCAGGTAGTGTTTATGCACGTCCAGTCCGATATAGCGTTTGCGTTTTTCATTCATGGGGGTATACTCCTGTTATGGCTGGCAGCCTGCCAGCAGAAGGTCGGGCACGTCTCTTTTTTAGGGAGCAAAGAATCACACACAGATGCGAGTTGTGGCGCTTAGGCGCCATTCTCAGTTGAGCGGATTCGAACGGGGCAGCCAAACACCTGAGCGAGTTGTGGCGCCAAGGCGCCATTCTCATGCACGTTTCGGCTGGTCCTTACGCAGCGTTCCCGGGTACGCGTTCCCGTTCACCTAACAAACGGAATGTATCCAAAAACGTGCCCGACCGCAATCCCATCCCCTCTCGGATTGCGCGCTCATGCTAACACCTGACGTGTGGGAGTCTGCGGCATTTTCAAGCATTTCGCGCAGCGTGGCTTCGAGTTTTTCCTGCTCCCAAGCATTGTCCACGCCCACCCACACGCAGGTACCGATTACTGCACTTGTCAAGGGCCCCAAAAAAGCAATCGATTTTCTAAGTGCCAGGTCGAATCAATTCGAGCCGTGAGAGCAAAAAACTCCCACGGCTCTTTTTTTGTCGCAATTTATTCTTG
>VGNE01000069.1 GCA_016866215.1 Chloroflexota bacterium | reverse complement strand
GGTCTTCAACGTTTTCTTCACTTTTGTGTATACTCGGTAGCGATCAGTCATAGAGGACACCTCAGTTGGTTTGGTGACCCTGAGTTTACTCTATGACTGATTTTCCTCGTATTTGTACGGTAGAGAATCTTTAAAAACAATAAAGCCGTGTCCTGAGACACGGCTTTATTACATGGAGTTTTGATTTTAGATACCGCTGAGACTGTCGTTGATGGTGCTGAAGACGTCGCCAATGATCGGTCCGAGGATCATCAAGGCTGCAATAACTACAATGGCAACTAAAACAAGAATCAGCGCATACTCAACAAGACCCTGGCCTTTTTCTTTGGGTGAAAATAACATGGGATAGGTTCTCCTTTCTTTTGGATTTCCCAGGAAAGGCATCCTAGGATTTTCCTTATTGTACATCTACCGCTATAAAAAGCAAGCATAAAAACGACATTTCCCTTAACAATTATGTTAGCCTTATGGGAACGTTAACATAAAACTGAACTACTGCGAGAAACTGGAAAGGCTGTTGTTGAGATTGCTGAAAACATTGCCGATCATCGGTCCCAGGATCATCAGTACAGCAAAAACTACGATAACAACTAAAACAAGAATCAGAGCATACTCAACAAGACCCTGGCCTTTTTCTTGGGCTGAAAATAACATGGGATGGTTTCTCCTTTCTTTCGGATTTCCCAGGAAGGCCTCAAGGGATTGATTTTATTGTACATTGATAGTGGGAAAAAGCAAGCGCCGGGTTTTCAATCCTAACAGAATTGTGATGTATCCCTCAGGAAAAGGATCGCGATTAAGTATTTTTATGAAAAAGAATATAAATGAAACACACTCCCTTCCAGCGCCTTTTCTGTGGTTAAATTACGCCATTAGGACTTACGCAAAACGGCTTAAAACCAAAATTTTAAACGCCTAGTTGGCGTTCTCTTACGTCAACGAGCGCATCAAACTCCTTTGGCGTGCGCCATAGGCAGATGAAATAATTATTGCGTAAGTCCTGAATAATGATCAATCATAAAGAATTGATGATAAACATGCTTATACACTCTGCTTCCCAGCTTCTTACCCTTGCAAACGGCCCCCAACGCGGAAAAACTCTTGGTACGCTTGGCGTTGTTGAGAACGGCGCAGTTGTTATTCGCGATGAGAAAATCATTGCAGTCGGCGCAACAGACGAACTCAGGAATGCCTACCCGGATGAACCCACCCTGGATGCGGGTCATTGCGTGCTGATGCCCGGCTTCGTGGACCCGCACACTCATCTCATCTGGGCTGGTGACCGCGCTAATGAATTCGAGATGAAAATGGGCGGCATGGCCTATCTAGATATTCTCGCGGCCGGCGGCGGAATCATTTCAACCGTCAAAGCCACACGCGACGCAAGCATGGAAACGCTGATGGCCCAGACCCGTCCACGTATACTTCGCATGTTCGTGCATGGCACAACCACCGCCGAGGCGAAGACTGGATATGGATTACAAACATCCACTGAATTACTTTTACTCAAAGCCTTGCTGGCTCTCGATGATGAAAGTCCGCTTGATCTTGTCACCACCTTCCTCGGCGCACACGCCATTCCTCCCGAATTCAAGGACAACCCGCAAGGCTATACCGACGAAGTAACTAACACGATGTTGCCCATGCTAAAAGAATGGTGGGGGACTCATGCCCCGCGCCTGCCTCTGCCTTTTGTGGATGTCTTCTGCGAAACCAACGCATTTTCCCTTGAACAGTCGCGTCAGATCCTGACCCAGGCCGGGTCGCTGGGATTCCCGCTCAAGATCCACGCGGACGAATTTGACAACCTCGGCGGCGCCGCTCTCGCGGCAGAGTTGGGAGCCGCATCCGCCGACCACCTGGTTGTCACCTCCGATGCGGATATTGCCGTGCTCGGGAAGTCAGATACAGTTGCAGTCGCCCTGCCATGCACGCCATTCGGTCTGGCTGAACATCATTACACACCCGCAAAGAAATTTATCGAAGCAAATGCCATGCTTGCCCTCGCCACGGACTGTAATCCCGGCACATCCTGGAATGAGTCCATGCAGTTTGCGGTTGCGCTCGCATGCCGCTATATGAAATTGACTCCAGCGCAAGCCATTGCCGCCGCAACGATCAACGCCGCGCACGCCATCCGCAGGTCTGACACGATCGGTTCATTGGAAGTCGGAAAACAAGCGGACATGCTCATCCTATCCGTATCGGATTACCGTCAAGTCGGCTATCGCTATGGAACAAACCTGGTAAGACAAGTCATCAAACGCGGGCGGGTATATTCAGTGGATGTGGGGTATTCTCTTGCCTCATAAATCCTTTTCACCGCGAAGAGGCGAAGGGCGCGAAGATTTTGTATTAAGGAAGGAAGAAAAAATAACGATTTTAGAACTGCGTAAGACCTTTTCACCGCGAAGGAGCACAGGTCACGAACGATTCTTTTTAAGAAAGGGAAGAAGAGATGGTAGACATTGAGGCGATTGCTACAGATGTTGTAGATTGCGCGATTAAAGTGCATAAAGCGTTGGGACCTGGTTTGCTTGAATCCACTTACCAGCATTGTCACGCTTATGAACTTTGTAAGCGAGGTTGGGATGCAAAAACCGAGGTAAAGCTTCCAATTATTTATGAAGACCAAAAAATTGATGCTGGCTATCGTATTGACACTCTTATAAATGGTCTCGTCATCGTTGAGAACAAATCGGTGGAATCTCTTCATCCTATCCACCAAGCCCAACTTTTGACTTACTTGAAATTGAGCGGGTGTAAACTTGGTTTTCTTCTAAATTGGAATGTCAAGTTGATGAAAGATGGAATCAAGCGCGTGGTTTACAATCTTGAAGGTCAAACGCCATACCCGAGAAAATAGAAATCCGTAACTAAAGTCTGTAAAAAGGATACTTGTTAATTTAATCTTCGCGAACATAAATTTTTCTTTGCGTTCTTCGTACCTTCGCGGTAAAACTTTTTAAAGGAGATTTCAATGCAAATTGACATTGTCGGCGTACCTATAGACCTCGGCGCGGATCGCCGCGGTGTAGACATGGGGCCCAGCGCGATAAGATATTCACATCTGCAACGAAAGCTTGAAGAACTAGGTTATACCATACAGGACGAAGGTAATGTGGACGTTCCCATTGCCGAAATGTGCAAGATCACCAATCCAAAATTGAAATATATTGATTGCATCGTTCCCATGTCGCGGCGCGTATCGGGCGCTGTATCCACTTCCATGCAGGCAGGTCACTTCCCGCTCGTCATTGGCGGTGACCACAGCCTGTCGATTGGATCGGTGCGAGGCGCGGCGCGCAATCGCAAGCTCGGCGTAATCTGGATCGATGCGCACGCCGATTTCAACACTGCCGAAACAACACCCTCGGGAAATATTCATGGCATGTCGCTTGCCATTCTCTGTGGGCTTGGTGATAAAAGTCTGGTGCAATTGTGGGATGAATCCATCCCTGTGATTGATCCGCGCAACATTGCCATCATCGGCGCGCGCGATCTTGATACTGGTGAAAAAGCCAATCTGCGCGATGCAGGCACGATGGTAATGAGCATGGAACAGGTTGACCGCTACGGCATGGTCACGGTTTTGGAAAAGGCGATTGAGCATGTCACTCGCGATACCGATGGCATGTATCTGTCACTCGACCTCGACGCGCTCGACCCGCGCCATGCGCCCGGTGTGGGAACCCCCGTCCCGGCGGGGTTAACCGAACGCGAAGCACACCTGGCTTGTGAACTCATCGCGGAAACAGGCAAACTGGTCGGTATGGATATAGTGGAAGTCAACCCGATCCTCGATGTGCAAAATCAAACCGCCAAACTTGCCGTTGAGTTTGCCCTCACTGCCCTTGGCCGCCGCATTTGGAATGGACATATATGATACCTATACTTTCTAGTCTGGAGCACCTCGCGCGCGAGGCAGGTGCCATCCTGCGTGACGGATACAACAAGGAACATACGATTCAATACAAAGGGGTAATTGATCTTGTGACCGAAGCAGACCACGCCTCGGAATCATTTTTGATCGGCGAGATCCAGTCCCATTTTCCCGGCGGTCATATCCTCGCCGAAGAAAGCGGCGAAACTGGCGGAAGGAGTGAGGGTCTTTGGTATATTGATCCGCTGGATGGAACGGTAAATTACGCTCATCACATTCCGGTCTTCTGCGTCTCTATAGCATATGCATCAACAGGCATCACTTCGACTCTTCGACACGGTGAGCGAGAGACGAACCGTCAGGGCGGCGCTTCGCTCAGTGCGAGTGTCATACTTGGAGCAGTCTATGATCCGCTGCGCGACGAAATGTTCACAGCGGAGCGCGGAAAAGGCGCATTTCTAAATGGCAACAAAATTCAAATGTCCAATACAACCGAACTGCAAAAAAGCCTGCTTGTCACCGGTTTCCCTTATGACACTTGGAATACGAATTTGGATAATTTCAAATATTTTGAACGCCTCGCGAAAAAAACACAGGGCGTGCGCCGCCTCGGTTCGGCTGCATTGGATGCCTGCTATGTGGCAGCCGGTCGCTTTGACGGATTCTGGGAATTCGCCCTCCGCCCCTGGGATATCGCCGCCGGCGGCTTGATTGCCGAAGAAGCCGGTGCAAAAGTCACAGCAGTGGATGGAAGAGCAGATTATCTCTCATCTCCCCTTTCCATCCTCGCCGCAGCACCGGGAGTTTATGAACAAATATTAGAACAATTGAGATAACAAATGTAGCGGTAGATAAGTCCTAGTTTCTGTCTATTATGGAGTATTACCACCAAGCACCGTCGCCTGAAATGAATGTATCATCAATTTTTTGTCCAGTCGAATGATAAAGGTTACGGCCTTGCCGATGTCCCTCGGCTGAATACGTTTGCTGAATTCTTCCAATTGATGATTTCGTATCCTTGTTTTCGTTTTGACATGTTTAGTCTTTACGTTGTAATCAAACCATTTTGCGTGGACGATGTCGTTTCGTAAATTGTTTGATTCCTTTAATTCTTTCATTATAGATGTTAGTTTGTTTTTCCATTTATCTGGATTTCCTACTGCGTTGAACAATGGCCCGTAAAGTCTACCTAATAACTCAATTTTAGAGTTGAAAGGCATGCCAGTAATCACTGCATATCCGGTATCTGGTATTTCTCCGAAGAAATTTATGATGACAGTGTCGAGGTTGGCTTCGAGCGAGTTGAAACTAGTAACGAGATTTCCAAGATAGGGGCGATTTTATCCAAGTATCTGTCGAGGAGTTCGGCTTGTTTCTCAAATTCTCTTTCCCACTTTGAGATATTGGTTTTGATATTCTTGGGGTTGGATTTGGACATAGAATTTTACAGAAAATACTTACCACACCGTCAGAGATGCTTGAAAAGTGGGCCCGGAAGGATTCGAACCTTCGACCAAGCGATTATGAGTCGCCTGCGCTAACCACTGCGCCACGGGCCCGTTCGATAAATTACCACTTACCATTTACCAGGACTGGTTATTAGTAAGTGGTAATTAACGAGAGCGGGAGATGGGATTCGAACCCACGAATATCAGCTTGGAAGGCTGACGCCTTACCACTTGGCGACTCCCGCGAGAGCCCGATTTTACTTTGATGCTCAAAGTCAGTCAAGCACCTTGACCATCATAATACATTACAGTAAAATACCACCCGCTAAACAATGCTCCCGTAGCTCAGTGGATTAGAGCGCTTGCTTGCGGAGCAATAGGTCGCAGGTTCGAGTCCTGCCGGGAGCACCACGAACCGTCTTTCAACCCGGAAGGCGGTTTTATGTTTAACCTTGATGCAGCGGAAAAATAGGTTGCAGGCCCCATCGAGGGATAGTATTCGAGTCTTTCCGGGAACGTCACACAAAAAGAGGCGGAGAAATTTCGTTTCTTTTTTGTTTATAATGAACGTATGAATAATAAACCACATATCCTTTTAACCAACGATGACGGCATTCGTTCGCCCGGCTTATGGGCGGCGGCCAGCGAACTTTCAAAGATCGGCTACGTGACTGTCGCCGCGCCGCGCGAGCAATCCTCGGGCATGGGGCGCAGTTTGCCCAGCACCTCAGATGGGATCATTCGCAAGGAACAGGTACAAGTCAACGGTCAGGAATGGAGCGTTTATGCGGTCGGCGGTTCCCCGGCTCAGGCTGTCCTGCATGGCATTTTGGAGATCGTCCCGCATAGACCCGATCTGATTGTCTCTGGAATCAATTATGGTGAAAATGTCGGCTTGGGCGTGACCATCTCCGGCACGGTCGGCGCGGCCATGGAAGCCGCCGCGATGGGCTATCCCGCACTGGCGGTCTCGCTTCAAACCGAGGCGCATTATCATTTGAGTCATTCAGAAGATGTTGACTTTAAAACCGCAGGATATTTCACCGGCTATTTTGCGAAACTGCTTTTGGAAAAAAAACTTTTTGAGGGGGTGGATTTGCTGAAAGTGGAAGTGCCGAGTCATGCCACGCCTGAAACCGGGTGGCAAATGGCGAGGCTTTCCCGCCTCCGATACTATGAACCGGTCATCGCTGAAAGAGAATCCTGGGATCTGCCCGGCTCGGTCTGGTATAGGCATGATGCCAATCTGAAGAACGATCAGGAAGATTCCGACGTGTATGTTCTGCGAAATAAAAAAATGGTCGCAGTCACACCGCTGAATTTGGACATGACGGCGCGTGTTGATCTTAATCAGCTTGAAAATTACTTAAGAGATTCTTCGCCCCTTCGGGGCTCAGAATGACAGTTAAGCGCGGATCATTGTCAACAGCATCTTGAATTTTTGAATCGCCTTCAAGGCATGCGGCTGATTGGCAGGCATGATGATCGCATCCCCCGTATTCAATTGAAATGGCTGTCCCGAAATCGTTACTTCGGCTTGGCCTTCAAGCACATGAACCAGCGCATCGTAAGGCGCGGTGTGTTCGCTTAAGCCCTGATCCTTGTCAAATGCAAAAAGCGTGACATTGCCTGCTTCCGCTTTGGTGATCTGGCGGCTGACCACTGCGCCTTCCTGATAGCCGGCCATTTCAGAGATGTGTAAAACCTGTGATTTTGGTGCAATGGACATGCTTCCTCCAAATTTTATCTATTTTTCTTCAGGCGATTTGGCAGAGCGAAATTCCCTGAACAATAGAAGATCATAAACGATCTTAAGACCACCTGCAAGAAGGAGAGGTGCGCTGAATAATGCAGGGATGCTAAAGAGGACACCCCTCCTTAATTTTTCACTTGCATATAATCAGCTTTTATGTCAAAATGTAGTTGCTCCACTTAGGGTGCCCCCCTCACCCTGAGTGGAGTACTCTTTTATCTGCCTGCTATTACACTGGAAAACCCCTCCCAAAAAACTTCCGAAGTCTACCCGTTGACTCGACCTCCTGCTTGAGAAGATTGCTCGTTTTCCCTCTGCCTGGATGGACAGTGTTTATCCGAGAATGAGCAATAAACACAACAATCTCCTTCTCTGGGACGGAGAATTACGCCGCAACTGGCGCATTGATAATAAATGACTCAGGTATCGGGCGGCATTTGTTCCGCTTTGGCAAAGCCGCAATGTGGACAGGTAATGATGGCGTCAAGTTCTATCATATTTTTATTTGGCTTCTATAATTCCATTGCATTGGGGGTAAACATAATTCACAGACCAGAGAAGTCCCGTAGTGTTGTTCAAATCCTTCATTTAGTAGTGGTCAATTCCTTTAAAATAGCAAGCGTCTCCGCTTTACCTCCCGCGCCATTCTCGCCGCCAGGTCCCACGCAGGAGGGACAGCCATCCTCGCACTGGCATTGACTCACTAATTCATAGGCCCGTTGGATTAACTCATCGTGGATTTCAAAAAGTTTCTGGCTGAAGCCAATTCCTGCCGGAACGAGGTCATATAAAACTACTGATGGCTGACTGCCGACCGCGGACCATGCAGGGTCTGTATGAATACCTAAATCACGCATGTCACACATTAAGAATAAGGGCGCGAGATTGCCCAACACAAATCCAAGACCTGCGAGACCACTTCTCATGCGGACGTTTTGTTCCACTTTCTGATGACAGGTTCTGCATAAGGTTGTCAAATTTTCCAATCGGTTGGCTTGCGACGGGTCTCCTGCCCCGTCGCGAACGAATGTACGGAATGGAATCTTGTGATGCACGTCATGTTGACGCGCCCTGAACGTAGCGCCGCCCTGACGGTTCGTCTCTCGCTCACCGTGCCGAAGGGTCGAAGGGTCCGACTCCACTGCGCCGCACACCTGACATTTATAGCGATCCCGCTTACGGACACTTTCACGTATCTTTTGCCAACCCAGCCCATAATCATTTGAATCGCTCGTCCAGATTCCCGCGTCACGCAAACGTATGATGGTTTCTTCGGAGAGGGAAAGCCAATAGCCGGTGGTCTGCAATTCGGAGGGAGGCATGTCGAGCGGTTCCTGTCCCAAATTTTCATAGGTGAACCAGCGTAATTTTTTGAATCCCACAACTTGAGTCGTGACTTGAATTTCACCATACGCTTTTTCTCCGACCTCACCCCCAGCCCCTCTCCTGGAAGGAGAGGGGAGCGAGGCTTGAGCATTTATAGATAACACTTCGATCTCGGAAGTTTTTTGCGCTTCGGTGTAGTAATCCAAACCAACCGGCACGAGTTGCGCGATATGACCTTCAAGGTTGAACTCCTGCACAAAATATTGCTGACCTTCGTGCATGTAGATCGCTCCGGGGTGAACCATCCACGCGGCGCTTTCGCCATCCACTGTACCAATCGTCAACGGTCTGCGGTCTTCGGTCACGCTTTGCAGTATCACGCTATGCGGCGAGGCGGAACGCAGTGAAATATTCGCGGCGGGATATTGGTCTTTCATCCAGTAATATTTTTCATTGGAAAAATGAGCGTCTTGATTGGCGACAAGAAATTCAAGGTATTCATCGAGCAATTCATCAGAGATACTCCCAAAGCCATCGCCTTTTTGAAAAGGCAGTTCGAACATCGCACAACGCAAATGCTCCAGCAAAATAAGCAGGTGATTTGGATTCACCAAAGCCATCTCTGGTGAATTGCCGAAAAAATATTCAGGATGGTGCGCGAGGAACTGGTCGAGCGGATTCGGCGAGGCGACCAGCATGGAGACCGCAGGATCATCTCCGCGTCCTGCGCGACCCGCCTGCTGTCTCGTGCTTGCGATCGTCCCCGGATACCCGACCAGGATTGCCGCGCCCAACCCGCCGATATCTATCCCCAATTCAAGCGCATTTGTGGCAACCACAGTTTTGACCGAACCATCGCGAAGGCCTTGTTCGATCTCGCGGCGCTGGTGAGGAAGGTAGCCGGAGCGATAACCGCGGATTTTGGAATTGGGAAATGGGAATCGGGAATCGTAGGACGAATTCCGATTCCCGATTCCCGACTCTCGATTTCCTTGGAGATACGTCAAAATGATTTCAACACTTCTTCTGGTCCGCGCAAAGACTACACTTTGAATATCGTGCGCAAGCAAATCACTTGCCAATCTTACGCTTTCAAGCAGGCTGCTTTTTCTTAATCCTAAAGATGGATCGGTGACCGGCGGGTTGTAAATGATGAAATGACGTTCGCCGCGCGAGGAGCCGTCGTTGTCAATTAAAACAACCTGTTCTTCTATTAGATTTTCGGCGAGTTCTTTTGGGTTGCCAATCGTTGCTGATGCAAGTATGAACTGCGGTTTTGCGCCGTAAAAATTTGCCACGCGCTTGAGCCTGCGGATGACGTTTGCCACATGCGAGCCAAAGACCCCGCGATAGGTATGGGCTTCGTCAATGACAATGTATTTGAGGTTGGAGAAGAAGTCGCTCCAGTTGGCATGATGAGGCAGGATGCCCGTATGGAGCATATCCGGATTGGACAAAACAATGCGGGCGTTTTTGCGAATAGCGGGGCGGTGTGATTGAGGGGTATCTCCATCGTAAATGGCAGGTTTCAAGTTCCAGGTTTCAGGTTTCAAGTTTATGAGCGTGGAAAGTTGATCTTGTGCGAGAGCCTTGGTTGGGAATAAGTACAAGGCTCGTGCTTCGGGATTTTGAAGCATGGTTGCAAGGACTGGTAGATTGTATGCGAGAGTCTTTCCGCTGGCTGTGCCTGTGGCGAGGATGATATTTTTTCGCGCTTGGGTGTGAGTCCAGGCGGAAAGTTGATGGGAGTATAACGAGAAAATGTTACGGGAAGATAATGCCTCTTGAAGAGAAGCAGGCAGATCGGCGGGGAAAGGATGCGTTTGCGCGGCGCGCGGGGGAGTTGTCTTCCAGGCGGCGAAGTTTGGCGCGGTGTCCGGGTCCTGTTTCCAAAAGTCAAATAAAGGTGCGAGTGTTTTCAAATTTTATAGCACCGCCTGCGCTGAGGGTTGCTCGCCAGCCGTGTGCAGGGAACGGAAAGCCCACGCGCCGATCCCAAACGGGACCCAAAACGTGACGGTGCGATAGGTCAATGTGATCAAAACCGCCTGACTCCAATTGACATTTAATGTTGACAGAGCGATTGGTAGAATCCCTTCCACAACACCGATGCCTGAAGGTGTGGGAGACACGATCAGGAAAAGATATGCGATCGAAAAGCCGGCAATGATAGTGCCGGTTGAGAACGGAACTTCAAAAGATAGAAAGGCGCAAACCAGAATTAACATTAATAAGCCCTTATTAAAAATCCCCCAGAGAACAGGTCTCACCAAACTGGATGGTTTTTCAGTCAACCCTGAAAAACCATCAGATATTTCGTGGGCAAACTCATGTGCGCGGGTTTCGCTCAAGTATTCCTGCTTGCGAAAGAATCCTACAATGCGGTTGATGAGCCGCGCTATTTTCGCAAGCGTATTGCCCAGTTTTTCCTCCGAGCGATAGCCAAGGTATAAAATGAAAGCGTAGATCAAGGCAATACAAAGCAAAAAAAACGATGCGGAAATTTCACCGGCATTCAAGTCATCACGGCGCACAAGTACGATCAGCCCCAACGCCAGGATGACTAAAAAAGCCACCTGATCGAGCAAAAGGTATAGGGCCGCGGCGACGGTGACTTTACCGGCGGCATGTCCACGCCGCCGCGCTTCTGAAGCAAAGAGCGCGATGCCTCCCACGCCCGCAGTGGGCGCCACCACGTTGATAAAGTTCGCGGCTGTTGCGATGCGGCTCAAGGTCAGGATATTCTCGTGGACTCCCAGCAAATGAAAAATGGATTGGTACATCCGCGCAGTGGTGGTGAACCAAATTAACTGGACGAGGATGGCAAGTATGAAATACCCCAAATGAGCCTTATTCAGCGTGAGCATGATCGTTTCGAGCTCGCTGAAACTGATCGCAACGACTGCAATGCCGAGAAAGAGGATTACGACGATGATAAGCTTTTTCATTGGAGGAATTATACACAAATACTCAACGGCCGGTTTTTACGGCGTTTTGTCGGGGCGTTTTACGTCTCACTTATATCATCTTTTGCCCTGTTTTCGTCGTTGAGACAAATGGCAGGGTTTTCTCACAAGCTACCCCCCACGCAAAGCTCACCGAGGTGGAGGGGGCAAACCCGATGTTGACGCAAACCGAATCCGCATAAATAATTTTGGTTGTCGAGCGAGATGCCCTCACCCTGCCCTTTCCCGCTGGAAGAGGGGAAAGTCGTCCCGCCAAAAAGTCGACACAACCGGGGTGAGGGAATTTTCTCCCCCCAATACGACGGGCTAACTGTTGAATTCGCATCCCAAATTTTCATTGTCGTATTTGGGGGATCGCGAAGCATATCCGAGCGGAGTGAGCGGTAGATGTCCGAAGGGCAGAGGGGGGCGAACTGCGCTTCACCCACAGTCCCGTTTTTGATTTCACGGCATATCATTATGATCTGTCTATTCCAACCATTCTATTCCATACTTTTTGGATATTTTTTTGTGGGTTGTGTCGTTGAGGATGCCAGCTTCCAGTGCTGCGTCTAGTTCATCAAAGAAATTCTCAATTCCGCCAGGGATCGCCATTCCCAAATATCTTGATCGCGTCTTCAATGGGTTATAAAGCGCGTGCGGAATATGTTTCGGTAAATGTGCTACACCGCCTGTAACGACCTGCAATTTTTGATCAGCGAGTCTGATCTCGATCGCACCCTCCAAAACATAGATAACTTCATCTTCGTACTGATGCACATGGATGCGGTTCCCGCCTTCAGGATCAAACTCAAATTCAAAAAGATAATATGCGCTATTGGTTTGTTGAAGTGTAAGTTTATGAGTAATTCCCAGGAATTTTAACACCTTGCCCGAATCTGGCGGAACGACGATGGGTTGCGGATGATTGGATTTCATAACCGTCTCCTTGCTTATGAAATTATACGCGTCTCAACCACAAACCCCTCTCCCGTCTCCCCCAAGGGGGAGAAGCCGACACCTTCTGAAACAAGATGTTGACTTGGAAACTCAACAAAATCATCAACCGACCAGCCCCCTTCCCATTTGGGAAGGGCGGGGGGATAGGTCAAACCACCACCGCCCTTCACCCACAGCCCCGTTTTCATTTGGATCAAAGCAACAAACAAGTGATATACCAGAAATAGTTTATAATCGAAACATCGCAAATAAGTCATTTGATAATCAACTTCCTACCATCTTAAGGAGGAACAATGGCATACCAAGCTGAAATCAGTAGAGCAAATCCAACTTGCTTTTTCTTTTTGATTGACCAATCATCATCAATGCTTGACCCAATTATGGGTGTTGCAGGAAATCCAAGAAAAACAGATTTTGTTGCTGACGCGTTAAACAAAGTTATTCAAACTTTGATTGTAACGGCATCAAAAGATGTCGAAGTAAGAAGATATTATCAAATAGGCGCTCTTGGATATGGCGGCGAGAATGAAATTATCCCTGCTTTTGGTAATTCATTTGGGGAACAAGATCTTGTATGGATAGATGAACTTTATTCAAAGCCATTACGCGTGGAAGATAGAGCTAGAAAAGAGTCAGACGGTGCAGGTGGCTTTCTTGAGGTTTCAACAAAATTTCCGATTTGGATAGACCCTGTAGCAAACGGCAGAACGCCAATGTGCCAAGCACTGGAAAGAACGAAAGAAATTTTAGAGAAATGGACAAAAGACCATCGGCTTTCTTATCCGCCCACTGTAATAAATTTAACAGATGGGGAAGCTAACGATGGAGATCCTCGAATCCCAGCCAATGCTATTCGTGAGCTAGCCACAGCAGACGGTAATGTAATTCTGATAACTGTCCACGCATCATCTAATCAGTTTTCACAGCAACTATTTTTCCCAGACAATAGTGAGAGCCTGCCAGACGAACCATCACGATTGATGTTTGAAATGGCAAGCCCAATTACCAGTTCAATGCTAAAAACGTCCGAAGAAATATTGGGGATTAAGTTGCAACCAAACGCAAGAGGCTTTGTGTACAATGCAGGAATCGAAGGTATAGTATCCGCACTTGAAATAGGTACTCGCCCAGCAAATCTTCGGTAAGGAGGTTTTGTATTTGTTTGATGTCAAATCGTACTCAATCCCTAAAAATGGAAATTCGACATCTGAAAATGAGGATGCAAAAGTAATCCTGCCTCGGAAGCATGTTGATGGTTCCTCTTTCTTGCGTTGCGCAGTTTCAGACGGCGCAACGCAAACTTCTTTTTCTAGACTTTGGGCGAAATTGCTTGTAAATGAATCTACTCAATTTAAGCCGTCTCTAAAGAGATTGGGTGATGCAATTCATAATGCGCAACTTTCTTGGACAAATGAGATAGCCAAATATGATCTTCCGTGGCATGCTGAAGAAAAGGTAAAAAAGGGTGCGTTTGCAACACTACTATGGCTTAGTATTAATAAACTGGATGACACGGGCGGCACATACAAAGCATTAGCACTCGGGGACAGCAATTTATTTGTAATCAGAAAAGAATCACTTCACATTTCATTCCCAATACAAGATTCTCAGAGGTTCGGAAACGATCCTATACTTATATCGTCAATTCCAGCAAGAAATGAGAATATGGCAGAAAGAATAAATATTTTGGATGATGCTTGGTTTGTTGGCGATGAATTCTTTTTAGCGACCGATGCGTTAGCATACTACCTCCTCAAGAAATTTGAACAAAACGAAAGTTTTTTTTCATCTCTAAAAGAAATATTGATTAAGCAAATGGTTCATTATGATTCTTTCCAATCATGGATACAGTCTTTGCGAGAAAATAACGAATTGAAGAATGATGACACTACCCTGATTTGGATTAAAACTGTCCCTGTATTGAATTAATCTGAAAATGAAAACAGCAATTAAGTATCCAAGTATTAATGACTACCAGGAGACATTACAGCATCCTGAATTAAAGTTTAAAGACCAACGATTAAGGTCGTGTAATGTTGAAAAAGACCCAATGGGAATGCCAAAAGTTAGGTCTGGCGGGTTCGCCCTTACATATAAACTGGTCAATTCCAATAAGCGATGGGCTGTAAGATGCTTTCATAAACCGCTCGTAGATAGGGAAAAAAGATATGCGCTAATCAGCAGTTATTTGAATTCTAATAAATCTCCTATCCTAATAAACGTGGAATATCTCCCAGACGAGATTTTGGTAAAAGGGAGCAGGCATCCTGTGACCTTAATGGACTGGGTAGATGGGGATACATTAAGCCAATACCTTTATAAAAACGCTAACAGATCTGGCAAACTGGCGAATCTGGCAGGGGAATTTTTATTCGTTATTGATGAACTCGAAAGATTGCAGATTGCGCATGGTGATCTTTCTCATCTAAACATAATCATCAAGAATGAGAAGATGATACTGATTGATTACGATGGCTTGTTTGTTCCATCAATTCAAGGATGGAAAAGTGCTGAACTTGGGAACAGGAATTTTCAACACCCACTAAGAAAAAGCGAACATTTTGACAGCAATTTAGACCGATTTTCCGAAATCGTTATTTATCTCGCTTTGAGTGGTATCGCCTTGTCGCCGAAACTCTTTAATAAATATGGTGCTGGCGCAGAAGGATTGTTATTTAAAGTAAATGATTTTCTAAGACCCCACGAATCCCCATTGCTTCGTGACTTGGAGTCTATCCCTGAATTAAAACATTTGGCTGAAAATTTTCGGGCAATTTGTCTAACAGAAATAAGTAATGTTCCAAAATTGAGAGATTTGCTTGGTGAACAGGCTGTTTTGATTCCGCAAGGAACGCCTTCAACTCTTTCTTCTTTAGAGACTCAATCTTCGTCTATTGTATTTGACGCTACTAACAAAGGTCTCTTGCTTGAAAAAGTGGGAGAATTTATTACCGTCGTCGGACAGATCACAAATGTATATCAAGGCATTGCTATAAATCAAAAGCCCTATGTTTTTGTTAACTTCGGAGATTTTCGGGAAGGTTGTTTTACGGTTGTGCTTTGGTCAGAAGCCCTCGCACTATTGAAAGAAGTCAACAAAACACCTAACGATTACTTAAATCAATGGGTTAGCGTAACAGGTACGATAACTACTTATGGCGGAAGATTCAATACAAGACCCCAAATTGTATTGGATTCGCCAGCCGACATTCAGGTAATGGCTGAAGAAGAAGCACGAGGCAAGTTGGGTTATAGTGATTTTAGTTATAACAAACAGGAAGATGCTATTTCCACAGCAGATTCTGTTTCATCTACCGCCACAAGAGTTAGCGCTCGCGATGAAGATAAATTATCGCGACTATACTCGAAGCCTCAGTCCAATGTTCAACCATTAAAAAGCCAATCTGCAACCAAGTCAGTGAAGAAAACCAAGAAATCAAATACATCCTCTGTGCAACCGCAAGTGAGTACATCAAGCAAAAACGCTCAAACGAGTGCCCAGAAAAAATTAGATCATCTGTATTCACAAGGAAATATAACTCCTACCCAATTAAGTAAGTCGAAGACTGTTCGAAGCAAACCGCTACCTCAAAAAACTTCAAAGCCATTTATTCAGATACCATCTTGGATTTGGTGGGTTTTTGGAATATTGTTGATTTATTTTTTCTTTTCATCAACAGCAAGTAAGACTCCACAAGTACAAGCTACTTCAACCCCTAGACCACGAGCTACGGCAACCTTACGACAGGAACCAACCCTTTCTGCTCTTCAAGTCGCTGCTACTGAGAGTGCCGAATGCATGAAATGGACTAAGGTGAATAGTGCCCATGAGGGTAAACAAAAATGTGTATACGGTATTGTGATTGATAAAAGAAGAATTACGACGGATAGCGATTCTTGGTTTTTGATTCGCTTTGACTCGAGTCCCGCTACGTTTTATATAATTTCCGAAAATACTTTGCAGGTAAAAAATGGGGATTGTATTGTTGCAAAATCTATCGTTAACTATGATACAAATGGAATTCCATATATGGAAGTAACTGAGATTGAAATTGAAAACAATCAGTGTACAAATTAACTTGCGGTTTTCCGTTTGTGCAACCCGTATCCTAAACTAACACATCTTGTTCAAAACTATAGTCCGCTTCGAGCGGACTCGTAAAAATAGCACGGGTGATTCATCCCCGTGCGGGCTAACAGATTGGCATAATGCCCCTCGAAACCGAACCAGCCTCTCCTGAGTCCGAAGCGGTGCGGGTTAAACAAAAACTGCGGAGTTGGATAAGTTCTCCGCAGTCTCTCGTCTACTTCCAAATATTTTCGTACGCGTATTCGCCGTAGAGCAATTTCCCCTCGGCGAAGCGACTGAATCGAAATGGCGTGATGTCCACCGTTTTGGGCTTTCCATCCAACATCAACTCCACCATACTGGCGCCCGCAACGGGGGAGGTCTTGAAGCCCGTGCCGCTCAAGCCGCAGGCGAGATAGAAACCGTCGGGACCCGCCGCGCTGTAGATGGCGCGCTGGTCGGGGGTCAGCCCGTCACGCCCGACGTGGATGGATTGCAAGCCGCTCTCTTCGATCTTGGGAATGCGCCTGACCATGTTGTCGATGAGATTTTCGAGGAACTTGGGTGAGGGCGTTTGTTCGTCAGTTTCGGGCGATTCGTCCCGCAGGGAATCATCTTCGCTGGCGGCCAGGATGAGCGCACTGCCCTCGGGACGGAAGTAGCAACTGATGATATCGTCGATCACCGTGGGGATCTTGCCAAGCGACGGCGGACGATGCAGGAAGGCGACATCGTGAGTCCACGTTTCAAGCGGGACCTCGACGCCTGCGAGGCTTGCGACATGCTTTGCCCATCTCCCAGCCGCGT
>VGNE01000068.1 GCA_016866215.1 Chloroflexota bacterium | reverse complement strand
CACTTGCATGTCAAACCCGGGTAAGGTTCTTCGTGTAGCATCGAATTAAACCACACGCTCCGCTGCTTGTGCGGGCCCCCGTCAATTCCTTTGAGTTTTAATCTTGCGATCGTAGTCCCCAGGCGGTAAACTTATCGCGTTAGCTGCGGCACCGATGGAGTTAAAGCCACCGACGCCAAGTTTACATCGTTTACGGCTAGGATTACCGGGGTCTCTAATCCCGTTTACTACCCTAGCTTTCGCGTCTGAGCGTCAGAAATGATCCAGAAGATCGCTTTCGCCACTGGTGTTCCTCCCGATATCTACGCATTTCACCACTACACCGGGAATTCCATCTTCCTCTATCACTCTCAAGTCCGGTAGTATTGAACGACCTCTCCTAGTTAAGCCAGGAGATTTCACGCCCAACTTACCGAACCGCCTGCACGCGCTTTACGCCCAGTGAATCCGGATAACGCTTGCCTCCTACGTTTTACCGCGGCTGCTGGCACGTAGTTAGCCGAGACTTATTCCTGAGGTACTGTCCTTGCTCATCCCTCAGAAAAGTGCTTTACGACCCGAAGGCCTTCATCGCACACGCGGCGTTGCTGCATCAGGCTTTCGCCCATTGTGCAATATTCCCTACTGCTGCCACCCGTAGGTGTATGGACCGTGTTTCAGTTCCATTGTGGGGGGTCACCCTCTCAGGTCCCCTACCCGTCGTAGCCTTGGTGAGCCATTACCTCACCAACTAGCTGATGGGACGCAGGTCCCTCCCAAAGCGAATTGCTCCTTTAGTTATCGGTTTCTAAACCCGATAACCACATGCGGTATTAGCAGTCCTTTCGAACTGTTATCCCACACTTTGGGGTAGGTCACCAACGCGTTACTCACCCGTTCGCCACTAGGATACTCTCGTATTGCTACTCAAGCACCTCGTTCGACTTGCATGTATTAGGCACGCCGCCAGCGTTCATCCTGAGCCAGGATCAAACTCTCCGCAAAAAACTTCACTCTTGCGAGTGTAAAAGTTACGGATTTACTGGTTCAACAAAAATTTTGTTTCCTATCACTTTTCAGTTGTTAAGGTGCTTGCCATTTGAGCGGACGCTATTTTATCTGCTCTATAACCGCCTGTCAATGCTTTACACAGACTAAAATACCGATGCTTTTCCTTTGCATCGGCTCGTCAGACTTCAAAACTTTTGTCTTGTGTCTCTGACGGGAGACGGTTACTCAGTTGTAATGATTTGTCTGGGTGACGAAATCTTTTCGTTTCTACTGGCAAACGATAATTATATATATTTCCCTTTCCTTGTCAATGGATTGCAAGGCATTCGAACCTTAAAAAATCGAGCCAGTTTGCCTTCTCTTTTGGATAACACAATCAACATTGACTTTAACTTCAACAATTTATATTTGTTCCACTTGATCTCGTCCCTGGCAACTGTCTTCGAATCTTTTCCTGACCTTCAACCTGCTACGCTAAAGAATAACATTTCCTTCGCCTCAAAATTAATTCATTTCCTGTCTTCCAGACAACGCTCTCAACAATGTGTTTTGATCCGCATATTCAAGGTCACCGCCTACGGGCAGACCCCGCGCGAGGCGTGTGACGTGAATATCGAATTGCTTCAACTGTCCTTGCAAATATTGTGCGGTCGCATCGCCTTCCATGCTGGGATTGGTGGCGAGGATGATTTCCTTCACTCCCCCACTCGCAACACGGGACACTAATTGCTTAATCTTGAGATCATCTGGGCCAATGCCTTCGATGGGAGATAGGACTCCCTGCAAGACATGATACTTGCCATGAAAGCCGCCTGTGCGTTCAAGAGCCAGCACATCTAAAGCTTCTTCGACGACGCATATAAGTGAGCCATCACGCTTGGTTGACTCGCATACTTCACAACACTCACGACCCGCTTCGGTGATGTTGAAACATTCCTGGCAAAAGGCTGTGTTGGCTTTTAAGTTTGCCAGCGCAGTAGACAAGTCCTGTGAAATGTCTTCGGGTGCGCGCAAAAGATAGAATGCCAGCCGCGAGGCGGACTTGGGCCCAATGCCTGGCAGGCGTTCGAGGGCGGTGATCAGGGATTGAATGGATTCAGGGAGGAGCATGGGAATAATGTAAACAAGTAGACACGTACACAAGTACACAGGTTTTCCTTGTATACCTGTTTACCTGTCTACTTGTGTACCTCTAAAACGGCAACCCACCCGAGAGCGGACCAAGCCTTTGGTTGGCGAGTTCGCGTGATTGATCGAGCGCCATGTTAACAGCGGATAAGACTAAATCTTGCAGCATTTCTGCATCCGCGTCTTTTAGCAGTTCTGGGTCAATAACCACTTCGCGGCATTTTTGGTCACCTGTCATGGTGACTTTGATCGCGCCGCCGCCTGCTGTTGCGGTGACTGTCTCAATGGCAAGTTTGGCTTGCTCCTCTTCCATTTGCTTTTGCAACTTCTGAAGTTGCTGCATCATACCTGATTGTCCGCCGCCCATTGCGGCGAGCCCACGATTAAATCCTTTCGCCATAAATTAGCCTCCTAGTTCAGTAGTTAAATAGTTCCATGATAATTATGCGAGTTAATCCCACCACGCTTCCAAAATTACGTATGACTTATCTTCCACTTCCGTCGTTCCCAGCATATCCGCCGCCTGCGCACCGCTTACCCAACGGGTTTCATCAGCGCCGAATTGCTCCTTCATTATTTCTTCCAACTTAAATTGCCAACCATCTTCGGGATAAATATAAAGCGTATCTGCATGCCAATGGCCATCGTCCATATCACGAAGCGAGGTAAAGTCCAGCGGCAGTAAAACCGCACGCCACATCCTATGGTTCTCTTTCAACCATTCCGCAATTCTTCTGCCGTTAAAGAAATTGAAGTTCGTTTTCGCAATAATATCGAGTTGTATTTGTTGCGCTTCACTGATCCTTTTCTCAGGCAATTGAGGCACAGGGCTGATAATAAACTCTGGCTTTATATCGTTTCTTTTCTTACTTCGTTGCCATAATCGAAACTCAATCACGAAATACGCAGCTATCATTCCACAATCTCGCCGCCGTGTTGGATGGCGGCGGCGACCATGCCGTCTTGCGGCACGTTCGCTGGGACTTTGCCTTTGGCATTGGTGACAATACATCGAACGGATAATTCCACGTTGAAATTGTCTTTGATCAATTTTTGAATGGCTTCGATTTGATCGGGCTTATCAATCTTTGAGATAAGCACGTCACTCGCTAATCCAAGCACGAGCGTTTTGCCTTGGACATCTATCATCTTGACCGAGTTTAATAATGCTGAAAGATTTGCCTGAGATTTGGGCAGAGATGCAGCGAGATGTTTCCAAGATTTGATGATGTCGCCTGAGTTGATAACGGGGGTTTCAGTCACTTCAACTTCGCTCAACACAGGCTTTTGCGCTTTGCTCTTAACCTCGGGCTGAGATTCTGTTCTCGAAACTGGAGCAGGCTGAGGCTTAATCTGATGCGGCGCGGCGAGCGCTGGCGCGTGAGATTCTGCTGGGGCGTCCATCACTTCCGCGAGGGCAAGTTCAATGCTCAGGGATGGCTGCCAGCCGCCGCGCAAATCCGTCGCGGCGTTGTTAAAGATTTTCATCATGCGCAGAACATCGGAAGTAGTGAATGATTTCGCGTGCGCGTCCATTTGTTGCTTGACTTCGCGCGTGGCTTCGACTTGATCAATGTTGCCCATTTGAATCAGCATCAGACCGCGCAGATATTCAACGATCTGACGGGCAAGCGAGCGCGGATCGGCGCCAGAGTCGAGGGCGCGGTGAATGGTTTCGAGACCGTGCGCAGGCTGATGATCGAGAACGGATGTGATGACATCGAGGACGGTTTTGCTCGTGGCAGTGCCGAGGACAGTTTGCGCGAGGGCAAGCGTGATCTTCGTTCCCGTGGACGCGAGTTGATCGAGCAGAGATTGCGCGTCGCGCATACCACCCGCTGACTGGCGCGCAATAAGTGTAAGCGCTTCATCATCGGCGGTGAGATTTTCAGCGGCAACGATTTGTTTGAGGTTGGTGACGATCTCGTCCACGGGCACGCGGCGGAACTCGTGACGCTGACAACGCGAGAGCACAGTGGCGGGAATTTTATGAATTTCAGTTGTAGCCAAGACAAAGATGGCGTGAGGCGGCGGCTCTTCAAGCGTTTTGAGAAGCGCATTGAAAGCCGCAGTCGAAAGCATGTGGACTTCGTCAATGATGTAGATTTTATATTTGCCTTGCGAGGGCGAGAAGTTGATCTTGTCACGCAGATCGCGGACGTCATCAACTGATGTATTGGAAGCCGCATCAATTTCGATGAGATCCATAAAACGATTTTCATTGACAGCTTTGCAGTAATCACAGGTGTTGTCGGGTCGTTGTGCCGGGTCTTCGTTGAGACAGTTAACAGCCTTCGCCAGAAGACGCGCGACAGTTGTTTTGCCCGTTCCGCGCGGACCTGCGAAAAGATAGGCGTGACCAACACGGTCCGCTTTGATGGAATTGGTCAACGTTTGGACAACGTGATCTTGTCCGATAACGGTGTCCCATCCTTTGGGGCGATATTTACGATAGAGAGCTTGGGTCATGGTTTAAGTGTCAAGTGTAAAAGTGTCAGGTGTCAAGTGAGCGACAAGATAATAACTTATTTTCCAGTAAGATGCTGGTATGCTTTTTCAAAAAGTGGCACAAAATCCTCGATTTTTGTTTCGCCTGGCACAATGTAATATACGCCCTGCTTCCATTCTTTTACATAACGTGTCATTTTTGGCTTTGAGAACTTTAAACATTCACTTTCGGGCAATTTCACAAAAAAGGCAAATGTTTTTGAACCTACCCACTCAATACCAAATGCAATGAAAAAACCTGCCTTAAAACTACAATGGTGTTTATTAAACTTTAACTCTAAATCCCAACCTTTTTGCTTAATAATTTGATCCACTTGTCGAGCATAACTAACAAATTCTTTTGCACTCTGTTTGTTGTACTTGCTCAAGTAAAATTCTTCATCATAAACGGGTAACCCTGAGACGGGTTTTGTTTTCATTTTCACTTCTGGTTCCAATTTTGTCACCAAAAGCAAATTGTTATCACCATCAACCCAACGTTTTATTTCAATCAAATCAACAGAGTAATTTATCTTCTCAACAATATCTAATGTTGACCGAAGAACGGCGGGAGCAATCACTAAAATCCGAACCTGGAAATCATCCCAACTGATTTCCAAATCTTCAGGTCTATTCTCCTTTTCGAGCCATAATGCTTTTATCGAATCAGGGTTTTTCTCCGCCCAAAATGCATACTGTAATACTTGTGGAATAATATTTGAATCCACTGGGACGTTTTTCATTTCGATAATACAGATATTACCATCGCTATCAACGCCAATGATATCTGGAATTCCCGACTTGCTCCCACCACGAACTTGTCTTTTTAATAGAAAAATCTCCTCTAACAACTCCGAAGTTTCAAACACTGTCCTCTCAAATTCTTCTTCGGTTTTAAAAGGTGTCGCCAACAAACTTTTTGTTCCTGATTTAGTCTTCCAAAATAAATTTGCCATTTAGCCTCCCAACGGTTTTCCATCACGAAGGATCGTTTCCTGCATTCTCGGAGAAGCAAATTCAAACTCAATTAAATCCACGCCAATTTCAGGATCGATGCTTTGCAACGCGCCGACAGCGCGGAAATACACACGGTCATCAAGTCCCCAAACGGCAAGGTCAACATCCGAGCGCAAATGAAACAAGGAAGGGCGCAAGATGGAACCAAACAAAGCGACTTTCTCCACGCCAAATTGTTCTTTTAATATTTTTGCCGCACGACGCGCAACTTTACGAGCACGAGCCAAACGCCCAGGCGCCTGCGATTTTATACGCACGCGATGACGCAACGCCTTTCGATAGACATCCAATTCAGCGGGAGATAAATTGCTGACCGTGCGAGATGTTAAGTTGGTTTGCATATTCACTCATCCATATAAATCATGGAACTCGATACACGGCTCTCAGATTGCCTTGCGCATCAAACAACCGTGCATTCTCGCCGGAACTCCATACGGCATCGCTTATGCCCCAATACAGGTCAATGACGGTGTCTGTGCCAGTTGCAGTGTGGATTTGCACTGCGCCGTTGGGATAAAGTGTGAGTTGCGGGAACTTGAATGTATTGCCGTCTTCATCCTTCAATTGCCAGCTTGATATATCCAGCTGACCTTCGCCCTCAAATTTTACAACCACGATCTCCGAATTCAAGGCGCCTGCACCCACTATACTGCTGATCTTGACTGCGATATCCATCTGCGGGTTAAGTGTGGGCACTGGCTCTGAATCGCCGCTTGTAGCTTGCTGAACTGAGGGCTGGGTCACGGCGCGATAGTTGCGGTCATACCAAAAGAGGATTGTCCCAGTCACACAGGCTGAGACAAAGATATTCAAGAGCAGGTAATAAGCCAGTTTGCGGCGATCCATGAATTTAGTTTTTCTCTAAATAATCGTAAACGATAACCGCGTATTTACGATAATTTTCAAGCAAGGGATCTATGCTGTGATAAACAACCTTGTGATCGATGCCCTCGTAACGATGAACCAAACGATTCTGCAGGCCTGTGGTTGAAGCAAGACGAAGACACAGATTTTTGGGCAGAATCTTCAAGTTGTTCATTTCAGCGAAAGTATCGTAATAAGTAGGCGGAGACGATTCGCCAAGAACAGCAACAATATGACGATTAATATCTGTGGCGAGCTCGACAACCAACTCAATCAGTCTTTCGACGGCATATCGCTTTATATGATCCTTCTTATACTCTACAAAAGTTGGGACGCGCAAAGATTCCAGCTCGCCGAGATACTTGGTCATGTCCAGCAACTTTTGGGAAAGCAATTCTTTATCGAGAGACGGCATATTGCGTCCTTTCCATGCTGCGCGCAAGTCTTTTTTTCAAATCTTCCCTAAACTTTGCCGTATCCCAATAATGACGAACCGCATAAGACTTCCAATACTCCCACGATAGTGGTTTACTTTCAAACAAGATTTTTCCCTCATTAGCCACGCGAAAACCAAAAAGCGGATTTGGATGGTTTAACATCGCGAGGTCAATGTCCGCTTGAAACAAGGTGGACAATTCATGCCACAACTTCAAACGCTTGTTAAACGTGATGGGGCGATCTGTGAAAACGCCCACATCAATATCGCTTTCTTCATGCGTCCTGCCGTGCGCGGTCGAGCCGAACAGCACAATAAATCGAACGCCAAATTTTTTGGCAATCGGTTGTAATTGTTCTTTTGAAGGAGGGGTGAAAGGGTTTGCGATCATTTTCATCCATGGAAATTGTAACACCAACAAAATGCCAAATACACTATGGCAACGGACGCTGACGAACGCGCTGTCTATCCACAACCGTAAATTTTCCTTCCAAAGACAAACCTTCTATTTGAAAAAGATCCAAAACCCGCTCATATGGTTCGCGGGGTGAAACAGGATCAGAGCGGAAATAAACAACACCCAGCGGAACTGGCAGCCGCAGCTTATATATCAAATCTCCATAATCCCTGTCAAAGGTTAGGACGATCATTTTTTCGCTAACTGCGTGAGATAGCACAACGCTATCTTTTACACCAGCCATATCTTCACTAATTGAGACAACAGCGTATCCAGCTTCACGCAACAATCGCACGCTAGTCAATGGGAAGTTTTCATTAGCAAGAAACTTCATAAGGCAATTTCATTACGCAGGAACAAGGAACAGGGATTCATCGCGCAAACAATCTGCTGTGTAAGCAAAAACCGCGCGCAATGATTCGACATTAAGTGTTGGATAATTCTCCAACACTTGTTGTTCTGTCCAACCAGCAGCAAACAGCCCCATCAAAAAATCAACAGCAAGGCGTGTACCTTTCACAACAGGTTTGCCCATCAATATCTCAGGATCCGAATGGATATATTTTTTCCAGTCCATATCTACCTCCAAATTCAACATCCTATTGATTATACATCAGCGTAATAGCGACAACGCAACCCAGTCACCGATTTGACGTTGATCGCTTCGCTTCAAACCTTTAGCCTGCCCTGCCTCAATAACATTCTCTGCCTGATGAGCAAGGATTCCACTTAAGATGATCCCACCATTCGGTTCGACCAACTCTGCGAGACCCGCGTCAAAAAGGCGGATGATGATCGGCGCGAGAATATTCGCAACCACAAGCGGCGCGGACTTAAACGGGAATTTGCCGCTCAAAACCTCAGTCACTGACCCCTGCCCGAGAATTAGTTCATCCCCCACTCCATTTGTGTCCGCGTTCTCGCGCGAGTTTTTGGCAGACTCAATATCAATGTCCACGCCAAGAACTTTTGTCGCGCCAAGTTTCAAGGCGGCAATGGACAAAATCCCAGAGCCGCAGCCGACATCAATTGCGGACAATGGACGATTGACCATGGACGATGATTGATGGTCTATGGTCTGTGGTCTATCGTCAAAGTATTTCTCCATCAACTCCAAACACAGTTGCGTCGTGGGATGTGTGCCTGTGCCGAACGCCATGCCAGGGTCAATTTTGATCGGGATTCGTTTTGGCTCAGGCGACTCTAACCACGCGGGCAGGATCAGGAGTCTCTGTCCGATAAGAATCGGCTTGTAGTGCAGTTTCCAGGCCTCCATCCAGTTTTGATCCGCGATCTGTTTGTAGGACGGAGTCGGCAAAGGCTGAATCATCCCCAAGTAGAAGAGCGACTCCTCAAGTTTTTGGCGCGTCTCTTCGAGTTGGTCATCTACTTCCAAATATGCACGGACAGTGATGGGACCCGTTGCCGTGCCTTCATCCTCTTCGTCATTGAACCTCACGCCCTGCTCGGTCATCACGCCGTTGGGCGCGAAACGGGCGAAAACATCCGCAACGGATTCAGCGAGTTCACCATTTACAGTAAGTGAAACTTCAAGCCAATTCATTTTTTATCTGCTTTATAGAATCGGATCTGCGCCTTCTCAAGCGTGACCAGCCCCGCTTGAATATGTTCATCAATTGCTTCAAGAAATGCTTCGAGTTTTTCCCTTGTGTCCACGATCTCAACCACCATGGGCAAATCTTCGGAGAGGCGCTCGATCTTGAAAGTGTGAATGACGCGCGTGTTTGCGCCAAAACCCATGACACCGCGTAGAACAGTTGCGCCTGCAAGCCCATATTCGCGGGCTTGCAGGACCAGCCATTCATACAATGGCCTGCCAGCGTGGCGATCTGACTCGCCAATAAAGACGCGAAGTAAATAGCCTTCTTCTGGTAAGTGCATTTTTACCTCCAGATCAAATAAGAAACGGTGCGACCAAGCCAAACGGCGAACAAACCGAGGATCACATTCGCGCCGACATTCGCGAGCGCGTTCATCATTTGACTGTCGCGCGCCAGGTTAAGCGTCTCATTTCCAAACGCAGAGAAAGTAGTGAAGCCGCCCAAAATGCCAACAAACACAAATGACCGTGCTTCACTCGTAAACATACCGCGTTCTTCAGCTAACTGGGCAAGAAAACCAATCACAAAGCAGCCAATCATATTGACTGCCAATGTGCCATACGGAAAGTCAATGCTCTTCGTAACCTGTTGAACATATCCGCTGGCAAGATAACGCAGGATGGAACCAATAAATCCGCCGAGACCGACGAGGAGGATGTTAGTCAAAGTTGCGTCCTTTATAAAAAATTACTGACGATGGACGATAGACCATTGACGATCATTGTCCATTGTCTGCTGTCTATCGTCCAATCTCCCGCGCTGCCCATTGAATTAAATTCTTTTCCGCGAACAACATGTGCGGCAGATCGTTCACATCGAAGTATTTCATCTCAGAAATTTCAAGGCTTGCCTTGAACGTTCCGCTCACTATTTTACACAAATAGATCAAGCTGACATAACGATCTTCTTTGGCGCTTTCTGCCATTAATAATCTTTGAACTTCTATTTGCATGCCTGTCTCTTCAAAAAATTCACGAACAACGGCATCTGTGGGCTGTTCATTAAATTCGAGCCCTCCACCGGGGATGCCCCATTCAAATTTGCGGTAGGTGTGCTTGAAAAGAAGAATTCGCTCATGTTCGTCAAAAATCAATGCCGCAACCCCCGCTCGAAATCTTGGTCGGATTATTCTTGCGGCAAGAAAATGTATCCACAACGGCATGGCGCGCCAGAGGCGTAAAAAAGTTTTCATTATAGGGTTGCAGTATTATAAAGCAACCAACCCCACCCAATCAAAAACGAGCAGACTCTCATCCACTCGCCAATTACCAAAGATTAATCTCCAATCTCTAACTCTCTAGTCTCTGCCTCACCCCCCAAATGCATCATTCAGCCAATCCAAGAATCCCTTTTCCTGCGGCTTGACCGTTGTGCCCAAACTCTCAGCCAGTTTCTCAAACAACTCACGCTGTTCCTTAGTCAATTTGGCTGGGATGGCTACATTGACCATCACCATTTGTTCGCCGCGATGATGTTTACTGCGCACGTGCGGCACGCCTTTGCCTTTGAGATGAAATATTTTCCCGGGCTGGGTGCCAGCAGGAATTTTTAATTTTTCATCGCCATCGATTGTAGGTACTTGAATCTCCGCGCCGAGCACGGCTTGCGCCACATTAATATCAAGGTTCAATAAAATATCATTTTCACGCCGCTTGAAGAATTGATGCGGTTTGACATCCAGCACAACGAACAAACTGCCATTCGGGCCGCCAAACACTCCAGGGCCGCCTTCCCCATTCAAGCGGATTTGCGTACCATTATCCACGCCTGCGGGAATCTGCACTTTCTTCTTCACATTCTTGCGCTCAAGACCGCTGTCACGGCATGTCTTGCACGGTGACGAAATGATGTCACCGCGGCCATTGCAAGTGGGGCAAGTCGCAGTTTGCACCATCTGACCTAAGAAGGTCTGACGCACCTGGCGCACTTCACCCTGCCCATTGCAAGTGGAACATTTTACAGGGGATGTGCCAGGCTCCGCACCCAAACCACTGCACCTTGAACAAGTCTCTTCGCGCTGGAATTCAATCTCTTTTTCAACACCAAAGACCGCTTCTTCAAAAGTCAGCGTGACCTGCATTTGTAAGTCACGGCCACGCCTAGGAGAGTTGCGCGAGCGGCGTCCCGAAGAAAAACCAAAGCCGCCAAGGATCTCCTCAAACAAGTCTCCAAAATCTGTTGTGTAATCATGGAAGCCGCCACCGCCCATGTTGCCGAGTCCCGCTTTGCCGAAGCGGTCATAACGCGCACGCTTATCGGAATCCGAAAGCACGCCGTAGGCCTCATTGACCTCTTTGAATTTCTCCTCGGCGTGTTCCTCTTTGCTCACGTCAGGATGATACTGGCGCGCAAGTTTACGGAACGCGCCCTTGATCTCATCATCCGACGCGCCTCTACCAACACCTAGAATTTCGTAATAGTCTCGATTGCTCATAATAAAAATGTCAAAGGTCGAAGGTCACAGGTCTTTGACTTCCGACCTTTGACCTTCGACTCGACTCATTCCTTCACTTCACCATCAACCACATCATCCCTACCGGATGAAGAACCGTCGGCCGCTTCGCCCTCAGGTGTGGCCTGGGCCTGCTCATAGACGCTGGCGCCTATCTTTTGGACAGCCAGACTTAACACTTCCGTAGCGGATTTGATCTGCTCTACATCCTCACCCTGCGCCGCGGACTTTGCTTCCGCAATCCTGGCTTCAACATCACTACGAACTTCGGCAGGGACTTTATCACCAAACTCACGCAAAGCCTTCTCTCCAGCATAGGCTGTGTTATCTGCATTGTTACGCGCTTCGATCAAATCTTTGCGTTTGCGATCTTCCTCTGCGTGCGCTTCAGCATCCTTGCGCATCTTTTCGACCTCACTATCACTCAAACCGGAGGAGGCTGTGATCGTAATATGCTGCGAACGTCCCGTCGCCTTATCCTTGGCACTGATTTTCAATATACCGTTGGCGTCCACATCAAAAGTCACTTCAACTTGTGGAACACCGCGAGGGGCCGGCGGAATGCCATCCAAAATAAATTTGCCTAATGACTTATTATCATTCGCCATTGGACGTTCACCCTGCAAGACATGGATCTCAACCTGCGTCTGATTATCCGAAGCAGTAGAGAACACCTGTGAACGGCGCGTTGGAATGGTCGTGTTGCGTTCAATTTGAGCAGTGGCAACCCCGCCCAATGTTTCAATCGAAAGAGTCAGCGGCGTAACATCCAAAAGCAAAATATCTTTTACTTCTCCGCCGAGCACGCCCGCTTGAATCGCTGCGCCAATTGCAACCACTTCATCGGGATTCACGCCCTTGTGCGGATCTTTCCCAAAGAACGCGCGCACACGGTCTTGAATGGCGGGCATGCGTGTCATGCCGCCCACCAGCACAATTTCGTTGATGTCACCCGCATTTAAGCCAGCGTCAGACAATGCCTGTTTAACGGGAGCAATGGTACGGTCCACAAGATCGGCGGAGATCTGTTCAAACTTGGCGCGTGTCATCGTCATCACCAAATGTTTCGGGCCGCTCGCATCCGCAGTCAAATACGGCAAATTGATCTCGGTTTGCATCACGGTTGAAAGTTCGATCTTTGCCTTTTCAGCAGCCTCTTTCAAGCGCTGCAAAGCCTGGCGGTCACTGTGCAGGTCAATGCCATTATCCTTCTTGAAGGTTTCGATCAAATAATCCATAACGCGCAGATCAAAATCATCGCCGCCCAGGAAGGTGTCACCGCTCGTGGCGCGCACTTGAAAGACGCCCTCGCCTACATCCAAAATGGAAACATCGAACGTGCCGCCGCCAAGGTCATACACCACGATGACTTCATTTTTCTTTTTATCGAGACCATACGCAAGAGACGATGCGGTTGGCTCATTGATGATACGCAAAACTTCCAAGCCTGCGATCCTGCCTGCATCTTTTGTGGCGTTGCGCTGCGCGTCATTGAAATACGCAGGCACAGTGATCACGGCTTGCGTGATCGGTTCGCCGAGATATGCCTCTGCATCCGCTTTGATCTTCGCAAGGATCATCGCCGAGATTTCGGGCGGCGAATATTTCTTTTCATCCAGCGTCACGCGCACATCGCCGTTTTCTACCGCAGTCACAGCATAAGGTACACGCTTTTTCGTATGCTCCACCTGCAGATCATTTGCCTTGCGCCCCATAAAGCGCTTCACTGAAAAAATCGTGTTGTGTGGATTTGTAATGGCTTGATTGCGGGCTACACGTCCCACCAAACGCTCGTGATTCTTATTCACCGCCACCACAGAAGGCACGAGTCTTTCTCCCTCCGCTGAGGGGATCACAACCGGTTCGCCGCCGTTTATCACCGCCGCGACGGAGTTTGTTGTGCCTAGATCAATTCCAATAATTTTGCCCATGAGTGCTCCTAAGTTATTTTATGTCATTGCGAGGGTGCTCTTGTTTCTCACCCGAAGCAATCTCCAATTCATAAGGAGATCACTTCGTCGGGACGCTTCGCGCACCCTCCTCGCAATGAAATAATTAATACTTTACTTTGCCACCCTCACCAACGCATGTCTGATCACACGCTCCCCAAGCATGTATCCGTTTTGTACAACCGCGATAATATGTCCGCTTTCAAGATCAATGCTTGGCTCATGCGAAATCGCTTCATGAAAATGTGGATCAAAAACCATACCATTCACTTCAATGCGTTTCACACCCTCGCTGTCCAGCAAATTATTCAGTTTGCGCGCGATCAACTCAATGCCGTCCGCCCAGGCATCGTCGGCGGGACGGTTTTGCAAAGCGCGCTCCAGATCATCCAATGCGGGTAAGATCTTTTTGATAATGTCGGCTTTCATGCTGGCATATATCAACTCATTGTCTCGCTCGATGCGCTTTTTATAATTCTGAAACTCTGCCTGAGACCTTGCCCAGCCATCTTTATATTCAGACGCTTTAGATTCAGCTTCCGCCAATTGAGTTTGCAACGCCTCAATCTTAACCTCGATTTGCTCGCCATCCATGGGCATTGTCTTCGTTGAGGCTTGAGTCTCGTTAAATTTTTCTTCGTGTTTTAATTTCTTTTTGTCTGTCATACTTCCACTCTCACTATCATTTAATATAGTAATGCGACATAATTGTCGTGCTACTCGCTTGCAATACCATCATTCACAAGATTACCTAATAATCCCGCAACGTATCTCACAGTTGGAATCGTCCGCGCATAAGACATTCGCATCGGTCCCAACACACCGAGCGTGCCTGTCGCCATGCCAGGGACACCGTATCTTGCAATCACCATCGAACATTGACGGAGTTCCTCCCATTCGCCTTCGCCGCCGATCAATACTTGAAGTCCGTCAGTGTTGTTGTTCGTGGTTGTACGCGCCAACAAATCTTGCATGGTGGATGGTTCTTCAAAAAATTTCAAGGCACGTTTCGCATCCTCCGACTCGCCAAATTCGGGTTTCCCTAAAACATTGGTTAACCCGCCCATGTAAATTTCACCTGAGAGGCTGGCAGCGGCGCGGCGAATATCTTGCAAGATCAAAAGAAGGATATCCTGGTCGAGCGCGTCGGGGCAGATGGGAAGGTGGGAAATTGCGTCCACTGTAAGACCAGCTAAAAGGGCGTTAAGATGCGAAGCAGTCTGGCTAAGACGCTCTTGAGGGACTGGTTCCGCCAGGGTCAGAATTTGCTGGGAGACCTCGCCTCCCGCCATCACCAAAACCATCAAGACCTGCCGGCCTTGAGTCGAGATCAATTCAACGTGCTTGTAGTTGGCCTGTTTCACATGCGGAGCTGTGACCACCGAAACGACCTGGGATTGATTGGCAAGGATGGAAGCCGCGAGGGTCATCCATTGATCCATATCCGGACGCGATTGGTGAAACTGGTGCGAGATACTACGCCGTACAGTTTCTGGTAATTCGGCATTTTGGATCATCTCACCGACAAAATAGCGATACCCCTCTTCGCTTGGCACACGCCCGGCCGATGTGTGTGGCTGGCGTAAATATCCCATATCAGTGAGCGCGGCCATTTCATTCCGTATGGTGGCCGCGGAAAGGCCGAGGCGGTAATGCTCTGCCAGCCGTTTCGAGCCAACAGGCTGAGCGGATTCAATGTAATCACGTATGATTAGAAGAAGCAAGGTCTTCTGGCGTTCGGTGAGATTGTCCATATTCATAATTTAGCACTCCCAAGTTGGAAGTGCTATTTTCTACGAAATAATGATAACAGTGCAAAAAAGGGAAGTCAATAAGAGGAGTGTAAGAAAAACTCCCCTGACCGGGAGTTTTGGGTTTATGGAATTGTAATTGCAGGCCGCCAGACGGGGTGAAAATCCTGGCCTATATCAGTTGTAAGGCGAACACGATCTCCGCCAGCAATAGTCATATAGAAAATATCCAGGTTGTTCGATTCCACAATGCTTTCATAAGCAAGAAAAAATCCATCGGGTGAGTAATCCACATTTTGTATCAGGGCAAGGTTAATCTGTAAACGTTTTCCTTGCTCAACCGTGCGATCAACCCCTGAGATACCCATCAGGTAAGGATTGCAAAACTTGGCGGCGCAACGCTGGTTGAAAATGATCAATTCGCCGTTTGGAGACCAGGCCGGCAAATAATCTGAAAATGCAGAACCGCTGCGTACGATCTGTTTTGGTTCGGTTCCGTCCGCATTCATTACCCAGATCTGATAGAGACCATACCTTTTGACAGTGTAGACGATTTGAGAGCCATTGCGCGACCATGCCGGCTGGCGGGATTCGACGGTGCGAGCGCCTTGGGTGATCTGTGCGGCTGATGAAAGGTCATCCAAATCTAGTGAGAAGATTTCCATCTGCCCCGTGCGTAACGAAGTAAAGGCAATGGATCGTCCATCCGGCGACCAGGCCGGATCAAAATTCCCGCCGGGGGACGAGTCAATCGATGTCAACCCGGTGCCATCCGCATTAATAAGATATAGGCTGGCATTGTTGTAAATATCATCCAACCCTTTGCACGGGGAGATGAACACCAACCTCTCACCATCAGGAGACCAGGACGGCTGACATGCGCCGTTCGATATATCTGTCACTTGAACAGTATTTTGGCCTGCAAGCTCAACAATGTAGATCTGGGGAGTCCCAGTTCGGCTGGATGCATAAGCGATCTGCCCGGAGCCGCTGCCAATTGGGGGGAAGATCACTTGAGTGGAAAGCGCTGTCCCCACAACTTCAGGGATGAGTGTGTTGGTTGGAGCAATAGTTGCGGTTGGAGGCCTGCTTGTGGCAGTAAGGGTAATGGTTGGGAGAGGTGTTTGAGATGGCAGAGGGGACGACGTGACCGTAGGTATTCTGGTATTGGTCGGAACAAGAAAGGGAATCATGCCTCGCAAATTTGGCGGCAATACTCCCGGTGCAAAAAATGGAACGCTGATTCCAAGCAATACCAATAAAATCAGAACAAAACGCACCCATGCAAAGCGTCGCCTTCGTTCACGTTCTTTTTGCTTTTTAAGAGGCGAGATGAATGGCTGATCTTCCTCTTTTGTGGCGACATGGGGAAGAGCTCCTCTGAGAGTGCGAATCGATTTCTCCTCAAAACGAACCGTTTCACCAATATCATTTTTGGGGAACGAATCAGGAGGAGGCGGAACAACCGTATAACTTCCCGGTATCTGCACGGATTTTGATTTTGCACCAAGCAAGGCTTTCTTAAATTCCTCAGCGGTTTGAAAACGATCACTCGGGTCAACCGCCATAGCCTTTTCGATTGTCGCAGCCAAACGACGGGATATTTTTGCGTTCCGTTTACGAAGTGGGGTTAATTGCGCATTGTCCATTGCGCGGGCAAGTCCGTCCTCCGGGATGAACCCCGTCAGGGCGGCATATAAAGTAGCGCTTAAAGAATAAATATCAGTACGCGGATCGGTACGGGCAGTGCCATATTGTTCAGGCGGAGAATAACCAGGTGTCATTGCGCGGGCGCCGGATTTGGTAGCCTGGCTTGCGCTATGATAAACCTTCGCCAATCCAAAATCCACCAAAAAGATATGACCATCCGGTGTGATCTTTACATTACCGGGCTTGATATCGCGATGCAAAATGGGGGGTTTGCGCGTGTGTAAATAGGTCCCCGCATCACAGATGGCGGCGCCGATATGCACAGCTTCTTCTTCAGGAAGCATACCGAGGCGTTCCATACGATAACGCAGGTCTTCCCCTTCGATAAAATCCATGACCAGGTATTGTTCCTGATCACCCAGCAAAATGTGATCAGAAACACGCGGCAAATTGGGGTGCCTGAGATTTGCAAGGATCACCGCTTCAAGGCGGAATTGCCGCGCATATTCATCGGTTGAAATCAGGTTTTCTTTGAGAGCAATCGCAACGCCCAGGTTTTCATCAATCGCACGATACACCGATCCCATACCTCCCTGTCCGAGAATTTCAACAATTCTATAACGATTATGAAGCAGGGTGTCTTTTTCCAGAGTCATCTAGGGACCTTAAGTATTTGAATGTCTACTCTCTGTATCTTAATAACACGAAGGCAATGTGAAGACATCGATAAAAATATTCCGAATGATTTATAGCGGCACCCACTGAAGAAGGTGGTATTATATCAGAATCAAAAAAGGTCTCGATTTCAGTTCAATCAAGGCTTGGAAACATTAGACTTTATCGGAAATAGGGTTATGATAGGCGAATGCTGACATACGATGAACTCAAAGAAAGCCCGAGGAAATTTGTTTCGTTCACCAGTCTGACACCCGACGAATTTGATTTGCTTCTACCAGCC
>VGNE01000067.1 GCA_016866215.1 Chloroflexota bacterium | reverse complement strand
CCCCTCATCCTATTCTCCATTCATCATTCTGCATTCATCATTCCAGGAAGTATAATTCACCATTATGGACAGCAAGACTCTCAACGTTCTCGAATACCCGAAGATCCTCGAGCGGCTGGCAGGTTTCTGCGATTTCTCCGCTTCGATGGACCTGGCGCGCGCGCTCGAACCAACCTCTTCGTATGAACTGGCAACCGCCTGCATCGCAGAGACCACCGAAGCGCGCAAATTACTTTCCATGCAAAGCACAGGCATCGGCGCCGCGCATGACATCCGCCCACAAGCGGACTTGGCCGCGCGCGGCGGCGTACTCGACCCGCATGCTTTGCTCGATGTTAAATCCACGCTGATCTCATGCCGCGATTTAAAAAAATCATTTGAAAAACGAACAGATGAATATCCGCGCCTGACGCAGATCGCGCTGGGCCTGCCTGAAACACACGGCCTCGTGGATGCGATCACACGCATCCTTTCTGATCGCGGCGAAATACTGGATTCCGCTTCTCCCAAACTTGGTGATATTCGCCGCAGTCTGCGCGTGGCACAAGACCGCCTGATGACCCGCCTGCAAAAATATGTGACAGATGCAAAAACTGTTTCGATGTTACAGGAGCCAATCGTCACACAACGCGACGGGCGTTATGTGATTCCATTGCGCGCTGAATTCAAAGGAAAGATCAAATCCATTATCCACGATCAATCTTCCAGCGGCGCGACCCTGTTCATTGAGCCGCTGCCAGTCGTGGAAGCGAATAACGAGATCCGCGAATTACAGCTTGCCCAGCGTGATGAAGAACGCCGCATCCTTGCTGAAGTCTCATCGCAAGTCGGTGAGCATGTGACAGAGTTGAAATATGGCGTGGAAAATCTCGCCGTATTAGACCTCGCGTTTGCGAAGGCAAAATATGCGGAAGAGTTACATGCGAGTGAGCCGATGCTTCACGTGTTGAAGGTTGAACGTTCAACGTTAAACCTTCAACCTTTACAACTTATTGATGCCCGCCATCCCCTCCTGGACCCAAACACTGTTGTCCCCATTGACGTAGATCCTGCGCCCGGCACGCGAGCCATCGTTATTACGGGGCCGAACACGGGCGGTAAAACGGTTTCACTCAAAACGGTTGGCTTGTTGGTGGTGATGGCTCAAAGCGGTTTGCATATTCCCGTCCAAAGCGGATCGGAACTACCGTGCTTTCATTCGGTTTATGCAGATATTGGCGATGAGCAATCCATCGAGCAATCGCTTTCCACTTTCAGTGGACACATCACCAATATCATTCGTATTCTGAAGAAGATGGATCATCGTTCACTGGTTATCTTCGATGAACTAGGCTCAGGCACAGACCCGCAGGAAGGTGCGGCCATCGCGCGCGCGATCCTCAGTCACTTGCTTGAAACGGGCGCGCTGACTCTCGTTGCGACCCATTACCCTGAACTCAAGACATTTGCCCATTCCACGGATGGAGTGGTCAATGCTTCTCTTGAATTTGACATCAAAACGCTTCGTCCTACCTACAAGCTGACTCTCGGTCTCCCTGGCAGATCCAACGCCCTGTTGATCGCGCAGAAACTTGGTCTTCCGCAATCCATCATTGATTCTGCCAAAGCGGAGATCAATCCGCTGGATTTGCGGGCGGACAAATTATTGGATGACATCCGCAAGGAACGCAATCGCACCTCACGCGAACGCGAGAAGCTGGAAAAGGCGCGCGGCAAATTGGAATCGCAAACACGCGACCTTGAGAAGCGACTTGAGAAAATAGAAGATGAACGCCGTGAAACTTTAGCCAAAGCCCGCGCCGAAGGTGAGTTGGAAGTGGCAGTGCTCAAGCAAAATATGGATTCGCTCAAGCATCAATTGAAGAAGGCGAAACAGCCGCTGGAAGCGATCAAGGCAATTGAAGAAAAGATAGAGAAAATTGAAGAGAAAGTGGAACAGCCTGTTGAACGTCAAACATCAAACGTTCAACGTTCAACATTTAACGAGGGTTTCAAATTGGGCGAGCGGGTTTCTGTAGGCACGTTGAATGCCGAAGGTGTGGTCACAGCTTTGGGCGAGTCCGATGCGGAAGTTCAGATCGGGACGCTGCGTGTGCGGGCGAGGTTATCCGATTTGATTCGTGAGTCCGCAGGCGAAAAGCCATTACGTAATACGCAATACGAAATACGTAAAGAGTCCGTCATCCATCGTCCATCGTCCTCTCCCGGCATGGAAGTTGACTTGCGCGGGTTGATGTCTGAGGATGCATTGGATAAGATGGAACGATATTTGGAGCAGTCCTATCTTTCGGGCTTGCCGTTCGTACGCATCATTCACGGCAAAGGGACCGGTAAGTTGCGTCAGGCTGTTCGTGAAGCCTTGCGTGGACATGAGTATGTGAAGTCGTTTGAAGAGGGCGGAAGTACCGAGGGTGGTGAAGGTGTGACTGTGGCGAAGTTGAACGCGGGCTAAGCCACGTTAGAAATGTGACCTGCTACGGTATAATTTTGAAACCCAAACAGGAACCCCGTATCTAATAAGGATGCCATCAAAAAATGATAGACTTGATTAAAAAAGGGATGCTTTTGTAGAGATCAGCAGGCGCTTCAAAAAAACATGTTGGTAGGTTTCTACAAACAATATTTAGTCAGGTCGCGGACACCTGCTCCGAACACGAATGTGGTCAAGACGCCGGCTGTGCTGATAACCAAAGAAAACGATCTGTGTTTTACACGAAATAAAAAATAATTCAAGGAGACGCAATGCAGGAAATTGGTGAAGTGGAAAGACTTTCAAAACGTGTGGCGGGGTTAAAGCCCAGCGGTATTCGCAAGTTCTTTGATATTGCCGCAACGATGAAGGATGTGATCTCACTGGGAATCGGCGAACCGGATTTCACAACGCCCAAACCGATCCTCGATGCGGGCATCCGTTCATTGCAAAACGGCGAAACGCATTACACGTCCAATCACGGCAGGCTGGAATTACGCCAGGGCATTGCGGATAATTTGCAAAAATTATACAAAGTGAAATATGACCCCGTGAGCGAGATCGTTGCAACGGTCGGCGTTTCGGAGGCGTTATATCTCACTTTTACTGCGATCTTGAACCCCGGTGATGAGGTCATCATCCCCACGCCATGTTTTGTTTCGTATCAAGCCGAGGTGGTCCTCGCGGGCGGCGTGCCAATTGAAATTCCAGCGCGGCTCGAAAATAATTTCACTATTGACCCGGATGACATTCGCAAAGCCATTACTCCGCGCACGAAGGTTATCTTTATCGGTTATCCATCCAACCCGACGGGCGCGGTCGCTCCGCGTGAGGTGATGCTGGAGATCGGCAGAATCGCCGAACAATACGATCTGATTGTCGTCTCGGATGAAATCTACGACCGCCTCGTCTATGACTTTAAACATGTCTGCTTCCCCGCTTTGGATGAAAGCCTGAAACGCCGTACGGTTTTGCTCGGCGGCTTTTCAAAAGATTATGCCATGACAGGCTGGCGCATTGGCTATGCCTGTGGACCGACCGACTTCATTCAAGGCATGGTGCGCATCCATCAATACACCATCATGTCCGCGCCGACCATCGCGCAGGACGCCGCCATCGAAGCCTTGAAGATTGGCGAGCCCTACGTTCTGGAAATGGTGGCTGAATATGACCGCCGCCGCCGTCTTTTGGTGGCTGGACTCAATCGCCTCGGTCTTTCGACCTTTGAGCCGCGCGGCGCTTTTTATGCATTTCCCAACATCCGAGCCTCCGGCATGGACGATGAAACCTTCGCCGAATCTCTCCTGCGCGAAGAGGGAGTGGCAGTGGTGCCGGGCAACGCCTTCGGTCCCGGTGGAGACGGATTTGTGCGGGCATGTTACGCAACTGCGTATGAAAAGATTGAGGAAGCCCTGGCGAGGATGGAAAAATTCATGAGCAGACACGGGTAGTCGGTTTGGCAATTTAGGTAATACTCCGGGGTTTTATTTCCGCCATTTTTTAAGTGTTATTAATCATCGATCGTAAACTTGATAGAATCATGATTATGATCTGTCAGACCTGTGTGATGATGGATTTGACTTTAAATTGGCAGTTCAATCAATAATATTCACTGGCTTAAAAGATTGACAGGCGCACGCGCTCATATAAAATACAGAAGGTGACAGTCACTGTTGAACAGACTGTCACCTATATTTTCCCTATTGGAGGTGTGAGTGAACGCGACTTTGAAACTGGGAGAACATTATATTTTTGATCTCTCCAACTGTGACCGAGAGGTGCTTATGGATAGCGAGCGGGCTTATAACCTGTTTGCGAACGCCGTCCGTTCCAGCGGATTAACGGTTGTGGATGAGGGCTTTTACAAGTTTAATCCGCATGGGTTTACTTGCTTCCTGCTTCTCTCCGAGTCTCATGCAAGTTTGCATGCCTGGCCTGAATATGGCTACTGCGCTATTGACCTGTTCACCTGCGCGATCGGCAAGGACCTTTTGCCGCTGATAAAAAATATAAAAGACGCATTGGGCGCAGATAATTTCACGCTCCGTAAACTGGACCGTGACGCCGAGATCGAAACCCGAATGCCCATTGCAGTATAGGAAATTAAATGAGCATTTGGTTTACAGAAGAACTGCATCCCTACTATCGCAAGGGAATTCGCATTAAGAAAATCCTTGCAGATGAACAAACGCAGTATCAGCACATTCAAATTGTTGAAACTGATTTTTTTGGCAAAGCCATGATTTTGGACGGCATCATCCAACTCACAGAGCGCGATAACATGGGCTATCACGAGATGATCGTGCATGTGCCCATGCTCGCAGTTGGAAAGCCGAAGCGCGTGTTGATCGTCGGCGGCGGAGATGGGGGGGCGTTGCACCAGGTTTTACGATACCCATCCGTCGAAGAAGTTGTGGTCTGTGAGTTGGATCAGCGCGTGGTGGATTTAGCCCGCGAACATTTCATCGCTTCTTTTGGCGACCCGTGGGCCGATCCACGTACCAAATTGCTCATTCGGGACGCTTTTGGTTTCCTCGAGGAAAACCCCGGTCAGTTCGATGTCATCATCTCTGACACCACCGATCCCATCGGGATGGCAGAGCGCTTGTTCTCGGACGAATTCTACAACCTCATGGTGCGCGCTTTGACTCCAAACGGAGCCGCGTCCACGCAATGTGAACAGCCGTTTTTCGATACAGAGTTGATCAAGCAAATTTGCAAATCTGCCAAAGCATTAACGAAGAACCCCGCGTATTATTACGCCAACATCCCCACCTATCCCGGCGGGGGAATTGGTTTTATGTACGTCTCGAACACCCCGTGGGAAAATGGATTAAAAACGCCGTTTCCGCCCGGGGTGAATAATTACATCAACCCTGAAATTCATAAGGCGGCCTTTGCCCTGCCTGAGTTTTTCAGGAAAGAGTTATACGGTTAGATTACCTGTAAAGGAAAAAAATGGAAGAAAAATTTGAATATTGGGGAGTGTCATCCAGTATAGATTTGTACGAGTGCGATTTGGCGCTTATGCAAAATGCAGATGCCATTCGTGAGTTCGTCAAAATCCTATGTGATCGCATCAAAATGCGCCGCTATGGAGAAACACAAGTGGTCTTCTTTGGGGATGAACCGCGTGTACAGGGATTTAGCATGACCCAACTTATTGAGACTTCCCTCATCTCTGCGCATTTTGCGGATGCAAGCCGCGCGATTTATCTTGATATTTTCAGCTGCGCTCCTTACGACCCCCAGGATGCAGCTAAATTCGCAGCGGATTATTTCAAGGCTGCCCACTATCAAGTCACCTCGGTAAATCGTCGTTAAAATAGTCCCGAATTATTTTGCTTGTAAAACCGAGTTCTTCAAGAACTCGGAGTTTTACTTTCTTACACCAGCATCCTCACAGGATTTTCAAGGAAGCCTGCCAGCGCTTGCATGAACTGGGCGACCTCCGCTCCGTCGCTGACGCGGTGGTCAACGGAGATGGCGGTTTTCACGCGCCAGCCCGCTTTGACTTGTCCGTTTTCGACGACAGGGATTTCTCGCGCGGAAGAAATCGCCAATATCGCGGCTTCGGGCGAGTTGATGATGGCGATGAAACGATTGTAGGCCTTTTGTTCCTCAGTCAATGGATGGTTGCGCCTGGCTTTGAATGGCAAGTACAGTTTTTTGTCAGGATAGTCAGCGGCCATGCCATCGTAGCCTTTATCCATCATGGCGGCTTCATCGTCGGCAAGTTCGGAAAGCAAACCGGTCTGACGTAATACAGTCAGATCATGGGTTGAGCCTGGGACACTTTCGGAAGCATGTTCAACCAATCCAGTCGGAGAGATAGCCGTCTGATTTTTGAGGGTGTGCGCTTTTTTCTTCCCGCGTGTTTTCTTTGAACTCTGAAGCCATTCTGTATGCGCTGTTTCAAATTCAACGTAGAACTTGTCGAACTCAACCAGTGCCATCCCGATCAAACTTTTGGCTACCTGTGGCTTTTTGAGTAGTTTTTCATATGTGATCATCCCCAAAGTTTACTCGCACTCTATCTATTACGCCACATATCTAATGAACCGATGAGGATATGTTCAATACTCCCCCAATGTATATGAGAAATCCCCAATCTGCCCGAATGCATTTATCTGGAATGAAAAAAACAGACCTCGAAAGACATTCGTCATTCGAGGTCTGTTCCCGACTTAAAGATTACCGCCAGAAGTTTTGCGTGAACGGAAGCAGTCGCAGGAGGATATCCAGCAATAAGCCAATCATGAACAACATGCCAAATTTGCGGTTATTGTAAAAAGCGTAACCGACAAAGTAAAGCGGCCAGCCAGGCTGTCCCTCAGGCTGGGTTTCAGGCTTGGGTTTCAAAAATACAGGATACATCCGCAGGAATTGTGGGATAGCAAGAAAAACAACCGCCATGATCGGGGTGAAAAATTTTATCGCTATTAAATATATCATCAAAAAATAGGGGATGACCATCATGGCCAGCACCGTAAAGCGGGAGGCTTTCTCGCCGATGACGACTGGCAAGGTGTGAATTCGTTTGACCTTATCCTTGTCAAGTTTATCTATGTGTTTGCCAAATATCACCGTTGTCACTCCCAGGGCATATGGGAGGCAGGCAAGAACAACATTCCAATTCCATTGATGAGCCAGCACATAATAACCACCGCCTACCATCAAGGGTCCCCAAACCAGAAGGACTGCCACTTCGCCAAGGGCAATGTATTTGAGTGGCCATGTATAGAACAGGACGAAGAAAGCGCCCGAAGCGAGCAAAATCCAAATCAGCGGGTCATTGGAGTTTACAAAGATCAGATAAAGGCCTGCGGCTAAGGCAAGTAATCCCGTAATTGCAAAATAGATAAGGTGTTGGCGCTTGGTCATCAATCCATTGGCAAGCGGCTGTGTACCATAGATATTGCGATAGTAATTATCCTTATCCACGCCGCGCACGAAGTCGGTGTAATCATTGAAGATATTATTGCTGGCATGTGCCATGATCAATCCAAAGGCAAGAGCCAGCCAGGGACCGACATTAAATGCCCCGTCACGCCATGCAAACAAGCCTGCCAGTGACGCGGAAATAAAGGTCATTACGAGAACCGCCGCGCGGGTGGAGATCAACCACTTGGAGATTACATCAAGGCGATCCCATTCATCCTTTGAAACATCGGGAATTACATTCAACGCCTTCTTCCACATTGTAAAATTCATTTAGACACTCCTCATTAAAGTTTGGGCAACTATACTCAACTCAAGTCAGATAACCGATAATATTCTTAGCTGGGCTCAAGTGTAAACTCTTGCTACAAAGGTGACAGTCACTAGCAAAGTGACTGTCACCTGCACATTCTTCTATACCTCGCTGGTCATGATAAACAGCGGTTTCATTTCGAAATTTTCATACTTTGGACGATAGCGGTCCGTATCATAAAAACGGCTGACATCCACAAGTTTTTTGGTTGAAGTCACAATATCCAAAGGCATATTGTCGTAGCGGCCATTCTTCAAAACCACCAGCCTGCCATGGATGCCGCCCAATACAAGGTCGAGCGCCAGGTTGCCAAATGCCATTGGAACAATCGAGTCGATTGCATCCGGGTCGCCACCGCGCACCATATAACCAAGTTTCTGATTGATCACATCAACCGTCTTGCCTTTGTTGTATTTCGGCGAGAGCACTTTGATCCGCTCTGAAACCAGATCGCCGATGCCCCCCAACTTGGCATGTCCGAACGAATCCGTGGAGCGGTCTTTAAAAACCATTTCGCCACCTTCATACATGGCTCCCTCTGAAATCAGCAATACAGAATAATGGCTGGGGTTGGCATCGCGATCTTTAACCAGCAATTCAGTAAGGCGGTCAATATTGAATTTATTCTCCGGAATAACGCAGCGGTTTGCGGCACCCGCCATTGTCGGCAGCATGGCAGTAAACCCGGCATAACGCCCAAACACTTCAAGAACCATAAAGCGTTCATGCGAACCAGCAATTGTCCGCAGGCTGTTGGTCAGTGAAATGGTGCGGGTTACGCAGGTGCTAAAGCCTATGCAATAATCTGTCCCTGGCACATCGTTATCCATCGTCTTTGGGATGGCAACCACTTTAAAACCTTCATGATAAAGGCGCACACCATAACTGAGTGTATCGTCACCCCCAATTGGGATCATGTAATCTATACCAAGAAAATCAAGATTATTGAGCACTTCCGGGGTCAAGTCATTCTTCTCTTCAAAATACTTATCCTGCAAATTCTCGGGGACATCATCCTTCTTTACATTCCCTGGATTTGTACGTGAGGTGTGCAGGAATGTGCCGCCTGTGCGTCCCGCACGATTAACGATCTCCTCTGTCAGGATTTGAAAATTATTGCTGTTATCGGCATTTTTATCACGAACGATATCCACCAAACCGCCCCAGCCGCGGCGGATACCGATCACTTGATACCCTTCACGCAAAGCACGAATTGTTACTGCACGAATAGCGGGGTTTAATCCCGGCACATCGCCACCCCCGGTCAGAATACCGATCACACCCTTTTTTTTGTCCATCATCTCAGCCTCGCTTTAGCTATATTTATGGAAAATCTTTTCATCTCCATTGATAATTTTATCCCAAAGCCAATTGGATTCACTGTCTATCGTCTGGAATTGCGGGCGGGCTACAAGGTAGTCCACATACCCATCGAAACGGGAACCCGCCAACAGCGCGGTGAGAGGCGCTGAATCAGTGTGGATATCTGCCTCTAGGATTGTCGAATCTTTCGGCGTAGGATGGATCGCTGATGCAAATCTGTTCAAAAGATAAGGCTTTATTTAGCCCTCTCCCATTTCAGGAATGGGTTCAACAGGTGTGCGATTGGCGATGTAATTTTCAACAAGGAAAACAAGGAGCGCGGCCCAGACTATTCCAAAGCCGATTAATTGATTATGGCTGAACGGTTCCTTATAAATGAAAACACCGATCAGAAATTGAAGTGTCGGCGCAATGTATTGAAGCAAGCCAACCACCCATAATGGAATCGAACGCGCCGCGGAAGCAAACATAAGCAGGGGAACTGTGGTGACAAGACCCGCGCCGATCATGAGCATGTCTGAGGTGATGCCTGTGTTGAGAAATGAGGCAGTGTTTTTGGCTTGCATCACGATTAAATATAAAAGCGCGGGAATGAAGAGGATTCCTGTCTCAATGGTAAGTCCATAAAGGGAACCGAGCGGAGAAAGTTTTTTGACGAGACCATATAATCCGAATGACAGCGCAAGAGACAATGCGATATAAGGCGGGCGGCCATATACAAAGGTCAGGTAGGTAACACCAATTGCGGCGAGGAGGACGGGAATCCACTGCGCAAGACGTAATCGTTCTTTTAAAAAGATCACGCCCATTAACACGCTGAGGAGCGGATTAATAAAATAACCAAGACTGGTTTCGACAATAAAATTTGCATTGACCGCCCAAACATACAAAAACCAGTTCACGCCAATCAGCAGGGCTGCAATCGTATAGATACGAAAAACTTTGACGTTTACGGTTTTTCGAAAATCCGTCCATTGTTTGGTGAAGAGGATGACAACGATCAAAAGTAGAAATGACCAGATGATACGATGCCCGATCAATTGAATGGCAGGGACGTGATGAAGCATTTTCCAATAAATCGGAAAAAAGCCCCATGCAACGTACGCGCCAATTCCATATAAGATCCCTTTATTCATTCATGCTCCTTGGGAATTAGGCGATCAGGTAAACAAGTAAACAAGTTGGCAACAATCGTCCAGCAGGCTGGGTTGAGGATGTGTTCTATTATTATTAACCTGCGGGACGTTCCTGCAAAGGAATAAGACCTTGTTGTTTGGGCAACAAGGTCTTTGATGAGTATGGAGATCGCGGTCCTACAACTTTCTCAAATACCACTTGCCCGAGACAATTTCTGGTTTATTCCCAATCGATCAATTGACGACCCGAAAAACCCGTTTCGATCTCGTGCCAAAACTGGATTCTGTCCTCGCCACATTTCCAACACAGGTACACTTCCCTGCCATCGCGCAAAGCGACAAAGTCTATCAGCCCAATGGACAAATCCTTGACCTCGATCCCCATATCCTGAATTTGATGGAGGAGGAAATCAAGATGGTCAAATTCTGTGAGAAGTTTGCTTAATTTGGGATTCCCGCCATTGCCCGCGGATCTTTGGACAAGTTCCCAAAGTTCCGGCTGGTGCGCTCGTATCTTCTTCCCTATCTCCATCATCTCTTCCAGCATTGGGCGGACGATATTCAAGGCGTCATTTGCTTCCTTGGGAGTGTAATATTTTGGCATGGCGGGAGTATACACGGAAGTAGGTAAACACGTAAACAAGTATTTTTACCATGTCCACTTGTGTACTGTGTTTCCTGTATACCCTTCTTACGCCGCTACAGCCTGATAGCCTTTCCTCTTTACCGCCGTGATAATCTGCTCGTCGGTGAGTTTGGATTCGTCGTATTCAATGACCATTTCAAGTCTGTGATAACTGGCTTTGATCTCCTTCACCCCCTTGAGCATATCCTCAAGGGATTCAAGTTTCATGGCGCAGTTGGAGCAGGTCATGTCGGGGATTCTGAAGGTTTTTTTAATCATGAGTAATTCCTCTTGCTCTCGGCGGCGTCTCCGCCGCCGAGGACGGCGGCTTGAGCATTCTTATTCAAACACGATCTGCCCCGTATACATCCCCATCGAACAGGTAAAGAACAGCCTGCTTCCTTTTGCCTGCGCGGGGATGGTCACTTTTACAATTCCTGTATCGGACAGTAGTTCATAGTAATCTAGCGCGGGGATGACGAAGTCACGTGCGCAGGAATAGGTTTTGTCTGTGACAAGGTTTAATGTGAAATCCTTGCCTGCGGGGGCTTTGAGCGTCCTCGGGAAGTATCCGCTGTTTTGAACGTTGAGGACGAGTTCACCTTCCACGATGAGTTGGGGAGAGGTTGCCTGGGACGAAGAAATGTTTTCGGACGGAATCAAATTGCGGGTTAAATTTTGAAACGAGAGAGGGGAACCCAACACATTGAGTCCGCCATCCAGAGTCACAAATCCCAAAATCAAAACAACGGCTGCGATAAATCGCATGAAGAATTTTTCGAGGCGCGATCCAAGTTCAGTAGTCAAATATGCGACGATGAAAAAGATGGGACTGGTTCCAAGTGTAAATGCGAACATGAGCGCGGCGCCCATTGCGATACTGCCAGTACCGAGTGCGGTTGCCATCATGGCTTGTGTGATGCCGCATGGAATAAAAACCGTGAGTGCGCCAAGGAAAAGAGGCGTGAAGGTATCTGTCCCTTTGGCGGTGCGGCGGATGTAGCGCGTGATGAATTTGGGCGGTTCAATGGAGAAATAACGGAAGAACGGATGCACGTTGAACATGCGCAGTGCGTTGCCGACCATGAAGATGCCAATGGCGATCATGAGCATGGCGCGGGTCATCGGGCTGAGCGTGAGAAACGAACCAAGCCAGCCGAGAAGCGCGCCGAGTAAAGTGTATGCAAGAACTTTTGCGACAAGAAAAAGAAAAATGGGAAAAGTTGAACTGGAGCGCGAGGCTGAACTTTGTTTTTTCCTTTTACTTTTTACAATCTGCTCAAGGTAATCCTGCTCAAATTGATGCGCGAGCGAGCTTGCCAGCAAACCACCTTGCACAGCGAGGCAACTTAACCCGCCAGTGGTGATGCCGGTGATGAAAGCTACGATCAGTTGACTCATAACACCAGAGCTGCTGGCGAAGTTAATGGACGTTAAATTGGGTTGAAACGTAAAAAGCACGATTGCAATTGCAACAAACACAACGCCCAGCATAACAATGATGACAGGATCAATGGATGATTTTCGTTTTTTGTAAGTCATCAAACCTCTTTCAGTTTCCGAATAAATTTAATCCACAAGAATATACCACTAAACACAGCCGTGTTCGCGTGAATGTTAAGATTAAATTAAGGCAGACAAAGGGGGTAAATGTCTATGGAATCCAGTTTGACAACACGTTCACAACGAAATCTGGGTTGTTGGGATCGTTTGTTTTGAAATGAACACCGAAGTTGTGCGGACCGCCCATGCCTTCGTGCATCATGAAGACACTGGATTCCACGATTGTGCTTTCACCAGGCTTGAGTACCATCGAACCGATGGTCAGCTTGGGAGGTCAGCACCCCTCCAGGACTTCAATGTACGGTTCTTCCTTGAAACGCAGTATACCGTCACCGTTATTTGTGACTTTGATGGCGAAGGTTTTATTGACGTTGAATTTCACATCGCCGTAATCAATCTTTTGCTGATCCACTGCGATGGATGGTGTTCCGCCGCCATCTCCACCTTGATTGGCAAAGAAAAACGCGGCAACGATCAGCAGAATCCCGCCGAATACAACAAGCGGCCAGGAAAAGGATTTTCTTTGTTCCTTGTGTTTCTTACTCATTGAGCTTCTCCTCGATGATAATCGAATTGAAAAGAGTATAGATATGCGATCAAGTCCCAGATTTGCTCTTCGGTAAATATTGAGCCCCACATAGGCATCCCCGTACCCATGCCGCCGCGCAGGATTTTTCCTTGTAACAGCGCGGGACTCGCACCGAGCATGCGCGTCGGGTCGGTGAAATCAACGGGAGTTTGCATGGTCATTTGATCTGCGCCTGCCATCGTCTGCATGGAGGATTCTCCTGATGCAGCGAGATCATCAGCAAAAACTCCATTGCCTGCGCCGTTCTCGCCATGACAAGCCGCGCAGTTCTGGGCATAGAGTTGTTGTCCGTCTGAGAGAGATTCATTTGTTGTGTTCGATTGCCAGATGTAAGCAACTACATCCCAGCTCTGTGATTCTGTGAGTGACGTATTGGGCAATTCATCAAATACTTGATAGGGCGAATACGCGCGATAATAATCCGTTGATAGGTCAATTGGTAAATTGGCTGCCAACTGCTGTCCGCTGATTGCTGACGGCTGACTTCTGGGTATAACTAGCGCATCGTGCGGAGCGTCAATGTCGAGACCAAGAGTCACATACAACGGCTCTGCGGCTTCGCTCAGTGCAGGCTCATGGTCTGAAGGTGAACCGCTGACTTCAATCGTGCCGCGCATCCGCCAGTGATTGAGTCCGCACCAGCGTGTGCAGAAGAATGTGTAAATCCCAGGCTTGTCAAAAGTCAAAGTGACGTTAGAAACTTTGCCAGGCAGGACATCCACACTTTGCATGTCCATTTGTCCAACAGCAAATCCGTGAACAACATCATCTGATGTGAGTTTCAAAAAAAGTGGCTCGCCTGCATTCGCCTGAATGACATCGGGATTCCATCCGCCATCTTCCGCGACTTTGGCATGGATGAGCGGTGTGCGCGCCCAGACGAAGAGCGGCGCTCCGACCGCCCCCAAAACTGCCACCGTTATAAAAATGCGGGAGAGCAGTTCAGAGCGCTTCATAAGAGTAACCCAAGCATTACCAGTGTGGTGATAAAACAATAGATGACGACGGGGACTGAAGATACTTTCACTTCGTTCGCAGCCTTTTGCGCCGTGCGTGCGGACCAGATCAATCCGCCGACCAATGCAAGCGTTTGCGCGGGCGCGAGAATGGATGTGAGCATAGGCTGCCACACGGCGTTTGCCGTGCCAAATAAATTCCAGCCGAGACCGAGCGGATCGGATAATGAGGCAAGAATGTAGGTTGCATTGGTAAGCACGAAAGATAAACTGAATGCGACCCAGAACATCAAGCCGAGTGGAATGAGGGCGGTTGTGAGAGAAGCAAATTTCCTCACCCCAACCCCTCTCCCAATGGGAGCCCCAAAGGGGTGCTTTGCGAAGGGGCGAGAGGTGAGGGAAATCATCAACCAGAAAAAGCCAGGAAGAATGGCGAAGATAATTGCAAGAAAAATGGTGGCATAAATAAACCAGGCACTTGTGCCGACATTGTAAGCTGCATCTTTGAATGCGCCCCATGGGCCGAGCAGAACACCCGCATAGATCATTGCAGAACCGAGCATGATAAAGGCTTTGAAGGCCTCATCGAGTCTGGTGGATGGTTTTGCAAGATCAGCTGAGAATGGGCGAAGGTTGATCGCAATATTATCGTGCGGGCAGGTGCGGATACATTCCATGCACAAGCCGCAATAGGTGTTCTTTGTTAATCCACCAGGGAAGACATCCCACGGACAGCCATACCCCGTGTTTGAATTCGCGCTGAGCGGAGGGTTGAGACGCTGAACGTCGAGACCCACAGTCGAAGCGCCGTTATAGCAGGGTTTGCCATCACATACCACGCAGACTTGCTTGTCTTTGATCCGCAATTCGATCGGCGCGGTTTGTGAATACAGGCCGATGAATCCGCCAACTGGACAGAGGTAGCGGCAAAAGGCGCGGCGTTCGAAGATCATGCTCAGTCCAATGGCTGCGAAGAGCATGGCGGCAAGAACAATACCTGTGATATTCGGGGTTGTCAGTAATACACTGCTAAAAAGAGCAAGCAGGAGAAATGAAATGTTTTGCAACCAAATGTTGCGGAGAAACTTCGGCCAGCGTAAGTTGAGCCACCTTGGTTTTTTATCGGGCGGATTCAATACTGCGCCGCGTTGCAGCCACTCCCCCGGTAATGGAATGGGACACACCGCGCACCATCCGCGCCCGAAGAATGGGACGGCAACGAGAATCAGGATCGCCCACCACGCGATCCACACAAAGACGATGCTAAAGTTGTGACTTCCTACAGGTGTGCCGATGAGTCCCGCAAGAATGACGAAAATATATCCAACCAGCATCACAATGAATACAGCTAATTGTGAGTAGCGGCTTTTGAGGGCAGACTTGAGGAAAGGCAGGCGGGTGAGTTCCATGACAGTGATCAGTTATCAGTGAGCAGTAATCAGTACGGGGCGGCGAGGAAACTTTAAGAACCCGATGATTGCGATGATGGAAAGTCCAATTGAGCGATAAAACCATACCTTCTTCCCAACACTTAACTTGCCGATCATGAACGGGTGCATCGCGCCGCAGGTGACATTACATCGAAAACGGAAAGAGCCTGGCTTATCGGCAACGAAAGATAATGTTTTGGTTTGACCTGGATCGGCTTCGATGGAAATGTCGTATCCATCCACATAAAGTCCATGCACCACATCTGTGCTGACAAGTTGAATGTTCACTGTATCGCCAGGGTTGACTTTAATCTCGGAGGAAGAATAGGCAAATTGTCCCGCTTCAATCCGAAAGGTCCGTTCCTGAGGCGCAATGGGGCGGACTGGGAATGGCGCAAAAGCCACTACCAGTCCAGCCATTACAAAGAGGAGGAGAAAGAAGCGAGATTGCATGAGATTATGGGATGTTGGATGGGCCATACTTGGAATAGGTTGCGTCTACATATGCCCTGGCTTCTGCAGGCGTCTTCCCCTCTTGCAACATTCTCATGACATCCCGGGTTATATCCACACAGATCGAACATCCAAGAGCATGATTGTCGAATTTGATATTGCCTTTATCATCTATATCCGAAACATAACAGTCGTAATTGGATGTATGCCCAATATCGCCGCAGCCGCAATAGCATGGAATGTCTTTCATAATATCAGGATTGATGGAAGCAAATTGATAGGCCTCCTGCACCGTCACAGGCGCGGATTGAACTTCCGCGGGCATTTGATCCAGCGGCATCATGTAGAGATGGACTTCGCTTGATTTGTTTTGCGTTGAACAGGCTGATATTGCAGTGGTCAACAAAACCACTATGAGGGAAAGAAATAAAAGTTTACGCGTTTTTGAAAACATATTAGATCTCCGTGATCGGATAGCCCAATAGTAATCTGACAACTGGATTGTCTCCAGCGCAGGATAGCGTAACGACCTATACGCCAAATGGCTTATGATGAATATCAGGAAAAGTTTAAGCGCAATATTAAAGCACCCGACTAAAATAAAAACCTGAAGGTGATTGGGGTAATCACTTTGTCACAACTTCTGCAAGATATTGATGACGGCCATCATTCCCTGCTTCAGCCGCTGCGCTGACCAGAGTTTCATCAGGTACCTTCCTGCCATCATAGAAAGCTTCTGCCATTCGCAAATTCTAATATATTTCCGAGAGAAAGACTCCGTCCAGCAAAAGCAGACCATTTCGCACGCGCTTGGCATAGTTCGCCGCGAGCGAGACCGAAGAGACGGGCGTAGGTTGCATCCACCTCGCGCGGACTTTGCCCCCGTTACCAGAATTTTCCACAGGTCAGCTCAATCCTGCAATTCAGGGATATTTCCTTCTGTCATACTATCTGCAACTCAAAGTCAGTGAAGAATTCGGATAGCAAGATCGGATACTTGTTGTCATGAGACAACGAATTTCTGCCCACTTCGATAAAAGCAAAATGGCTTATCTTTTGGATAAGCCATCAGCGAAGGTCGAATATATTTTTTTATTTCAATGCCGTGCCGCAGTAGGGACAATTCTTCCAGTCCGCTTGCAGTCCCTTCCCGCAATTGGAGCAGGGACTCAGGGAAGATGGCGGCGTGGAGTTGCCGACGTTCCGCACGAGCCAGGCGATGCCAAAGACTGTGAGCGCAATGAAGCCAACAGGGATCAGCCACATGAAGAGCATACCAATCCATCCGAAGGGGGAATATCCCCAGCCGCCCATCATGCCAGGTCCACCCATCATGCCCCAGCCGTGATAACCCCACCCGCCCATCCTCATCCCTGCTGCAAACAGGAACAGGAGAGCAATGACGCTGATGATTGTTACAACCAACCAATTGATTTTTTTCATTTTCTTTTTCCTTTTACAAACTTACAAAGTCTGTCCACAGTGCGGGCAGTTTTTCCAGTCATTCTGCGCCGCTTGATTGCAATGAGGGCACTTACGGCTGGCACTAACGAAAGGTTTCAATGCGTTGACAAGATTATCGCCTGAGATGACGTAGACCACCAATCCGATCAGTAGCAAGGGGACGATCCACATGAGAAACATCATTTATCCTTTTTGATGATCCAAGAATATCAGGCGTAATTAAAGATTTTGTAAAGGTTGCAAAAAGAGTAGATGAAGATCCTTGAGAGATTTTGGCTTGCAGAAGGAGCAAAATGGCCTGTCCAAAAGACAGGCTACTCGGATGTGCCAGCGGCGGTCATGGGATCAATTTCCATGCCGCAGACGGGGTGTGGTTGTCACATACTGGCTCACATTACTAACACCTGAGTTTCTCACAGCCTCGATTTTTATGGGAATTGGAGAGGGAAAACAGAATAATCGGGACACTAACGGGTTTGGTAATGGGCTAAAATTGGATCCATGGCATTCATCCGGAAGGTCAAAACCGC
>VGNE01000066.1 GCA_016866215.1 Chloroflexota bacterium | reverse complement strand
GGGGTGATTGGGGTGAGGGACCTTTCCCCCGTCCCCTTCCCTTAAGGGAAGGGGTGCCTGCTGGTCGGGATGACTCCGCGTGGGTTGGTGAGTGTTTTGGCGGAGATGGTTTTGCTCCCTCCCCTTTAGGGGAGGGCTGGGGAGAGGTTGCTCTTTGTTCTGAATTAGAATCAAACCATGCCGATCAAAAATATTGTCACCGAACAACCAGTTACCAAAGCAAAATTGGAACGCGCAAAAGAGTTACGCCGCGAGATGACTCCTGCTGAAAAACTGCTATGGCAGGAAATCCGCGCAAATAAGTTGGGTGTTCGTTTTCGACGTCAACAGGTCATTCAGGGTTTTATTGTTGATTTTTACTGTCACGAGGCGGGGTTGGTTGTGGAGGTCGATGGCGATGTCCACGATCTGCAGAAAGAGGAAGATGAACGGCGGGAGAAGGTGTTGAGCGAGATGGGGTTGAGGGTGGTCCGCTTTGGGAATGATGAGGTCGTGAAGAGTCTGTCCGCGGTGGTGGGGAAGATCAGAGAGACCATTGAAAAACAAAAATCCGCCCCTTGCTAAACATCTCAATTTGAGATATAAGATAATCCGTGCACATCATCACCCGCAAAACGCTCATCCAGTTCTGGGAGAAACATCCCGACAGCCGTATGGCGTTGCAGCGCTGGTTCAAGATCGTGCAAAAAACTGAGTTTCACTCCTTTGCCGAGGGGAGACAGGTTTTCCCTTCCGCCGACAAGCTTGACCATTGGGTCATCTTCAATATCGGTGGCAATAAATATAGGTTGATCACATCCATTCATTTCAACCGCGGCAAAGTGTATGTCCGTCATGTTCTCACCCATGCAGAATATGACCGAGGAGATTGGAAAAATGACACTCGCAACTAAAGAACTTGAAGTCCACTGGGCAAACATTGCGCCATTGCTGTCCATTCGCAACGAGCGCGAATACAATGCGGCGGTCAAACGGCTCAATGGATTACTGGATGAGATCGGGGATAATGAGAAGCATCCGCTTTACGGGTTGTTGGATACTCTTGGAACGCTTATTGAAATCTATGAAGAAGAACATTATCCGATCCCTGATGCGACTGGCGCAGAAGTGTTACGGTTCCTTATGGATGAGCATGGCTTAACTCAATCGGATTTGCCAGAGGTTGGGTCACAGGGCGTAGTCTCTGAGATATTGAATGATAAGCGTGAGTTAAATGTCCGCCAGATTCGATTTCTGGCAGAAAAATTCAAAGTTTCAAGTGCTGTGTTTTTATAGAGACGCCTGCCAAGAAAATCTTGTGGGAGGAATTACGGGCAAATAAGCTGGGAGTCCATTTTCGGAGGCAGCAAGTCATTCAGGGATTCATCGTTGACTTTTACTGCCATAAGGCAGCATTGGTTATTGAAATCGATGGCGATATCCACGACTTGCAGAAAGAGGAAGATGAGCGGCGGGAGAAGGTGTTGTCCGCGCTGGGGTGAGAATTATCCGCTTTGGGAATGATGAGGTGGTGAGGAGTCCGTCCGCGGTGGTGGGAAGATTAATTAGCTACTCAAGAAATGAAAAGAGCGACCCGTTTCGAGTCGCTCTTTGATTTATGCCATTGCATATGGGCGGACTTCACGGTCCAGCCGTTTGCCGAGCAGATCTTCGGCAACGTCAAGGTCATATTGAGATTGTAGTCCCAGCCAGAATTGAGGGGAGTTGCCAAAGAAGCGCGAGAGACGCAAAGCGGTATCAGCCGTAATCGCGCGCTTGCCAAGCACGATCTCGTTAATGCGACGTGCATCCACGCCGATATCAATGGCAAGGCGGTTCTGGCTCAGGTTCATCGGGATGATGAATTCTTCCAGCAACACTTCGCCTGGGTGAACGGGGGAAAGTTTGTCGGTCATTTCTTGCTCCTTCTAATGGTAATCTGTTATTTCAACATTGAACGCGTCACTGCCGCGCCATTCGAAACAGATTCGCCATTGGTCATTGATTCGAATGCTATGCTGACCTGCACGGTCTCCGCTGAGTTTCTCAAGTCGATTCGCAGGAGGCACGCGCAAGTCATTGAGATTGATAGCGTTGTTGATCATACGTAATTTTCTTAGCGCTACCTGCTGAATATCAGACGGTAACTTCCGTGAACGCTCGCGTTGATAGATCTTTTCTGTTTCAGCATCCTTGAAGGTTTTGATCACAAGGTTATTATATAGCGCGGCGCACTAAACGTCAAGCACTATATTTGTCAATCCAAACGGGGGAGGGGGCTGTCGCTGATTGGGGTGAGTGGGTTTGACCTAACCCCGATTGGCGTAGTGGTTCGCGGTGTTGAGTTGCCCCTTCCCTGAAGGGAAGGGCATGGGCGAGTCTTCTATCTTGTCCGCTGGCGCGGACTTTGTCAAAAGCGAGTTGATTTATAGCAAAGAAAGTTGATCTGTCCTGGGTGGATAAAACACGCCAATAATCACAAATGGATTTGGGGCAACGTTGTGATATTGTTTCGTTGTGCCAACAAAGAGATATAGATCTTTCTCAGCAAATTCCTCAAGATATTTCTGCTTCACCAATTCAACTGCGGCTTGTTCATCACCATCGGTTAGATAAAGGCAATTCCAGAACAAAGCGCCAATTTCCCAATCCTCAATCATCATCTTGCGTGGTTCTTTGTCGCCTTCTGAGAAAAAGCGATAGGAGAATTTGTAAGGCAGTTTCCTGACAAGTTTCTTGTGTCCCCGCTCGGTTGGTAATTCAAACATGTTGAATTGCTTGAGTTGATCTTGCCATTCCTGTTTCCATTCGCGCTCGTCTTCTTCGGTAACAAAGTCCACGATACGGGCAGGTTTTAGGGTGGCAAGTGATTTTCTGTGATTTGGGTCTTTGGCAAGGGAAATTAGTTCATTCATCGAATAAAAAGTTTCTTTGAGAACATAACTTTTGCGTGCCGCCCAATCATTATCTGTGCCAATGTGTTGCCCAACATTAATGGGCTCATCTACGCCAAGTTTGGGACTATAACTTTCAGGGCGAAAATCATCTTTTTTGCGCGTCAAGTTTATGTTTACCCATGAATACTTGGGATACTTCTTCTGGTCATCTTGCAAAAATCGAAATGGGATCGGATACATGCGTATCCATTTTTCGCCGTTCAATAATCCCGCCGTGCAAACCAATTCCGTGTAACTGCGTGATGGCATAGGATACGTTTTTACAGTAATCAATACTCTGGCGTTCGGGAGTTCGTCGGGAAGGTAAGTCATTTGATCCCCCTTGTGGGTTTATACGTGAATAACGGCTCGCTTGAAAGATTTATGCTCTTGCAAATGCTCGATCAATATGTGACGGTGGCAGAAATTATGGTCGGCTTCAAAGCAAACTAAAGCAATCCGCTCGTCTTGATTGGTCAGGTCAATTAATTGCTTGATTTCGGTTTCGTGATTTTGCAGAAGTTTGTTTTCGTATGCCTTGAACAAGGTTTTGTGCGAAACACTTTCGCCAAGTCCCTTGCGCATGGCGGATGGGATTCCAAGTTCGGGAATGTGAATGTATTTCATCCCTGCGCTTTCGATATATTGCTTGAAACTCTTCTTGGAAAATCCATATTTCATAGATTGCGGGTTATTGCGAACATCCACGACGATGGTGATGTTGTTGGCGACGAGTTTGTGCAGGAATGAGTCAATGGTCAAGCCTTCGTAGCCGATTGAAAATACGGCGGGCTTGGTTTCTACGGCAAAGGCGAATTGACGTTGCTTCAATTCTTCAGCAGCAAAGTGCCTGTCAGCGATTTTGCTTCGCAATGTGTATTGCGGGAATTCCTGATAAGTCTTTTTGACTAGCCTATCTCCGCGCAAGTTACCGATATTTGATTTGAATCTCAGCAAAGCGGCTTTATCAGTTGGTGTAAGTTCTTTTAGGTAAGAATGCTTTGTATTTAATTGAAAATCTTTTACAGGTTTCAATAACCCCAAATCAATCAGCCTTTGCTTATCGTAATAAGAGACAGCGCTAAAAGGTCCGTATTTATGGGGAAAGAAGTCATAGTGATTCTTGCCTGTCTGTTGACAGAAGTTAAATAGAAGTTTCTCACAGTCCGTGTTTGGGAGACTGCCACAAAAAACTTCGATCAAGGCAAGGAGGACTTTTCTTCGGTAGTACATAGCGTTATATAACTATTATAGTGGACATTTGTCTTGCATTGCATGACAATTTATCAATCCAAACGTGGGAGGGAGCTGTCGCTGATGGGGGTGATGGATGGGGGGGGACCTTTCCCCCGTCCCCTTCCCTGAAGGGAAGGGGTGCCTGCTGGTTGGGATGACTCCGCGTGGGTTGGCGAGTGCTTTGGGTGGAGATGGTCTGACTCCCTCCCCGCTTGCCCCCAGTATGGGGGTTAGGGGAGGGTTGGGGAGAGGTTTTGGTTTGACCCCCTCTGTCCTCACCTGCACTGCACCACACCTGCCCCACCTGCACTGCAACGCACGCACGAAGTCCCCGAAGCGCAGCGGAGCGGGAGTACGGTGCAAGTGTGGCGGACGGTGTCAGGGAACGCAGTGCGGTGCAAGTGTCGGACATCTACCACTCGCTCCGCTCGGGTACACGTCCCCCAAATACGACAATGAGAATTTGGATGAAAATTAAGCAATTGAATCGTCGGATTTGCCCACAGGGTGCTTCGCGAGGGGAGACTCCGCGATGGGCATTTTCCCTTTTTGTGTATAATCAAATTATGGAAGGCAACCGTTCGCTTGAAGCCCTGCTCAATATCCTCCACCAGCAAATTCCTTTGTTGGCGGAGCGTTACGGCGTCAAGACATTGGAAGTCTTCGGCTCTTATGTCCGTGACGAACAGAGACAAGACAGCGACCTGGATGTGCTGGTCACCTTCAAGGAAGACCCGAGTCTATTGACTTATATTGCGATTGAAAACTATCTCTCCGATCTACTGGGCGTCAAAGTGGATTTGGTGATGAAAGACTCGCTCAAACCGAAAATTGGAGAACAGATTCGTAGCGAGGCAATCCCTGTATGAAGCGCGTGTATGAAGATTATCTGCGCGATATGCTGGAGAATGCTGAAAAGGCGCTTTCTTTTGTAGAAGGCTTGGATTACGATGGCTTCTGCAAGGATGATAAAGCCATGTATGCGGTAATCCGTGCGTTTGAGATCATTGGCGAAGCCGCGCGACAAGTCCCTGAAGACGTGCGCGATGCGAATCCAGAAATTCCCTGGCGTGAAATCACGGGTATGAGAAACAAGTTGACGCATGAATACTTCGGTGTCAACACGAAAGTGGTGTGGCGGACGGTGAACGAAGATTTGCCCGTGATAATTCCTGTTTTGAAGAAGATGCTTAAATAAAAAGGTTCGTTACATGAAAGTCAATTACGATAGTAAAACCGACACCCTTACAATAATTTTCACAGATACCCTTGTCGCTGAGAGCGATGAAGATAAGCCAGGCGTGATTCTGGATTACGACGAGAAAGGTAATTTAGTGTCGCTGGAGATTTTAGATGCGTCGCGGCGAGTCAATGTACCGAGCAAAATTGAGTATCAAGTCTCACCATTGGCAGGATAGAAAATGAACTCCGAGTAAATCTCGGAGTTTTTTGTTGTGCTGGGCGTCAAATCCAAACGCGGGAGGGAGCACTCGCTGATTGGGGTGATTGATCGGGGTGTGGGATCTTTCCCCCGTCCCCTTCCCTGACCCCCTTCGGGGGCGCTCACCTGCACTTGCGTGCAGGCGCAAGTGTCGCGAGGGAAGGGGTGCCTGCTGGTTGGGATGATTGCTTATGGATTGGCAGGTGTTTTGGCGGGGAAGGTTTTGACTCCCTCCCCTAAAGGGGAGGGCTGGGGAGAGGTTGCTCTTTGTTTTGAATTAGAATCAAAACATGCCGATCAAGAATATTGTCACAGAACAACCAGTCACAAAAGCAAAACTGGAATGCGCAAAAGAGTTACGGCGCGAAATGACACCTGCTGAAAAATTACTTTGGCAGCAAATCCGCGCGAATAAGTTGGGTGTTCGTTATAGACGTCAGCAGGTTATACAGGGATTCATTGTTGATTTTTACTGCCACCCCCTCCGCCTTCGGCACCTCCCCCAAATACGACAAGTTAGAGTCTGCATACGGATTCAAAATTTATATCGTCGGATTTGGGGGAGGAGGGTGGGGGTCGGAAGTTGATGGCGACATCCACGATTTGCAAAAAGAAGAAGATGAACGGCTGGAGAAGGTGTTATCCCCCTACGCTTCGCTTCGGGGATGCTCCGCGATCCGCGTTGGGGCTGAGGGTGGTCCGCTTTGGGAATGATGAGGTGATGAGGAACCCACACGAAGTGGCATCAAAGATTTATTAGTTGCTTGAGCCATAATTAGAGCGATTCGCTCTGCCTATGTCTAGTTGCGGGAAACTCCAGTCCCTTTTATAAAGAGAACAATCAAGGTGGTAATTCCGACGCCCAGGTATGCACCAAAATAGAGAAGTCCGCCGGGATGAGCGTGGAAGTCGAACAGGCTGACGTATGCAAATGCCGCAATGGTAATAAAAATGATCAAACCATAGGCGGCAAATCCGTGATGTAGCGCCGGACGCAATGCTTTCTGTATAAAAAGTGGAACCACAGCCAGTGCCAGCGCGAGATAGAACATTCCGAAGCTTCTCAAGGTGAAGGGTGTCATGATTTCCGGGAAGATTCCACCATTTGTGCCAATTGCGCCGGGCGCGGCGGTCAGACCATACAAACCGAGAAAACCGACGAATACGATGAAGAAGATCACTAGAAATCGTACGATTGGTTTCATTGAAGGACCCTCCATCTTTATGGACGGTCTCAAGAGGATCATGTCATAGAGGGAGGAAAATGTACAAAGGACACCAGCCGCTATTGCAGCAAGGTATAACCAAGCAATAGGATGTTGCAGAACCAGCTTACTCCGGAAGGCAATCAATACCAACGCCTCACCAACCGTAAATAACATCATGTTTAGGTGCGATCCGTAGATGAGAGCCCAATTCCATCGACGGGCGTTCACGAAAGCCAGCCATGCAAAACCCAGGCACCAGCCGCCGATCGTCATGGTCATGAAAGCGGTCACTTTCCAGGCGAAGTGCGTAGCAAGGGCCTCAGGGAGTAAGAAAAGACCTGCCCCTGTGATGAAGAACAGCACTGCACAAATATAGGTAAGGTTGCGGGAGAGATTTGAAAGCATACCTGTATACCTCCGTCAAGGCATAAAGGCTTGACATCAATGATAACCCGACCAGGCTGGAAAAGTTTTCCAGCACTTCCAAATAGCCTGAAGCGAGGGCCAGCCGGTCATTGCCGATTCGTCGTTGAGTTCTACAGTCACAAGGCGGGGTTGGTTGTCGAAGTGGATGGTGAGATCCAGATTTGCAACAGGAAAAGGTGTTGTCCGCTTTGGGAATGATGAGGTGATGAGGGATTTGTCCGCGGTGGTGGGGAAGACCAAAGAATTCATCCTTCCGCCTTCATAATTCATCCTTTCTTCACGCAAGTTCCACTTTCAGTTTCTTCCCCAAAGCAGACGCGGCGCGCTCCAAAGTGAATAAGGTGATCGAAGCATTATCTGGGTCAAGCAGGCGTTCCAACGCGGCGCGGCTGGTCTTCATGCGGCTTGCCATTTCGGTCTTGGTCAGTTTCTTGAGCTTCATTTCTTCCGCGATTTGATAAGCGACCACACGCTTGATCGCGGTGGCTTGCACTTGCTCGAAAAGATTTTCCTCCTTGAGGAAATCGTCAAATTTGCTTCCAACATATTTCTTGTTCATGGTTTAGTCCTTCTCTAAATTACTCAAACGACGGCGAGCGCTATCCAATTCATTTTGCGGGGTTTTCTGCGACTTCTTCACAAATCCATGTAGCAGGATCATCAGACTATCTTTGACAGTAAAGAAAACTCTTGCAATCCCTGTGCTGATATTGGAACGTACCTCCCAAAGTCCGCGCTCAAGTTTACGTATCAACGGCAATCCCAGGGGCCAGCCATATTGCGCGGTTTTGATGTCTTCACCGATGGCTCTCCGATCTTCACGCGGAAGTTCCTTCAACCACTCGCGCACAGGTTCATTGCCTGATTCGGTTTTGTAGAAAACTACATCGAGAACTGGTTTGTTTTCTTCCTTATCAATCATGGGATGAGTGTACCATAATTGATACATGCGTCAAGGTGGTGTTGCAACTTAACATGACGCCCGCTGAGAAAATCTTGTGGGAGGAATTGCCCCCTTCGGGGACCTTCGGCGGGCGAATAAGCTGGGAGTCCACTTTCGGAGGCAGCAAGTTATTCAGGGATTCTTTGTCGATTTTTACTGCCACCCCCTCCGCCTTCGGCACCTCCCCCAAATACGACAAGTTAGAGTCTGCATACGGATTCAAAATTTATATCGTCGGATTTGGGGGAGGAGGGTGGGGGTCGGAAGTCGATGGCGACATCCACGATCTGCAGAAAGAGGAAGATGACCCCCTACGTCCTCACCTGCACTGCAACGCACGCACGAAGTCCCCGAAGCGCAGCGGAGCGGGAGTACGGTGCAAGTGTCGGACACCTGCCACTCGCTCCGCTCGGCGTCCCCCAAATTCCACGAACTTGGAATTTGGGGGACGCTGGGTGGGGGCGGAATGATGAGGTCGTGAAGAATCTGTCCGCGGTGCTGGGGAGAATCAAGGAAGTGATTGCCGTACAACAAACGTGATCTTCGGAATACTTCTAATCTTCATTCAGAGTTTTCAAAATCGCTTCAATGTTGAACTTCAACTCAGGAATGTCTTTCTCTACAACCGACCAGACCGCGTCTTCGTCAATGCCGAAGTAGTGATGAACAAGGATATTTCGCATTCCGATAATGTCCGCCCAGGGGACGTTCGCATGGCTGGCTTGAAATTCAGGAGAAAGCGAACGGCATGCTTCACCGATAACCAAAATATGATTGACCATCCAGTTTTGGATGAGCTCGTCCGCTTCAAAGGCGGCTTTGCCTTCGGCTGCGTATTTCTCGATCCGCTCAATCGCTTCGAGGATGTCCAGCAATCTTTCGCGTTCGCCTCTCATAGAGGGCGCGCGTCCTTCATCACCTGTGGGCGTATCCGCGGGCGTAACCCTGCTTCTGTGACCACGTCCACTTGCATACCGAGCAAAGCCTGCAATTCACGAAGTAAACGCGCCAAGTCCAACAAACTGCGTCCCGTTTCGAGTTTTACGAGGAAATCAATGTCACTGTCTGGGCGCGCTTCGCCGCGCGCAACCGAGCCGAATACGCGCACGTCATAGGCTCCGTTTTTGCGAGCAAGGGTTAATATCTGCTCTTTTCGTGATTGGAGAAGTTTCTCGATTTCCATACCTTAATTATAGCGTAAGTTGATGAAGTCAAATCCAAACGGGGAGGGAGGAGAGAACCCCCTCTGTCCTCACCTGCACTGCACCACACCTGCCCCACCTGCACTGCAACGCACGCACGAAGTCCCCGAAGCGCAGCGGAGCGGGAGTACGGTGCAAGTGTGGCGGGCGGTGCCAGGGAACGCAGTGCGGTGCAAGTGTCATTCATCCTTGCTCTTCGGCGGTGAAGATAAAAGCATGTATCATTGGAACAGGAGATTTTACTTATGACAAATCAAGAACCCCTTAGCCGAATTACCGTCAATCCGAATATGGCGTTTGGGAAACCCACCATCCGCGGATTACGTTATTCTGTGGAATGGCTGCTTGAAACGTTCCGTTCGGGCATGACCAATGAGGAAATCCTTGCGGATTACGAAGACTTGGAAGCCGCTGATATTCAAGCGGTCTTGTTTTACGCTGCGCGGTTGAGCCAGGTCAAGCGGATGAATTTGGTCAACGCATGAATTTTCTGATCGATGCCACTCTTCCCAGACGTATCACCCTCATTTTTCAAGAGCGCGGGCATACCGCTGTCCACACACTGGAATTGCCAGAAGGCAGTGCAACCGCAGACTCTGCGCTTTTGGATTATGATGAGAAAGGCAACCTTGTCTCACTTGAAATTTTGGATGCGTCAAGACGAGTCAATGTGCCGAGCAAAATTAAGTATCAGGTCTCGCCAGTAGCGGGATAGATAGAATGAAAAGGAGCTCCGAGGAAATCTCGGAGTTTTTTGTTGTGTTGAGAGTCAAATCCAAACGTGGGAAGGAAGAATAACCTACCCCCCGTCTCCTTCGTCTCCGCTCCCCGAAAAGTGGGTCGCTCCGCTCAGGACAAACGGGAAGGGGGCTGGTCGGTCGATGGATTGTGACGGTTTTCAAAGGAAAAACCTTTTGAGGAAGCCTGTGCTTCCCTTCCTTGGGACATTCGGCACAGTTTGGCCAGTCAGGATAGACTCAGCAGGAGGGATCGTGCAGCATGGCTGGGGGCAGGCGTGGACAAGGTTCAGAATACCGAAAAAATGCCGAGGCGGCGGATTCTGCCTTTCGAAATATACATATCCCACCAATGAAGCAATTTTGCCCTCGCGACACTGTCCCGAAGGATGAGCATCCTGAGCGAAGTGAGGTGCACGTCGGAGACTTTGTGCCCGCAGGGTATCACGCGGAGCAGGGCTGTGTTGGGCGGCATTTACGAATTGAATCCCATCCTCATAACAAAACCAACATCGCTATGCGATGGCGAATGGATCTGATACTTGTTTTCCTATTCATTCCTTCTTTGAAACCATGGAATGAACATTGATACCTTTTTTCGATATTCTCTATATTGATTTCCAAAATCCTTTAATAATCTCTTTTCCTCCATTTTCACCACAACCGTCAGCATGAAAGCGAACATGGTACCGACCAGCACAACAGCGGTGATTGAATTGATAAACAGGGAAAAAGCAAGATACATTAACAATGTTCCAAACAACATGGGATTTCTTGTGTATTTATAGGGTCCCGATACAACGAGATTTTTTGTTTTTGGACTAATTTCTATATTTCCAATTTCTACAGGACCACCTTTTCCAACCGCATTTTGAATAATCACTGACCAAATCCCAAACATGAATCCGATCACAAGCAATAGGATGATAATGATCCATCTTATTGTCGTGTTCTGGATAATTTCAATTCGATACACATAATCAAATAACAAAGTAATGATAAAAATAGTTGAGGGTACCAGTACAAAAACAAGCAATCCACCTACGGCATACCCTAACATCATCCTCCGGTTTTCATTCATGAACACCTCCTTTCCTGTTGTTTTTAACATTCAGCCATTTTGTGCGTTCCAACGGCTGGCGCCGCGTGCCTCCCTCGCGCCTCGTCCCTCGCGAAGCATCCCGCAGGGACGAAGGGGGAAGCACCCCAAGCCTTTCCTGAGCAAAGCGGAGGAAAAGCGATTGGGCGAAGGAGGCTGTATTGGGCGGTACTCACTTTGTTGACATTTTAAGTGCGTGTTCGATATCCTTGACGCGATGGTAGCTGGAATGTCCGTCAAGATCAAAAGGCCATTCCGGTCGGCGCTCCCTGTCACTGAACCATTCTTCAGGTGCATCTTGAAGCGCAGCCAGCACATCCTCCTGAACTTGCCTGTGCCAAGTTAGAACATCCTGTGGGGAGCGATCTCGCCAACGCTCGTAGATGAGGTGATTCCCATCCGTCCAACTGAGCCCATTTTCCTCCGCAGGTATGGGTAGTTTCTTGATTTTTCTGATCACATCAGCCTTCCAATGGGTAATATGCGCCAGTGCATCTTTCACTGTCCAAGGGTCTTTGGACTCGGGTCTGGTTAGCAATCTATTCCAATCCTCATCAGCAAGATTGTTAACCAGGCGATCCAGGCATTCGAACTCCCGAATAGTGCGCTTGATTACTTCCTCGCGAGTATGATGCATAAAAACGATCCTCCCGCATATGTTAACCCTGCTCGAGTCCTGACTGTGTTTACAGCCCAACGGCGGGCGCCGCGCGCGTCCCTCGCACCTCGTCCCTCGCGAAGCATCCCGCAAGGACGAAGGCGGAATTTTCCCGAGCCTTTCCTAGGCAAAGCCAAGGAAAAGCGGGTGGGCGCAGGGGCCTTTGTTGGGCAGTATTAATACCTCACATAATGTAGGCTCGACTTGCGATATGAAATTCTTCTTGAGAATAGCAATATTCTTTCTTCTTTGGCTCAAAAAGTTTATCGTATTCTTCAGCAGCCATCGAATCAACGCTGTATACGTCGCTTTCAAAATACCGCCATGCATGCCCTTCCAAGAAACCCTTTTCAAGTTCGAGCACCAACAGGCTGTATGGGAATCTACCTTCCGCATTACCGAGGCTGTAATCTTTGGAGCCTTTAAACCCATGCTTGCAGTAATTATGTGGATGACCGTGAATGACTATGGCTTTGTACCCCATTTTCATCGCTATCTGCCTTGAGAGAGAAATCAATGCAGAGCCGACGCCTTGTCTCTGGTAGGCAGGCAAAACGCTTATTGGACCAAATGTCGTTATCTCAACCTTGTTGTCCGCTTCATCGGCAATACATGCTTTGGTAAACATGATGTTCCCGACGATCGTATTTTTGTGAACAGCAATGAAGTCCAGCTCTGGAATGAAATCCGGGTGGGTTCTCATTTTGTGGACTAAATAATGCTCCTCACAGCCGGGAACATACAAGTTCCAAAAGGCTTCTCGCGTCAGTTCTTCGACTTCTCTATAGTCGCTCTCAACTTCGTGTCTGATGGATGTTTTCACGGTTCGCCCACTCCAACATTAGATGGACTTTGTTTTGCCGCCCGATGGTAAGTGCAGCATGGCTGGCGGGTACATCGTCAGTGTTTCGACACTCCTTTCATTCGCAGCGCAAGGTTCCCCCTGCGGGGACTTCGCAGTACAGGCGTGGACCAGGCTGCTTCCACCGAAAAATGCCGAGGCGTTGAAAGCTGTCAGAAAACGCACAGAGTCCCACTTGTCGGCTGTTGGCTGTGTTAGCCCGCTCTCTGTTCTGGTTTCCTTTGACGTGTGGTTGAACCTCTTTGCCTGGCAGAAACATTCTGTAAGTTCGTATGAGAAACGCGCCGCAATTTTCGTTCCACGACTTGGGGAAACTCAACAAAAACAAAGTAGTTGGCCGGATAGAGATAATCTTCGCCTTCGTTATCTATCACCCGAACATACTTGGATTTTGCGGCACGTACATCAGGTAACACTTCGTAGACACTGCGCGGCGTGAGCAAATCTGGATCGTCAGTGTTGATGCAAATCGCAAAACGGGGAACAGGATTTTGTTTCGTCATATTCTTATCAATCTAGGAAACGCTTGATTCTCATTTTTCGTTTGCCAATACCATGTGCTTCAAACCAATGCAATTCGGCAACATGGACGCTGCCATCGAACAGACGAACCGATGCAACACCTTTCAACTTTCGCCATCTGGCTGAGCCGTATCGTTTTCTCAGGAGAGGCAGGATGCGTATCTTGTTGCCGACGGCCATGATTTCGATATTGGTGATCTCGCCAATGATCTCGAAGTGCATCGTGAACCATTATACCTTTACCACAGTCGAGGGAAAGAGCGGGCCGGCGTGGACCAGGCTGATTCTACCGAAAAATGCTAGGGTGTTGAATCCTCTCTTTCGAAGCCTACGCATCGGGCGAGTGAGAGTCAGGCGAACATCGCCCATCCCAGCGCATGAGCGCTGGGTATCCCACCACTCAAGCCGTTCGCTTCGCGGAGCATCCCGCAGGGACCGCGAGCGAAGCGAGACAGAGTGCACGGTGTGTTAGCCCGTGCCTTTTATTGGAAGCCCAATAAAATCATATTCTTGTAGTGTTTCCTTCGATCCGCTGCTTACTATCTTGAGCCAGCAAAAGTATTTTTTTCATTATCTCCTCTAAGACAGCTTTTACACATACTCTATCATCAGCAGCGCCGTCAAAGTAAAGGGGTTTGCCTACGGTCATCCCCAATGGTCCATTAAGATACCAATGACCAACGACTCGATGTCCCCGAATTGAGGATGAGATTAGACGAGCACGTTCATGCTGAAGATAGATTCCTATCGGAACAACAGGTAATTTCGTAAGCAATGCCAGCCTGGCAGCACCCGTACGCGGCGTTTGAGTACTCCCAAATAGGTTGGAATCTCCCTCAGGAAATATTGCCACAGAGTATCCGGCTTTAAGAAACTCATGCGCCCTGTCGAAAGCTAGACGCCCGTTTCCGGGCGAAACAGAAATCTGCTTAGACAGTCGGAGAAACGCTCCAACAACAGGAATTTTGAATGGATTCTCTATCAATAGTATGCTGATTGGTTCAGGAAATAACAAAGTCAAATAAAGAGGATCCGAGGTACAAGGATGGTTTGCCACCACTATTTTGGGGCCGACAGGGATATAGGATTCTAAAGATGTGTTTACTCTAAGCATTGTTCTCGCATAGGCACGAATAAGATTTCTTCCGAATCCATATAGCAGTGCGTGTACTGAAAAACCTTTCGTGTAACTTTCTGCTATGTAAGCGGAATGTAGCATGTTAAACGCCCTTAAACAGCTTCTTCATTATTTGTAATTTCTCTTTTATGAAAAAATATCTCAAACGGGCTAACGGTTTGCATTACTTGCTGGCCGGCGTGGACCAGTCTGATTCTACCGAAAAATGCTCGAATGCAGTATCGACCCCACCCCAGCCCTTCCCTCGCTCTCGCGAAGCACCTCCTCGCGAAGCACCCCGAGCCTTTCCTAAGCAAAGCGAAGGAAAAGCGAGTGGGCGCAGGGGCGAAGGGGATACTTGCCGGCCGACGTGGACCAGGCTGATTCTACCGAAAAAGGCCGAGGCGTTGGATTCTGCCTCTCGAAGCATACGCATCGGGCGAGCGAGCATCAGGCGAACACGGTTCATCCCGCTTGACGGGCCTGGACGCCCAGCCAAAGCGCATTGGCGATTGGCATCCCACACTGCCTGCCCTGCGAAGTCCCCGCAGGGGGAGCCTGTCAAAGGGTCAGGCCGTTTGCCCCGCGAAGACGGAGTGCATGCTTATTGAGGTTTGAAAAAAGAATGTCGTCGGAATCGGCTAGAAATTACCCGTAAAATTGGCGTTTTTCAGCGACAATAATTTTTCAAGTATCAATAGTAAGCCTGCATTTTGTTTTTCTCACATTTTGCATAATCAAGATACCTGTTGACAACCTTAAATCCAATGGATTCATAGAGTTGTCTTGCAGGTACATTTGATACACCAGTAGAGACACATACGCGATTCATCCCATAAGCCTTCATTCGGCGCAAACCTTCAAGCAAAGCAGCGCGTGTTAATCCTTGCCTGCGATAATTCTGAAGCGCACCAACTGGTCCAAAATCACCAATCTTGTTAAGCGGGTCAATCCATCCATTCACATACGCGGCAATAACTCCATTTGGCGCAATTGAAACAATATCAAGGTCGCGATAATAACCAGGTAATTGCATAAGGTGAGCGTAATCATCGTCACTCACATTGCCAACTGTCCACGGATGCCATACTTCGCGTTGGATGGATGCGCGGTTTGTAATTTCACCTGTTTCAAACACTTCACGTATTTGATAACCGTGAGGCATTTGTGATTCGGGAATTGGCTCAGCTAGTGAGCGTAACATGTTTACTTCTGCAGAATCGCCACAGTATTGGAAACTGTGTTGCTCTAAAAAGGCAATTCGTTTTGCATCATCTTGCCGTGAACCTGAAACAAGAATTCCACCCCATTGTTTTTCATCATGTATTCGGAGTTCGTTTATTCGCGCTTCCACCCAAATGAGTGCTTCGGTTTCGATACCAGACCATTCATATTCTGGCAATACTTGACAATCAAATGAAGGGTCTTCCCCTAGAATGGCATAACCAATCAACTTGCCATTATCATGCCAGAGACGAATGTGTTCTTGCGGATTTAGATGGCAGGCAACCATGAAATAGTTGAAGGCTAACTCGCCAATGTGCGAATAACGCCAGTCATTCGTGAGCAAACGCGCTTCCATCAACAAGTTCTGCATTTGTTGCAGATCATGTTCTTTCTCATATAGTCGGGATGATAATATGTTCATTGATTTTCTAAATGATGTTCATTTTGAACTGGCCGCCCAACGGTTTGCGTTAGTGGTGATGAACGGGCGTGGATTCTGCTTGGGAGCAGGAAAAACCCGAAGCCAGCGAGTCCTGGCGCTCGAAAAGGGAAAAATGCCCGAAAATGCCGCAGATCGGGCGAGCGAGCCTCCAGCGAGCACCGTTCGTCCAGTTCGACTGGATCGCCCAGAACAACCGCATTGGCGCTTGGTAATCCCACCATCCTGACCCCGATGCCATTCGGGGGTCAAGCCGTTCACTTCGCCGAGCATCCCGCAGGGACCGCGAGCGCAGTGAGTAAGGAGTGCATTATCCTGCCGTCTCGCATAAGCGAAGCGCCCTGCGGACCGTCGTGCTCGCGGCACGAACGATGGCGGTTGCCCAGTGGACGTCGAAGATCCCGCGCAGCGGGGCTGTGTTGGGTGGCATTAGAACTCCAGATCATTCTGCCGCGAGCGAATTGCAGTTAACAATTCTGAATGCGCCTTTGTCAATTGGACCTGACCATCTGTGAGCTGAACAAGATCATTGGTCAGGATGTCTATAAATTGCGAAAGAGACTCTTTCACAGTCTTGGGATCATGTTGCGGTAATGTACCACCTAGCCGAGCTTGCATCCTCTGATCCGCCTCTTTTTGGAAGAATTGATAAACCCGTGTACCATGATGACTGCGGGTAAACAACGCCATGATGTTATGGCGCATGTGGTGCAAAAGCTCAATCGCTGACCATAGACAACCTCGATGCAGGGCGCTGTCCACCTCGAGAGCATAACGGATGCATCTCTCAAGCTCTCTACCAAGGGGTTCGTTGTCCAACTCTCGGTTGGCTGAGCCTGCGGCTTCAATGGCGGAGCGATCAATTCGCCCCAACAAAAGCAGCATACTGTCAACAATATTGGGACTTGTGTCTACGAGAGGGTGGTATCGAATGGATAACTCCATTAATGACTTAAATACGACATCTGCGTCGTCATCATCAGGGATCAGCAGAGCAATTTCTTCATCAATTGATGCGAGGGAGGCGCCCAATTGGATAAGTTCTGCCTCTACATCAATCTTGATTTCGTCTGCTACGACCACGTCAAGATCGAGATCGGAGTAGCGATCCCAATTACCGTGGCCGAGTGAACCAAAAACTGTAATGGCTAATATGCGCGGATCATTTTCATAATAGGATGTGATGGAATGGAGAATTTTTTGATGCTGTGATGTTCCGGGTAAATAATTTGATTTATACATTCTTCATTGTCTTCCCATGTATATTAGCCGCCCAGCGTTGAGCGTCATTGTCCCGGAGTGCACGTATTGTAAGGCGCTGTGGGGACCGGACCCCGGAATTGAGCGCGGATAATGGAGGAGGTGAGTTCTTAAGAACCCACCCTTCTTGTACCGCTATTGCTTTGTTGCAGTGAACGACCCACTTGCTTCCGGACATGTCCCAACGGCTGGTGCAGTAAAATCGCCAGTCATCGTGGAGCCAGTAATTGTGGCGGACACATAGATTATTAGGCTTGCGCCGCCGCAGTCGATGGGATCATTAGGTTGTTGCGACCATGTCAGGTCACTGCCATTTATGGTGTAAGTAAAATTACTGTCAATACCGTTAGGATTGATCCATGCAGACGTGCCGGTCATATCGGACCTGAATGTAAGAGTCATAGTACCGCTGCGTGTTGAAGCCGTTCCCACCCAAGTACCTACCGCTGCATTAGCGCCTCCGCCTGGTGTAGCTCCTCCACCAGAAGATGAGCTTCCCTGACATGCGATAACTGTTGCAGCAATAGAGAGCACCAGCAGAACTATGGGCATCGCTCTTGTGGCTTGATTTCTTTCCTTCATTTTCTCTACCTCCATTTGGTTTTTGATTGATAAAGAAATTCCATTCTCCATTAAGCTTCGGATAATAACATGTCCTTGCCAACAAAAACATGTGAAAAGGCGTTTCGGTCAAAAGCTACAGACTTCCTGCCGCCTGCACTCGGCGGCCGAGGCCCAACGGTTTGCGACATCGTCCCTCGCCCC
>VGNE01000065.1 GCA_016866215.1 Chloroflexota bacterium | reverse complement strand
GGTCTTCAACGTTTTCTTCACTTTTGTGTATACTCGGTAGCGATCAGTCATAGAGGACACCTCAGTTGGTTTGGTGACCCTGAGTTTACTCTATGACTGATTTTCCTCGTATTTGTACGGTAGAGAATCAATCTTTCCATTCGCTTTATGCTTTCCGCCACCAAATTGGCCAATCTCTTTAGTTGAGATGTTTAGGAATTGGCTCAAGGCTTGGACCCATTGATCCAGCAATTGCCGGCGGTGTACTACAACCAGTGTATTTACTTGACGTTGTGCGATCAAATAAATAGCAACCACAGTTTTGCCAAAAGCGGTTGATGCTGCCAACACGCCTGTTTCATGTTGTAATAAACTATCCGCCGCTTGTTGTTGCTCATCGCGCAAGGCTCCCTTGAATTGGACTTCCAGTGGTGTGCCTGCGTAGCGTTCATCAGTCAAATTTATCTTAATTCGTAGCGATTCGAACAAGCTGGAGAGTTCATCCATGCAGCCGCGTGGCAATCCAATGTGTTGGGGAAAATCTTCGCAACAACTGATGACGCGAGGTTTTCCATAAGTCGATAACCGCATACTTTGAGCTTGATAAAAATCCGGGTTTTGAAAAGCTGCTATTTGGATCAGACAATTCCGAAGCGAAGGGGGCAAATTAGCTTTCGGGATATAGATTTGATTCCCGGCAACAATTTCAATCTGCTCAGGTAATGGTCCAGTGACCGAGAGTTCTTTTTGTTTTCTAGATGGTGATGCTACCCAAGGGCGGTTACTGTCATCATCTGTTATCGGAATACGAATACCCAATAATTCATCATATTTTTCGGTATTCTTGGCAACGGCTTGCACATCGGCCAAAATCATCTTGCGGATTGCAGAAAGGAAAGCCCACTGATCTTCATGTGGGACAAAATGTTCATCTACGAAGACACTATTGCCATTTTCGCGTGGTTTCTTTTGGAGTGGTAACGCAATCAGGTTGCCAAAACCACCTTTTGGTAATGTATCCTGGTTCGGGAAAAGGCGATCATAAGAGTCCAAGCTAATTTCTGGCCGGTGCTCTATTGTTTGTGAGAGTAGGAAAGTGCCCATGCGGCGTGCCAGAGATGCTGGAACAGGTTCGGCAAAAAATATCCATACATGACCGCCGTTACCAGATCGAGAGCGTTCTAAAGCCATAGGGACATTAAACGATAAACAAGTTTCCCAAAAAGCAAGAACATCCGCTTGCCAGGATATTTTGTCGAAGTCTGCTGCTAGAAACCAACAGGTTTCATCAGGCAACATCGGATATACACCCATCGTAAAATTACGCCCCGCTTTTTCTTGAGGATCAAAACCTTGCAAGTGATTACGGACTACTATTTCTGTGACTGGAAGAAATTCGCGATGTGTACAATCTTCACAGCGAATTTTGGGTTTCTCACAAATTCCCGGACGCCACTCATTTTTACAAACTGGCTGGTAGCCATGTTTGCCGGTTTTTATGCTTTCAAAGCGACGAGGGTAAACATCTTCGCGCCCTCGAAGAAGACTGCAAAAGAGGGCAATTTTTGCATCTTGAGGGGACTGATTGGTTACAGATGGTTCCCTGACAGGACCAGAGTTAACTGGTGGATGGAGCAAAGTTGCTTTTTCATGCTGCAACTCAGCCACAAGTGACAACAATTGGGAACGCCTGTTTTCAAGCTCCACCAATTTTGCCTCAGTGACCGCTAGCAAGCGATTAATTTCATCCAAGGATTTCATTGGACAATTCTACTTTGGGTACTCCCAAATTACTCCTGAAGATTATCTAATGCATTAATAAACTTCATCTGCTCGATATATCTGGTTGCGCGCGTTCCTGGCGACTTTGCCCACAATACAAGTTACGAGGAGTTTTGAATAAAGCTATATCCAGCCTTTCTTCTTCCACCGCCCAATAAGTGCGGTACGAGCCTTGTATCTTTCTGCTAATGATTTCAACCGGGCGTTGAAATTGTTTTGTGTGCCCTGAAACTCTGCCAACTGATAAAGTTTCTCCAGCAACGCTGTAGCATCATCGTAGCTTCTGGCAGTATAGCCACTTTCCAGGGTTCTTTCGACATCCTGCCAGGTTTGTATTTCGCGTTTGGCGAGTTCCTGCATTTCGGCAACGTGCTTTTTGCGTTTTTCACCAGCCTGGCGCTTGGATTCGGCTTTGCGCAGCCTTTCGGCTATTTTGAGCAATTCGCCCAAGGTCCGCGGGTTGGACTGTGGGATCGCCTGCGGTTTTTTAAATGAGAGCAGTTTTTTGCGTAAGGCCGCAACTGCTCCCGGTTCGCTGTTCACAACTTTGAGCAGGAATTCCTCACATTCCTCGCGGGTGAGGCGGGTAATCAACGGGGCGAAATCCGCTTGTTGCGCAGGAGAAAGGCTCGGGCTGAGTTCGGCGGCAGCAGAGACAAGAAACGGGTCAATCTTAAAGAAATCGATAAAAGTTTTGAGCAGCGGGGTCAGTTGTTTCAATCCGACCGGGATGGGCGGTTCGTGGTCGTTGAAAAAATTCTCAGGGTCATCTTCGTCCTCATCGTAATAGCCAGATTCAAGGCTTATGGCTTTGATCCAGGCAAGATACAAAGCGCGATAATCACCCTGGAGAATATCATCGCGCAAGCGCCCCAACGTGGAAAGCAAGCCCCGTTCATCAATCCATTCATCGAAACCTTCTTCCTCGTCCATCTCAAATTCCAGCACCTGCACATCGTCGATGGTTTTGAGTATGGTATGGTCTTCGTCACAATAGGTTTCGATGGCAACGGTATCCAACAGTCCTTTTGGAAAACGCAAAGCCAGGCGACGTGTGCCCCAGTTGGCGAGATACAGATGGGCGTCGAAGTATTTTGCCAGCACGTTGATGGGATCGTGCTTGAAATCGCCCCATTCGTAGGTGACAATTGCCTGGCTCGAAGTGACGTCAATGTGGCTGGATAGTCCATTGACCGACTTTTGCTCGGTAGAGGTCAGCGGGCGTTCGAGAGTTTGCCATTCGTAATATTGGTATTCGCTCATTGTGGAAACCTGTTGGATGATAAACTTTATACACAGTATAAGCGAGAATAGTATGAGAAAAAAGAAGCCACCCCTGCCCGAATTTGGTAAGCTGCCGCCGATGTACAGGTTCATCTTGAATCCATACACGGATGTTCGGTTTTCCACCTGCCCAAAGTGTTATGGAAAAATGATGGTTCGCAAAGTGCCATTATTTATTCATGTTCAGCCGAAGTATCCGACAACCATCAACAAACATTGCCGATACTGTCCCAAATGCGACATCTTAATTGCGCACCAGGATGAACTGGAACATGCGCTGGCATTAACATACGAGAAACGTCAGCCAGAAATCATTGGGAATGAATATTTCGTTCTTGGAACGCTTGAACCCTCCAGTTGGCGTAAAAGAGAAAGGGTATCGCTCGGAATGGAGAATGTACAAGAACATGTGCATGATTTCAAGGAACGGCTGGGAATTGAATACACACCCGCGCATTGGGGCCACCTGGTTAGAAAAGCCCGATCATAACGAATTATAGGGGATGATGAAATTTTGTATGTTTTGTAGATCAATTATGCTCCCCGAAGGCAGGGGCATAATTATTTGCATAATTTCTGGATTGATTACCCCCACATATGAGTATAACTAACCTTGCTGACACCAAATATTGTGTTCCCTTGAGATTACATCGCCAATGCGATGTTCGACGCGGCTTGGGCGGTGGCGGTATTGGGCATAAATAACTTGCTCTTTTCTTTTGGAAATCATGATAATAGTGTATCATTAATGATGGCAATGGATAATATGGCATAAGAAGGGCTATTGATTGCTCATGGATATTTCCTCCGCGCTTCATCACCATTTCGGCTTCACCTCCTTCCGCGCGGGACAGGCGGAGGCGCTTCAATCCCTGATGGATCATCATCACATCCTCGTGGTCATGCCGACGGGCGCGGGCAAGTCGCTTATCTTTCAACTTGCCGCGTTGCAACTTGATGGTCTTACGCTGGTCATTTCACCGCTCATCGCGTTGATGAAGGATCAGGTGGACAGTCTCACTCGCCGAAACATTCCCGCCACCTACATCAACAGCGCGCTGCCCGCCTCCGAGCAGAATCTCCGCCTGCAAAACCTTTCACAAAACAAATACCGCCTTGTCTATGTCGCGCCCGAAAGATTGCGGAACGTGCAATTTTTGAACGCGCTCAAAACGCAAACCATCAGCCTGCTCGCTGTGGATGAGGCGCATTGCATTTCGGAATGGGGTCACGATTTTCGCCCCGATTATCTGCACATCGCGCAAGCCCGCGCCTCGTTGGGAAATCCGCTCACAGCCGCTCTGACCGCCACCGCCACACCGCAAGTCCAAAAGGATATTCTTCGGCTGCTTGGATTGGGTGACTCGACCCGCACCGTAACGGGATTCAACCGCCCAAACCTGACTCTCGATGTGAGGTACGCTTCGGGACTCCCCTCGAAACTGCGTGCACTAAATGAACTTTTATCCACCCGTGACTCTGGTTCCGTCATCATCTACACGGGCACGCGCCGCGACACCGAAGAAGTGACCGAGTTCGCGCGCGAAGTCGTCCGCGTCCCCGCCGAGTTTTATCACGCGGGACTTCTGCCCGAAGAGCGGACACGCATTCAGAACGATTTCATCTCTGGCAAACTCAACGTTATCTGCGCCACCAACGCCTTCGGCATGGGCATTGATCGCGCCGATGTGCGTCAGGTGATTCACTATTCCCTGCCAGGTTCACTCGAAGCGTATTATCAGGAGGCGGGTCGCGCGGGACGCGACGGTCAACCCGCGAAAGCAACTTTGCTTTACGATCCGCAAGACCGCGCCCTGCACGAATTTTTCATCCAGCAAAGCGAACTGGCGGCGGGAGACCTGCGCGCCATCCACAACGCCATTCGGAATGGCGGACAGGTTTGGACAACCAACGATGAACTCTCGCACGTTACGGGCTTGCATCCTGTTCAAATCAAAGTTGGGTTATCCGAGTTGGAGCGCGCGGGGACGCTGGAACATCTCGGCGATGAAGGCTTCCGCATGTTGTTTCGGCGCAGGGAATGGAATCAAGGTGAAATCGAGAAAGCCGCTGCCCATAGGGAGGAACACGTCAAACATCGTCAGACGCAACTGGATGGGATTGTCCATTACGCGGAATCCAATTTATGCAGGCGCAAGATCATCCTCAAACATTTTGGGGACGCAGGGGAAGCGGAAGCGGCTGATTGCTGTGACAATTGCCGAAGCGCGGAAGCAGGCATAAGCGTCAAAAAAGAAGCGAGCGAGATGAATCACGGCGAACGCGCCGCGCTCGTCATCCTCGATTGTATTCGCAGAGTGCAAATCAAAGTCGGGCGCGAAAAACTGGCGCAGGTTTTGCATGGCTCGAAGGCGCAGGATATTCTTAAATTCCATCACGACAAGAATGTGTATTACGGCAGGCTGGCGGTCATCAGGCAAAACGACATCGAGGAGATGATCGGGCAGTTGATCGAGATGGGATACATCAAGGTCATTGGCGGTGAGTATCCGATCTTGAGCCTGACGCCGCGCGGCGAAAATGCCATCAAACAAAAAGAGACGATTGCCATTAGACTTCCGAAGTCTCTTAAGACTTCGGAAGTCTTGCGCGCCAAAGCCAAACTCGAAGCGGGCGGGACAGTGGAATACACCGCCAAACTTTTTGCCGATGGATTGAAGCCAGAACAAATTGCGCGCGAGCGCGGCTTTGCATTGACTACGATTTATGGTCATCTTGCGCAGTTGATCGAACATGGAAAGATTTCGGTGGAACAGGTTGTGAAGGAAGATGTCCGCGAAAAAGTGGAGAAAGCGATTCAAAAGGTCGGCTCCACTCAATATCTTTCTCCCATCAAAGCCCTCCTGCCCAATGAAATTGATTTCAACATCATCAAATCCGTCGTCGCGGGATACAACCAACACGCAACACGCACCATGCCTGTCCTGAGCAGCGTCGAAGGACACCACGACGAAATCGAATCCTTCCTCAACAAACCCCACCCGCGTCCCCTCGTCGGCTCGTGGCAAACAGGCTGGGCGCTTGGATTTCACTCGCGCATCAGTGGCAGCGATTGGAGTCGCAGTGGTGTCGGTGATTTGACGTATCGCTTAAAATATGAATCCGACACAACAGTTTTGCCCGGGTTGATTCAACAAACTCTCGATTTGTTTCAAGCGCATCCAGAAATGAGTCAAGTCGAGTTTATCCTCCCTGTCCCATCTTCGGCCGAACGAAACGTGAATCCCGTCCATGCGTTTTGCGAGGCATTGGCGGCTAAAATCAAGATACCGATGCAAACACTTGTCATCAAGACACGCCAGACCCAGCCGCAAAAAGAGATGAAGACCCTTGCCCAAAAACGCGCCAATGTGGCGGGAGCGTTTGCCTTGCGCGGCGAAATCAAAGGCAGGCGCATTTTGCTGATTGATGATTTGTTCGACTCGGGCGCAACGCTCGACGAGATCACACGGCTTCTGCTCAAGCACGGCGCGTCTCGCGTAAATGTGCTTACTCTCACCCGAACCATTCACTCAGACGCGTAGCGCAACGCGAAAACACGCAGGCAAGTAGACAAGTAAACAGGTACACACGGAACACGCGCCATGAACCCCGACCCCCTCGCCCTGCTTCTCTTATGCTCCCAACTTGGATTGGATGACGACTCCGCCAAACCGTTGACCCTGCGCGAATGGAATCCGCTTGCTCGCAGACTTCAAGCCGCCTCACTCCGACCCTCGAACCTGCTTGCCGTTTCGACGACAGATTCTCCGCTGGAACTTTCTCCCGATGAACGCGCACAAATCATATCCCTCGTCACACGCGACATTCAACACGAATTAGATCATCTCGCGTCCCTCGGCATATTCCCCCTCACCCGTGCAGACTCAGATTATCCAGAACGTTACCGCCAGCGATTAAAAGATTCTGCTCCCATTGTTTTGTTTTACGCGGGCGAAAAGGCTTTGCTTGGTCAGCCAGGGATTGCGGTTGTCGGCTCACGTCATCTTGAGGATGCGGGAAAGGAATGTGCGGCATTTGTGGGAAACGCATGTGGTCTCTCTGGCATGGTTCTGTATTCGGGCGGCGCGAAGGGCGTGGACACCATCAGCATGGAATCGGCTCTCGAGGCGCGCGGAACAGCCGTCAGTGTGCTGGCGGATAGTTTAACGAGAGCAGTCAAAAGTCAGAAAGAGGCGTTGAGTCGGGGCGATTTATGCCTGGTCACGCCGTATAGTCCCAGCGCGGGATTCTCCGTCGGCGCGGCGATGGGACGCAATCGTCTGATTTACACGCTGGCTGATTATGCTATTGTTGTCGCATCCGACGCGGAAACAGGCGGAACATGGGCGGGCGCAACCGAGACGCTCAAAAATAATTGGGTTCCTGTTTTTGTGTTGGAGCATGAACAGATGCCCGAAGGAAATAAATTGCTGTTACAAAAAGGCGCGCTGGCGTTTCCGCATCCGTTCAAAGAGCCGCCTGTCAAATTGCCTGAGTTGATGAAGGAAAAGGCCGCGAGTCTGCCTCTGCGGCAACCCAACCAGCCGAGTTTATTTTAGATGTCTACCTACCCCGATTACGTTCATCAAATGTTAGCCCGCGCGCGGGACGAAGGCCAATGGCACGCGGCACAAGCCGACGCGGCCGCACTGTGCTTCGATGTTCTCGCGCTCTTTCCAGATTGCGATGAAGCGAAGGAACTGGTGCATCAACTCTTTTGCGATGAGTGGACGATTTACGACAACCGCGTCGCCATTCAGCGCAACATTGACGAGTGGGATGACCGCCCATGGCAGTATCGCCGCAGACTGGCGCTCTCGTTCCGATTCATGAGTCGCTGGGAGGGCTGGAGGCGCGAGTACGAGGAAGGGCACGAAGAGGAATTAAACGGCCCCATCGACGCAGCCGAAAAACTGGACGAAGGCAAGATGGAATTGCTCGGCGCGTACTATCTCGGCGACGAGGAGTGCGCCGACTTTGCATGGTCCATCTTTGCGGACGCGCTCCGCAAAACCAGCGATCCGCGCGCCGCGCTGCTGTGGATCGGAAAAATATACGCGGATCTCGGCTTTTTCGCGGACGCGGCCGAGGCGCTGGGCGAATTATGTTCGCGCTTCAACGATGCAGATGCCAGACGCCTGCTGGTCGAAGTCGCCTGGTGGCGTGACAACGCCCATCGCATCCCGTGGATCCCGCCGCGCGGCGATGGCTCGCGTTACAATCGCATGATGCAATTCATCGATCCCACCGCGCCCACCGCCGAAGAAGAGATCCGCCGCGTCCGCACCGAGAATCAAAAGGAAAGGATCGCGCCCTATCGTCCCAGCATTGACCCGCAACTCGCAGAACTTTTTAGAACCTCCATTTCCGTCGAGGATGAAAAGGCATCCCCCGCGCTTGTAGATTGGAGTTTCCTCGACAAGGACGATGGCCAGCCTGGCGAGCCTGCCGATTGGGTGAAGAAACAAATGAGAATGTTTGAGAGAGACGGGGATGATGAGGATACGAAGGAAATGATCGAAGAAATGAAACGTATGCATCGCTGGACGCGTAACATTCCTCCCCCATCTACGCCGGCGCGGTATGACCCGAACGAACCTCCTTTCGACCCGCGCGATATCCTCGGCGACATGGATGATGATCTGGCTGACGGCATATAGGAACTGTTATTTCAAATCCCCTCTTCCATCAACCAATCATTCTTCAATTTTGTTTCGTTGGGAATCCCCGTGATAAACCAGCACATCTGGCGGCGCGTCCACTTCGCCCGCATTGATCACTTTGACCGTTATCTATAACTTCCCAAATGTCACACCTTTATAGGTCCAGCCGCAAGCTGCGATGGCATCCTGAATTGGTTTCTTTAATTCATTTGTGCTAAATTTGTACTTGTAAACCTGGCCTGGAGCGAGGTTTTCTGTGAAGGCATAGCCTGTGCCAAACGAGAAGGAAGATTTTTGTCCCCTAAAGAAACTGGCTTGCGCTGAAAAACTAGGCACGCCCGCCCGCCAGGATACGTTAAGTTCTTCATCCATTGTGCGTACTTCGCGCTTGCCCGGGTCGAATTTCATGTAGATGCGAAACACTTTGGTCAGGTTGGCTTTGGCGAAGACCTCGTACCATCGGGCGTCCACAATCTTCCACTCCGCGATCAGATCCACGCCATTGGCTTTGCCGTCAATAATCTGATAGGGAGCGGTTGGACGGTTAAGCGCCATGATCCTGTCATACACGGTTTGTGTGGATGCGTCCATGCCCCCGATATTCATTTGATTGGCTGACACAACTGGCGCGGCCGGTTGATAGGCAGGCGTTGGCATATATGCGGCAGTGGGCTGGACGGGTACAGGTGTTGATTTCCTGCGTAAAGTGAAGAATCCAACCACGGGAGGGATGAGCATCAATAGTAATCCCCCACAAATAAAAACCGAGAAAGCAGCAAAGCCTATGGTTGCGGTGCTATCCGTCTGGCTGGAGGGTGGCGGGGTCAAAATTCCAGCCGCCCCCATGCAAAACAAAATCAAACCAGGCAAGCCGCACAAGAACAGGGTCGCAAGTGTAGCGATAATGCCGCCAGTTTTGGTTTTCACTATTTTCTCCTTTGTTTCAGTGGTCTGCCCTCATGAGCAGGCAGAGGCGGTCTGACGCTCGAGGGCAAGAAGGAAGGGGTTTTTTTAATATTTCGGGAATGGTTTATTTTTCAATAATTAGCATCCCGTAAGTTGTAACCCCAGGCACAATTGGCTTTGCCGCATCAAGTTCAACCTGTTCGGGGTTTTCGAGTGAGGCGAAAGTTACCTTTTTGGCGCTGCCAAAAAACGCCATGTCAATCGCGATATTTTTTTGTTCCCTAAATCCAGAGGCATCGTAATCATAATTCATAAGATGCACGACAAAGTTTCCTTTGGCATCGGTTTTGACCACGGCTTTCATTTTTGGCGGAAGATTTAGGACCGGTACGCTTTTCAAAACCGAAACCACGGCGGCTTCGCTGGAGTTGATGTCAACAAACCGCAACCATGCTTCCGGAGTTCCGTCGACGGATATAATTTTGGCGCCGGCATCTTTTGCTTTTTGAAGAGTTGCCTCAAAATTATTGCCGGCGGATTTTGCCGCAGGCAAAATCACAAACTGATATTGCTTGTTTCCTGCGCGCCCGGCAAGTTGCTTCCAATTTATGACATCATAAGCGATTCCCGCCGCGTCCAGAGTTTTGCTGATATTTTCGACGGAGTATTGATGATCAGCGGTAATGGATTCTTTCCATTCCCGGATTATTTCGTCATTATCCAGGATTACGGCCACCTTGGCGGTAGAATTCGTAAAATCCCTGAAGGTCGCGAGATTATGGCGCATAAATCCGTATGCTTTTTGGATGCCGATTAAATCGAACCGGTCTTCCAGCGCAAAATAGACGTCGTTCATGTTCTGCGATTTTTCCCGCGGATCATTCAGCGCGTACCGTACGTACGAGGTTCCACTTCCGGCGGCATAACTTTCCATTACCACCAGCCGCATAATACCCAGTTTGAGTGGTTGGCTTGTCATTTCCGCCAAGGGATTCCAATTATCAACCAATATCTGGTTGGCTACCGGCCGTTCTTTGGCTTCGGCTAAATGCGTGAGCGGCATTACACTTTGGTACATCAACGGATTGTCGTTACGCAAATAGGCGTGCTCAAAGGTCAGATAATCAAAATATGGAACGGCAAAGGCGCCTCCCGGAGCAAGTTCGCCGGTATTTCCGGTTGCAATAAAATTATCGCGTCCTTTTTCGCGCGCGTACGCTTTAACTTCTGTAATGATGTCGATCAGGGCTTTTTGATTCGCCTCGATTAAAAACGTTCTGAATTCAACCATCAGCGGAATTTGGCGCCAGGCATCGGATGCCCCGATGGTTTTGCCGACCGTATTATCTATGGTGGTTTTTGTATAGCCGGCGCGTTTCAGAAATTCGCGGTAGTTGAACGCCGTCCAGTCTGCCACCTCGTATTTTTCGAGCGCCGATTTGTCCGGGCGCGCGGCGAGCCACGCCCCAAATTGCTTCATCACCGCGTCGCTGAAAGAGTCTGCCGGATAAAGTCCGGTAAGATCATCAATAAACATTCCGTCGGCATTCGCATCTACCTGCCATTTGTAATATTGGATCAAATAATTTTTGAATTCAGGCACAATCGCATTTGCCGAGATATTTGATATTCTTTTTGAGCCGTCGGGAAAGGTGAAGCCGACGACAACGTCCTGATTATCAAAATCCTTGGCGATAGCCGGGACGAGTCCGCGGAAAATCGGTGATTTGGATTCAAGATACGCCAAATCGGTTTTGATTCTTACAACTTCCGGTTTTTGGAGATCTGCCGGCCCGGTAATCACGATGCCCTCATCCGCCATCAGGCGGTTGCGCATATAGTCCAAATCATTTTCGCCAAGATAGCCGAAGCTGTGGCCCACGACCTTAAATATCCCGGCCGCGTGGGTCATAAAAATTTCGTCATTCCGCCATCCGTCGTACGATCCGCCGCCCCAAACGCTCACGTCCGGTCTGAGCTCCTCCGTCCGTAGGTGGGTATCGCCGTAAACATAAACATTCAAATCCGGCCGCTTCCACCATTCGGGATTCGTTTTGCGAAGTTCGGCGATTTTTTCATCGCCAATTTTTCTAAGCTCAGCGCGTTCGTTTTTGCAGGCGTCTTTGCCGGAAGCCAAGGGCATGGCATCGCAGGCCTCCTCCTGCCAAAAAATTATCGCTCCCTCCTTATAGTACTCACAGACACTTTGGGCGATTTTGTCAGGAATTAGATCGCAGGATGGAGGAAAGGTAAAGGCATCTCGTGAGCCGGGATATTCGGGCTTGGAAATGTCGAAATCGGAAATGTCAGCCGGCAGTTTTGTTGGCGGCAAGCTGGATTCGAAGGGAAGATTGAAGGTAAATTCACCGGAGCCGCCAGCGCACCAGGGCGGCATCGGCCAAGGACCTTGAGGCGGACACAGGTTGGAGAAAAACATGACAGCCGCCCCACCGATACAAAGCCCGACCAGCACAAGTACAACGATCAAGCAGGACTTCAAGCCTTTTTTCATGACGGACGCCCTCCCATTTGAAAATTTTTCAGTAGATGGATTCAGTATTCGTTATCAAAAAATATCTCACAAAGTGCCCACTCGGTGTTTAGCGGCAATTTGGCGGCTTAATAACTTATTGATTCCTGGCCGCCTAATCCTTTACTACTAAATATACGAAATTCCACACCCCATGTCACGTGTCATTTGTCATAAAAAATCGGGGCAAGCCGTAAAGCCTGCCCCGCTTGGGTTTTCCCACCCCGCGGCCCCCTTTTTTGCGATGACGAAGCTGCCATCGATGAAACATTCCCTTACGAAAAATGAGATCGTGAAGGGCTCTCACCCTGCCCTCTTCCAAAGGGAGAGGGGGAAGTCGTCCAAACGAAAACTCAACATAAACGGGGTGAGGGGATTCGAAATCAAGAATCATAGCTATGCCATCCACATCAAAGCTGATTCTGGCCATTAAAATCGAATCAATTATCAGGACGGAAAGCCTGCGTTGACGGTTCGACTCTCGCTCACCGTGTCGAAACGAAGCGTTGTAACTTTCTTCACAAAACAAAATGACATCCGTCCATGTCGAAAAATAAGGACATCGGCAATAATAAGGGCAACCTTATGTTAATTAATAGGTAACCCTTATGATAATCCAGCAATTAAGCGAAAGCACGGAAATGTATTTGAAGGCAATGGTTGAGTTAAGCGACCGCGAGATGGTGGCGATTGGTCGTTTGGCGGAGCGTTTGAGCGTGACGGCTGTTTCGACAAACGAGATGATGCGGCGTTTGGGCGAGCAGGGTCTGGTGAAACATACGCCGTATAAGGGCGTCGCGCTGACCAAAAAAGGGCGCGAGGTTGCGTGCAATGTCCTGCGCCGCCAGCGTTTGTGGGAATGTTTTTTGTACGACCACTTGAAGATCGAATGGACGCAGTTATATGAACTGGCTTGCTCGCTTGAACATGCTACCGCGCCCGAAGTGACGGAGGCGCTGGCAGTTTTTCTTGGCAACCCGAAAACATGCCCACGCGGGAATCCCATTCCTGCGGCGGACGGTTCGTTTGTGCCGTTGAATGGGATTCCGCTGAGCGAGGCTGCGGTAGGCGCAACGGTGCGCGTACTGGCGGTCAATGCCACTGCAACGGATGTGATCCAACATTTATTTGAGCGCGGACTTTTGCCCGGGCATAAAGTGAAGGTTGTGGAGGCTGCGCCGCTTCAAGGTCCGCTGACATTATGTGTAGATCCCCCCGAAAAAAACGGAGCGGGCGGGAAGGAGACTGTTCTGGGATTATCCCTGGCAGAGTTTGTTATTGTGGAATCATAATGGATTTTATCCGGGAGAACGGAAAACCTCTCGTAGGACGCGGACCCTGACACCGTCCGCCAGGGCAAGTGCGAACACTGATTTTCGCTTGCTGGCACTACTTCGCGAGTCTCCCTTTTGGGCCGATCTGATTTCTGCATGGTTTCTTCACCGTCACTACTGACATGATGTGATCTGGTGTTTGCATTACGAATTGAGTTGTACGTCCCCCCCCCCATTTCCCAGATATCTGAATGGAATCTCACGGTGTTTTGCGCCCCAATAGAATCAAAGAGGAAAAATGGACAATCAAAATTTGAAAGATCGTTTCACCGAACTCTCAACCCCGCTTATTGCGGATGCTTGCCTGCGGTTGGGAATCCCGCTCCGGATGGCCCCGCCCGGCATTTACCCGATATCTGCCAAAAGCCATATAGCCGGTCACGTACTGCCAACGAGACACTACGGTAGCGTGGATATTTTCCTGGAAGCGATGGGAAACGCGCAAAAGGGCGATATCCTCGCCATTGATAACGGTGGCAGGCGGGACGAAGGCTGCATCGGCGATCTCACCGTCCTCGAGGCGCAGGCATGCGGACTGGAGGGCATTCTCGTTTGGGACTCGCATCGCGACACCGCAGAACTTGTGCAGATTGGTTTTCCCGTTTTCAGTTATGGCAACTATCCGGCGGGGCCCCAGCGGCTTGACCCCCGCACTCCCGATGCGTTGGATGCGGCATATTTCGGCGATATCAAGGCGACGAATGAAGATGTTGTTTTTGCCGATGCGGACGGTGTGTTATTTATTCCAATCGAAAGCGCCGGGGAAATTCTTTCAATGGCCAGGGTATTTTTGAAAAAGAGCGGCGGCAAGCGGAAGCGATACGAGCGGGTAAAAAACTGCGCGACCAACTTCGCTTTGATGAATATCTGAATAGACGCGCCCATGACCCGGCTTACATTTTCCGCCGGCATCTGCGGGTAATTGGAGGAGCCATTGAAGAATAACATTGACAACTGTTTGAATCTCACGCGCGCTACACTGAACAAAGTAAATCCAATTCAATGAGGAAACATCGGTATGGCTGAAGTAATCTCTGGACCAATTCAACTGCATCTCTTACAACCTGGTCAACGTGGGACGATCACACGCATCAATGGGGAGAGCGCTTTGCGCCGCCGCTTTGCTGAGATGGGCATCATCAAAGGGGAGACAATTTTGATCGAGCGTAACGCACCGCTCGGTGACCCTGTGGAATATTTCATCAAGGGCTATCACCTGGCTTTGCGAAAAGAAGAAGCCGCGCAAATTGAAGTGACCCTGAATGGAGGCGCGAATGGCTGACCTGACGATTGCCTTGGCGGGGAATCCAAATGCTGGCAAGTCCACCATCTTCAATGTGTTAACTGGTTTGCATCAACACACGGGGAATTGGCCCGGCAAGACGGTTGAAAAGAAAGAAGGCGAAGTTCAACATGGTAACTTGAAAATCAATATTGTTGACCTGCCTGGCACATACAGCCTGACAGCGTATTCACCCGAAGAGATCATCGCGCGCGATTTCATCATCCAGGAACATCCAGATGTGGTCATCAATGTAGTGGATGCGACCAATCTTGAACGCAATTTGTATTTGACCGTTCAAATTTTGGAATTGGATGTTCCAGTGGTGATCGCATTAAACATGGCTGATGATTTGCATAAAAATGGCGCAAAGATCAATCTCGATCAGCTTTCACAATTGCTTGGCAACATCCCCGTTGTATCCACGACGGCAAATCAAGGCAAAGGCATTTCTGATTTGATCTCCAAAGCGGTTCGCGCGGCGGGAAAATAACATGACGATATCATTCACACAATCGCGACAGGCTCAAGCCGCCGTCCTCGGCGGCGTTTTCAGTGCAAATCTTGCGCCGAGGACGGCGCAAGGAGCAATCTATGCGGTTCGCGCGGCGGGAAAAAACTAAGAGGTTACATGACGACATCATTCACAAAATATTTTTTTCGGCTTGATTATGGCGGCAAAATTGAACGCGCGATAGCGCGTCTCATTGCGGCGTTTGAAGAAAATAAATTTGACACGGGCCGTTATCCACAGCGCTGGCTGGCGATTAAATTACTCGAAGGCGACGCTGATATTTTGAGTCGTGTGCAAGCCATGCCGAACGGCACGCAGGTTATTGAGTTTGCAAAGCAGGATGCTGAAAAAATAAAATCCATGCTTGGCGATGAAGTGGATCTGCTCACCGCCGACCGCCGCTATGGGTATATCAACGGCATCGTGCGCCAGTCGCTTCAACGCCCGCTGATGGATCGCATCACCCTCACCGATCGCATCGATGACATCGTCACGCACAAATGGCTTGGCCTGCCTTTCTTCTTCGCGGTCATGTATGTTGTATTTCGACTCGTGATTGACGTCTCCGCTCCGTTTTTGGATTGGACGGACGCCGTCATCAACGGTCCCATGGCTCACTTGTTCTCGTTCATACTTGACCTCACGCCTGCTCCCGCGTGGATACATTCCCTCGTCATTGACGGGATCGTCGCAGGCGTTGGCGGTGTGCTGGTCTTTGTGCCTGGGCTGTTGATCCTGTATTTCTTCCTTGCCCTGTTGGAAGACTCAGGTTACATGTCACGCGCCGCCTTCGTCATGGATCGTTTCATGCGCGTTGTTGGCTTGCATGGCAAATCATTCATCCCGATGATCCTCGGTTTCGGCTGCGCTGTCCCTGCGATTTACGCCACGCGGACAATTGCCAGCCGCCGTGACCGCGTCCTGACTGCGCTGCTCGTCCCGCTCATGTCCTGCTCGGCGCGTCTGCCTGTCTACGTGGTATTTGGTCTGGCGTTCTTCGGCGCACGCGCAGGGACGGTGATTTGGGCCATGTATGCGCTTGGAATCCTTGTCGCGATGCTGGCTGGCATGGTCTTTACCCGCACCATTCTCAAGCCCGATGTCTCTTCCGCGTTTGTGTTGGAACTGCCTCCGTATCGTCAACCTGCGCTGAAGAGCGTGCTGATTCACATGTGGGAGAACACGCGCGAATTTGTCCGCAAGGCTGGGACGACAATTCTTTATGCATCTCTCGTAATGTGGCTGTTGCTTAACATGCCGTGGGGTGTGACCCATCAACGCGATTCGTATTTTGGAAAAGTCAGCGGCGTGATCGCGCCTGTCTTTGCTCCGCTGGGATTTGGCAACTGGCAGACAAGCGGCGCACTGGTGTCGGGTTTCATGGCAAAGGAAATTGTCGTCAGCACCATGAGCCAGATCTATCTAAGTGGGGAAGAAGCAGGAATTACTGAGCCCGTATCATTTTCTAAAGATGTGATCGGCATCGGAAGCGGCTTTGTAACCGCGACCATTAACTCAGGAAAAATTTTATTGAGCATTCTGCCCGGTGTGGATTTGATCCCTGCGGATGAAGCACCCAATGATACAGCTTTGAGTTTGGTTTTGCAGGAACAATTTACATCGTTGAGCGCCATGTCCATGCTGGTGTTTGTATTATTGTATGTGCCATGTGTTGCCACGTTGGGCGCGATCAAACATGAGTTTGGAACTTCATGGGCTGTGACTTCGGCAGTGTATCAAACGGCGGTCGCATGGATTGTCGCCCTCATGATCTATCAGGGCGGAAGGCTATTGGGGTTTGGGTAAGACGATCATGTTGAATCAATTGGTTAATTTGCTCGAAAACAAAGAGAACGGCTTAAGCCTTTCCGAGATCAGCCGCGCCATGAATGCCCAACCCTCGGCGGTATTGTCCATGATTGATTTGCTGGTTCAAAAAGGAAAGTTGATCGAGATCGGTCCCGATGGAAAATGCTGCACGACTTGCGGCTTGCTATCGGACTGTAATTTGCTCGCCGCGCGCGGGAAGAGGTATATGGTAAAAAAATCATCTTGCACAATACCATTCTGAGCGTAGCGAAGAATCTCTAAGATTATCGTAGAGACCCTTCGCTACGCTCAGGGGATCATGATTAGGCGTGTAAGGACTTAGGAATTAAGTTCCTTGATAAATTTATCCTTATTCGCCGAGCGCGCCGTCTTACCGCTGGAGGTCTTTACGATCCATTTTTCCCCAACCGCCCTGACGTGCCGCAATGCGATCGCTGAGCTTTTCGTGACATGCTTACGGATCGCATCTGCGATAACTTCCTGCTCGGAGGGTTCTTCGCTGTCCACTTCGGCAATAATGACAACCTCCTCGGTCCCTGCTTCTTCATCATACATCCCAAACGCCACGGTGCGGCCAGGATGCACGCCGGGGACTTCGCTCGCCAGTGATTCCAAATCCTGAGGATAGATGTTTTTGCCGCCGACGATGATTATATCTTTTTTGCGCCCGGAGACATAGAGTTCTCCATTTGCAAGATAGCCATAATCACCGGTCATATACCAGCCATTACGCAACGCCAATTCGGTGGCATCGGGGCGGTTGTAATATTCGGTCAACATGCAATCGCTTTGCATTTTTATTTCACCCACCACGCGGTCTGGCAGTTCTTTTCCGTTTTCGCCTACGATGCGGATTTCCGTGTTGGCGAGGGGCTGCCCGGACGACATCATCTTCATCGCCGGGCGACCAACTATCGGCGGAGTCGCGAGGCGTTGAGTCAGGAAGACTTCACGGTCAATCTCATCCATAACTGGTGACTGATCCAATGGGCTTTGGGTTACACCGAAGACATTTTCCGCCATCGCGTAGCAGGTCTGCAATGCCTGTGGACGAAGCCCGAACGCCGAAAATTTTTCCGCAAAGATTTTATGGCTTTCCGCATTTT
>VGNE01000064.1 GCA_016866215.1 Chloroflexota bacterium | reverse complement strand
GGTCTTCAACGTTTTCTTCACTTTTGTGTATACTCGGTAGCGATCAGTCATAGAGGACACCTCAGTTGGTTTGGTGACCCTGAGTTTACTCTATGACTGATTTTCCTCGTATTTGTACGGTAGAGAACTAAAAAATAAAACAGCGATCATTACAGGCGCGACAAGCGGAATTGGAAAAGCCACCGCGCTTCTTTTCGCAGACGAGGGGGCCGATCTGGTCTTAACAGGCAGACGCTCCGGGTTGGGAAAAACTGTCGAAGCAGAATGCAGGCAGAGGGGAGTCCGATGCGTATTTGTCGAAGCGGATCACACGCAGCTGGAGGACTGTCAAAGAGTCGTGGATGCCGCTTTGCGAGAATTCGGCCGCATTGATATTTTGTTTAACAACGCGGGCATCGTCACTAAAGGGACAGCGGATACGGGGCCCGAAGATCTCTGGCGCGATACTTTGAATATCAACGTGACGGCGGTTTGGCACATGTGCAAACTGGTGATTCCCCAAATGAAAAAACAGGGCAGGGGCGTGATCGTGAATAACGGTTCGGACTGGTCTGTGGTGGCGGGGAAGAATGCGTTTCCGTATATTATGAGCAAGGGCGCGGTGGGCATGATGACGAAAGCCATGGCAATTGATTATGCGCGTGAGGGAATCCGCGTGAATGCAGTTTGCCCCGGTGATACGTTTGTGGATCGCTGGATGGAGAAGGGATATTTCGAAGGCTCCGACCCGGTGACAATTGATGAAGCGATTAAGGAATCAAGTGAATATATTCCGATGGGAAGGTTTGGAAAACCTGGGGAAATCGCGAATGCCGTTTTATTTTTGGCTTCGGATGATTCGTCTTTTGTAACAGGTCATTTGCTTTTGGTGGATGGCGGCAATACGGCGCAGTGAAAGACATGGATATAATAGAAAAAACTCAGATGGAGAAAACATGATCGTTGTTTCAGACATGATGGGAACGCTCACCACCGGCTCACCGTTTTTGGGTCTGGTGGATTGGGTAAAACATAATCAGAGCAAATTCCGCGCGAACCTTTATATGGCGGCGATCATACCTTCGTATTTGCTCGCAAAAAATGGACTGATAGACTGGCAAGCCTGGGGACAAAAATTAATGGTGGAAAGTCTGGCTTATATCAAGAATGCAAATCCTGAAAAGTTAACTCACGCTTCTGAATGGGTCGTGGAACATGACTTTTGGAAGAAACGCCGCGAGGATGTGGTTGCGCGGCTCATTAAACATCGTGAACAAGGCGCGCAGGTTTATATCGCAAGCAGTGTGGTGGAACCTTTTATCGAACCATTTGCAAAACGCATTGGCGCGCAAACCATCGGCACACCCATTGAAATTGTGAATGGACGTGTGAAATTAGTCGGCGGGTTAATGGCGAATGAAAAGAAGATCGAGCAGGTCTTAAGTCGTTTGGGGGTTAACCGCGTGGACATGGCCTATGGCGATACCGTGCTGGATATTCCCCTGCTTGAACATGCCGATCATCCCGTGGCTGTGTATCCCGATGCGAGGTTGAAGGCTGTTGCATTGGAACGCGGCTGGGAGATCATTGGGGATACGCCTAAAGTCGGGTAAACAGGTAAACAGGTAGACAAGGAAACAAGAAAACAAGAAAACAGGTAGACAAGATTGCAAACATGTCTACCTGTTTACGTATCTACGTGTCTACCTACTCACCCCGTATTTCTCAAGCCTGAAGCAATTCCGTTGATGGTGATCGCCATTACTTCGCGCAGGGCTTCGGCTTCAGCGCTATCGGGGTTGGGTAAGGCGCGCAGGCGGCGCAGTGTTTCCACCTGGATGTAGTTCAATGGGTCAATATAAGGGTTGCGCAACTGGACGGCTTGACGGGTGGCGGGTTCAAGCTCGAGCAATGTCGAATTCTTACTGATGGAAAGAACAGCTTCCCGCGTGCGTTCGTATTCCGCGCGGATCGAAGAGAAAATATCATTCGCCAGTTTTCTGTCCGGGACCAAATCCACATACAGGGCTGAGATATCCATATCCGCTTTCAGCAGGGACATTTCTGTGTTGGTGAGCAGTGTTTTGAAGAATGGCCAACCATCGTACATTTCCTGCAGCAACGTTTGATCTGAAATGGATGCGAGACCAGAACCGAGACTGTACCAGCCCGGTAAATTGAAGCGGCTTTGCATCCACGAGAAGACCCAGGGGATGGCGCGAATTTGATTGACCGCGTCCGATTGCAAACGGGAAGACGGGCGCGAGCCGATCTGCAAATGTTTGATCTGATCCAACGGCGTGGCAGATTGCCAGAATTCGATAAAGCCCGGCGTTTCATAAACCAGCGTGCGATAGGCGCGCTGTGCCACATCCGACATTTGCGACATTGCGGTGCGCCACGTGAAGCGTTCAGGAATTGGCTGATGCGGAAGCGGGGCGGATGCAAGGATCACGGCGCTGGCGATTTGTTCAAGGTGACGATGCGCCAGACCAGGATTGGAATAACGCAAGGCGATGATCTCGCCCTGCTCGGTCAGACGAAACCGACCATTGATACTGCCCACCGGCTGGGCGCGGATGGCGCTGTTGGCGGGTCCGCCGCCGCGCGCAATCGTTCCGCCGCGGCCGTGGAAGATGGTCAGCTTGATGTTATGTTTTTGCGCGACGCGGGTGATCTCCTCCTGCGCTTCATACAAAGACCAGTTCGCCATGAGATAGCCGCCGTCTTTGTTGCTGTCGGAATAGCCGATCATCACCATTTGTTCATTCCCGTGAGACATGAGATGCTCGCGGTAAATTTCCGAGGTGAAGAGAAGCTCAAGGATGCGCGGCGCATCTTTCAGGTCCGGGACGGATTCGAAGAGCGGCGTGATCTGCGGTATGACCTTACAGCCCGCCCATTTCGCCAGCAGGAGCACGGTCAACACATCTGATGCAGCATGGGTCATGGAGATGATGATGGGGCCGAGAAGTTCATTTCCGTAAACGTCGTATGTCCGCCCGATGAGTTGAAATAAAGACCAGGTTTCGGCGGTGGCAGAAGTTACGCCCGGATGATGAGAAAGCTGCGGGGCGGGTTCCTTCAACAAACGCACGAGCAATTCGGTTCTTGAATCCACAGGCAGGTTTTCAAAATCGGATTCAATATTCAATGCGCGCAGGATCTCGCTGAGCGCGGCATTCAAACGGCTTGAATCTTCCCTGATATCCAACCTTGCGGCATGCAAGCCGAAAATTTTTAATTTGCGGCGGACATCTTGAAGATCATCCAGCATGAGTTTGGCTGAAATGGCAGATGCAATGATCTCCAAAGGCTGAGTGAGGTCGCTTGATTGCATACGGGCGCGATATGAATAGCTTTGCAATAAATGTGACTTCATGTCCTCACGCGAGGCTTCAGCCAGATCAGATGCCAGCAAAGACAGCACAAGACGGTACGGCTCGGTTACATAGCGCTCTTCAATGTATGCAATATGAGGCGGGAAGGGCCTGCGTTTTTCGATCCATAAAATTAATTCCCGCGGCGGTGGAATGCGGTTGGAGCTCACGCTCAAATGGCGCGCCAGTTCCTGAAAACTTTTGCGGTGATTCTCCACAGCCAGTCCGCGATGCAGGCGCAGGGTTTCTGCGGTCACTTCCGAAATGACATTTGGATTGCCGTCGCGGTCACCGCCGATCCACGATGCAAGCTTGAACCATGCGTCGGGGGCATGTAGTCCGGGGTAATAACGCTCAAGCGCATTTTCAAGATCATCATATATTGTTGGAATGGTATTCCAGAAAAACGAGTCAACAAAATACAGCCCTGTTTTCACTTCATCGGTCACGGACAATTTCGCGGCGCGGACGCGGTCCGTGAGCCACAGGGACGAAATCTCATTGCGTAAAGATTGGACGGCATCCTCTTGTTCGCGCAAAGAGAGTGAGCCTGCGCTGATTTGATTGACCAAATCCGTGATCCGTTCCATTTTGGAAAGCACGGTTCTGCGGCGCGCTTCGGTTGGGTGGGCGGTCAGCACCAATTCAATGGATAAATTCGCGAGCAAGTCTTCCATTTGTTCACGGCTTACACCGCGCTCTTTGAGCGTTGCGATCGCATCGCCGATGGATTCAGAAATGGGTTCGGGATATTTTTCATCTTCATGCCGCCGCAGCGCCCGAACGCGCTGATTCTCCTCCGCGCGATTGACCAGGTCAAAGTACGCGGCGAACGATGCGGCAACTGCCCGCGCCTCTTCCGTTTTCAATGAAGAGACTTCCTGCTGCAGACTCTTCGCGGAGGACGGGTTGCCGCTTCGGCGCGCTTTTGCAAGCGTGCGGATGCGTTCCTCGATCTCAAAGATAAGCGGTGATTCGAGTTCTGAGATGACCCCACCAAGCAGGTCGCCGAGCAAATGAATGGTTTGGGAGATGTCCATAAAATTTTGTGAAGTATATCAAATGAAAAGGATGTGTTTCAATTGAAGGGCGCAGTTACTTCGCAAATGAGTTGGATTATGATGTTTGATGGGCTTAATTTGCTCAAGCCGCCGAGAGCGTGGAACTGAAAGGTAAATCAGGTGTTTAATGCCTGAACAAATACATCCGCCATCTTTTGGATATTGATCTCTTCAGAAACGATCCGGAACGATTCCTGTCCCATCTTTCGCAAACGCGCTATATCAGATAGCGCGTTTTGCATTGTGGAAACAAGCGCGCCATAATCTTCGGGGTTGATCTGCCAGCCATTTCCCTCGCGGACAAGGTCATCCTGCGTGCCATCTCCTTTTGCAACAATGGCGGGCAAGCCATAACTCATCGCCTCCTGCACTGCGAGTCCGCCCGTGCCAGGTAAAACGAACAAATCTGCTTGTTCAAAATACGGATTCAATTCAGCGCCATGTTTTGAACCGATAAACTCAGCGGAGGGATAAACATTTTTGGCAAGTGACTCTAACGCCGCGCGCTCAGGTCCATCGCCAATAATGATCAACCGTGGTCTTGATTCAATCTCTGCACAGGCGCGTAATAAATAATCAACTCGTTTTCGAGCCTGCAACCTGCCCACAAATAATATTGTTGGTTTAACGTTTAACGTTGGACGTTCAACGTTAAACGTGGGTGCGGGTGAAACAGAATTATGCGCAACAAATATTTTCTCGCGCGGGAAACCAAGCGCGGCATATTGCTCCGCACCGCGTTGACTGTATGTGAGCATCGCATCAAATTGATTAATGAAACGCGACCTCACCCCTGCCCCTCTCCTAAAAGGAGAGGGGTTCCCCAATCCCCAGCCAATCACTTTTCGTCCGCGCGCGCGCATCCATTTCACTGCGGAAGGCGTGGAAAGATAACGGGGATTCGCCTCCACGATCAAGGCATCTGGATTCGTTTCTTCGAGCCAGTTAATAAAACCTTGTTGATAGCAAAGATAAAATGCGCCACTGAACAAATGGATATTTTTTGCTTCCTTGTATTTTGCAATGTGAGTCTGCCCGCTTGCGATCATTTCAACGGGTCGAGGCCGCCCGGCAAACACACTCATACCGCCTTCGCATTGCTCCGCCAGCAAATCAAAAAACGGGACGCGATAACTGGGAAGCACGCGTTGCTGCAAGCCAAGTTTGCCAGAAAACTTGATCATCAATTTCCCTGCGCCTGCACATGCGGCGCCGACCACGCAGGCGATTTATGCACATGCACAACTTTCCACGCGCCATTTATTTTCACCATCACACGGCTTTCATTATGCGAGGCAACCTTAACACCCTCAGGCAGTGCCGTACTGATCAACAATGTATAACTCGCAATCGCTGTATCGCCGTATCGTTGAATATGCAAATTTGCCAGATCAAAACGGCTTTGCGTTTCATGTCCTTTATCCTGCGCGCCAAATACAGAGCCCCGCTCCGCATTGGATGTCATCATAAATTCGTGAAAGGGCAAGCCCTCCAAACGATGCGTCGTTACCCACCATTCATATAATGTGAGATCTTTCGCGGTCGTTTCGTGGTATGAAGCAATATCATTATTCATGATCCCCTGCAAATGTTTCAAAAGAAATTCGTGAACTTCCTGATCCATGACTTAATCCTCCAACAGGACTTTCAAATAGGAATCGACCATCTTATTCAGACCGAACTCCTCCTCAGCACGCCTCCGTGCGGACCTGCGGAACTGCTCCTGTTTCAAAAGTACTGCCTCCGCTGATACAGCCAGGGCAGGGATATCAGGTGTTTCCAACTTCCAGGGATTCGTACCGTAGGAAACCACCCGTCCTGCATCCTCTGTGACCAGTTCCTTAAGCGAGCCGCTGTCAAACCCGATCACAGGCAGTCCGCAAGCCAGCGCTTCGATGACGGAATTCGGGCAAGGCGGATTGACCTCCGCGCAATACATGAGGTGCGAAGAGCGCGCCAACTGCGGAATTTGCTCACGTGGAAGTGTGCCCAAAAATTTCACCGGCACTTTGCTTTGTAATTTTCTCTGGGTCGCATCATCCACTTTTCCAGCCACGACCACTTCCATTGGAAATTTTTCCGATAGTTTTTCAGCCACGGCAACCCCATGAAACAAGCCAGCATTCAACCCGCCCGCCAGGCTGCCTTCCAATAACAACATGCGATATCTATTATGGGGGCGTTCATCGGTTCCATCTGGCGAATAGACATTCAAATCTACGCCATTGATGATCACAGACGCAGGCGCTTTTGCAAGGCCGTACCAATCCTGCCACCATTTGCGAACGAACTGACTCTGATAGATGACGCGATCTGCAAAACGACCACGGATCAAAGCCAGCATCGCATTCCCATACTCCGCGCGAAGGTGATAACGCGCTCCCGTCCAGCGCACACGCTGCACCCAGTTAATGCCGTCCAATCTTTGGACGACGCGAATGCCGCGCCGCCGTACCCGCCAAAGGTCAGGCAGGAAGCGTGTGCCTGCGATGACGAGAATTACGTCAGAGTTGGCAGAAAGATCATAAGAAAAATCAATCCCTCGTGACTTTAATCCCTGTTCAAATTTTAAGCGAAAGGACGCCATGCCGCCAGTCCCCTCAACACGCGGAACGATACAAATTTTTTTCATCCGTCCATTATACAATCTTCCATATCATTCACGCGAAGCGTTCATTCTTAAATTATGGTATCCTTAACTTACATCATTTAGGGAGCATTTTTTCATGTACATCGCCATCGAAGGAGTGATCGGCGTGGGAAAAACCACGCTTGCACGCCTCCTGCAACCGACATTCGAAGCCGAAGTCCTGCTGGAAATATTTGAGGAGAATCCATTCCTCTCCGATTTTTACGCAGACCGAGCAAGATATGCTTTTCAAACCCAGATATTCTTTTTGCTCAGCCGCTACCATCAACAAAACAACAGCATTCCAAAGATTCTTGATTCCAAAAAAAACCTGATCGCAGATTATACCTTCGCAAAAGATGCGCTCTTTGCAGGCATCAACCTAAAAGGCGATGAGTTGGCTATGTATCGCAAGGTGCATGAAGCGCTCGGTGAAAAAATTCCCAAACCAGACCTGCTTGTCTATTTACAAGCCCACACCGACACGCTCATGAACCGCATCGCCTTCCGCGACAGATCCTACGAAAGGCAAATGGAACGCGCTTACATTCACGAACTTAACAACGCGTATGAAGAGTTCTTTTCGAAACCATACGACCACACGCCTGTGCTAAAGATAGATACAAACGACCTTGACATCGTCCGCAACACGGAGCATCTTCATCTGATACAGAACCGCATCCGCCAAACCTTGAACCTGACTCCGTTTCAACCAAGTTTGCCTTTGGGTTAATCGGATCATTATGCGAGTCACCCGTAAATCACTCATCCGTATTGCGAAAGAGACCGCCCAGGAGCGGGCCTATAACGACCCCGATATTATTGCCGCCTACCTGACCGGTTCCCTGCTTAATGTTGAACCGATGCTCGGCGGCACAGCCGATATTGACCTGGTTTTCGTCTATAAGAACCTGCCAGCCAAACCACGCGAATTTGTCAAACTGACGGTTGATTTCCACCTTGATATCAGCCGCCGAACAAGGGATGAATTCAAATCACCCCGCGAATTGCGCGGCGATCCCTGGCTCGGTTATGAAATATATGACCCGATCTTATTGTATGAACGCGAAAAATTCTTCGATTTTGTGCAGGCCAGTCTGCGAGCAGGCATTGACTTTGAAAAACCTGAGCTCATGCTGCAACGCTGCCGAAAAATGCTCTCCCATGGCCGCGAGATCTGGATGGATCTATCAGAGATCGAAGGAGCCGCAGGCCCGAGGGAAGTAAGAAAATATATGAAGTCCCTTTTCCATGCCATTAACAGCGTGGCAGAGTTAAGCGGGCCGCCCATTCATGAACGCAGATTGCTGCTTGAATTCCCTGCCCGCGCAGAAGAAGCGCAAAAGCCCGGACTGGCCGTTGGCGCGTATGGCCTGATCGGCGCGAACAGGATAGATGCCGACAAAGTAAAAAGCTGGCTGGCAGATTGGAAAGCGGCGTTTTCAGTTGCAAGTGAAAATAAAAAAGTAGATTTACGTATTCATGATTGTCGGTTAAATTATTACGAGAAAGCCATCAAAGCGATGCTTGAGGGTGAAACGCCTCTGGCTGCGCTCTGGCCGCTCCTGCATACTTGGACTCTCTCCGCTGAGGTGCTGCAAGGCGATCATCTTCAATTCTGGCAAAAGGCCTGCGGAGAGTTGGGTTTGCTTGGTGATGGTTTCACAGAACGCGTGCAGGGTCTCGATCAATTCAATGATGAAATCGAGGCTACACTTGATGAAATCGCAACCGCAAACGGGCTGGAAACGCCATCGGGAATATAGTTTCTCCAGCACTTCCGAGGTCTTTGAGGCTTCGGAAGTTTTCGAGACGGGCATCCCGCCGAAGAACATGTGCGCAACTTTATCCGACGTTCATCACAGGCATGGACATGAGTAGTAAGCCAGGATAATAAACAACCCGCCCATTTGGAAAAATAGGGCGGGTTGGTATAAGTTGTGAATGTGTGTTTCTTTATTTCTCCGTCAGCGCGCCGTTTGCGTATTTATGCAGGACGCTGGACAGTAAAGTTTGATAAGGAATGCCCTGACGTATGGCTCTCTTTTGCAAATCAAGGAGGTCTTTCTCTGAAATGCGGATATTGACGCGCTTGTCCTTGCGGAAAGTTGCACGGGCATAAGCGCGATATTGTTCTTTTTGTTCTTTCAGTTTCTTGACGGATTTCCACTCCTCGGCTTCGTACGAGGCGAGAAGTTCAAGTTCATCCTGTTGGAGTTTTAGGTTGCTCATTTTTCACTTCCTTTCAAATACTTCTTTGTTGCTTTGCGGCTTGGAATTATCGTTTTCAAAAAGATTTCATGGTCATTCTCGATAAAAGGCACGAGGTAAACATAATCATCGATCTGCACTGCGAATATCTTTTGTCCTTTATACTTCTCATGGCTGGGATGTTCCAGCACATCCAGCAGGAATCCTTTTTCGATGTAAAAGACAATATCCTCAAATGAAACCTGTCTCTCTGATGTCAAAAGTTCGTTTTTTTCTTCGTTCCACGAAAAATACTTCATGCTCCAATTCTAGCATTTTGTGTGCCTTTTGGCAACAGGTTAGAAAAATATCATTCGAAACAGCGACCAGCCCCGCCCGTCGCGTGAGGCGAGTGGAAAATGCTAAAGCGTGAACCATGTGATTAAACGGGATTTGGTCTCAGCGTGCAACCAGAGTCCCGATCTCCAATCTCTAATTACCGAATACAAGGAGTAGCAAATGCCAACCCAATCCCCCTCCCCCCACCTGCCATTTGGCGAGAATAAGAACGCCGCATGGTATGGCAAGGACATCATTTCCGTCAAGCAGTTCAGCCGCGCGGACCTGGAGTACGTGTTTGGTGTGGCGCATGAGATGCGCGGCATGGTCGAGCGCGTCGGGACTTTTGATTTGCTGAAAGGCAAGATTTTGGCGAATCTTTTTTATGAGCCTTCCACGCGTACATCGTCATCGTTTACTGCTGCAATGGAAAGACTCGGCGGCTCGGTCATCCCGATCAATGAGGTCAGGTACTCATCCGTGTCGAAAGGCGAGAGTTTGCCCGATACGATCCGCACACTCGAATGTTATGCGGATGTGATTGTTCTGCGCCATCCTGAAACGGGTTCGGCGGCAATTGCGGCGAAGGCGGCGCGCAAACCTGTCATCAATGCGGGCGATGGCGTGGGCGAGCATCCCACCCAGGCGCTGCTGGATACATTTACAATCATGGAGGAAATCGGGCGGCTCGATAATTTGACCGTGACCATGCTCGGCGATCTGAAGTATGGACGTACGGTTCATTCGCTGGCGCGCTTGCTTTCGCAGTTCAGCAATATCAAGTTGAATTATGTCTCGCCTGATATTTTGAAAATGCCGAAAGAAGTAATGGATGAAGTTGCGGAAAAGAATGCGCCGCAGGCTGAGTTTTCATCGCTTGCAAAAGTGTTAGCCGAAACCGATGTGCTGTATGTAACGCGCGTCCAAAAGGAAAGATTTGAAGACCCGGCTGATTATGAAAAGGTAAAAGGCGCGTATGTGATTGATCCTGAAATCATGAAAGCTGCAAAGCAGGATATGATCGTGATGCACCCGCTCCCGCGCGTTGGCGAAATCAATCCTGACTTTGATGATGATCCAAGAGCCGCATATTTCCGTCAAATGGAATATGGATTGTATGTGAGAATGGCGTTGCTGGCGATGGTGTTGGGAAAAGCATAGGGCAGACGTAAACACGTAGACAGGTAGACACGTAGACATGAAAACAGGTACACGGATTATTTCCTGTGTACCTGTTTACTTGTATACCTGTTTCCCTCGCCCTAATCTTCCGTTGCTCTTGCTACTTCGTCAGCATCAAAGACCACTTCTTCTTTTCCAGTTAATTTATCGTCAATTTTTGAAATGATCAATCGTAAGTGACCCGAGTGCGCCACATAATCCAAGTCATCGGCAGGGACAGCCAGCACCGGGCAAAGTGTGAAATTCTCGATCCACGATTCGTACAGATGATTGAGATTTTGTAAATATTCAGGTGTGATCTTGCGTTCGTAGTCGCGTCCGCGGGAATTGATACGGTTCATCAAGGTATCCACTGAGGCGCGCAGGTAGATCACAAGGTCGGGCGGGGGCAGAAATTGCACAGCAGTTTCATACAAATCACGGTAGGTTTGATAATCACGATCTGTAATACTGCCCTGTTGATATAAATTGTGTGCAAAAATTTCCGCATCTTCGTAAACACTGCGATCCTGCACCACAGAATTGGGATGCTGAGCCAGGTTGAAATGTGAGCGCAAACGATGGGTCAGGAAGAAGACCTGCGAATGGAAGGCCCAGGCGGACATGTTCTGATAAAAATCTGCCAGGTAGGGATTCTCATTGACTGGCTCATAGAATGGATCCCATCTCATTTGGTCACATAACATCGTGACAAGCGTGGATTTTCCAACACCGATATTGCCTGCGATCGCTACAAATTTTTTCATGGAATTCTCTCAGGGTGGAGTATTAATTGGGATTCGTTTCTTCAAACGCTATCATACCAAAAAGAACCAGAGTTCACGGATATTTTAAGAACTCCATGAACTCTGTGCTATTCATCATATTTTTTGTCCTTCCCCTACGGGGACAATCTGTGAAGTGCTCACTGACAAATCAATCCCAATTACTGCGGAAGTTCTCCTGCCAGTTCCTTGTCTATGATCTGCTGAAAACTGGAAAGAGGCTGTGCGCCGACAATTGCCAGCCCGTTGACAAAGAAAGTAGGTGTGGATTGTACGCCAAGGTTAAGCGCAAAATCCATATCTGCCTGAATGAAATCATCATGTTTGCCGCTGGAGAGACAGGCGGTAAATGCTTCAATATCCAAACCAAGATCGGCGGCATATTGAATATATGTTTCCTCCCCCAGGGTCTCACTGCTGAACAACCTGTCGTGATAATCCCAGTAGGCATTCTGGTCATTGGCACAGAGCGAAGCCACTGCAGCAGGCATTGCTTCGGGGTGAATGGATGTGAGCGGCAGGTTGCGATAGACAAATCGGATCTGCTCGGGGTAGGCATCCAGCAGGGCTCGATAGGTTTCATCGTGGAAGCGGCGGCAGAACGGACACTGGAAGTCACTGAACTCTACGATGGTGATCGGCGCATCATCCGGGCCAAGGCTTGGATACCCATCTATGGGAATATCATAGCGGACGAATTGCGGCTCCGCCGTGGGCGCTTCGACAACTTCGCCTGAGGGCTGTTGCGCCGCCTGGGCAGGGACTGCCGCTGTGGCAGTTGCGCCGCGTCCCCAAAGGACATAACCAACGAGGATACCAACGCCAAATGCGAGCAAGACGAGTACGGAGTAAAAGTGACTGCGCTTAAAGGTGATGAATTCTTCAGCGTCCGGAGTCACTTTCTCTATTTCTTCTTCAACAAAAACAGGAGTGGATTTTTTAGGTTTTGTAGGCATGGGGCAAAATTATAGCCTTTCTGTGAGATTTGTGGAGAGACATTTTGGTTTGAGCGCCCCACATCTTTTAATCATAACCTGCGTATATAAAGAATTGGAGGTTCTAATGACTGCTCAAACAAAAAAACATATCCCCTGGTATTTGTGGCCCTTTGTGGCAATATGGAAATTGCTTGCGGTCATCGTTGAGATGACAGGGCGTTTTGTGGCAATGGTGCTGGGCATTGTACTCATCCTTGTCGGTGTCATCTTCAGCCTGACGATCATTGGCGCAATTGTGGGTGTACCGCTGGCGATTATCGGCCTGCTTCTTTTTCTGCGCGGGATATTTTAACGAAAGCAGGTGACAGTCACTTTCAAAGTGACTGTCACCTTTTGATTTAAGTTGCATCCCCTTTGGGTTAATCCTTCTTGGGAGACAGAGTCAGGCGTCGGGTCGGGAAAGAGGCGATGGCTTTTCGAATGGGAGGAATCCGAAAGATAAGAAAAGTCGCAATGATGAGTCCATAGATCAATGGCTTTGCCACTTCGCCTTGCAATGAAAGCAGGTCGCCTTTTTTGCTCCACGCATAATGGAGGAACGCCAGCGGCGCGATCAAATAAACGAGTCGGTGCAGGCGTTTCCAGTTTTTGCCGAGGCGTTTTTTCCAAATATCAAATGACGTGATCGCGAGCGGGATCAGCAGGGTAAATGCGATCAGACCAACTATAAGGCGCGGCTTTTCAACGAGTTCCTGAATCAAGAGACTCCACGCGAGGCCGTAATCCAGGTCCACAAAAATAATGACGTGGATGGTTGCATACAGAAAAGCGTACAGACCCAGTGTGCGGCGGCGTTTGAGCGGCTCGCTCCATTTGAAGATGGTGTGGATGGGCGTGCAAAGCAGTGAAAGCACAAGCAGGGTAATGGCATGGCGACCCGTGCGCTGCTCCAGCTCCTGGATTGGGTTAATTGAGAATGAGCCATTAAACAATTCGTAGATGATCCACACGAAGGCAGACCAGGCGTAAACATGAATGGCAATTTGAAGAGGCGTGTAGCGGGAGAGAAGTTTCATTATCTAAAAATTCAAACTCAGGTCCATGCCATCATAGAGACTGGCGACCTGTTCACCGTATCCGTTGAAAGGCAGGCTGGCTCTGCGGCTGAGTTCGCCAATGCGGCGTTCGGAAGCCTGCGACCAGCGGGGATGATCGACTGCTGGATTCACGTTGGCATAAAATCCATATTCATTGGTTGCGACTGTATTCCACAATGTATTGGGTCTTGCGTCGGTTAATTCGATCTTGACGATGGATTTGATGGATTTGAAACCATATTTCCATGGCACAACCAGGCGGATGGGCGCGCCGTTTTGCGGCAGCATGGTTTCGCCATACATGCCCGTTGCAAGAGTGGCCAGATCATTCATGGCTTCATCAATACGCAAGCCTTCCTGATACGGCCAGGGATAAAACGGGCTGCCCTGTCCTTTCATTTCTTCGGGGCGGAAAATCGTTTCAAAGCGCACATACTTTGCAGCGGAGGTTGGCTCGACCATTTTGAGCAAACTTGCCAGCGGGAATCCATTCCATGGGATGACCATGCTCCACGCTTCCACGCAGCGCAGGCGATAGATACGTTCCTCCTGCGGGAACAAGCTCAGCAGGTCTTCCACGCCAAATGTCTGCGGCTTGTTGACCAAACCGCCGACTTCCACCGTCCATGGCGCAGTTGTAAAGTCTTTGGATAAGGGGGCGACTGCCTCCTTGTTTGTGCTGAATTCATAATAGTTGTTGTAGTTGGTAATATCTTCAAAGGAATTGGCTGGGTTACCCAATTCATCGGTCTTTGGCGGACCTGTGTCAAGCGCGGGCGCAGCTGTGCTTTCAGCCGCTTTAGGCGCGCAACCGGCGAGCGCGATGCTGCCAGCCACGACACCCGCGGCTTTAATAAAGTCACGCCGTGAAAGGTAGGCCTGCTTCGGTGTGATCTCGGAAGATCGAACAGGGACGGATCTCAATGGATTGCTCATAATTTCTCTCTCCTCTTTCTGGAATTAAGGTTGGGATTCTGCCAACAAAGCTTGTATGGCGGCTTCGGTTTCCGCATACCTTCCTTCGCCGATGTGAACGTAGCGAATATGTCCATTCTTATCAATCAGGTACAGGGTCGGCCAGTAACGGTTTTTGTAGGCCTGCCAGGTTTTGCCGTCGTTATCCTGCGTAACCGGGTATTCAATTCCATATTCTGCCACGGCGGACTTGAGATTTGTCAGGTCCTCTTCAAAGGAAAATTCGGGGTAGTGATTGCCGATGATGACAAGTCCCTGATCGCGATATTTTTGGTCCCATTCCTTCAACGAAGGAATCACACGTTGGCAGTTAATTCAGCCAAAGGTCCACATCTCGATTGCGACCACCTTTCCGCGCAGGTCTGCAAGGCGCAGGGGAGCGTCCACATTCAGCCAGGATTCATTCGTCAGTTCGGGAGCAGGCCCCAGGTCCGGATAGGAAGCGTTGACAGTTGGCATGACGGGTTCAAACGATTCAGGTGCGGCGGCACATGCGGTCAATAAAAACATCAATCCAAACAATAATCGTTTCATTTATCACCTTATCAGATAAGGTGATTGTAGGAAAACTTTCTTACAAAAAGATTACGGAAGAGTGAGAGTTTTGTTAGGGCAAATGGAACGTGAAACGGCTGCCCCGGCCTGCTTCCCCCTGCGGGGACGATGCGCTTTCGACCTTTAATTCGCCACCGTGCGCCTGCACGATCCCGCGTGAGATGGCAAGCCCAAGACCCGCCCCGCCCGTCATTCGGCTGCGGGATTTTTCACCGCGGTAGAAACCTTCGAAAATATGGGGAAGGTCCTCTTTGCGGATTCCCTCGCCTGTATCCGAAACGCTCACTTCCACGCCCGTGCCTGTCCGCCGCGCATGGACTCTGACCTCGCCCTGGCTCGGTGTGTGCCCAAGCGCGTTGCCGATCAGATTGTTGAGCACGCGCCCGATACGTTGGGTATCCATGGTGACGGGGTCCACATTCACATCCACGCTGCCTTCAAGTTTCACCTGCTGGCGGGCGGCTAATTCGGCAAAGGATTCGAGCGTATCCGAGACGAGATCAGCAAGGGATGATGTTTCGCGGTTCAGCGGAATGCCGCCCGCGTTCAACTGCGCCATTTGGAACAGGTCATCTATCAGCGCGGAAAGCGAACGCACATCGCGTTGGGCGGTATTCAAATACCGTTTGATCGTTTTCGGGTCATCCACAACACCATCTTCAAGAGCCTCCAGAATGGCGCGGATCGAAGCCAGCGGCGTTTGCAGGTCGTGCCCAACCCAGGCGATCAAGTTCGCGCGCAATTGTTCAAGCTCGCGCTGTTTACGGTCCACAGCTTCGAGTTGTTCCGCCATCTGGTTAAAGGTGCTGGCAAGCATGGCAACTTCATCCCGCCCAAGCACGGGGACGCGCGTTTTCAAATCGCCTTCAGCAAGTTTTTCAGCCGCATTCTTTAGCAGATGCACACGGTCTGTAATGGTGCTTGAGAGAAAATATCCCAGCGCCATGGCCATGCCGCTGGCGAAGACAAGCAGGACGATTGCCAGCAGCAAATCATGCTGGCTGGCAAACATCATTTGCGCGGAGAACCAGACATTGAAAAAAGTAAGCAGGCTCGACAGGGCGTATCCGCCAAGCAAAGACCAGCGCAGCGTCGGCGAGAGCGACATCCATCCAAACCGATAGGCAATATAACCAGCCAGCGCGGAAACAAACGCGGTAATGCCAAGGAACAGCGCCATCAACCCCAATTCATATAAAGGCGGCGCCATCATCATATTGAAAATGGCGAGCGAGATCAAAAAGATCAGCAGGATGCCAAAAATAAAACGGGCGGTCAGGGTAACGGATGATTTCATGGCTCGAATTTATATCCAACGCCCCACACCGTCAGCAGGTGTTTTGGCGAAGACGGGTCGCTTTCGATTTTTTCGCGTAAACGGCGCACATGCACTGTGACGGTACCGGGGTCAATATATGCCGCGCCGCCCCACACACGCTCCAGCAATTGATCGCGGGTAAAAACCTGTTTGGGATGGCGCGCCAAAAGATACAACATATCGAATTCTTTTGCGGTCAATTCGACCTGCGATCCCTTCACCGTCACGACCCGCGTGAGTGAACTAATGGTGATGGTATCAAACGACAGGACCCGCTCCAACTCCGCCCCGGCCTGCTCCCGTCCAATGCGCCTTAACACCGCCCGAACACGGCTCACCAACTCCTGCGGACTGAACGGCTTGACCACGTAATCATCCGCGCCCATCTCCAGCCCGGCGATGCGGTCTATCTCCTCGCGGCGCGCAGTGACCATGATGATCGGCACGTTGGAACGGTCGCGCAGCCAGCGGGTCAGCGAAAGCCCGTCCACTTCGGGGAGCATCAAATCCAGGATCACAAAGTCCGGTATCTGCTTTTCCAGGATATTCATGGCCTGTTTGCCGTCTGCGGCAACCTGCACCTGAAAGCCCGCACGCTTTAAATAAAGACTCACCACCTCCGCCAGGCTTGGCTCGTCCTCCACAACCAGGATGCGTTTATCACTCATAGTATCAATATGATACCTGATTGCAGTCTGGAAGGTTATTAATAATTCCTTACATATTTACTTGGCTTTATTAAGTCACCTTACGCACTTTACTCCGTAAGGCGACATGAATGTCGCCTGTTTTGCGAGATAAATCTCGCGCTACCGTGTAAGGTGAGTTATTAAACGCAAAACTCCCCTCCGCAATCGGAGGGGAGTCTACAACACTGCATAATTATTTGATGTTGAACGGAACCATCACGATCGCATCGCCATCCTTGACCGGGGCATCATCACCGGGGAATTCGTATGTACCCGCGACGCCCGCATCAATGTGGAGCATGGCGAACAGCTTGGGCGTGACCTGCGAGGCATCAATGGTGACTTTGATATCCTTCGATTCGCCCACAGGAAGCTGGACGTAGCCGATCACGGGACCGGGCTTGCCATCCGCTTCAATGTGGATGACTATCCAGCCGGGCACATCCATATAAGCCGATGCAATGGTGACCGTGCCATCCACTACGGACTGCTCATTGGCAGTGACCGCAGGTGTGGACATCATCATCGCTTCAGCCTGATTGAAAGTCTGCATCACGATCATCTCGCCGTCTTTGACGGGAGCATCCGCGCCGGGAAATTCATACGTGCCCTTGGCGCCTTCGTCCACATGAAGCATGGCGAACATTTTCGCTGTAGCCATGGCTGGATCAATGGTCACTTTGACATCCGTCGATTCGCCAGCGGGAACCTGGGCGTACCCGATCACGGGGCCGGGTTTGCCTTCCGCTTCGACGTGGATGACCACCCAGCCATCCACAGCAGCCTGGACTTTCGCAACCGTCACCGCGCCGTGTTCAATCGCCTGATCGCTGATCTCAACAGACGCAGTGGTGGACATGGCATCCGCGCTGCTGGCAGCATATGGGTCCGTAGTGGCTTCCATCGCGGGCGCTTCCGTGGCAGGCGCGGCTTTTGGCGCGCAAGCCGCCAATAAAAGGGTGAGCGCGAGCAACACGCCCAGGGTAAATTTGCTTTTCATCTATTCCTCCGAATAAGTTGGTTTTAGGCAATGATTGCCTTCAAGGTTTAGTACGTCTGTTTTTTGGGATTTGGATTAAATGGCTCTTTGGTGGAGTTGTACGTTTTTTCACTACGGAGATCACAGAGTCCACAGAGAAAAACCCTTTAAATCTCTGAGATCTCCGTGTGCTCTATGGTGGATGGGGTTTTACTTAATCCTGAAGAGCCGATTAAATAACTCACCTTACGCGGAATTGGCTGCGTGAACCCCGTACCGCAACATTCATGTTGCGTTTGCCGAGGAGCGCCTAAAACGCAAGATAAATCTCCATGGCACTTGCACGCCACACTTGCACCGCACTGCGTTCGGTGCACACTTGCCCTGGCGGGCAGTGCTAGGGGTGCAGGTGTGGCAAGTGTGCGGTACGGGAGTTACCACGCAAGGTGAGTTAAATAATTCTCTACCGTACAAGGATAAGGGTTTCCAAAGGATGAAATCGGAAAAGTGGCTGAAAATCGAGGCGATGTTTCAAAGCGTACTTGATCCAGTCCAGCCCCAGGCGAAAGAGACTTTTATCAATGCG
>VGNE01000063.1 GCA_016866215.1 Chloroflexota bacterium | reverse complement strand
GAGTTTGTCAAACTCAACCAATGACATCCCGATCAAGCTTTTGGCAACCTGCGGTTTTTTGAGAAGTCTTTGATATGTTATCATGCCTAAAGTTTACTCGCTCTATTTCAATTACGCCACACATCTAATTTTATTACAGGTAACCGTTGGTCTCGATACGGCATCGGAGACTAGGTGTTTTGCGAAGACTTATTGAGTCCCGCCGCCACCGCCTACTCGACCAACGAAGACTGGATGATACTGTGTTAAAATTTGTGTCATAGAGGTGTGTTATGAACCTGGCAGTGAAAACAGATAAATCACATTACGAAAAAGGTAGTATCCGCAATGCGGTGTCTTTTGCGTTGAGTAGCGCCGCTTCGAATGCTCATCAGCGTTTCGAGCATTACACAGGGATTTGCAAAAAGTTCGAAAAGAAATACAAGATGACATCGGCAAAATTCATGGAGCAATTCGACGCGGGCAAGCTCGGCGACGAGCAGGAATTTTTCGATTGGTACGCCGCCGTGCGTGGATTGAATTTGTGGCGCGAGCGATATGAAATCCTTTCGGGAGCTTCGGTGTGAAATCCCGTGAGTATTATGCCAGCGTGCAGGCGGCTATTCTTGCTGCGCCGCACATCATTCAATCTGATATTTCCTTTGATGAGGTCTCGGAGGAGGAATGCTACATTCGGGGGGTTCTTACACTTAATGGTGGGTTTGAACTTCATATCGCAGAGTATGTTGTTACAGAACCAGAATTCAAGCGTTTGAAATATCGTTTCCATCTTCAAACATCCGACAACAAAATGATCGCAAGGTGGGACAACGCGCCACATCATCCCGAAATCAAGACACACCCAGATCATTTACACGTTGGAGAAAAAATAAAAGAAAATCCTCCAACGGATATTCCACAAGTTTTAGCGGCTGTTTTATCCTTCATCGAATAACTTAGCACAAGTTTTATTCAACCAAGAAAGAGGAAAGAATTTGCTTCTTTCCTCTTTCTTCTTTTTATTTTCTACTTCTTCAAACTCTCCAACCCTTCCACCAATCTCTTGAACGCGCCTTCGGTCCGTTCGACGGGCGTGGCGTAGGAGAAACGAATCCATTCGCCGCCGAAGGGGGAGAAGAATGCACCAGGGACAACGGCAACGCCGTGATTTTCCGCGAGATATTGACCGAGGGGTTCGGTGTCCGCCCAGCCTTTCGATTTGATGAACTCCCCCACGTTCATGAAGGCGTAATAGCCTTTGCCAATGATATGCTGCATTCCGCTTTCAGTAAGTAATTTCTTCAAGACCACGCGGCTGGCGTTGGTCGGTTCGATGATGGTCTTGGCGGCTTCGAGGTATCCAATTTCATAAGCCGCCATCGCCACCGCGAGAGAATAGAACGGCGGGATGACTCCATGCGAAGCGCGCGCCGTAATAAATTTGATGACGGCTTCATCCGCGATCAAATGGCAGTTGCGGATGTTTGATCCGCCGAGTGATTTTGTGATGCCGTCCAGAAACATGATGCGCTTGCGTTCTTCGGGCGTGAAGAATTTCAGGAAGGAATTCAAATCCATGGGCGATTCGTCGGTGACGTAGTGATACATCCAATCGAAAAGCACGAAGGCAACGCCCGCTTCCAATGCGGCTTTGGCAAGCGAGGCTTGCTTCTCGACTGAAATGGTCAAGCCTGTGGGGTTATCAGGATTCGTGATGACAAGCCCTGCGAGTTTGCGTCCCTTGGATTCGGCGAATTTCACACTCTCGCGAATTGCATCTTCGGAATACGCCCAACCTTGCGCGGGGTCGCCGGGAGCCCACAACACATTTGCGCCCACGCCGTAGGGCCCCCAATTGTATGAAATCCACGGCACGCGCGAAACCATGATAAAGTCGCCTTGTCGTCCATGTCCCAATGCAAGCATGGCTTGATAGGCTTTGATAAGCGCATCGCGTCCACCCGCTGCGCCGAGAACGGTGGCGGGTCCCCAACCAGAACTGGGGTCTAGTTTCCAATACTGCTCAATCACCGCCTTGCGATATGCGTCTGTGCCGAATGGCATATCGTAAGCCGTACCATGTTCAATCTGAAGTTGTGAAGCACGTTCGAGAATCGCCTTGGGTACACCGGGCAGAGACGCACCACCGTCGCCTTGCGATGCGTCAAATATTTTTGCGCCGGGATTCTTCTCTACATACACTTTCAACGATTTGTTGATCAGGAACATGCGCGAAGGCGGGATGTCCGCCATTTGCTTGAGATGCCCGCTAACGGGAACAAGATTCTTCTCGTCAACAGCAAAGACAGGGGTGGTGTTTGAGATCGACATGGTGGCTCCTTTAGTTACAGATTTCGGAAGTCTTCTATGAAGACTCTCCGTTTAGACAACTCCGCAAAAGACTTCTGAAGTCTCTTGCGCAAGAAAAACGCCCCGAACTTCGGGGCGTTTGGTTTTCCTATCTAGGATGAATGGACTTGTTCATGTTCACCTGATAAATACCAACGCCCCGTCACTGCATAAGTGTGAGTAGTACGATTGGTATTATTAGTGTCAACAACAAATTGTCTGAACATTGCACGCAAGGATACCACCGTGAAGAATATGCGTCAAGAAGGATTTTCGTTATAAATAAAAAAACAGGAACAATAACATGTTCCTGTTCAATATCACGACTAATTATGATTCCCTAGTACCGGTGAGGGTCTCAATACTTCTGAAATCCGAGATTCTTTGCTACCGCTCAGAATGACATTGTAAGGCTACCTAATTATTCTCAGGGTTCATACTCGTGTACAAAGCAAGTACATTGCCTGTTGGATCTTGAAATACCCCAAACCAACCCATTCCCGGTATTTCAGTCTTGTGATGAAGCGCTTTGCCGCCGAGTTTTTCCACATTCTTCAAATCCGCTTCGATGTCATCACTGGCAATATAAACCAGCACCTGCCCAACAGGGTTATCCGCGGAGACCGCAGGAAAACCGCCGCCCGAACCATCCCCTGCTTCCCACATGGTGTAATTCATCTCAGGCATGGATTGGATCTTCCAGCCAAACAAGTCAGCATAGAATTTTCCAGCAGCTTCCACGTTCGCGGCAGGGATCTCAACATGAACAACATTTCGCTTGGACATAGCATTCTCCTTTTGATAAAGTGGATAATAATAGTCTGATTTTATAACATGAGTTCTAAAATATCAAGCCCAGATGTGTCAGGATTTTTTCACAGCCGCCATATACTCCTATAAGGGTATCAATGGCATCTCACCAGCCTATAAAAAGGTCATTTTCTCTTTTGAATCCTTTATCCACTGGCGGATAGGCGCGCATATAATCTTCCTTCTCGCCAAATACTTTGGTAATAAAACCCATCAGCCCACGCCGCATTTGCATCCCGCCTTGTGAGGCATGTTGCGCGCCCGCCTTGCGCTTGACCTCTGCAACGGAGCGAATGTCCAAACGCACATGGACAGGGAAATCCACTTCGGCTAATTCTTTTAGGTTGATGTCGCCATTACGTCCGAATTTCGTTGGGTCCTTTCCAAACAAAGGCATCAAACGCGTCATCCACTTTAGGAACGAACGTGGAAAAACCTGAAAGTAAAGCGCTTTCGGTTTGAAAGGCAGGCCAGCTTCGGGGTGGAAAGAGGTGTCATCTGCTTTTGAAAAAGCGAGTACAGTTGCTTTGTGAACATGAATATGGTCAGGATGTTTATAGCCGCCAATCGGGTCAAACGTAATAACCACATCAGGCTTGAGGTCACGGATGTATTTCACAATGCGTCCCGCCACTTCTTCAATCGGAGCATTGACCTGGGCGTCGGGGTGTTGATTCGCATCCATGCCGGGCATACCTGAGTCACGATAGCCAAGAAAGAAAACTTCCTTCAAGCCAAGCTCTTTTGCGGCGCGCATGAGTTCATCGGTGCGCATTTCGGCGGTGTTCTTGAAGCCTTGCAAATGCTTCTCATCCACTGTGCCGGCTTCGCCGCGCGTCGCACAAACATAATAGGTATCATAGCCTTTGCCGGCATACAAAGCCAGTGTGCCACCCAAGCCAAAGGACTCATCATCAGGGTGCGCTAAAATCGCCAAAATTGTTTTTGTCATTTTTCCTCGTTTATAATGTTGGTTTGAATATTACTCTTATAAGGACGCATCATGAATGTTGGAATTTACGTCTACGATGAAGTGGAAGTGTTGGATTTTGCAGGACCCTACGAGGTCTTTACAACAGCGGCGCGTGTGAAAGCGCGCCACGCGGAGCGTCCAAACACGCCCAAACTTTTCGACGTGTTGTTGATCGCGGAACAGGAAGGTTTTGCTCGTGCCCGCGCGAATTTTAACATTCAACCGCATTTCACCATCCAAAAACACCCCGATATAGATGTGCTTATTGTTCCTGGCGGAGTTCATACTCATGAACTCGAAAAGCCAAACGTGATCGAATGGATTGCGAAAATTTCGCAGCAAACAAAACTCACCGCATCGGTATGCACAGGTGCGTTCCTGCTGGCAAAAGCAGGCGTATTGCAAAGCCAATCCTGCACGACACATTGGGAGGATATTCCCGACCTGCGCGCTATGTTCCCTGCATTGGATGTAAAAGAGGAAACTCCATGGGTGGATAACGGAAGGATCGTTACATCGGCCGGCATTTCCGCGGGTATAGAAATGGCATTGCATCTGGTTACAAAACTGGCGGACAAAGAACTTGCAGTAAAGACCGCGCGTCAAATGGAATACACATGGAACAACGCCCATTTATCAAAATAACAGGAGCATAAATGAAATTTGAAACGCTCGCCATTCACGCGGGGCAGGAACCCGACCCCAATAACGGCGCGGTGATGACGCCTGTGTATCTCACATCCACTTATATGCAGGATGGCATTGGCAGACCGCGCCAGGGATATGAATATTCGCGCACGCTTAACCCCACGCGCAAGGCATTGCAGGATTGTCTCGCAGAATTGGAAAGCGGGACGTTCGGTTTAGCCTTCGCATCCGGCATGGCCGCAACGGATACGGTTCTGCGGATGCTATCCAGCAGCGATCATGTTGTGGCCGGAAATGACGTCTACGGTGGCACCTTCCGTTTATTTGACAAAATCCTGCGCCGCTTCGGTCTCGACTTTACATTTGCCGACACGACCGACCCGGAGAATCTCGCCGATGCATTAACCCCGTCCACGCGAATTGTGTGGCTGGAGACTCCCACGAACCCTCTATTGGCAGTAACCGATATTCGCGCAGTGGCTGCAATCGTACAAGCGCATCCGAACAAACCCTTGCTGGTTGTGGATAATACATTTGCCACGCCGTATCTCCAACGTCCGCTGGAACTGGGCGCGGACCTGGTTGTGCATTCGATGACCAAGTATCTCGGCGGTCATTCGGATGTGGTCGGCGGCGCAATCATTGGGAAAGATAAAGAGCTTGGTGAGAAACTGGCTTATTTGCAAAATGCAATCGGTGCAGTCATTGGGCCGATGGATTCATTTCTCGTGCTGCGCGGCATCAAGACCCTGCCCATTCGCATGGATCGTCACGCACAGAACGCGGAGAAGATCGTGGCATTTCTTGCGAAGCAGAAAAATGTCAAACGGCTGATCTACCCATTTCACGAGAGCCATCCACAGGTCCAGATCGCGAAGCGGCAAATGCTCAATGGCGGAGGAATGATCTCGTTTGTGATGAAGGATGGGAGGGAGGCGGCTGTGCGGGTGGCGGAATCCACAAAAATATTTACGTTGGCAGAATCGCTTGGCGGTGTCGAATCGCTGATCGAAGTCCCCGCGGCGATGACGCATTTATCGGTGGTCGGCTCCGCACTGGAAGTTGACCCCGGGCTAATCAGGTTATCGGTCGGGATCGAAAATGTGGACGACCTGCTCGCAGATTTGGAACAGGCGTTGAGATAAACGAAGACCTCCCGTTTGGGAGGTCCTGCTTGCTCCTTGCGCCGTCCCCGGCGCGCAGGATTTGCACTGGAAACGCCGCCGAGGACGGCGGCTTGTGCTTGTATGAGGTCATCCAATTCTGTTACATCCAATGCAGCGACCAACCCATCCAGCTCATGGGGAGGCAAACCGGCAAACAAAGGTATTTGGGAAAGAAGGTTATGGGTCAAAATTTATGCTTGCCTTCCGGTCAGGTCAAGCAGTTCTTTGCCGGCCAGTTTATCGTGTATGCGTTGGGTCACGAGGTCAAGATGGCTGGGATGATTGACGTAATCAAGGTCATCTGTCTGAACGGTCAATACAGGGCAAATGTCGAAAGAACCGAGCCAGTCTTCGTAAAAGGAATCCAACAAGGCCAGATACTCGGGCGTAATGCCCGTTTCAATATTGCGGGCGCGCTGGCGGATGCGATTCATCAAGACCGTTACAGGCGCTTTGAGGTAGATCAGCAGGTCAGGGCGCGGCAGTCCATTCACAACCACATCAAACAACCTGCGGTAGGCCAGATAATCCCGCTCGCCCAGATTTCCCATGTGATGCAGGGCGCGTGCAAAGATATGCGCGTCTTCATATATACTTCTGTCGAGAATGGCGGACCGCGCATCGCGGGCGGCTTCGAGGTACTGATCTGCGCGATGACCCAAAAAGAAGATCTGCAAATGGAAGGACCAGGCATGCATATCCCCGTAAAAATCGGAAAGATAGGGGTTATCGGCCACAGACTCAAACCCGGTCCACCAGCCGAGGCGGGCGCCAATGCGCTCCGTCAGAGCGGTCTTGCCTGCGCCGATATTGCCTGCCACCAAAATCAAATGCTTCGCCATTGTGATGCGTATTTTATCATGTCTGATTTCAAGACATGAGACGGCTCTCAAAAATCACAAAACAAGCCCCGATGAGAATGGGACGCATCTAGGTTCACGAATACGCTTCTTTCATAAAAGCCCTGCATTATTGCATTTATGCAAGCCGCCGACTTTTCGATGTGATCTTCGTCATCTTGTTAATTCCATCAAAACGTATATAATCTTGGGGATGATCGTCCGTCATCCCTTTCGGTATATTTTTTTCGGAGTCAGACGGCTCCGAATTTTCATTAGGAGAACTCTTATGGCAAAACTCGATAATTTTGTGCAGGATTTCCTCGCGCAGAAAAAGATCGCTGTCGTTGGCGTATCTGATAAACGCGAAACGGGCTGTAATTTGAATTATAAAAAATTCAAGGATGCCGGCTATCAAGTGTTTGCGGTCAACCCGCGCATATCCACTTATGATGGCGCCCCGTGTTATGCGGACTTAAAGTCTCTACCTGAAAAGCCTGACGCTGTATTCATGTTGACCAGTCCCAAAGTAACTGAGCAGATCGTTCAGCAGTGTGTGGACCTGGGAATCAAACATGTGTGGATGCATTGCATGATGGGCACGAAGCCCGGCCTCACGGCGGGGATGACCAGCGTCTCACAGTCTGCGGTGGAGATGTGCCGCGCAAATGGCATTGCGGTCATTCCGGGGTCATGTCCGAATCAGTTTTTGAAGCCGGATTTCGGCCATGGAATGATGCGCGGATTATGGCGCCTGTTCGGATTTATGAGCATGAATTGAATCAACAAGCTTAAATCCCATCCGAAAATTCTTTAACGCAAAGTAGCAGGGGAGCAAAGATTATTAATAAAGTCCCAATAAAATTCTAATCAGCGTCCACTTTTGCCTGGTCTTCGCAGCTTTTTTTAATACTCCCTTGCGATTTCGCGTCTTTGTGTCTTGAGTCGAACAGGTTTTGCCGCAGGAAATTTATCCTCTTCGGTGTCTGCTGAAGTTTGTAACAACTCATCGCGGTCCGGGTCGTTTTCGACAATGCCCTTTTTCCCCGCGCTGATCACATAGCGATAGGTTGTTCCATTGCTTTGTACCAAATAATAATGCAGGAAATTGAGCGTCATGTGCATGATCATTGTGTTTTGCCGCTCAGCCATTTTGGCCAGGTCATCGATTGAAGTAACATCGATCATCGGCAGAGTGACGTCTAGGCTTCGTTCGTAAACATCCACCAACATTGAGCCATAGCGCAGGCGAATGAGCGCTTCCTCGCTTTGGCTGGCTGTATTGAAGACGAATAAGCCCATGATAACAAGTCCACTGAGTGATATTCCCAGTCCGAGCAAGGCAAACACACGAATGAACCCGACCATGGGTTCCCATCCGAGGATTGGCAATGTATTGGCTTTAATTTTGGAACTGTCCGCAACACCTTGTTCCGTTATGTGCATGGGGTCGCGCTCTGCATTCTTGCTGGCGAGATAAAGATGCACTTTGTCAAAATTGAAGGCAAGGGTGGGATCAAATGCGCCCGTTATGACCTGTCCAGAAGCGTTGGCAGTGAAGGCGATGTTTGTAACGATTTCAATGGTATAGGCGCTTGCGCGCAACCCCGTTTCCTTTTCCACCAAATCCAATAGGGATATCACCTGGCAAAGATCCAGGGCGGCCGTGGCGAAATTGACATTGCCGGTAAACGCCGTTTGTGGAATGATCGGGATCGTACGCTGCCAGCCGCTTTGCTGGTCCATGACACGCGCGTACATTTGGTGGCTTCCCGATATATCATGAAGTTGACCGCCTAGGATGTAATAGGATAATTCGATGTTGAGAAAACAGGTCAGTTTGGGAAAGACAGGTTCCCCACTGCGTACCATCTCTGTATCATACACTCCGGGTGTTCCTGCCGCGGAATAGGAATAATCCCCATACTGTTGATACGTGATATTGTCTGCGGCGCGCGTGAGCGGCTTTGTGAATGCAAAGATGGATAAACCAAGAAATCCGAGAAATAGCAATCCCAGCAGGTAGAGTGTGCCTTCAAACATTCCGCCCAAATTGACCGATGGGCTGTTTTTTCCCTTTTGACCTTTTTTCGGTTTGGTTATCATACTGCTCATAAGAACGCCTCCCAGTAAAACGACGGTAAGTGACAGGTTGATGGGCTTGCGCAGCCATTGCATTGCACTGCCTGCTTTTGGCGCATAAAACCACTCTTTACCGACGATCTCATCATGGGTGGGCTGATTCGCATCAATCCATGAATTGTTATCGCCCTTCAATATGACCTGTCCCTGCTCGATGCCGATAATCCGATGAATGACGTATCCACCCATTTCAGCGTCACGATAAGTGACAACATCGCCAACTTGATACGTCTGTGCCTTTCGGACAATCACCAGATCGCCGGTATGATAGTTAGGTTCCATGCTGATACCGTTCACCATCACATAGGATGCCTGTCCGCCAATTTGGGCGGGGGCGAAGGCGATCCCAATAACCACAAGCCCCATAAACAGGATGATGTTCCAAAAAATGGATGCCCAGCGATGGGATTGTTTCATGAGATTAGCAGGCAGGGCTTGGGCAAGTAGTTCGATTTTTTGAAGATAGGGACTGGCAAAGGCCAGTTCCTATCTTCATGATGCATCTATTCGAATTTAGTTGACATGTGTATATTACGGGTCAAGGCTGCTGCTGGCGACAATGTTCAGCGCGGTGACGTTGACGAGTTCGAGGGCGCCGTATGTGCAGGTCACTGCCATAGACGGAGCTACGCCAGCCACAAGAGTGCAACTTGTCCAAGCGCCGGCTGTTGCAGTCTGAAGTTTTACTACAGCGGCAATTACCGTCCCGCTACTGGGAGCGATATCGAAGGTGATTGCATCAACCAGAGTCGGGTCGGTCGCATCCAGGTCATACACGATATTGGTCACCGTGTAGCCGGGAACTACATTTGACTTGTACCCGGCGGCGCTGTCTGGGACAGTGTTGGCCGCAGCAAAAGCATAAGAGGCGACTGAGATGATGACTACAACGACAACGACGAACAGGATTTTGAAATTACGTAACATGGCTTTTCTCCTTGCTTTGCAGGTCCGACTCTCATCTCGCATCGGGTCTGCGTTAATGGATTGAACTTCTCGAAGGTTGATCAGCCATCCGAATAAAAAAGCCTGGCTTTGATAAGCCAGGCCAAATAACACTATTTTGTGTTCTTCGGCGGTCTGGCGGTCATGGACAACACTTTGTTTGTGTGACGGTAGACCCATGGCTTTGCGTCGCCGGCTTTCGACGGGTTTGCCTTTAATGGACGTTGTCTTACATTTCGTTATTTTATTTTCTCCATATTCACCTCTGTCGCGCCTTATTTTCCAATGACTTTTTTTTCTTTATTAATATTTTCGGCAGTTCAACTCTTAACTTGAGGTGTGGGGGGAAATTTTACATAAATATTGGATTAATTATTTTTTACGCCATTGGCACATCAAGTCGTCCTACGTTTCCTACTATGACACTCAACAAGTATGGAAATATCTACAGGATGTTTACTTAAAAGTTTTACATTGAATTTATGTAAACTGTTGGCTTTCTGATGTAATATTTATTGGCTTTTTTTCTGCTTTCACATTACTGGTCGCCGCCCATTTTATTCCTTCGCAAGCCCAGGAGACCGTAAAAGTTTTTCAGTAAAGCCAGGCAGAGAAATTCTTGTTTTTTTATCCAAGAATTTTTAAACCGCCAAGAACGCTAAGAACGCCAAGAAAAATCATTAAAAACCATCGCGGGCTTCGCGGTAAAACTTTTTTGGCTTGTCCGAATTAGGGGGATACAACGATCTTCATGAAGACTGGATCACCAAACGCGCTTCCATCTGGACCGTAAGCCTGCCACGCGCTTTCGTAGAAACCCGCTTCGGCGGGTGCGGTGAAGAGGATGCGAAGCGCGGCTTGCGCCCCTGCGCGGGCGGGGTAGAGAAGTTGTTCCTCCGCTGCGCCCAGGGGACTACCTCCCACCCACTTCAAACGATAGGATGCGTCCCAGTTGCAGGTGCCGCTGTTTTGCACAAGCCATTGCTTATCCATGCTTGCGTTGGGTAAAACGGAGGTGTTGTCATCGAAGGTAATGTCATCCACAAAGGTGAGATCGTTTGCGCAGACTCCTGTGGTGGCTGTCGCGAGGGCGGTCGGCGCGGGTTGGGGTGTGAATGGCGCCAATGGCGCCACCGGCACAGGCGTCGTTGTTGAAAGAGGTTTTGTGGGTGGCAATGCGGTCGGCGGACGGAAGGGTGTGGATGTGGGTTGAGGCGCGCAGGCCTGAGCGAAGAAAATGATCGGGAGCAGAATCAGGCAGGGGCGGACGCGAAGCGTGAGGCGAAGCATGTCCTGATTAAACCATAAAGTCACAGAGAGATTCTCTGTGACTTTAGTTAATCCGGAATACAGGAGTTTGCTCCTGATATGTCGGACAGTGGCGCTTTAGCGCCATCCGACTCCAGAGGTCAACTCCGGAGCTATACTTCTTCGGCCGCGACGCCGGCGTCATCTGATCCTCCGTCTGCGCCGATATCAAGCGGAAGGGCGATCTCGCCGCTGAGCGCTTTCTGACGGATGATGCCTTCGATCTCGTTCATCATATCCGGGTTGCCGCGCAGATAATCTTTGGCGTTCTCGCGTCCCTGACCGATGCGGATATCGCCATAAGAGAAGAAGGCGCCGCGCTTCGTGAGGACTTCAAACTTGGTGGCCAGGTCGAGCACGTCGCCAGCCTTTGAGATGCCTTCGTTGAACATGATGTCAAACTCGGCCGTGCGGAAAGGAGGCGCCATTTTATTCTTGACGACTTTGACTCGCGTGCGGTTGCCGATGACTTCCTCGCCAACTTTGATTTTTTTCATACGGCGCACATCGAGACGCACAGAGGCGTAGAACTTGAGGGCTTGTCCGCCTGTGGTGGTTTCAGGATTGCCGAACATCACGCCAATCTTCTGGCGAAGTTGATTGGTGAAGATGACAGAGGTTTTGGTTTGGTTGATCGCACCTGAAAGTTTGCGAAGCGCCTGGGACATGAGGCGGGCTTGCATACCCATTTGTGCATCGCCCATATCGCCTTCGATTTCGGAACGGGGAACGAGCGCGGCAACTGAGTCGATCACAACGACATCCACTGCGCCAGAGCGGACGAGGGTTTCTGCGATCTCGAGGGCCTGCTCGCCAGTATCGGGTTGTGAGACAAGCAGGTTGTCAATATCCACGCCGACCTTGGCGGCGTAGCCGGGGTCGAGCGCGTGTTCCATGTCAATGAAGGCGGCGATGCCGCCCATCTTTTGAGCTTCTGCGACGATATGCTGGCAGAGCGTGGTTTTACCGGAAGACTCAGGCCCGTAGATTTCGATGACACGTCCGCGTGGAATGCCGCCGATGCCGAGGGCAATATCAAGCGAGAGAGAGCCTGTGGGAATGACTTCGGTCACCATGGCATGGGCTTCGCCGAGGCGCATGATCGAACCATCGCCATAGCGTTTTAAAATATCGCCGACGGCTTTATCGAGCACGGCTTGTTTGGCATTATTCATATTTTGAGTTTGTGCGGATTCTGCTGAGCGGGTAGGTTTTTTAGCCATGAGTTGGTTCTCCAATAATGTTCGGTTATGTCTTTGCGAAGAGGGCGCTCTCCCCGACGCCTGTCCTGACGGTTCGACTCGCTTCGCGGCTCACCGTGTCGAAGGGAAGCAATCTTCAACTTTGTGGGAGATTGTGTCGCCACGGCGCCACGGCGACGCTTCGCCGCTAAAACCAGAAGCGCCACTCGCAATGACATTCAGTTATGTGTTGCGAGAGTATAGCACATATGTTCAGTAAGTCAAGGGGCGGGGGAAGTGTCAACTATCAAGTGTCAGGTGTCAGGTGTGAGGTATCGGGTGTCAGGCTTGCACTGAGCGGCGTCGAAGTGTCAGGGGAGAGGCGTGAAAGTGGATGGCAGGTTGGACGGCAGGAAATCCAGGGTTGGCGCAGGTGGACGGTCTGTGCTAAAGCCATTAATACCGGTAAACGTGAAGTAGGAAACCTGCCCGGGGAAAATCTCCACCCAGGTTTGTTGCTCCTTATCTTCATAACGAAGCGTTACCTTATATATTCCTGCGGGTAAATCCCCCAGCACGAGGTTCTCGTTGTAATATGGGTCGGGGTTTATCGCGCCCTGGTCACTATAGGTTTTTACAAGATAAGACTTTTGGGTTTCGACAGAACGAAGGGTCAACTCCACCCGCTGCAAGGTCTTTCCTTTTATGTCCATCACACGGCCCACGAGAACTCCCCAGCCTTGTGGCGGGGCGATCCATAACTCCGGGTTATAGGTATAAAAGAAAGAATTCAGCGGAAAACGCACTTCAAAATGAACATGCGGCCCGGTGGTTACGCCGGTTGAGCCGACGAAGCCGATGACTTCCCCGGTTTCCACATGCTGTCCAACGATGGCATCCACTTTGCTCATGTGCGCGTAAATCGTATACAGCTGCTGGTCGTTGTAACCAAAATCATGGCGGATGGCAACCGCCAGCCCGTAAGGGTCCTGTTCATTCGATGGCGTTTCACTGAACAGCCCCCAGCCTGCCCAAACCACAGTCCCTGCACCAGCCGCCATGATCGGTGTGCCCGTGGGAGTGGGAATATCCACGCCGGTGTGCACGATGTTCGGACCGAAGAACACGCCGCCATAGCGATAATCTGGAATCGGCCAATTGACCTGATCGGCGGCAATCGGGCGCGCAAAATAAAAATGGTCATAAGAAGACAGGGCCCAGGGAATTGGATATAAAGGAGGACGCCAGGCAGAGACTGGCTCCGCGCCGGGCGTGGGAAGACTGAACTGGAACGGGGCTGGCGATGGAGTTAAGAGCGCTTCGTTCCCCGCCTCGGGCTGGTTTGCGTCTTCGAAAATTACGGGCGTTGGGCTTGATCCACCTAGCCCGCGTGAGCAGGCGGAGAGCGTTAGCAAAAAAAGTAACTCCCAAAAAATAAAGGCTTTTCTCTGGAGTCGTGTCAAGCAGCAAGCTTCTTGACTCCAGAGTTTTAAACGGGTAAGTGTGATTTTGAATTTCATCTATGGAATGATCGTCGGCGGCGTGGGGGTAAACGATGGCGTAAAAGTAATCGTAGGCATTAATGTAATCGTGGGCGTGGACGAGGGCGTGAATGTCATGCGCGGAGTGCGGGTTGGTCGCGGTGTGGCAGTTGATGTAGATGTAGGCGTTGGCGTAAGAGTGGGCGCCAATACGCGGGTGGGAGTGACGAGCGCTTCCATAGGATATAGTTCCTGCGGGGCTGAGTACCAGCTCAACCCATTGGTCAATGCAAATTCAGTGAAGCGCGCGCCGTTGTAATAGGTGCGCCAGTTGGGCAGAGCCGGCAGACGTTCCCAGTTATAAGCAGAGGCGAGGGCAGTGACATCCACCCAATACCCGGAAGGCACAGGCGCGTATTCGCCGCCCTGCTCATAGGTGCGCGGATCAAGTTCGTAGCGCGCGCTTAAATTCCAGGGTGTATTGTGGATCGGCTCACCGCGCGAGCCATCCTGAATCCCAGAGCGGATATAAACACGCCAATAGGTCTGAGCGCCGATATCCTCACGTAAAGTTACCAGCCAGCCTGCGTTTGCCATGAGGGAATTGATCGCAAAGGCGCGGCCGGTGTACAGCCAATCCTCCTCCAGCCCGGGTTCAAGGCTGATCGTTAAGGGAACGAAGGCATTTTCCAAACTCGCAAGCGCATCCCAGCCTGTTTCAAGGATGATGCGATTGCGTAAGGCATTAAAGGATTCATCCACCAGATCATGCAGCTGCGGATAAGGCGCCTGCACATCCTCGACCGGGACAAGATACCAGCGTTGACCTGGCACATCCGGTCCCGGCGTAATGACCGGCGACCACAAGGACGTGGGCGCAGATCCAGCCGCTTGCGCGAATGAATTCGGGAGGGGATTCGGTAATTCAACAATGCCCCAGGTGAGTCCGCGCACAGACCCACTTAAGGGTGTGGGAGAGAGCAATAAGTTCCCATGTACATCATAGGAAGTAAGATAATATTTATTGGGTGCGCTGGTGACGGCGGCGATCTTTTCAGCTGTTTCGTCCCATGCACCCATGACCCCATCGCCGACCCAGCGCGCAGCGCGGTTCGGATCGGCTGCATCCCAAATGTATAAGCCGCTATATCCCACCGTTTGAGATATGGAAGACCATAGCAATTGTGAGCCGTCATAATTCCAAAGAGGGCGGTTCTCAGAGGCGAAAGGAGTGTTGCTTAGATTCTGGTAACGCTCATCCCCGGCCAGGTCGAGGCTGGCAAGCCACACGTCACTATCGCCGCCGCGGTTGGAAATGAAGGCCACATGCCTGCCATCCGGCGCCCAGGCGGGGGAATGATCGGAGGCGGGATGCTGTGTAAGGGGAATGATCTCCTGCGTACGGTCATTGACCGAGACGACTGACACTTCAAGATTGTCATTGATGTAGGTTTCAAAAACCAGCCACTGACCATCCGGCGACCATGAGGGAGCGGAGTCATATTGAGGTGAGTCGGTGATCTGAGTCAGGTTCCCCGTTTGCAAATCCAGAGTGTACAAATCCCAAAAGCCATTGCGGTCGGAGGCGAAGGCGAGCCTCCTGCGATCCGGGCTAAGGGCGGGCGCGACGTCGTTCCACTCGCCAATGGTGATGCGGGTTAATGGGAAGTTTTGTACCTGGTCGCTGCGAGTAAATAGATGAGCGTACCCATTCTCTTCGATTGAGAGAAAAAGGGCGTTGTCATCCTTATTTAAACGGTTGGAGGCAGGCGTGCTGGTGAATTCAAAAACAGGTTGAGGAGAATTCTGCGGCGCGGATGGTGCCTGGGTGGATTGCGAGCAGCCGAACAGCAGGAGTACTGAAGTAGTTAGAACAGGCAATATTCTGGTGGAAAAAGCAGGGAAATGCAAAGGCATGGATAATGTCAATTAATCAGAATCAGGCTGAGGCGAGTCCTGAGCGACAGTCGAAGGAGGAGGCGGTTCTACATCAAAAGAATAAGAGAGAGGCTCAGCGGAGGGACCATCGCCCTCTGGGTAATACAGGCGCGCATGGAGGGTATATGGATTCTTGAGTTCGCCGCGGATGTGCATGGTGAATTCGAGTTTCCACGAAAGCGGCTCGACGATGCTGGTGGATGCGACTTCGTCACCCTGTGAGTCATTGAGAATGACTTCAATGTAAGGGCGTTTTTGAAAGGGCGTGATTTCAATATTGACTCGCAAACGATAACCATCGGGATATGGCTGGGCGGAAAGCGAGCTGATCCTTGTTTCTTCGGGAACAGCGCGGGTGAGTTTGTCTTCGGGAAAGAAAAATTCCATGCGGGTATTATAAAGGATAAAGGAGTGGGGAATGGGGATTGGGGGATAGGGATTAGGGAATGGGGAGTGGAGAATGGTGAATGAGGATTAGAGGAGTAGAGAATTAGTGGGTTCGTGGTTATGAGTCGAGGGGGATTTGGCGCCAAGGCGCCATTCCCATGCACGTTTCGGCTGGTCCCTTACGCAGCGTTCCCGGGTACGCGTTCCCGTTCACTCAACAAACGGAATGTACCCAAAAACGTGCCCGACTGCAACCCCTGGCACGCCCCTTGCAGAATTAGCACTTGAAAAATCCAGCAAAAAGGTGTATCTTTGTTGTAGAAACAAACAGGAGATAACCTTATGCTCACAAAAGTTCAGAAATGGGGCAATAGTCTTGCCCTCCGAATACCCAAAGCCTTTGCGGTTGACGCTCAATTGGAAAATGATTCTTTCGTAGAAATAAGCATCGTAAAAGGCAAAATTATTGTTACGCCAGTTCCAGCACCAAGCTGGACGCTTGACGAATTACTTGCAAGCATCACAAAAGATAATCTTCATAATGCAATAGATACGAGTTTTGCCGTAGGCAACGAAATTTGGTGAACCTATGGCATACGTTCCTGACAGCGGCGACATCGTTTGGATTATGTTTAATCCACAAGCAGGGCATGAGCAAGTAGGTCATAGACCAGCGTTGGTTTTGTCCCCGAAAGCATATAACGGCAAAGTTGGTTTAGCAATCCTCTGCCCTATCACAAGCCAGGTCAAAGGGTATCCTTTTGAAGTATTGATACCTGAAGGACTGAAAGTAAGAGGCGCAATTTTATCCGACCAAGTAAAAAGCCTCGATTGGAAAGCAAGAAAAGCACAGTTTAGTTGTAAGCTACCGCCCGAACAATTTAATGAAGTCGTCAAAAAATTAAGCACCTTAATTCGTGAGCAACTTCAAAGCATGTAGAGTCTTGCGCAACAAAAGCGTGCCACCGATTAACAGCAGTGTCAAGGGAAAAGGGAGAAAAAGAAAAGAAAGAGAAGCAGATATGAAAAACGGCTCGGAATTTGAATCATCCGGGCCGCTTTTTGTTGGGATTTTAGAGATGGAGACTGCCTTCCAGACCCACGCCCTCTTTTCTCAGGATGGGGTTGTCATGCCGAACGGGAGAACGCCTGTCCTTACTCGATCCTTTGAACTTCAGGTCTCAATGCCAGTACTTCCGCTTCACTGGCGATCCGACGCGGATGTTTCGGATCGAGCGCGATACGCGTCAGATCGTGTCCAATCCCCAATTTCATGAGGTAGTAACCTGCGAATTGTTGGCGGGTCAAGCCATCGCGCGCTTCCTCATCCATCTGCCACGACCACGTCAAATACTTGTACGCGATCCGCTCCTGGCTGAAGTGTCGATACGGCTGGCGGCGGGTCACACCTGCCCTGGCGGGCGGTGCCAGGGACACAGACCAGACCACTTCCAATAAATGCCGGGCAATTGCCACGATCGCCTGGTTCCGATGCATCCTTTTCTGCAATCCTTCGAACCTCATCTTCAACAAGGGATCCGACTTCACTGCCATTTGAGCCGCTTCCACCAGCGCCCAGCGCAATTCTCGCCTGCCCGCTTTCGTGATCTTCCCCGTCCGCGTGGTCGTCCCGCTGTCGTGCACCCGCGTTCCCAGTCCTGCGACCCGACAGGCGTACCGTTGTCCGCATGGAAAAGAACTGACCTGCCATGCCCGCGGTCAGATCAACCGCCTTCGCACCTATGATATTTACCACGCCCGCGTCGCAGATTGTGCCGCCTGTCCTTTACGCTCGCGCTGTTTGAGCAAGGCGCACACATCGCGCAGGTATCTTTCCATCCAAGTCGACAGCCAGCGGCCCAACCTGATCGATGAGATGAAGGTGAAGATCGATAGTGAAGTCGGCAAGCGCATCTATGCCAGACGGCTGGGGATCGTCGAGCTGGTGGTTGAGCCTGTCGAAACCCGGTCCTTGCCAACCTCTGTGTACAGAAACGGATGCATCCCTTCAGCTTGCGCTCCAAACATAAAAAAGTAGATGTACAATGGACGCGTACGCGGTTCGCTCTGGTTCACCATATCGGCAAGATCCACTCCTTTGGGGCGCTTATCTAGCCCATCCACATCCCGCACACCTGTCCAACCGTATTCACGCTCAAAAGTTGGGTCTAGCCCCTGACGACCAAATGCAAAATTGACTTCTTCGACAGTCTCGTTAGCCACCTGTCGAATCAAAAATGGGTGTATTGACACAATATATACAGGGGACTATACTCCAACGTGATGAAAACCCAATACACTCTTCAAGATGTCAATTTCGAATGGGATAGCAAAAAGGCAACTTCCAATTTTCGAAAACACAAAGTCAAGTTTGAATTGGCGTGTGAATCATTTTTTGACCCGTTTGTTTGCTATCTTGATGAACAAATCGTTGGCAGTGAACTGCGTGAGAGATTGGTCGGATTAACAACTACTTGGGTTTTACTCCTTGTGGTTTATGTAATGCGTGGTGATGTTATCCGCATTGTCTCTGCCCGAATGGTAACAAAAGCAGAAAGAGAAGAGTATGAAAACCAATAAAGTTGTTCAGCGTTTACAAAAGAACCGTCCGATGACAATGGTGAGTATCCGTATTCCCAACGATGTCATTGAAGATTTAAAACGTGTTGCTCCAATGCTTGGCTTTTCTGGTTATCAGGCTTTGGTCAAGGCGTATGTAGGGCAAGGTTTACGAGCAGACCTTGAACGTCTTGAGGGTAGCGTTGAAGTTTCTGTTTTGATTGAAAGGTTGCGAAAAAAAGGCGTGAAGGAAGAAATCATTTCATCGGCAATGGCAGAGGCGCAAAGTTCAGCATAGGTCTCTTCCAAAATAACGGTGGCTACCGATTAACAGCAGTGTCAAGGGAAAAGGGAGAAAAAGAAAAGAAAGAGAAGCTGATATGAAAAACGGCTCGGAATTTGAATTATCCGAGCCGCTTTTTGTTGGGATTTTAGAGATGGAGACTGCCTTCCAGACCCACGCCCGGTCTTGGGCGCGGTGGTTGCAAGGGAGCAGACGAACCAGAGCTGTTACTCGATGTGTTGGAGCTCCGGTCGCAGTGCCAGAACCTCTGCCTCACTGGCGATCCGACGCGGATGTTTCGGGTCAAGCGCGATACGCGTCAGATCGTGTCCAA
>VGNE01000062.1 GCA_016866215.1 Chloroflexota bacterium | reverse complement strand
CGGCGCGATAAAAGTCTCTTCCGTTTGGGACTCGATTGGCTAAAGTACGCATTGAAGCATTCGCTAGACTTTCAACCCGTCTTCCTTTTTAGCCTGCCAGAGGTACCAACTCATGTACGGTAGAGAACCCCAGAAGAAAAACAGCCCACGAGAAACCCCGTGGGCTGTTTTGTAGTTGCGATATGACTTACTTGACCATTGGAAGTTCAGCGGCGACCCAGCCGTTCATTCCACCAGCAAGATTGTGGATGTTGGTGTATCCCAAGAATTGCAGATACATCATGGTAATCGCGCCACGATGACCGGATTTGCACACGGTGACAATGGGCGCCGCTTTATCGGCAGGCAGTGACGCCAGGTTGGCGGGCAGATCGTTTACAAAGACAAGGGTCGTGCCTTCGATGTAACCATCGGTGGTCTTTTCTTCTTCGGTGCGAAGATCGAGCATAAAGGGAAGTGTAGCGCTGGCGATTTCAGTATTTAGATCCACCGGTTTGATCGCGCCAAAGCCCTCGGGCAGATTGTTCAGGTAGGCGTCCAGGGCGGCTAGACGGGTGGCATCCACCTCGGGAGCGGTACCAGCTACGGGGGTGGCAGGAGCGCCAGCCTCGACCGCGAACTGGGACTTGGTCCAACCATTCATCCCGCCAGCCAGGTTGATCACATCCGCGTAACCGAGCATCCGCAGGGCGGCCACAGCCAGCGCGCCGCGGTGACCGGATGCGCAATAGACGACGATCTTCTGATCCTGGGCGGGGAGTTTGTCCAGGTTTTTGAGCAGGTCGCGAATGGGGAGATTGATCGCGCCCGCGATAAAGCCGTTATCAGCGATTTCGGAGGCTTCGCGCAAATCCACGATGAAGGGCGGTTTCTCGACAAGCAGGCTGTTGAGCGCATCGGCTTTGATAGTGTAGAAGCCCTGATCGGCGGGCAGGGTGGAAACGAACTCAGCCCACACGACGGGCCAGTTTACCCATCCGACCACTGGCATGTTGGCATTCTTCCAGGCATTCAGTCCGCCGGCCAGGTTGGTGACGTTGGCATAGCCCAGCAGGCGCAACCCCATCACAACCACAGAGCCGCGATGACCAGAGACGCAATGCACAACAATCGGCGCATCCTTGGCGGGAAGTTTATCGAGGCTGGAGAAGATCTCCTGCATCGGCACGTTGACCGCGCCTTCGATGTAACCATCTTTTGCAAATTCTTCAGCAGTGCGGATGTCAATAATAGTGGGTGGGGTTGAGCTGGTCAATGCTTCGCCCAATGCATCGGATTTGACTGCATGGAAATCTTCGGGCAAATCGGCCAGGAAACTGTTGAGGACATCGAACAGTGCCTGGTCAGCAATGACGGGTGTGCTGATGGATGCGGCTGCTTCTGGCGCGGCGCCTGTGATGACGGGCAGGTTGGCTTTCTTCCAGCCGCCCAGTCCGCCCGCGAGATTGCGGACGTTGGTGTATCCCAGCAATTTGAGGCTTGCAAAGACCATGCCGGCGCGATGACCGGACGCGCAATAGACGACAATCGGTTCATCGAGTCCGGGCAGTTTATCGAGGTTGGCGAGGACTTCGCGCACCGGGATATTGACCGCGCCTTCGATGTAACCGTCGGTTTCCAATTCAGCGGTCTCGCGGACATCGAGAATGAAGGGCGCTTTGTCAACAAGTTCTTCGCTCAACGCGGCGGGCTTGACTGTTCCATAACCTGCATCGGCGGGCAGTTCTGAAACGAGCGTTGCGAAGAGGGCTTGAAAATCGGGCCCAGTTTCGACAACGGGGGCTTCCGTTACAACTGCGACAGGAGCTTCGGTCACTTCCACGACGGGTTCAGCGGCGGGCGCGCAGGCGCTCAGGATCATGCTGAACACAATGATCAGCGCAAACAACACTTGCATTTTCTTAGACATGGTGATTCTCCTTGAATATTTTTCTATCAAGCTACTGTTGTAACTTGTGGCAACCGGAACAATTTTCGTCTTTGTAGACTGCATGGTCTTCTGGACTCACAGACGCATTGCGAATGCCTTCGGTATGACAAGCCAGGCACGAGTTAGAGATAAGTTCCACGTGGCTGGCGGGCATGACAGGCGCATTGAGCATTTGTTCAAGCGTGACCATCGGCGGCAGAGTTTCGACGATCACGGAGAGATTGGCTTCCAACTCTTCGGGTTTTACTTTGTCCGCAGTCAGGAAGATGCTTGCATCTCCACCGTGGCACGCTTCGCAGGATGCGTTCTGTGGTGTATTCTTTTGAATATTATGCGGCGTGGAATAGCTCCAGGTGGGCAGCGCATTGAAATTAGGCAAAAGATTCTCGCCATAGAAATCATAAGCATCTGCCGCGGCAGGGACATGACGCACAGGCACATATGCGTAAGGCCGTTCTTCACTCTGGATTGGATTGCGGCCAATCAGGAAAGTCTGATACGTTGCTTCAGTCTCGAAGAATGGATTTCCGCTCGTGTCGCTTATCGCCACATGACAGCCATCACAACTTGTGTAGGTGATCGAGTGACATACCTGGCAAGATAATTTTTCGCCATGCACCTGGTGCATCGGGTTATCGTCGCCGCCGGGAACAGCCCCTGCGTGGCAGTCCACACACTTCGGGGATTCCATGCCTGCATAGCGATTTGCCTTCGCAGTGATTTCATCTGTGCCCGTGCCGTGCAGATCCGTCCCTTCGTGGCACTTCACGCAGTTCATGCGCGCCTCGCGAAAATGCACATCGCCTGCAATCCCTTCGTTCTTGCCGAGGAACTCATTGCCCACGCGACTGCCGTGACAAGCCGTGCATGAACGCGTCATCGGCGGGGTAGTCTCAAAAACGTGACCTGTGAAGAATCCGCCGCCCACGTTCTTTGGCTGGCTCACGTGACATTCACCGCAGGTGGTGTGACAGGTCGCGCAATGATTGCCGAACATCTCTTCGAGCGCGGGATGATTCTCAGGCGCTTCGCCGCCGCGCGCATCCAATGCAGTCCAATATCCCTGCTGGGTGGAGTGAAGCGCGAACGGATACGTGGCGGCCTGCTCGGAATGACACTCGCCGCCGCAATATTTTTCTGGTTGCGAGCTTGGACTGGCGATCAACCCCTCGTGCGCGATCTCTTTGTCCGCCGATTGTGCGCCGTCGTGGCAATCCACGCAGGCGATTTGCCCGTGATCGGTCGGCAGGAACTTCTCGTTATCAACCAACACTTTCTGCCAGGGCTCCAACGGAGCCACATCGCCCCCTCAGCCAACGCCTTTGGATTCCTTTTCCGCCACCACGACAGGCATGGCCGTATCGATCAAGCGCTGCTTGTCGGTATGACAGTTCAAGCATTCGTTGCTGACAGGCACGGCAGAAGCCGCTGCTACCGCGATGGCCTCCACATCGGGATCATCCATCCCGACGGCTGTCTCGGCAGGGGATTTGGATGTACACGCTGTAAGCGCAAACAGGGCAACGATCAGTAAAATGGAAATTTTTAGTTTTGACAAGATGATCTCTCAATTTGTGTATTATTTCACAAATTGTATTCCAATCCCTTATACAAACAAGTGATTTATATAATATGCACTTATTAGATTTACTTATGGAGAACGATAATTTTTACTGAATACTCCCTTAAACAAAACGATTCCACAGAGGAAAAATTTGTGGAATCGTTTTGTTCTTGAAACATCACTTGCTTATATCGTTAACATAGTCCACTGCGCCGGAGCAGGCTCCGGTGAGATAAGCTGAGACATTTTCCCATGTTAGTTCGAGGTTTCTACTTTGCACATTGGTGATGCTCTCCGCCAGACAGCCGCCGCCGGCGTTGTAATTAACCAATGTGAATTTCCACAGGTCTTCATACGAACCAGTTTCACCAGCGGTCTTGCCTGTGTAGTTAAAGACTACTTGCCCCATTTGTTCGCAATTGGCGAGCATGGTATGCGCAAAGACACCCACTGAAAAATCCGCTTGCGTAAGGTCAAGTCCGAGCGGACAATTTTCACAAGTGGCGTTAACGCTTTCCACCAAAGCGCGGCGCAGCGCAATTTGAGATTCTTCATCAAGGTGCATGTATCCCGTGCCGCAAACGCTGGACTCCATCACCAGTGGGCAAAATTGATTGTAGAAAGAACTATTCCAGAAGAGGGTGGTATCTGCGCCGTTCTCTGTCAGTTGACCCAGCCCCACGTCGCCAACTGCCTGATAGATGCCCGGCCAAAACTGGCTTTCACGCGCGAAGAGATTTTTGATCAAGCGCGCTGGCACACCTGTTTCTTTGGCCGTATTGAGGATCAGTTGATCAAATTGATCCTGCCATTCATTCACAGCCTCGCGTGATTTTTCCAGCCCGCATTGATTTACGAAATTGCCCGCAGCCAGGCCGCCATCGGGGCAGGACCTTGCGTCCACTGCGCCTTGCAGGATCAGGTTTGCGGCAAGGTAGGAGTAGGGAATATCACTGCTGAGTTCTTCGCTTCGTTTTGGGGTGCTGAGCCATTCTGGCACGCCGCCAATTGGGGGAAATACCCCCCATGTATCGGAGCAACTCGCAACAGCCTCTCCCTGCCATTGTGAAGAAAGAACGTCCACAAACCAATACAGTTGGTCCGGGTCGCCTTCATCGGCAAGTTTTACGCGGACTTGCGCGCTGTAAACAAGACTGCTATCTCCATACGATGAATATGACCAGAATTCAACAGCCGCACCATCTTCGTCTGTTTCGGGGATGCGGAATTTGCAAACGTCTGCATCATCACAAGAAAATGGCTCGCCGTCGTATGTGCCCTCGATGCGGATGATGGATTCATTTGGCAAAGGTTCCTGGCCGCTGATGACGAGTGTTGGTTTTGTTTCGCAGATATTGGTGGATTTGCTTAATATCGGCTCACAATCTTCAAGCGAGATCCAAGCGCTGGCTGGCGCGAGCTGCATGGATATCTCTTTTTCCTTTTTTGTGCTGTTTATAAGGAAAGTATAATAGCCAGTGCAATTTTCCATATCGTTTACGTTGCATGGTGGTTGAGAAATCCATTTTTTATAGATCTTTTCCCCGCAGTCTCTATAAATTTCTTCCGGCAGCGGGGGACTTTCGTGGTCGGTATTCACTGAGCATACGACATTATCCCCGTCCCAGGTCACAACATACCATTCGTAGGAAGTATATTCCACGGTGATGACGGAATATCGATCCGGGCCAGGCGGTGGATTGGGAGCAGGAGCAGGCACGCGGTCAAGTGTGAACGCCATGTTTGAGATGGCGGCCATGATCGAGATCAGTCCAACCGTCCAGTGAGGTCTTTGCATTTAAAAAAGAGCCCGCCTTGATTATACGCGGACTTCTTTTCAAATGGTTTATTTCTTTTTGGTTTTTTTCGTATCAAGAGACTTGAGAGTTTCAAGATCCTGCTTGAGGTTCTTGTTGCGCCGGTAAATACTAAAAACATATATGCACATGGTCAGGAAAGTGATGATATAGCCCGCGATCATGTAGCCTGAAGTATCGGGAGTGATTTCCATTTTATGCTCCAATTACAATGAGAGGTTGAGTTTGAGTTCTTCGACCTTGTCCTGCAAGCGGCCAAGACGGATGCGATGCCAGATCAGGTCAATGAAGATAATGGTGAAGGCGAAGAGGGAGAAGAAGAAGGCAGTGCGCATATCGGTTGTCATGCTGAAACCGCCCTGTGCTTCGGCGCTTTGGCTGCCGATGACGACGGGATGAATCGTGCGGAAGAGGCGGATGACCATGAAGGTGATTGGTGCGCTGAGACCGCCTAGCAGTGTATAAACTGCTCCGAAGCGTGCTCGTTTTTCGGGATCTTCGATACCCTGGCGCAGCATAAAATAGGCGATGTAGATCAGCTCAGTCACTGCGGCCGTGGTAAGGCGGGGATCCCAGGTCCACCAGGTGTTCCAGACGGGGCGTGCCCAAATGGAGCCGAGCACAATAGTGATGAAGAAGAACATGGTGCTGACTTCGACCGCAGCAACTTCGAAGCGGTCCCATTTCATGTCCTTGGTGGTCAGGTAGGCAATGCCTGCAATCGCTGCGAGGATAAAGCCGAGCAACCCGACCCAGGCCGTGCCGACATGGAAATAGAAGACGCGCTGTACATCTCCCATGACAAGTTCAGTGGGAGCGAAGACGAGCGCCAAGTAGGCAGCAACGCCGAGCACGATGATGGAAACAACATCCAGAATTGAGAGTACGATTGGTTTGGATTGCATTGGACGAACTCCTTTATAATAATTTACGATTGATGGTCGAGTAGCCCGAATGTTCTTAGAGGGCGTATCGAGACCCGATTTACGAATTGAGATTTTCAACTCGCTGATTTGTTGACTCGCTGACTCGTATTCATTCCTCAACGACAAAATCAAACACCATGAAAGCGACAGCGATGAAGATTACGTCGTAGACGATGAGCAGGTTGAGCGGTGTGAGGATCTCTGCAAAGGTTGCGTTGTTTAATAATCCACCACTAGCTTTGACGGAAGCTAAAAGGACAGGGATAGCCACAGGGAAAAGCAGAATCGGGAGCAATACATCCCGCGTGCGGGTTTGCACGGACATGGCAGAAAGCAAAGTGCCGACGGCAATATAACCAATCGAGCCAAGTAAAATCACGCCGAGAAAAGCAGGTTGAAAGATGCGGACTTCGTTATACAGCAGGGCATACAGCGGCAGGACAATCGCTTCCACAATAAGCATGAAAGCCAGGTTGCTGATGGCTTTTCCAAAGAAGATGGCAGAGCGATCAACGGGCGCGAGCAGGAGACCATCCAGACAGCCGCGGTCTTTTTCCACGGCCATGGAGCGGTTCAAGCCGAGAGTGCCAGCGAAGGCGAAGGTTGTCCACAAGACGCCGGCGGTGACGGATTGGCGCACTTTAATATCCAATTCAAGTGCAAAGTTAAAGATCAGGATAACCAGCATTGAAAAGACCAGCATGGCGGAAAGTAATTCGCGAGAGCGAAACTCCGCGGCGAGGTCTTTTTGGACGATTGCCATGGTTGCTTTGAAGAATGTCGGCTTGGCGAGGAAACGCGGAGCGGCAGATGGCGGAAAGCGGAAGGCAGAAGATTTTCTACCTCCTACCTTCAGTTTTCTGTTTCCGATCATCTTTGATTTGGTCGCCATAATTATTCCACCATTGCCTGTTTATAAAACGTGAGTAAATTTGTTTTCTTTAATTCTTTTTGTGTGGCAGTCGCCGTAATCACACCGCGCGAAAGAATGTCGAAGCGGGTGGCGAGGTCTTCGGCGCGGGCGAGGTCGTGCGAGGTCATGACCACGGTGCGGCCGGTTGCGGTAACAGTGCGCAGCACATCATCCAGCATTTCGGAGGCATCCTGATCCAAACCTGTATATGGCTCATCAAACAAGATCACTTCAGGGTCGTGGATGACCGCTCTGCCAATTGCGAGTCGTTGCTGCATACCGCGTGAAAACGTACGGACAAGGTCTTTGCGGCGATATTCAAGCCCGACCATCTCTAAAACTTGAGTAATCCGAGATTGGTGATTGGTGATGCCATACATGCGGGCGTAGAATTGTAAATTTTCTTCCGCAGTCAGGTCGGGATATAACAAGGGCATGTGCGTAACCACGCCCAATTTGGCGCGGACCTGGGCAGATTCATTTGGGAGGGAATATCCTGCCACATTCACACTTCCCATGGACGCGCGCGAGAGGGAAGCCAAAATCCGCAGGAAGGTGGTTTTGCCGGAACCATTTGGACCTAGCAAGGCCACAAATTCACCAGGCTCAACGGAAAAATCCACTCCGCGCAGGATGGTTTTAAGCCCAAAGCGTTTGACGAGTTTTTTGACTTCGATCATTGATAATCCGTAATGCGTAAAACGTGATGCGTAATCCGTAATTCGTTTTTTACGCATTACGGATTACGCATTATTACGCCTTTCTCTTCAACGCGTTCTTCAATTCCTCGCGTCGTTGTTTGTAGGCCAGGTCTGAGAGTTTGCCGGCGCGGTGCAGATCGTCGAGTGCGATGATGGCATCCATGATGGATTGAGTGTCGCCAAATTCAGACTCTTGCGCTTCAATCTCCTCCTCTTTATTCCTGTCGCGCATGTACATCCACACGCCGGCAAGGATAAGCGCCAGTCCGAACGCGCCGACGCCGATCAACAGCGTTTTGTTTTGGGTGATATCGGGGTTGACGGCTGTCGTCTCCGGTTTGCCTGTGATTGTGAAATCAATGCTCTCATCTTTCTTCAAACCGCTGGCTGAGTAAACGTGGAAGTTCATGGTCTCCAACGCCTGCAGCCCTTGATCGGTTAGTGTCTTGCCTTCTGCGTCCATGCCTTCAGGCAGGTACAAGGTGATGCCGCCAATGGGCAGGCGCGCGGGTTGTGAGATAGCGATCTCTTTTGTCTTCGGAAGGGACGCGAACGCGATCAGTCCGTAAGGTGTTTCGCTGGGCGGCATGGCAAAGCCGTTTGCAGTTGGCACGAAGGGCGCGCTATTCTGCGTAGCTTCGTAGCCAAGTCCTTCTGCGCCGTCGGGGGATGCGATGAAAGGCACAACTTGTTTATCGCCCATCTCGATGATGATGGTTTTATCGCTTGTGTTGACGATGGAATACACCGCGAAGATCTGCGCGATATCGGCATTTGCAAAGTCAAAGAAAATTTGAACCGAATCAATTCTCAAAGCGGAGAAATCCTCTGTGGCGGCATAAACGACAATGGTTGGCAGAACCAATTCGGCAGCTTCGGCTGGCACAACCGCATATTCAGATTGATAACTCAAGCCGTCTACTTCAAGTTCTGTCAGGTAAATCCGGCTTTCAACGAGTTCAGTTTCGAAAATATAAGTCCCGTCTGCATTGACAGTTGCTTCGAGGTTGACAATTTCCTGCGGTCCTGCGCTTGGGTCACTGCCGTGGTCATAACCGCGCAAGATAATCTTTAGATCGGTTGGGAATTCTACGCCCGAACGATTTTCAATGACACCGCTGACCTTGCCCGCGCTGGCGGCGACAGGTTCACCGGTCACAGTCGCTTCGGGCGTGACCAATGCCTGGGCTGTGGCATCGAGAGGCGTTGCCTCGGCTGACGGAGTCCCTGCTACAGCGGTGGCGGGAGGCTCCGTGACAGATTCAGCCACCGGCGCGGTGGGAGACGCGAAGCTCAATGTGCGGACGTATGCGGCGAGTTCGGTAAATCCACCCTCGGTCATTTTGGATTCCAGCGCGGGGAAGTCGGGAGTCCCATCGTGGAGCAATTGTGCGAGTTCCATGTTGGAAAGCGAGGACATCCATTCCTGGTTGCGGAATATTTCGGTGGGGCAATCACCGCACACTGTCTCGTACAACTCCTTGCCTCTTTGCAAATCCTTTTCAGTAACGTGCAATGTGAGCGCATATGCGACCACGTCCCAGCGTTGTTGTGCGTTCAGGCTGGCAAATGGAGGCATGAAACGGTCGAGGTTGCCTTGTGTGACGGTGATGTACCATTTTGCGGGTGAGGCGATGCTCGCGGTTTCGGGCAGGGCAAAAGCCGCCACAGTCACGGGCAATTGTTTGCCGTCAGGGCCATCGCCGAGACCTGTACTGCCGTGGCAGGGCATGCATTTTTCCACATAGATTGCTGCGCCATTTTCAATGTCTGGAGCGCTGGCAGGATAAAGCGGCCCCAGCGTGGGGGCTGGGGTGGGGGCAACATAGCCGGGCGGGGGAGTGACATCTGCCGCAAGCGTCATGTTGCAGGCGGCGAGCAGGGTTGCGCTGATCACTAAAATAATGATGTGACGTAGTTTCATGAGTTCCTCAGTGAATGCGTAATTCGTAATGCGTAAATTACGTTTTACGAATTACGCAGTACTTAAAGCCTTCCCGCAGGAGGGGCAGAATTTATCAGTGACCAAAACAGGCTGGCCGCATTTCGGGCAGAAGCCAGCCGATTTGCTTTTGTGTTCCTTGCGCCGTGCTGCGATCATGGATTCGAGTTCATCATCGTTGAACTGCCAGGCTTGCTCGGAAGAGTCTCCGAGTTTTGCGGCTGCGGCTTTTTCAATACGCGCTTCGGCAGCAGTTGCGGAGGATGAACCCGGTGCGAGTTCATCAAGTTTGCGAAGAATTTCCGCGCCTTTTTGCAGAAGCGCGGCGCGATGCTGGGGATAATCCTCCGCGGGGATTTTGCCAAGTTTGAAATCAAAATCAAGTTCCTGCAGAGAGTTGATCACGCGGTCGCGTTCTGCTCTCAAAACAGAGACTTGATGGGTTTCACGCGAATGCGGCGCGCGTGTGCGTCGTGCACTTATGGTGAACGGTGCATATAAATAGACGCCGACGATCACGATCACAGCCAGTACCAGAAAAAGTGAGCCTAATTCCATGTATCCGCCTTAAGGGTTTTTTTGTGCAATGAGGGATTTGATTTCATTTACCGAAAGGAAAGGCCCGACCTTCACATAATACAGGACGCCTTTCTGGTCTATAAAATACGTTTCAGGCACGCCGCGAATGCGAAACAATTGAGAGATCTTTGTGCCCATGTCGGGGCCGTTGGGATAGGTGATGCCAAATTTTTTCAGATATGTGCGCGCTTCGGGTTCAGTGTCCACGTAATCTGCGCCGAGGAAAATAACCTCGCCGCCCGGCTCGTAAAACTTCCACGCTTCCTCGAGTTCGGCGGCTTCCTGTTCACAGGGTTTGCACCATGAAGCCCAGAAATTCAGCACCACAACCTTGCCTTGAAAATCCGAAAGCTGTACTTCGCTCCTGCCTTCATATTCATAACCGCTGAATAATGGCAATGTAAAATCGGGAATCACATCGCCCGGCTGTACCGTCCCTTGCTGGCGTTTGCTGAGGATCACGCCGACCAGCGCGAGCAGGCCGACGATAAATAACCAGATGATAATCTGAGCCCAGAGCGGCACGCCGCGCTTTTGAGGGATTGTTTCAGTCATGATGTTTCTCCCAAAAAGACCTGACAGGTTTCCGCACTACCGTTGCGATTAACAGACTCCTTTGAAAACCTGTCAGGTCTGTGTGATTGATTTATTTTCTATTCTTCAACTCTTCTTCGAGGCGGGCAACATAATCATCCTTTTCCGGAGAGGACGCTTCGCTTCGGCCTCCGCCCGTGTCTGCTGAGGCGACTTTAGGCCTTGTCCACTCTTGAAAAGAGCGAAAGAGGAAGAACGACCCTAAAAGGATGATGGCAGGTGGCAGGATATAAACCAGCCAGTTCAAGCCTGTGCGCGGAGGTTCAGCAAGCACGCGCGCGCCGTAGTTATCCACAAAGTATTGTTTGATTTCCGCCTCTGTCATCCCTTGTGAAAGTTGCAGGCGGATCAGTTCGCGCCACTGACGGCAGGCTTCCGTTGGGCATACGTCGAGCGGGGTGTTTTCACAAACGGGACAATACAACTGCTGGGCAATTGCGTTCACTTCATCATCAGTGGGGAGATTGTCCTGCGCGAAGGCGGTTGTAGTAGTGAAGGTGAGCGCGATAAGAAGTAATGCGAAATACGTAACCCGTAATGCGTAATACGTAATTAATGGCTTTTTATTGAAAGTAATATTCATAAGATTATCTCTTTACGGATCACGAATTATGCATTAATCCGCTGCGCTGGTTTGACTTACGCTTCTGGCAACTCGTGCTGGTTCCTCTGCCTCGTCAGGCTCGGGCCAGGCGGCAAAAATGATGCCAAAGAGGAAGAGTAAACTGCCGATCCATAGCCAGTTCACCAATGGGTTGACATACACTTTGAATGTCGCGCCGAGGTTTGAAACAGGCTGCCAATCCACCAGCAGGACGTAGAGATCATCTCTTAAGGTCGAGCGCAGGCCGGGGATGGTCATGTTTTGCTGGGAGTCAAAGTAATAGTCAATGCGCGGGTTGAGCTGGCCGAGGTAAATGCCGTTTTCGTATACATCCAAAACTGCGCGGGTGTAATTCACACCTTCGCCCTGGCTGTCCCAGGAAGCGAGTTCGCGGTATTCAATGGCATAGCCTGCAATATTCAATTGTTCGCCTTGTGAGAGCGTGCCTTGCGTTTCTTTTTGGAAGATCTCGATGCCAAGAATGCCAATGGCCATCAAGGCCATGCTGATGTGGATGATGTACCCGCCATAGCGGCGGCGGTTGCGTCCCATCAGCCGTGAGATAGCGGTGAAGAAATTCTCATTCTGGGCTTTCTGCCTTGCCCGCGCGCCGCGCCAAAACTCATGCAAAGTAGCGAACAGCGCCAGCGCAACCAGGAAGAAGCCAATCAATGCACCCGGGATTTGTGTGTAAGTGAAGAACAGTGTCACAGTCACAACCAGCGCGGCAATTGCAGATTTCCAGATCGCGCGTCCTAGCGTCTGGATTGTGGAATGTCCCCATGCTGAAAGCGGCGCGATTGCCATCAGGAAGAGCAATGCCGAGAAGAGCGGGGCAGTGGCGCGTTCATAAAAAGGCGGGCCGACGGTCACTTTTTGACCCGTGAATAATTCTGAGATGAGCGGGAAGATCACACCCCAGAAGCATACTACCAGAATGCTCATGAAAAGCAGGTTATTGAGCAGGAATAATGCCTCGCGAGAAAGCATGGACTTCATTTCCGTTTCGCTGCGCAGAATGGGCCAGCGCCAAATTACGAGCGCCACAGATACAACCAGGGTCAACGTCACATAGCCCATGAAGAAGGGACCGATCGGGCTGTTCGCGAAAGCGTGGACAGATGAAAGCACACCGGAGCGGGTCAGGAAGGTGCCAAAGATGACCAACGCATAGGTGAGAATAACGAGGATCATGTTCCAGTGTTTGAGTAAACCGCGTTTTTCCTGGATCATGACGGAGTGCAAAAATGCTGTGCCGGTCAACCAGGGCATGAAGGCTGCAATCTCAACTGGATCCCAACCCCAGTAGCCGCCCCAGCCCAAAACGTCATAAGCCCAGCGTCCGCCTAGCACAAGGCCAAAAGAGAGGAATAACCAGGCCCATAAAGACCAGCGCCGGGAAATGCGAATCCAGCGGTCATCCGTGCGGCCGGTGATGAGCGCCGCCATTGCGAAGGCGTAAGGAATAACGAAAGAGACGAAGCCAAGATAAAGCAAGGGCGGATGAATGACCATACCCGGGTGGCGCAGAAGCGGATTCAATCCCTGCCCATCCTGCGGCGTGAACACCGTCGCATTTGCGGGAGCGAACATACTTGGTTCAACGTTCCCGCCAACGAGCCAGAAGCGTGTGAAGGGATTTTCGAAAAAGACGGACATGCCGAGGAAGAATATGAGCGTCACGGCTGAGACTGTGATCACCCAGGGCAGGAACTCAATATCACGATCCCATTTTCGCAAGGTGACTGCTGATGTGAAGACCGCCAGAAGCCAGGACCAGAACACCAGCGAGCCGGCTTGTCCGCCCCACCAGGCTGTAATTTTGAGATAAGTTGGCATACTGCGGCTGGTCACTTCATAGACGAAAGCGACTTCAAAGTGATTGTTTATCAGCAGGTAGATCAGCACTGCCGCTGAAAGAGAAATTAGCGGGAATGTGAGTAACATGGCACGCCGCGCACTTTCCACAAGTGCAGGGGATTTGTTGGCCGCGCCATAAACCGCCGTAACGCCGCTATAGATCGCGACAATAAAACTTACCACTAAAACGCCATATCCAAATTCTGCAAACATAAGGGAATCCTTGGGTAGTTAGATAGTTGGGTAGTTGGATAGTTATATGGGTGGTCGCATGGAATTTGATGTATTACTACCAAACCACCAAAACTACCAAACTAATTTGTTGCGGCTTGTTCTGGCACCGCTTCTTCATACCGGGTGGGACATTTGAGTAAAAGTTCATCGGCATGGAAGATACCATCCGCGCCGATCTTGCCTGTCATGATGGCTTGCGCCTCGCCGCGCAGCAAATCTGGTTTAGGGCCCACATAAACGACAGACACACGCTGGCGGGACGGGTCATTCACGGCTTGATAAAGCACTTCAGCCAGACCGCCTTGCGCTTCAATTTCATTATTATCGCCAGAGACATGCGCGACCTCAAATGTAAGATTAAGCGTCTCTGCATCATATTGGATCGTGTCACCGATCACCGCTCCGGAAAGACGCAGGCTTTTTCCAACGGCTGAAGCGCCGTCAGCTTTTAACTCATCCACGGTCATGAAATATTCTGCGCTTGCCTGTGTTGATGAAGCGATAAGATAGACCACCGCGGCCAGAATAAGTCCCCCGCCGATAAAGAATTTGTTCACCTTCATGTCTTCCTCCAAAAAAGTTCATCGAGATGCTTTATGATTACAAAGTGTGAAATGTTACAAACAATATCCATTTTACATGACGACATTAAATGACGCTGAGTTTTGCGGGTGGATGGATGTCACTAAAATCTCCTGAATTTATCCTATTTGCAATATGATGGTTGTCGAGCTGGTAGGTTGAGCCTGTCGAAACCCAGTCGAGACACGCTTTTCTTTTGGTGATATAGTTGCCCGCATTGACGGAGAATTTTTTGATGCGAACCCAATTGACTATCCTCACTTTAGTGTTGACCGGAATCATATCCACGCTGGCATTTCAAGGCGTTTCTGCCCAGCCATCTTTTATTCCCCTGGAAGCGCGCATTTCAAATGCAAATCTGCTGGCTACCCCCACACCTGCTCGGCTGCCGGCACAACTCAACCCAGGCGGACCGCCGCTCAGCTTAACCATTTCCATGCTGTGCTTTTGCCTGATGTTGTTATTGATTATCGGGGTGTTTGTCGTGGGAGTTATTGTCCGTAATCAAAACTCTAAAGATCATATGAAGGATGGGCTGTAAAACCTCTTCATTGATGCACAAAACATCAGCTATGGATTGGCTTGCCCGATAAATTCCATCGCCTCAATCGCAGACCCGAGGCTTGCTATTGAAAAATTGAAGTTGATACTCGCCCCCGGCTGGATCGCTCCGCCCTCCCAGCGTTTGATTCCAACGACCCGACCATCCTTATCAAATGCCACAGCCGCGACCCAAATTGTGGTTGCGGCTTGAGATTCTGCGGGCAGGTAAATTTGTCCGCTGAGCTGCGCGGTTTTGCCGTCCCAGTTAATTTGGGAGATGGTGTTGTTTAACATTGCAGGAAGATAACGAGCGGTATTGGAATTCAATTGAATCGCACTCAGCAATTGGGCTTGCGGATTGATACTCAACGCGGCAGATGTATTTGGAAAAAACACATATACCGGCAAGGATGAATTTGGCGGGAGAATGTCTAACAACATGAATGCGGTTTGACTTGCGATACCATTATTATTTTGATCCATCAACGTAATTTGCGCGGAGACGTTTTCAAGAATATCAGGCGTGTTATTTTGAATCAACGCAAAACACCATAAGCCATTGTCCGCTGAAGGATGGCAGACCGTTTGGGTAATGGGAGCAGGCACGGGCGTGAGAGTTGAGACCTCTGTTTTCGTGGAGGAATTGTCCGGGATGAGAAGCGTCATCCCGATGGACATGCTGTTTGGGCTGACATCTGGATTTGCCGCTCTTAGGTCATCCTGTGAGATTTTGAATTTCCCGGCGATCTCGCTGAGCGTATCGCCCGCCTCAACGATATAGATGAATGGTGTGGCGGTTGGCAGCGGCGTCTCTGCAATCACGATCACATTGGGTGTGGGTGTGAGGCTGGGCGTGGATGTGAAGTACGCTTCAGGTGAAATGTCGAAGGCGCTTTGTGAGGGGGTCGGCGCACAGGCAGTCGTCAGAAAGATCAAAAGCAATAAGGAATTACGCATTCGGTGATTATAATCAGTAAGGTGTAACTCTGGAGTGCAACAGCTCGCTGTTGCAACGGACAGTGGCGCTTTAGCGCCATCCGACTCCAGAATTAAACAAAAATTCTCTGGAGGCATCATGAAATATCGTCATTTAGGCAAGACAGGAATTCAAGTAAGCGAGTTATCTTTTGGGTCATGGGTTACTTTTCATAACCAGGCGGACGTAAAACTGGCCGTGGATATGATGTCTGCGGCCTATGAGGCTGGTGTTAATTTTTTTGATAACGCTGAAGTGTACGCAGGCGGCAAATCGGAAACAGTGATGGGCGAGGCGCTTAAGCAGTTAAAGTGGCGCCGCGGAAGTTATTTGATCTCCACAAAATTCTATTGGGGTCTGAACAATGGTATCAATGAGAAAAATACACTTAATCGGAAGCGTCTCATTGAAGGTATCCAGGCTTCGCTTGAACGCCTGCAATTGGAGTATGTGGATTTGATCTACTGTCACCGCCACGACCCAACGACTCCCATTGAAGAGACCGTTTGGGCAATGCACAATATCATTGAATGGGGACAGGCTTTGTATTGGGGCACATCTGAATGGTCGGCTTCTGAGATTGTTCAAGCCATTGAGATCGCAGAGCGTCATCACCTGCACAAGCCGGTTGTGGAACAGCCGCAATACAACATGTTTGAGCGTAAGCGCATGGAAGGCGATTACACCCGTTTCTACAAAGAATATAACTATGGCTCGACGATCTGGAGTCCGCTGGCTTCGGGCTTGCTTTCCGGAAAATATAATAAAGGTATTCCGAAGGATAGCCGCGGCGCACTGAAAGGTTATGAATGGCTTAAGGATAAATTGACGGACGAACAAAAACTCGCCAAGGTCATTGCGTTGGAGCCGATTGCAAAAGAACTCGGCTGCACTCTTTCACAACTTGCACTAGCCTGGTGTTTGAAGAATCCATTCGTGAGTACGGTTATTACTGGCGCAAGCCGTGTGGAGCAAGTGCATGAAAATATGAAAGCCTCTGAGGTAGTGGATAAGATCACTCCAGAGATTATGGAAACGATTGATATGATCTTTGAGGTGAAAAAGGAAGAAGAAGAGGATTGATTTGCCCTCATCCCCAACCCTTCCCCCGAAAGGGGAAGGGAGTCCCCTCTCCCTTTGGGAGAGGGTTAGGGTGAGGGGTTAGATTTTCGTAAAATAATTTTCTTCCACCTGCTGCCAGGGCTCATCGCGCAATTTCATATATTTCGTCAACAATGGATGCACGCGGGAAATTTCCTCGTGCATTTTTTGCGCCACCCTTCGGATCGAATAATGTGCGTTTGCCGCCGTGCGTAATTGACAGAAGGCAAAGGCTTCACGTAAATTGAACTGGGCCAGCACACGGCGATTGAATCCATTGGGGACAATGTATTGTGCAACATCTGGATTGAACACATATAATTTTTCATAAGTCTTGATCGCGGATTCCATCGCTGCTTCATATCTGGACCCGAAGCCTGATTCTGTTACGAGACGCGGGATCGTATACCCAAGCCGCGTGGAAAGTCTTTGCGGCGTCTGGGTCATCATGCGGTGACGCTTGAACTCGGCGTACGCGCCCTGATCCATGACGAGGTCGAAGGTATAGTTACAATATTCCAGTTCTCGCATGGGCACATCAAATCTACCTAATTTTACGAGGATTGTATCTGCGAGGGCGGCGCGTTCTTTTTTCTTCAGTGATTTGACGTAGGCGAATGCATCTGTAAAGGGCATTTCATTGAAGCGATACAAAGCGGCGGCGAGAACTTTCTTTTCCCCGTTTTTGTCGCAGTCAATTAATTTACACCAGTCCGATTGACGATTGACGATATCCAAATTACCGATCTCCAATTCCCCAATCTCCTTGAATGTCTCAACCAAATAAGGAACGACATCCGCATACTTGACCAAAGTCGGTGTTTCAGATTTTGCCACTTCCTTTGTTTTTTCGCCGATCTGACGAACTTCGCCGAGCCGATGTGAGAGCATCTTGCGGATCATCATTTCGATCACGCGCGCGTTGGCTGTCACGCCGACGTTGGCGTTGGCGGCGGCCGGCAGGATGAAGCGACAGCTGTCCACGTATTGCGAGCGGATACGGCGGTCGTAGGCTTCATCCGATTCGTTTTCGCGGTGCGGGGATCTGCCGAGGATGAGATCCTTGACAGGGTCGAGCGATTCAGCATAGGTCGAGAAAAGGAGGCGAACGGTTTGGATAAATTCGTCGCGCAGTGGATGCCCCTCAAGTTCGGGAGGAATCGTGAAATCGTCTTGTCCCCACTTTTGATAGCGCGTGGATTTTTCAGTGTAGGAAGCAAGGCGGCTGCTTTCGATGGTTTCAATGGCGACGCGCGAAACATTTTCAAAGGCAATATGCAAAACCGCATGTTCAGCAACGGAGGCATGCCCATAGCCGACGACCCATTTCTCATGGAACTGCGCGGATTTTTCGTCACTTAATTCTGCGGCGATCTCACGAAAGGATTCTGGCGCGCGCGATGTTTTTGCAAACGCGACGGCAATGGTTTCGGGGCTGAGAGCGCGCGCGGAAAGCAGATAAATATCTCGTTCAGGCATTTTGTTTATCCCATTGGGTGTTTCATCGGCGCGCCGCCTAAAAGGTGAAGGTGGATATGAAAGATCGTTTGGCCTGCACCTGCGCCGGTGTTCATGATGAGACGATAACCGCCTTCGGCAATGCCTTCCTGCGCGGCGATATTCTTTGCGGTTGTGAATAAATGGCCGATGAGTTGTTCGTCGTCGTCAATCAGCACATTGACCGAGTCAATGTGCTTGTTTGGCAGGATGAGAATATGGGTGGGCGCGGCGGGGTTGATATCACGGAAGGCGGTCACCTGCTCGTCGCGATATACATTTGCGCTGGGGATTTCACCAGTGATGATCTTGCAAAAGATACACTTGGTCATTTGGAATCTCCTGAAAGGTTATGGGGTCGGCATGGGGCCGTATGTTTCACTGCAAACAACTTCGTAGTATTCGTGTTCCATCTCTTTATTGGCTTGCGCGTAGGCTGAGGCTTCATCACCAATTGCGCGTACCTGGTCAATTGCATTATAGGCTTGATCTGATGAGTAACGCGGCAGAGTCATTAGTGGATCATTGATATTAACTTCCGGAATATACTCTGGGCGTTCGGAATCTATTTTATCTGAGAGTGGAATCCAGTTATACATAACCGGTCCGCGTGAGTTAGCCGTGAAGCCGAGTTGATAGCCGAGCAGGCGCGCCGCTGTCACCGGACGCAGGCCAATGCCGCCGTTGGGCCAGATAAATGCTATGGGGGTCTTTCCGTATATATCAGCAAAACCAGCTAGTGAGCCTTGTAGTTCGCGCGCAATGACAGTCTTGGCAGATTCATCGGATAATTTTGTGTCTGGCATAACTCCATAGGCTTGATGGTCTACCCAGCCTTCGTTCTCCATGTTGATATTTTCCTGCGACAGTGTTTCGGGGGTTTCGATATTACTCTGCCAGCCGTTGACGACCGGCCACCCCCAGTTTTCCCAAAATTCGCGGTAATACCTGTGAAAATATTCTTCCTCGAAATTGCCGTCCTGTATGATCAATACCGAACGCGGAGGAATTTCTGCATTTCGTTCGATGAAAAAAAGGAACTCCCTCATGCTAATGGCTTCAAAGCCCTGGAATTTGAGTTCCTGCATTATTTTCGTGAAATCCCAAACATTAATTCCGTTTGGAGTTGTCACAGGACCGGCTTGTATTTTGCCGAATATGATAATCATCACCACCGTGCCAGGTTTGGCGTTATCTGGTTTCCACTTGTTTCGTAAAAACCGGCAGGTTTCATACAGGTAGGTTCGCGGCGTATCCAACGGATTTAATAATGTGGTTTCAAATGTTGGCGGGAGAGCGGGCGATGTGACAGTTGTGGCCTCGGGCATTTCTGCGAGAGTGGCGCCCGTTAGTAATGGTGCTTCTGTTTGAATAGCGGGATGCGATGAGAATGGCTCGCAGGAAACCAGGACAAATACTATTAATACGATGAGGGTGAATCGGTAAAGGATGGGTTTAATTGAGTCAGTCTGCTTATTCATAGGTATTACATTGTAAACTAATTTCAGGCAATGAAAAGCAGGGCAACTGAAAGTCTTGTCACCCTGCTTATTTGCGGATTTTTTTATTTTCGTCTATGGTGTGGACGGGATCGGCCCGTATGTGGGCGCGCAGACAATATCAAAATATTCGAGCTCGCTGGCTTTGTTCTGCTCTGCGTATTGCGCGGCTTCCTGTGCGATCACGCGGACTTCATCAATACGGCCGCGTGCGTCAATGTCTGTATAACGTGGGAGGGTCATTAAGGGGTTTCCGGCGGGCGTTTCAGGAATTGCGTATGGATTATCTTCATTGTATGCATCGGCCTGCGGAATCCAGTTATACATGACTGGTCCGCGTGGGTTGACGGTGAAGCCGAGTTTGTAGCCGAGTTGTATGCCGAGTTCCACTGCACGTTTGGTGAATCCACCGCCAGGCCAGATGTAGGCAATGGGTGTTTTGTTGAAGTATTTTTGAAAAGTTGAGATTACGCCGCCCATTTCAGACATAATAAACTCATCTGTTGAGCCTTCGCTAATAGGGATGTTATGAATGTACCCATGAGCTTGAAAATCCACCCACCCTTCAGCAGAGAGCACGGCATGTTCTGCCCAAAGATCGGGCCTTTCATCCATCCCGATATATGCATTAATCACAGGCCAACCCCATTTTTCATAATAGGCTCGGAAATGGTCGTTATACTTTGAAGAGCTTCCTGCGCGATCATCTACAATTAATAAAACAGAGAGCTGGGGTATTCTTGCATTGCTATACATAAAATCCGTCATTTGCTGCATATTAATTGCTTGAAAGCCAGCATCATGCAGATCATTCATTAATTGTTTTAGGTCTTTGCCTGCAATCGTTAAACTTCCAAAATCGGATGTGGTGGCATCTTTATCAATGCGATGTATCATAATGGTCATCACCACCGTCCCCGGGGCGGAGTTGTTTGGGTTCCATTTGTTTTGTAAATATTCGCATGTATCCGCTATGTACGTGCGCGGGATGTCGTGCGATTTCAAAATGGAGGTTTGATAAGTCCCAGGTAATGCTGGCGGTGTGCGTGGAAGGGTTGCGGTTGGAACGGGTGGTTCGGTTGGCAATTGTGTTTTAGTAGGGAGGCTGATCTGTGCGAGGGCAGTTTCAAACGCAGTTGTTTGTATGATGGCTGGGTCGATGACGGCGGGCTTGGGCAGGCAGCCTGCCAACAGCAGGGCAAGCAGGCTTAGGTTAAGAAAGAAGCGATTTCCTAATCGAGATTTGTGCTGCGTAATTCGTAATTCGTAATCGGATTTCATGGGCTGAATTCTACCTGAAAAAATGGGACGTCTGCTTTTTGCAAACGTCCCACACACTGGTTACTGATCACTGCCTACTCGTCACTTCTCCCTGCAATAAAATCCTCCACTTTTTGATGGGCGATCTCATCCTTGAATTGTTTGGGAGGGGCCTTGAAGAAATAGGATGACGGGCCAACGATGGGGCCTGCGAGTTCGCGGTCAAGCGCGATCTTGGCACAGCGCACGGCGTCAATGATGACGCCGGCAGAATTGGGGCTGTCCCACACTTCGAGTTTGAGTTCCAAATTGAGCGGGACGTTGCCAAAGGTTGTGCCTTCCATGCGGATATAACACCACTTGCGGTCTGTCAGCCAGGGGACGTGGTCGCTTGGACCAACATGCACACTGCCTGGATCAATCTTATAAGGGATCATGCTGGTGACGGCGTTGGTTTTGGAGATCTTTTTGCTTTCGAGACGTTCACGTTCGAGCATGTTGAGGAAATCGGTATTGCCGCCGAAGTTGAGTTGATAGGTGCGGTCAATCTTTACGCCTCGATCTACAAACAGGCTGGTGAGGACACGATGTACAATCGTCGCCCCTACCCCC
>VGNE01000061.1 GCA_016866215.1 Chloroflexota bacterium | reverse complement strand
TTGGCTCAAACGTTCTGTAGCCACCGCCATTCACGCTTTGCCTGCGTTTCGAGCTACTTTATCGAATCTCCGTCTCAAACCGGTTAGCATTCAGCAACCTTCTGTTGCCATTGTGTAAGGTAATCAGTTCTCATGGTTTACTCCTTAAAGTTCCGGTCAAAAAAGACATTGTGAACCGTCTCACCGTCTTCAAGCAGGATAATCCGTAAAAGATGAATGCGCGGTCAGGACGTTGGCGAGTGTAGAGAAAATATTGTGTTGTTTTCATATCAAATCAAACTCAATTATGGCAGACCTCCGAGTTCTCAAAGAACTCGGAGGTCTGGTAAGGTCAGGCTACGCTGTCTCTGCCAAGCCCATAGCTTGAAGCATTTCTTCGTTGCTTGTGAATTTGAATTCCTCAAGTCCGCTTTTCTTTGCCTCTTCCACTTCGATTGCTTCAAGCCGTTTGATGTCATCTTTCGTGATGATCGGTTTGTTGAGTTCCTTCATCTTTGCAGCAAGCGCTTCTGAATTTACATTGGCAGGTGGTTTGGTCTGCAAATATTGCCAGACGGCTTTTGCTGCGCTGATTCCATCTTTTCGAGCATACCCGACCAAGCCCTCGCTGGCTTTGCGGGACCAGCCGCCGACGAACACACCTTCCACGGCAGATTCGAAAGACAGGCCATCTATGGGGAAGCGCGGATTTTTATTTTTGACAAACTCATTCCATTCAGCAGGCAGGCCGAAGGATTCATCCACTTTATCGCCAATGGCGAAGATGACCGTGTCCACATCCAATCTGCGTTTTACACCCGTGCCTTTGGCGCTGGTCTTGCCATCTTTTTCGATCAGGATATTGTCCTCCACTTCCAATTGGGTCAGCACGCCGTTCTCACCGTACATGGCGGTGGGGGAGGCGAGGAAATCAAAATGAAATTTTACATTCGATGTCTTTGGGTCTGCTTTCGCGAGAGAATCGAATATTTTATGGCGGCCAATTTCCAGGTCCTGGTGGATCGCATCCAGGGCCGGGCGGACGCGTTCCATTTCCCTTTCAAATTCCCCAAGGTCGAGATAGCCAATTAGGTGTTTCATCTCATCTTTGCTGAAATTTACTTCGGCGGGGCCGCGTCTCACAACAGCGGTTACTTCCTCCGCCTTTTGCACATCGATGAGATGACGGGCAATATCCACCATCACATTCCCCGCGCCAATGATGGCGCAGCGTTTTCCAAAGCGGAATTTTTTCTGGCTGAATGGAGGCAGTTTATTATAAAAATAAACCACATCTTTGGCGTGATATACGCCTTCCAGTTCCTCGCCCGGCAAGCCGAGAGATTTCGTTCCCTGCGCGCCAGCCGTAACCAGCACAGCATCGAAACCGAGCCCGGGAATTTCATCCAGCGTCAGGTCGCCGTTTGTGCCAACATATATATTTCCAAAATAATCAATGTTTGCAAGGTCAAGTGTTTGGCGGAACTGTTTGCGCAGCCCCTCTTTCATTGTATGTTTTTCAGGATAGATGCCGTATTCTGCAAGTCCACCGGGCTTAATATCCCGATTAAAAATCGCCACGCGCACACCCTGGGTTGCAAGTTCGCGTGCCCCAAACAGACCTGCCGGCCCTGCGCCGATGACGGCCACGTAATATTGATATTCCATGATTCAAAATCCTCCTCGATTTGTGTCAAAAGCAGTCTCATTATATTTGAAAATACTATCTATCACAAGCCAATATTTTCAAGGCAAGTGCATCCTATTTTCTATGTATGTTAATATTTATGCTAAGATTAGGCATCGTTTCACATTGGGAGACACTTTGACCGGCGAACCCAAAGGCGATCCGGCCGAAAAAATAACAAAATTTTTGGAGATGAATGGCAAATCCTATCACACAAGCCACCCTGAAAAACGGCATGCAGGTCATGCTCAAAGAGATTCATACTGCGCCCATCATTTCCTCGTGGCTCTGGTATCGTGTTGGTTCACGCGATGAATCGACCGGCAAAACAGGCCTCTCACACTGGACCGAACACATGCAGTTCAAAGGGACGAAAAAATTTCCAGCGAACATGCTGGATAAAGCCATTTCACGCGAAGGTGGGCGCTGGAACGCGTCCACCTCCCATGATTCAACCCGTTATTATGAAACCATGCCCGCCGATAAAATTGACCTTGCCCTGCGCCTCGAAGCAGACCGCATGCGGAACAGCATCTTTAATGAAAAAGAAGTTGCCTCCGAACGCTCGGTCATCATCTCTGAGCGGGAGGGGAGTGAGAACGAGCCGATATTCAGGCTGGGGGAGGCGGTTCAACAGTACGCCTTTCGTGTGCATTCATATCACCATGAGATCATCGGTGACATGGCCGACTTGCGAACTATCACCCGTGATGACCTGTACACACATTATCGCAGGTATTATGTCCCCAATAACGCGGTGCTCGCCATTGCCGGTGATTTTGAAACGGGATCCATGTTGAAGCGCGTTAAGGAATTATTCGAGCGTATTCCCAAAGGAGCAGCCCCGCCTCGGCTTGCGCGCCCGGAGCCGGAACAAAAAGGGGAATTGCGGTTTTCCCTGGAAGGCCCGGGTGAAACCTGCTTTGTCCAACTGGCTTATCATTTCCCAAATGCAACAGACCCGGACTACCTCCCTCTGCAGGTTTTGGATAGTCTGCTTAATGGCGCAAGCGGATTATCCAATAAAACGTCGCGCCTTTACCGCGCCCTGATAGATAAAGGTTATGCTGTGGATGCCTCCGGCTGGTCTGATGCCTCGATAGACCCCGGCCTTTACCGCATCACGATCACCACTCATCCCAAACGCAAACCTGAAGAAGCCATCGCGGTATTGGACGCGGAAATCAAAAAGCTGCAGGATGAGCTGGTTAACAATGATGAAATCAAGCGCGCCGTCAAACAGGCGCGCGCCGTCTTCGCTTATGGAAGCGAGGATATCACCCACCAGGCATTTTGGATGGGTTACACAGCCATGTTTTCAACCTATGATTGGTTTACTACTTATTTGAATAAGCTCGCCAGGGTCACTCCGCAGGATGTACAGCGCGTGGCGCGCAAATATTTTCAACCCAAAAACCGGGTTATTGGCATATATATCCCGAAGGGCAAGGGTGGCTAAATGACAAAACCTTTTACAAAGCCATCCTTGCCGGGTCCAGGTGATATTTATCAGGCTGTTCTTTCGAATGGCCTCTGTGTTCTTGTGCGTTCCAATTTCAACAGTCCATCCATCAGCATGGGCGGTTATCTTCCTGCCGGGGCGATCTTCGAAAGCGATAAGAAATTGGGGCTTGCGGATTTTGTCGCATCCTCATTGATGCGCGGTACGCAAATGCGAAGTTTCGACTCGATCTACAATGAGCTTGAATCGGCCGGCGCCAGCCTGGGTTTTGATTCAGGAGTGCACAACACAAGTTTTGGCGGACGCTCGCTCGTTGAAGACCTTCCGCTTTTGCTCAAATTACTTTCCGAATCATTGCAAACGCCAACTTTTCCAAAAGGCGAGATCGAAAGATTACGCGCCCAATTACTCACCGGTCTTGCGATCCGTGCGCAGGATACCGCCGAGCTGGCGGATATGGCTTTTGATCAAATGTTATTTGACGGGCATCCATACGCCAGACCGAGTGACGGGTTTCCGCAAACGATCCAGTCCATTACGCGCAAGGATATGCAGGAATTTCATCGCCTCCATTTTGGACCGAGGGGCATGGTCATTGCCATTGTAGGAGCGGTCCACCCCCGGAAAATTGTCGAAGAGGTGGAACGAGTCCTGGGTGGCTGGCAGGTTCCAGGTCAGCAGGAAGCGTACGCTCTTCCTCCGCACAGGCCGATTAAGAAAACGATCAAGCGTCATCATACGCTTGCAGGCAAGTCCCAATCTGACCTTGTGATCGGCATGGTGGGACCGCGGCGCAAAGATCCTGAATATATGTCCGCCTCGATCGGAAATTCGGTGTTGGGGCAGTTTGGTATGATGGGGCGCATTGGCGATGTGGTGCGTGAAAAATCAGGGCTGGCTTATTATGCTTATTCCTCGTTGAATTCCGGGACGGGCCCCGGCACCTGGGAAGTAAATGCGGGGGTAAACCCGGCGAACTTAAAGAAGGCGATTGATTTGATCGAGCGAGAGCTGCGCCGCTTTGTAAAACATGGCGTCACGAAGCAGGAACTGGCCGACAGCCAGGCGAATTACATTGGACGCCTGCCGCTATCCTTGGAATCAAACAGCGGCGTTGTGAGCGCCATCTTAAACATTTATCGCTACGACCTCGGATTGGATTACTATTTGAAATACGCGGACCTGGTACGCGCTGTAAAGCGCGCGGATGTATTGGAAACTGCGCGCAAATACATTGACCCGCAGCGGCTTGTGATATCAACGGCGGGACCCTAAGTGCGTGATCGGTAATTGGTAATTTTTGATAATGATTCTGCGAACAGGCGTTGACTTAATTGAGATTGACCGAATCCGTGAAGCGTTCGAGCGTCATGGGGAGCGTTTTGTTGCGCGTGTTTTTACAGAAGCGGAACAGCGTGATTGCGGCGGACGAGTTTCCTCGCTTGCGGCAAGGTTTGCGGCCAAGGAAGCGGCCGCGAAAGCATTGGGCTGTGGCATCGGGATTGTCAGTTGGCTGGAAATTGAAATCAGATCAGGCGAAAATCAAGCGCCATATTTGACCTTGTATGGGGAGGGGGAAAGGCTTGCGAATCAATTGGGGTTGTCGAACTGGTCGGTTAGTTTGAGTCATACGGATGGCCAGGCGCTGGCTTTTGTGGTGGCGACGGGCGAATAAATTGCCATCCATATTTAAAAATGGGAAGCGAGGCGTCTATGAAAAAACCTTTTCCTTCTTCAATTATTTTCTCCATTTTAGTGATCACCGCCTGCTCTGCGCAGCAATCATCCGAGGTGACTGTCACACGCTCCGCACAAGTGACCGTCACTTCCTCACCTCCTACGGCGACCCCCATCCCCACGCCGACCCTGCACCCGCAGTTCGTTGAGCTGCAATCCCAAATCGCCGCAGGCGGGGAGACTTACACCCTAAACGCCGATGGTCAAATCGAAAGGCAGACCCCCGAGGGAATGACTATCATTCCTGACATCCAAGCCTTGCCTGACGGCACAATGACCTTTACCCACAATGGGCAGGAGTTTACTGTAAACCCAGAAACGCTTGAAATAAACGGTCAAACCATAACATTCAAGGATACAGAAGATAAGATTTGGGTTTTTGACGGTAAAACACTAACTCGAGAGAAGATCATTACAGAACTCCCTATTGAAAAAGACCCATATAAATTTAGAAATTGTGTAATCGAACTAAATGCAGACGGTGATGCGCAGCCAGTAATTGAGTATGTAAAGAGCCTTAAAAAATATCATGGAGCGGATAGATATTATGACCCGTCAAAACTGATGTTCAACAAATTAATAAATTATGGAACTGAAATTTTTTATGACATAGCCGCCCCAAATTACGACGACCCCGCCTCAAGACCATTTGAAAGAGGAGTGTACTGCTCAATTAAATTTACAACCCCTGAAGGCAAGGTTATTGATTACTTTACTTCATTTGTGCAATATTACCAACCAGGGTTAACGCCTGATAAATATCCATGGTTGGTTTTTGTGGCTCGTTTAGCGCTAGGGGCAGATGATTTTAATGTGAATGCGTATACACAAGATATGTATTTTCCTGTTATTGTTGATAGTGCAGTAAGTCAATCAGGATTTGATGGCAATGACCCACTTACCGAAGCCTTGACATTTTCAAAATTTAACGACATGGATTACAGGTTCAAAGCTGCAACTGAGGGCGACATGACAAGGCTTGACGGGGAATTGGGTATCATATTGGAAACAAAAATCAGAAGAACCGACGCAGATACGTACAAATAACGGGCAATTGACTTTACCGCCTTACTTTGATGTAATTAAAATGTGAGACTTTTACTAAAGATACTGCTATCAATTATCCTTATTTTATTTTTACTGTTTGGCTTCATTCTTTATTTTACAAATTTTAGGCAATATCTATATATCAAAAAATCAATCAATACTTTACAAGCAAATAAAAAGTCCTTGGCACTGGCTGAGTTTTATTCACAAGGGAAAACCCAAAATTTTCATTCAGGAACTTTTGCGTCAACTAATAAATTAGGTGGTAGCGGAATTTTTTTATGGACCGATAATGTTATTAAATATTATAAAACAGATAGTAACACCGTTTTCTCTTTTTATAATGTCTGCAAAATATATAAAGAGGCGAAAGATAATAGTGGGACATTTTCGGTAAATGAGACCAGCCGCACAGTTACAAGCGATATTGCATCTTGGTCGAAAATGGTTACAGCTGGAGATTTTACCCAAGTAATTTTTGCCAAAGATGACGAAAAGGCAGCGCGAGAAGTGATAGCATATGACGTTCCTTTGTTTATTGATTTTAATATTAAAGAATTATGTCCAAATTAATATACAAAATATTTATTTTAGTGGCTGTATGTTTAACTTTGGTTTTTGTTTCAGCCAGTATTGTAAAAGCTCAACAATGTCAATGTGCTGATTGGCAATGTGATTTTTATACGGATCAATTTGGGAACACTTCACAGACTTGCTATTGTACAAATCCAGCAGGAGGTAATGGGGGTTGGTGTGGTCTTGGCTGTGCAGCTGGATATTATGTTTGTAATAACGGTTGCTGTCCTGTTGGCAGTGGGGGTGGGGGAGGGGTGAGACGGGGAGAGTGTAATGGCAGGGCAGTTGATTGTGCACCCGGATATATAAGAACTGACACAGTCCTAAATGTAGAATGTAAAAGTGATTATGGAGGAGTGGGAGCATGGTGTGGTCAGCCGGGTACAGCCCAAGCAGTAACCGGATGTTGCAGTACGATGATACCGGATAGAGAATATGGTGGTGAGATTTGCAGGTATGGTGATGATCGGATTACTACTTATGCCTGCGCGCCGACCTGTGATGCCAATGCCTGGGGGGCTTGGAGCGCTTGCAGTGCAAGTTGCGGAGGAGGGATACAAACAAGGACAAATGCTTGTGGAAATGTACAAGGTCAAGTTTGTAACACCCAATCCTGTCAAGGTCCATGGTGGCAGGTAAAAGACGGGGATATTACAACAAATGGAGATATTATATCCAGAATGCCGTCAACTGATTATCTGGATACTGTTGGAAGCGGAGGATTTCCCGGAGTGCCTGTCTATGGAGGCTCAATAGGTATAGCTCCCGGAACCATATCGCAAAAACTTTGGAATGCAAATACTACAACAACCCTAAGTAGGATATTTAATTATGATTATTTTGAAAATTTAATACCTGAAGATATTGTTTTTAACGATATAAATAAATTAGCAAACGGGTCAGGCGTAACCGCTGATGCCAATGGATATGAATGGTATAAAATAACAGGCAACTTGAATACTGTGGGAAACATTAATTTCGGATCAAGAAAAGTAATATTGTTTATTACGGGAAACTTAAATATCGCAGGAAATATAAACTTAACAGATGGAGTTGGTTTTTTTGCAAGCTTTGTAAGCGGAAATATAAACATAGCGGGAACGGCTACCTCGCTTGAGGGAATATATGATTCGGGTGGAAGTTTTTCAACAGGGGCAGGAAGTACACAGCTTTTGGCAGCGGGGGGTAATGCCTTTTGCCTGGTAATACGAGTTATTGGTTATTCTTCAATTCCGATTTTGTCAACAGGATAACTGCGGCTAAGATCAACCCACCCCCAACCAAAACAATTGGCATTAATCTTTCCCCAAGCAGCCATGCCGCCAGCAAAACTGTGACGACTGGCTCCAATGTCGAGAGCATGGCCGCGTTTGTAGGACCGATCCGCTCCAACGCTGCCAGAAATGTGACCACGGGAATGATGGTGGAGATCAGGATTATCCCTGACGTGGCGAGCCAGCCAGAGTTACTCACAGGGAAGTGGGCGCCGTTTGAGAGGGCCAACAGCCCATAGACTATGCCTGCGGAAGCGAAGATCACTGTTGACGATTGCACAGCCGAGACATGCTTCATCACGTTCGTGCCGACGATGATGTAAACGGAATAGATGAGCGCGGCAGAGATGGCAAGCAGGATGCCTGGCATCTGCCCGCCTGCGGGACCGACGGTGAGGGCTGTGCCAAAGAGGGCGAGCATGAGCGCAGTGACTTTAATCCGCGTAAGTTTTTCGTTCAGGAAGACTGTGGAAAGTACGGCGACGAAGATTGGATATAAATAAAGAAGTAAGGCGACCAATCCTGCGGATGCGTAATTAATAGCAGTGAGATACGAAAAAGACTGCCCGACGTATCCCAGCGCACCCATGCCGACGAGTTGTGCGAGAATGCGTCCACGTGGAAATTGTTCCTTGCGCAGGAGCAGGATAATGGTCATGAAAGCGGCGGAGATTCCGAAGCGTAAAAAGAGGATGGTGAAGATGTCCATGCCGTCTTCGTAGGCGAATCGTCCAAAGATGGCGAGAGTCCCGAACGATGCGGCGGAAATGGCGATGAGCAGGATGCCAATGAGTCGGTTCATTTCATGTCCAGGAGGAAGTTGCGGATTTGGCTTGCGGTTTCATCCCATGAAGGTTGTTGAGCATATCGCTTTCGCGCGTTGAAGGATAGTTCCGTGAGCAGATCGCGGTCTGACGCAAGATGCGAGATGTGATTTGCAAGCGTTGTTGAATCATTCGGTTCGATCAGATAGCCCGTTTTTCCATGCTCGATGATCTCGCCCGCCGCGCCAGCAGTTGTGCCAATGGCAGAGCAGATGGTGCTTACCAACACCTCATCATCTTTTGGCGAAGGCAGGCTGGTTTCGCGGACCTCAATTTTTTTTGGCGCAGTAAAAAAACAGGGTGTGGTTTTTTGGCATAAACGAAGTTTAACATAAAAGGTGAGGCAGGTTTACATGACCCTGAAATTAAAATTCATTAAGGTTTTGTGGTAAAAATATTCGATGCGCTGGATATACATTTCCCCTCACCTCGATGATGCCGTGCTTTCTGCAGGCGGCTTGATTTACGAACAAACGCGCGCAGGTCAGCAGGTTGAAATCTGGACGATCCTTTGCGGCTTTCCGCCAGGCGAAGAACTTTCTTCATATGCTCAACTGCTTCATCACGAGTGGGGAGTCCCCTCTGTAAATGACCTCATTCACGCGCGTCGTGAGGAAGACCGAAAAGCCTGCCAAATCGTCGGTGCAACGCCTGTCCATTTTGATGATCTTGATTGCATTTATCGCCGTTCTAAAAATGGCGACTGGCTGTATGGATACATCTTTCTGCCGCCGCATGAGGAAGATCAGGATTTTCCGGCTCGAATGGCGGAAACAATCTCCGCCCGCCTCCGACCGAACGATCAACTGGTCTGCCAACTTGGGCTGGGTGCACACGTAGACCATGTGCTCGTCCGCCGCGCAGTGGATCTGCTCCAGCGCACCTTGCTTTATTACCTTGATGTGCCATATCTATTTAAAACGCCTGAGGAATTCGCTTCGAACACGGCTGGGATGAAAGCAAACGCCTATGAGGTGGGCGAAGCAGGCCTAAAGTCCTGGCAGGAGGCGATTTCAGCGTATGCTTCCCAGGTGGGCCAATTGTTTGGAAGTCAGGATGCGATGCGCGAGCAAATCCATCAATATTGGCTTGAAAATGGCGGAATCCGTCTTTGGTCATTTGACTAGACAAACCCTGCAAGGCTTTTGGGTCTTGAATCTCATTTTGAATCATGATATAGTAAGCCCAACTTTCCGGATAAACCCCCCGGAAATTTTTAATCAATTGCATCTCTGATTCAGGGGTGCAAAATTCATTAGCAGGACAGCATCATGACCACCAATTTCCTTACAAAAGAAGGCTTTCAGAAACTTCAAGAGGAACTGGAATACCTCCGCACCACCAAGCGTATGGCAGTTGCCGCGCGTTTGCACGAGGCCATGGAGGGTGGCGAACTGATCGAGAATGCCGAATATGAAGCCGCCAAAAACGAGCAGGCTTTCGTGGAGGGTCGCATTCAAGAACTGGAGCTACTGCTGGCCACCGCGAAGATCATCGAAGAGAACGGCAAAGGCAAGAAGAGCGACATCATTCAGGTCGGTTCCAAGGTGACCATTAAAGAGGGTAACTTCGAGACTGAAACCTTCACCATCGTGGGCGCAGCGGAAGCCAACCCGCGTGAAGGTAAAATTTCAAATGAGTCGCCAATCGGTAAATCCATTTTGGGTCACAAGATGGGTGAGACCGTGAAAGTGGAAACCCCCGGCGGTACCTACAATGTGAAGATCATCAAACTCGGCTAAGAAACAGGACGCGCAACGATTTGCCCCGCGTGCCTGTATTTTAGGTTGCGGGGCTTTTTTTATCCTTACATCTTTCTTCTTTCCTCTGATTGTGACAAAAGAAGAAAGGGAAAAGACCACATACGATCATGGCAGAATACACCACCCTTGAAAAAATCCGTTTGCAGAAGATCGAAGAACTCCGCGCCGAGGGCATTGACCCGTACCCCGCGCGTGCCGAACGCACGCACACGAGCGCCCAAGCCGCCGCGGAATTCGAATCAGATGAAACGCGTGAAGTGAAAGCTACGCTCGCGGGACGCATCCGCGCCAGCCGCGCAATGGGCAAGGTTTCCTTTGCTCACATTGAAGATGGCGGCGGCAAGATCCAGTTGTTCTTTCGCATCAATGAGCTTGGCAAAGACCGCGTGGATTTTTTCAATCGGATGTTCGACCTCGGTGATTTCATCCAAGCCTCGGGCGTGATGTTCCGCACGAAGACTGGGGAGGTCACGCTTCATGTCCACGACTTCAAACTGCTTGCCAAATCCATAACCCCTTTGCCCGCTGACAAGGATGTGATCCAGGAAGATGGCACCGTTATCCGTTATGCCGCGCTTGAGTCGCCTGAAATACGAGCGCGGCAACGCTATGCTGACCTGGCAGTCAACCCCGATGTGCGCGAGACTTTCCGCAAGCGCGCCGCATTGATCAAAGCCTTGCGGACTTTCCTGGACGATCACGAATTTCTTGAGGTCGAAACGCCCATCCTGCAGCCGTTGTATGGCGGCGCGGCGGCGCGTCCTTTTGAGACACATCACAACGAACTGGAGCAGGATATGTACCTGCGCATCTCATTCGAGTTGTATCTCAAACGTTTGCTTGTGGGCAATTTGGAACGCGTCTATGAAATTGGACGCGACTTTCGCAATGAAGGCGTCTCCTTCAAGCACAACCCTGAATTCACCCAACTTGAGTTTTATTGGGCATACGCAGATTATTTACAAGTGATGGAATTGACCGAGCAAATGGTCGCCTATGCCGCTGAGCAGGTGACAGGTTCTTCAAAAATCAAATACGGCGAATACGAATTGGAATTCAAGCCGCCGTGGAAGCGCGTCGAATTGCGTGTGGGCATTTTGGAAACCAGCGGCATTGACATTGCCGAGCATAAAACTGCCGAGGCGTTGTTTAAAGCGATCAAGGAGAGGCAGCCCAAGGCGGCGCCTGACCCGAAGTCCACGCGCGGCAAGTTGATCGACTTCCTGCTTAGTGAATTCCTTGAGCCAACACTCATCCAACCGACCTTTCTTTACAACTATCCGCGTGATATTTCTCCGTTGGCAAAATCCTTGCCTGGCGACCCGCTGACGGTGGAACGTTTTGAAGGCTACACGGCAGGCTTTGAACTGTGCAATGCCTTTACCGAGCTGAACGATCCGCTGGACCAGGAACAGCGTTTCCTCGAAATGGGACGCGACTACGAAGCCGACGACGAGCAAAAGCATCCATTGGATGAGGATTATCTGCGCGCAATGCGTTATGGCATGCCTCCCAATGGCGGCTTCGGCATGGGTGTGGACCGTCTCGCGATGCTGTTGATAAACAAGCACTCCATCCGAGATGTTTTGTTGTTCCCCGCTCTTCGCAAAGAAGGGTTCGGAGAATAAAATGAGTGGCACAGCGTTAGCTGTGCCACTCATTTTGATAATATGGCAGGAAAATAAAAAATGAAAAAAGATTATCAACCCACTTCTGCATACGCACTTCAACTTGATGCTCAAGATAAACTGGCTTCGTTTAGAGAAGCCTTTCTCATTGATGATCCCAACCTCGTCTATCTCGATGGCAATTCACTTGGACGTTTGCCCAAAGCCGCCATTGCGCGTGCAAAACAAATTGTGGAGGAAGAATGGGGGCGTGACCTTATTCGCGGCTGGAACAAAGGCTGGTGGGAAGCCCCCTCCCGCGTCGGCGACAAGATCGGCAAGATCATTGGCGCAGGGGAAGGACAAACCCTCGTTGGCGATACGGTTTCACTCAACCTTTTCAAACTCGCCACCGCCGCACTAATGCTTCAGCCGAATAAAACCCGTATCCTTACCGACACCTTCAACTTTCCTTCCGACCTGTACGTCCTGCAAGGTATCAAACAAAACCTCGATAACCGCCACGAAATTGTCCTTATCGGCGCAAGAGACAGGGACATCACACCAGATCTCGCCGCGCTCGAAGACGCCATCCATGAAGATACCGCGCTCGTCACGCTCTCGCATGTCGTCTTCAAAAGCGGCTATCTCTACGATATGCAGCGCATCACTGAACTTGCTCATGCAAAAGGCGCGCTTGTACTTTGGGATTTGAGTCATTCGGTCGGCTCGGTTCCCGTTCATCTTGACGACTGCAATGCAGATTTCGCCATTGGCTGCACCTACAAATATCTCAACGGCGGTCCCGGCGCGCCTGCATTTTTATATGTCAACAAATCCATTCAGGAAAAAATCACTTCACCCATTTGGGGCTGGTGGGGACAAAAGAATCCCTTCGACTTCGACCTCGAATACACGCCCGCCCCCGGCGCACAGCGTTTCCTCGTCGGCACACAGCCGATGATTTCACTGTTGACAATGGAAGCCGCACTCGAACCGACTCTGCAAGCCGGCATGGACTCGCTCCGTGAAAAATCCATCCTGATGACAGACTATGCCTCTTACCTGACCTCGAACCTGCTTGCTCCCTTCGGCTTTTCCCTCGGCTCCCCGCTTGACTCTGCCCAACGCGGCTCGCAGATCAGCATCCGCCACGAAGACGGCTACCGCATCAACCGCGCCCTGATCGAAGAGATGAATGTCATCCCCGATTTCCGCGAACCCGATAATATTCGTTTAGGCTTCGCGCCGTTATATACATCTTTTGGAGAAGTATGGGAAGGTTTTGATAGAATCAAACGCGTGATGGAAGAGAAAAGATACGAGAAGTATCCGAAACAAAAATTGACTGTGACTTAATCAAACACAGCCAGAGAAATCAAATCTCTGACTGTGTTTGATTTGGAATCAAGCCTACTTGCGCGCAAGCACGACTGCAGAAGCGCCATCGCTGGATGTGATTGTTAATAGTTCAGCGTCAATGTGGTATTTTACAACCTTGTCAGAAAGAATACCAAGTACAGCGCTTTCCTGGGCTGAGGTTTCATAGCAGAACATCAGGGTGGAAACAACTGATCCAAATGTGATCTGACTGCTACTCACTTTGTAATCTGCCCCAAAGGAGTTGCATCCCACGTTGCCGCCGAATTGACCGTTTGAGTTAAAGTTGATCGAAGTTTCCACGTTTGGCGCGGCAGGCGTTGGGTTGGTTGTGTCGCCGTATGAGACTAATTTCCAGTCTCCAACGAGGGAGGCGGAGTCCCTGCCAGAGCAGGCAGTCACAATTGATATGGCAAATACAAAATGTGTAATCAAAAGCAAGGCTGTTTTTTTCATTTTTATCTCCACCGCCAACTTTTCTTTTTTTGTCAATTTCCGAACATAAATTGGAGGTCTCATGCCACCTTTTATACCACTTTTCCTAAACCCTCATCTGCTATTGCACTAGGTATCATACTGACTGATGTCAATCTCTTCGTTGGAGAGGAAATATGTCTGCGCGGGTAGGAGTACATGCTTGCGCTTCCCCGTGGCATAGACGGTGGTACAGGAAGAGCGCGGCAGACGCTGTATTAATGCCGAATCGTATAATTTAATGGAACGGTTGGTAATGCTCTCGATCACGGTCCAATGATCATGATAGCCTTGCAAACCCAGAATGATGGCACGCACGGGCGTTCCGTCCATAAATTTTTGCATGGATTTCCAAAAGGCCGTCAGGTCTGGGTTTAGGATACCACGCCAGGGTATTTCCACATTTAAGATACGTTTCTTGCCCACCACTTTGTTCAAGATCACCAGCATTTCGGTGTGAACGATACCGCCGATCAGGAATTTGGTTAATAGTCCGCGGCGGGACAGGTAATGGATCAAGTCATCAAATAATTGCTGGGTTTGTTCATTCGTAGAATGGTTGATTATCCGTTCTGCGTTGATGATGCTGTATAGTCCGCAGAGCGAATCCAGTCCGCCTTGTTGAAAGGGAGGAAGTCCTGCGCCAGTTTTTGTATATGCAGTCATAGTACATTACCTCATATCACTTCATGCGCCAAAATAAAATGCTTGCAATCAAAGCCAGAGTCGCGCCGAAGAAGAATGGTGCTGAGGGGCCGAACCCTGCCCATGCACCAAGTCCCTGCCATAAAAGTCCAGCGAGAAGCGAAGCCGGCAAAGCGGCAATACCAATCGCCGCGTTGAACAATCCGTAGGCTGTGCCGCGCTGTGATTCAGGCACAAGGTCAGCAACCAACGCTTTGGCAACCCCTTCCGTTGCCGCGTAAAAAATTCCGTAAAGCCCGAACAACATCCATATCTGCCAGCCCGCGTTGGCAAGCGCAAATCCCAAATACACAAACGCATACGCCAGCCACCCGCCGATGATCAATTTTCTGCGCCCCAATCGGTCTGAAAGCGCGCCGAGGGGACCGGAAAGAAAAGTGTAGATCGCGGTAAAGGTCATGAGCATGAACATGGTCTGTAAAACATTGAGTCCGCGCTCCTGCGCGCGCAATATTATAAATGAGTCGGATGAATTCCCAAGTGTAAAGAGGATCATGATAAACAGGAAGGTCTTGAAGCGAGGATTGATCCCCTTAAGCGACAAGCGCATCATACCTGACCCTTTGCCTGCCCTGAGCGAAGTCGAAGGGTCCAAATCGGTCGCTCCTGCCGCTAAAACGATTACTGCCAAAACCGCAGGGACAACACTCGCCAACACCGCAATCCGAAACGTATTTACACTTAATAAGGCTTCGTTGGTTTGGGTAAGCCAGATAATGAGCGCGGCGATGCCAATACCGATAAACGCGCCCGCGGTATCCCCCGCGCGATGCAAGCCAAACGCAAATCCGCGATTGTTTACATCTGTGCTGGCGGCAACGAGTGCATCACGCGGCGCGGTACGTATTCCCTTACCCACACGGTCTGCAAAACGGATTCCCAGAACCCATCCCCACGTATTCGCAAAATATAAAAATGGCTTGGCAACCGTGGAGATCCCATATCCCAACACCGCCAGCCATTTGCGTTTACCGATCTTATCTGAAAGCGCGCCTGAATAAATTTTTATAAGGCTGGCGGTTGTCTCTGCAACCCCATCAATCAACCCGATGAACGCCATCCGCACGCCCAGCACATTGGAAAGAAAGAGCGGAATGAGATACACGATCATCTCGGAAGAGATGTCCGTCAGAAATGATGTGGCGGTCACGATCCAAATATTTGGATGGAGTTGGCGAAATTTGTTTTGTTGTTTCATTTTCCTATCAACTTCTCATGTCTCATCGTCATCCCCAAAAGAAAATGTTGCAGGCATGATGAACGCTCTACAACATTATTTCAAGATTTGCTCACAGCCAGCTTTTTACTCATCACTATTCATTTTTCGATGCAACGCTCTCAGGTTGCGGCGGTGCAAGGTTTCGGCCAGACCTCCAAGGAAAACACGGCTTTTGCCGCATTCCTCAATGGTAATCGATTCGAGGTATTCATCCACATTCTTGCGTTTCCCCGCAGACTTTACGGCTTTTTTGATGTTGTTCAAGTAATTCGTATTATCTTTTACAGCCGCATCTATCTCACCGCGCAGAATAATATCGCCGTGCCCCTGGATAATATTTTCAAGACCCATGCGTCCGATCCGTTTGACGGATGCCAGCAGGTCATCTGCATCGCCATCCACGATGTAGGGAAGGGACATGAAGGCATCGCCTGCGAACAGAACGCGGTCCTCCTCCACCAGGACTGAAATGCCGTCGGCGCTGTGGCCGAATGACGGCGAGAGGATCAGATTCTTTTTCCCAACGCGCATTGCCAATTCACCCGAAGCAAACGTCAGGTGAGGAGGAACGATCTTTACCTGCCGCAGATTTGCGTTTTGTTTGCGGGCTTCCTCCAGGGAAGGCATACCATATTCGATCAGTAATTCACGGCATTTCGCATGTCCGATCACGGTTGCACCGTGAAAAAAACAATTGCCCCAGGTGTGGTCTGCATGATAGTGAGTATTGATGACATAGCGCACCTGTACACCCAATTCATGTTCAATGAACTCCCGCATTCCGAGAGTCTCTTCCGGCAGCGCCAGAGTATCAATGACCACCGCCCATTGGGGACCGATGATGACACCTGCTGTTACCTGGGCATAGACTTCACTTTGGAACCAAAACACGTTTTCAGATACTCGTTCACGGTGCATATTTGCCGGCCTTATGATATGAATTTAATTACATTGTTAATAGCACATTCCAGCCAAAATATCAAGTTGACTAGACGAATTTAGCCCACTCATTAATAAAAACCACATAATTTAAGCTTATGGTTGTTAATAACCGAAAAAAAGAACTGACTTTTAAGGTCAGTTCTTTTCTGTTCTATATATGTATCGGACTTCCCTCTGCGCCGTGTGCCGCTTCCATCAAAACCTCTGAAAGCGTGGGGTGCGCGTGGACGTTTCTTGCGATTTCATGCGGCGTAAGTTCCATCATGCGCGCGAGGGTTAGCTCAGGAAGTAATTCTGTCACCTCAGGCCCGATCATGGATGCGCCAAGTAACTCGCCATATTTTTCATCCACGACGATCTTCACAAAGCCGCCGTAATCACCCATGCCGAGCGCCTTGCCGTTTGCTTGAAATGGAAAGCGGCCGATCTTGACATTATGTCCGCGTTCTTTTGCCTGTGCTTCTGTCATGCCAAACGACGCGATCTGCGGCTGACAATACGTAGCGCGCGGCATCATTTCATAATCCAGCGTGACGGTTTCATGCCCCGCGATATGTTCCGCACAAACAATGCCCATCGCCGAGCCGACATGCGCGAGCATGAGTTTGCCTGTCACATCGCCAACTGCCCAAATACCAGGGACGTTCGTTTGCATCTTTTCATCGATCTCGACAAAGCCGCGGTCGCTGATCTTGACACCGACTTCTTCAAGTCCGAGTCCCTTTGAATTCGGACGGAACCCGATCGCGACCAGGGCCTGATCCGCTTCGAGAGTCGTTTCCTTCGCACCTGCACTGAGCCTAGTCGAAGTGTCAACAGAGACCTTCACCTTCACGCCTGTCTTCGCGGTTTCCACTGATTCCACTTTATGCCCAGCCAAAGTTTTAATGCCGCGCTTCTTGAATTCTTTGTCTAATTCCTTGGAGATCTCTTCATCTTCCAATGGAACGATACGCGGTAACATTTCGACGATGGTCACTTCCACGCCGTAGGAATTCCATATAGTGGCAAATTCCACGCCGATGGCGCCCGACCCAATGATGATGACTGACTTGGGCAATTTATCCTGCAAGATGGCTTCCCAATAGGTGACGACTTTTTCGCCATCCACTTTCCACACAGGAGGAACCATGGCGCTTGCGCCTGTGGCCACGATGATATTCTTTGCCTTGAGTTCAGTGGCTTTTCCATCTTTGTCCGCCACATTGATCGTATCTTTTGCCTTAAACTTCGCCTCGCCCATGAAGACCGCGATATTGTTCTTCTTCATCAGGAAGCCAACACCTTTGGTCAGCCTGTCTGAATTCTGACGTGAGCGTTTGACAGCCACGCCGTAATCCAGTTTCAGGTTATCCATAGTGAAGCCAAAATCCTTGCCACGTTCGCGTAAGGTGTGGGCTACTTCTGCATTCTTAAGCAGGGATTTGGATGGGATGCAGCCAACATTCAAGCATACACCTCCAAGCCATTGCTTGTCCACGATTGCGACTTTCTGCTTAAGTTGTGCGGCGCGGATCGCGGCCACGTAGCCCGCAGGGCCTGCGCCAATAACGACGACATCGAAATTTTCTGCCATAAATTCAACTCCAGGATTTGTTTTAATTATAAACTGCGATACACTTCGCGCCGATGGCGGATGTGATGCACGATAATTTGTCTGATCGTAAGTTCGACTTCGTAGATGATGCGATAATCGCCCACTCGCAAACGATACAATTGTTCAGCGCCTTCCAGTTTGAGAGATTGACGTGGAAATGGTTCGCTTTCCAATGCCTCAATACGCTCAAAGACTCGCGCAAGCATTTTGCGAGGCAGAGCGCGCAGGTCTTTTTCGACTGCAGGCTTAAGAATAACGCTGTAAGAGCCCATCTTTTTCCAGCCTTTGTTTCATCTCCTTTAGCGAGATGGGCTTTTCATCGCGGCGTTCCGCTACGATAGCAAGATCGTGCAGGTCTTCCAGAAGTTTTTCATACTGCTTGAGCGTTATGAGCACGCCTGTTTTTTTGCCTTTTTCGTCAACGATAAATTGTGTCTGCGGGATAACCATGACAACTCCTTTCGCAACAATTGTACTACTCTTATTAAACAGACAACTACAACCAGCGCCTCACCCTTGACCTGTAGCCTGCGTACTGCTCTTTGAATTTTTTCTCCAGATAGGCCTCTTCCCGCTCAATGACCAGACGGTTCATGGTTATCACAAAAAATGGAGCAAGTAAAACTCCCCAGTAGTATCCAAAGTTCAAAGGCAAGCCGATGACCATACAAAGAAAACCAAGATAAATTGGATTACGTGTAACGCGATAAACGCCATTTGTAACCACTGCATTTACCGAACCGTGTGGGTCAAGTGTCGTGTTCGCTTTTCTAAATTCGATGAATGCGCCCACACCTAACAGAAATCCAATGAAGGCCAGCGCGAGACCGATGTTTCGCACATTACCCGGCACCGCGAATGGAATTTGAACAAACCTGCCGAGCAATATTACAACGATAATATAAAGCAAAGCCACAATAGGCGGATGGACATTTTTATTGATATTTGGGTGGTCTTTTTGTTTTTCGGACATGTCTTCTAGCTCCAATTCTCCAATGTCTCTTTGACCTTCGCCAAAAACCAATCTGCGGATGCGCCATCGAGGATGCGGTGGTCGAATACGAATGACATGTAGACCATAGGTCGAATTGCAATCGCGTCATCTATAACCACCACACGCTTTTGCATCGCGCCGACGCCGAGAATTCCGCATTGCGGTTGGTTGATGATGGGGAACGCGAACAACGATCCGCTGATACCATGATTGGTCAGTGTGAACGTCCCGCCTTTGACTTCATCAGGCTGCAATTTTTTATTCCGCGCGCGATTGGCAAGGTCATTCACAGAACGAGCCATTGCCAGAAGCGAGTGATTTTCCGCGCCTTTGATGACTGGTACGATCAGCCCTTCTTCGCCGAGTGAAGTTGCCATGCCTATATTGACATTTTTATGAACCAACACGCCTTCATCGCTCCACGAGGAGTTGACCATTGGATAGGCTTTCAATCCTGCGACAATGGCTGTCATGAAATATGCTGTGAATGTAAGGTTGACTCCATCTCTTTCAAATACAGCTTTATTCGCAGCGCGGTGTTTTGCAACACGGGACATGTCCGCTTCCATCACGGTCAACACATGCGGTGATGTGCTTTTAGACATAACCATGTGTTCCGCAATGGATTTGCGGATGATCGTATGCTTGATGAGTTGGTCGCCTTCAATAGCAACGACAGACGGTCCCTGCGGGCGATGGGCGATGGTCTGCGGTCCACGGTCTGTTGTCGTCTTTTTGCCGCTTTCCACAAATGCCAACACATCGTTCTTCGTGATGCGTCCATTCAAACCTGTGCCCTGTACTTGAGTCAAAATCACGCCATGCTCTGCGGCGATCTTTGCAACGACGGGAGAGATGAAGCCAAGGTCACGGTTAGTAGTTGGTTGTTGGTAGTTGGCGGTTGGTGGACGAGTCACAATGGGTACGGAAACTTTTTCTGCCGGCTTACTACTGTCAACCGCCAACTGTCCACTATCAACTACTTCCCCAGCCAACCCGATGATCGCCAGCAATTCTCCAACCCTCGCGGCTTGACCTTCCTGCGCAACGATTTGTAAGACCATGCCAGAAGCAGGCGCAGGAATTTCGGTGTCTACTTTGTCTGTGTTCACTTCAAGCAGCGGCTCCAACTCATTGATGGAATCGCCAACCTGTTTGAGCCATTTTGTGACAGTGACTTCGTCAACGCCTTCGCCGAGACGTGGAACTAAAACTTTTGTCGCCATAATTTCTCTCCAGTTGGTGGTTATCGGTTGGTAGTTGACGGCAAGCTGTTGATTAATGCATAGAGTTTTTTGCGTAAATTTTGAATCTTCTCATCCATTGAGTCAACATCTTCCTTGCTCAGATATCCAAACTCTTGAGCTAAAACCAGTTGAGTATCTACTTCTGCCAATGAACCAAGTGAAATGTGTAAAAATCTTCGGAAATCACCAGGCGATTTTCTCGCCTGACCTTCTGCAATATTCGATGGGACTGAAACTGCCGCGCGACGAATTTGGTCTGCAAGAACATAAGTTTCCTGCTTGGGGAATTTTCCAGTTAATTGATATACAGCTTTGGCTATCTTGATTGCTTCTTGCCAGACAATCAACTCACGATAATTTCTCGCAGAAACCTTTTCCTTTTCCATAAGTCCTCGCTGTCAACTACAAACCGTCAACCATCAACTTCTACCCATCAACTAAACAAAGGATACGCCTCAGGATCAACCTCATTCATCATCCCATAAGCCGCATCAAACACTGTCTCCACATTCGGTTTTGACCAATAATCGCCGTCACTTCCATACGCAGGACGATGGGCTTTGGCGGATAAAGTTTTTGCAGGAGAATCCAAATGGAAATAGCCGCCTTGTTTTTCGATGACTTCCTGCATCATGTAGGCAGTTGCTCCACCAGGCATATCTTCATCCACGAACAACGCACGGTTTGTTTTCTTGAGCGACTCTACGATCCTGCCGTGGATATCAAACGGCAGAAGCGATTGCACGTCAATTACTTCGATTTCGATTCCAACTTTGCTGAGTTTATCGGCTGAATCCATCACAATACGACAGCACGCGCCGTAGGTCACCACCGTCACATCTTTTCCTTCGCGGATGGTTTCAGGCACGCCCAATGGCAGCGTCATTTCGCCGATATTATCGGGCAGGCGTTCTTTGACACGATAACCATTCAACACTTCAACAACAATTGCAGGTTCGTCTGATTTCAACAATGTGTTGTAGAACCCAGCCGCGCGAGTCATATCACGCGGGACCAGAACATACATGCCGCGCACGAGATTGAGTATGCCAGCCATTGGCGAGCCAGAGTGCCAAATGCCTTCCAGCCGATGCCCGCGAGTTCTTACAATAACGGGCGCTTTTTGTCCGCCTGCGGTGCGCCAGTGGAGAGACGCCAGATCATCAGACATAATTTGCAGCGCGTACAAAACATAATCAAGGTATTGAATCTCGGCAATCGGTCTCAATCCGCGCAGGGCCATGCCGATTGCCTGTCCCAAAATCGTCGCCTCACGAATGCCCGTATCGGTCACGCGCAGTGCGCCATATTTTTCCTGCATGCCTTTGAAACCCTGGTTCACATCGCCAAGTTTCCCGACATCTTCACCGAACGCGATCAATTTCGGCTCCCGCGCCAGCGCAGCGTCGAACGCGGCGTTCACTACATCAAAACCGAACATCGTTGGCGAAGACACCGAATACACAGGTTTGACTTCATCCACTTTCAACGCTGTGCCAGAATACAAATGCGAACCGTAGCGTTCCAAATTAATTTTGTCGTTCTCGTTCTTCCATTGAATGAGGATTCTCTTTGAGGGATTCGCTTCGTCGCGCAGGATCCTCAACGCTTCATGTGCGGCGCTATGGATATCACGCCTCGCCACCGACGGGACGTTTGCCAGCAGATCCCTGAGCATTCTCAACTCTGAAACATGATTCGAACTGCCAGCGATCTCATCGAGCATGTCCATCACCTGATTGCGTTCATCGAGAATCGGGGAGAGAAATGCGTCCCATGCAGATTTGCGGAATCCTTCCACAGCTTCGTAATCTTCTTTTTCAACAGAGGCAAGTTCAGGGCTGGACATGATGCGGTTGTCTATCATCCACTTACGCAAACGAGTCATACAGTCAAACTCTTCTTCCCACTTTAATCGCTCGGCTGTCTTATATCGTTCGTGACTGCCGGATGTGGAATGTCCCTGCGGCTGGGTCACATCAATGATGTGAATAAGTGCGGGGATGTGATACTCGCGCGCGATCTCGGC
>VGNE01000060.1 GCA_016866215.1 Chloroflexota bacterium | reverse complement strand
CGCATTGATAAAAGTCTCTTTCGCCTGGGGCTGGACTGGATCAAGTACGCTTTGAAACATCGCCTCGATTTTCAGCCACTTTTCCGATTTCATCCTTTGGAAACCCTTATCCTTGTACGGTAGAGAAATCGCGATAAGAGTGAACCACATCCTGCTTTTGAGAAATCAATTCTCCGAAATCGAATTTCATCTTTGCAGGTTTGAGTCCTTTATAACGGGGGTGAGAAGATTCCCAAACAATACGCGCCGCTTCGATTAAATTCTTGCTTGGCAGACAGCCGCGATTTACACAAGTGCCTCCCAAAGTCCGCATTTCAGTCATAGCGGCAGTTTTTCCAAGTTCAGCCGCACGCAAGGCGGCGGCGAAGGCAGTGGAGCCAGAACCTAAAATCAAAAGGTCAAAAATGTTTTCCATGGTTTTTTCCTTATCTGGTTTTGTGTTCTTTTACAAGATGGCAGATACAATTTTTTCCGTCTACATCATCGGTTGGGAATGTCAAGCCGAGTTTGTAAAGTTTCCGTAAATCTTTTTCCGTTTGCTGTAAAAGCATAATTCGCTTGGCAATTTGGTCTGCCTTATGTTTGATTTGATTCAGCATGGTTCGGCACGGAGCCTCTCTATGATCCTGCATAGCGAGCAATTCTGAAATTTCATCCAGAGAAAGTTCCAGAGAACGCGCTCCTGCTACAAAGTGCGCGCGTTCCAAATCTTGTTCGCTGTATTCACGATATCCATTCGGCGCTCGTTGCGGGGAACGCAATATGCCAATCGACTCATAGTAGCGGATTGTTTTGGCAGATAGACCAGTTTGTTGAGAAAATTCTTGTATTTTCATAGAGTTACTCCCACCTAATATACACCTTCCGGTTACTGGAATGTCAAGGCCTGTTTTATACAATTTCAGGCCAATTCAATAAGAAATTAGGCAATTGAAGTACGTAGGCAAAGCGGGCAACCACGTTTGAATCAAACGCCTCCTGCAAACAGGAGGCGTAATTCATTAGTGAGAGCGTGAATTTCATACCGTTGCCAGGATCAGCAATCCCATGACAACCACACCGCCTCCCAGCGCCAGCCGCACCCACTCTTTGTGATGCAGATTCCAATGTGCCAGGCGATTCAGGGTCGGGCGAGCGGAAGCGGCAATAAGGATCACAACCAGCGGCAGGATAAAGACCAGGTTGTAAAGCACGAGGTAACCATATCCAAGCAATGCCGAAGGTTGAAGAGCCAGCAGGCTGATCACGCCGAGATAGACTGCGCCGCTGCACGGCACAGTGCACAAACCGATCAGGAAACCACCCACGATCAGGGTGGGGACAGTGGCTTTTTTCGCCATCTCCCGCGCCATCGTCCCGACCTGGGACGGGGCTTGCAGCCGCCAGCCCAGGTCCGGGAGGAAGAAATCCTTGAGCATCCACAAGCCAAATAAGATCGCTGCGAGTGCGCCGAATCGGGCAGGGAGATGTTCGCGCGTAAAGAAGTCCAATGTCTTAAGCAAGCCAATGCCAAGCGCGAGATAGGTCAGGAAAATGGCGGCAATGTAAATGCCACCCTGACCCAGCAGCCGCGCTCGAATGACATTGACACTTTGCCCGTCGGACTGCATGGCTGCCAGCATGGCCGTGATGAAAAGAAGCAGAACGGTGAAAGCGCATGGATTGATGCCATCCACTGCCGCGGCCACAATGACAGTGGGCAGGGTGATCGCAGGCAGATACATTTTCATGGCCTCGGCCGGCGCGTTGGGATGCCAAAAGCCAGTCAGTGCGATCGCGCCCAAAGCCACGACAGCCAATGTAGAAAGGATGACGATGCGGCGAAATTGTGAGGTTGCTGCCATGTTATCCTTCGACAATGATCTGTCCGTTCATGGTTGGATTGGCTTTCCCGCCGCAGCAAATGTCACAGTAGAAAGTGTAGGTGCCTGCCTTCTCCGGCGTGAAAGTGACGGAGTTGGTGCTTTCGGGTTGGGCGATAACATTCACACCCAGTTCATCCACAGCCCATTGATGCTTGCCGCCGCCATCGGTGTGATGTTCGTTATCCAGGCTGGTCAGGCGGATGGTGACAGGCTGGCCGGCCTTGAGGCGGATCTCTGGTTTGTCAAAGCCGCTCATGTCAGCGGCAATGTCAATCACATTGCCAGCCATGGGCTCAAGCGCTGGACGGGAGAATGCGGACTGGATGTAATAGCCTGCCAGTCCGAGTACGCCGATGACGATCACGGCAAAGATCGTTGAGCGTATGCGCTGTTTTTTGAGACGCGCCTCTTTACGAGTTGCGCGAGGTGATTTTTTCATTTGCTTCATCCTTTTTGAAAGAGATCGGAATTTATGCGGCAACGAGTTCGGCGCGGTATTCGTGGCGGCCGTCATTGCCAGCGCGCGCTACCGCTTCGACCAGCATCTTCGCCGATACTTTCTGGTTGTCGAAACTCACCTCAGCCATCGCCATATTCAGATATACCTCCGCGGCGTAAACCCCCTCCAGCGAAAGCAGTCCGTTGCGGACGCGTGTAGCGCAGTTCTCACAACCCATTCCCAAAATCCTCAGCAGTGCGTTTTCGCCGTTACGAATTTGATCGGCGTTTGAATCCTTATTCATCGGTTCAACGTAACAATTTTTGTCCATCTTTATCTCCTTATTGTTTTTTTCAAGCCTTGCGCAGACGCGCGCTCACCTTATGCGGCATCCATGCCAGCAAAGCCATGCCGATGGCAAACCCAAACACAGCCACGATCTGCGACTGCGTCAGGCCGAAGGCGATGATGCGATACGAACTGGTGAAGGCCAGGAAGAAACGCTCGAGGCTGTAGAGAGTCAAATACACGAGGAACAGTCTTCCGTCAGGCCAGTTGCGTTTTCGCAATCCCCAGAGCACGGCAAAGATTCCCAGGTTGATCACGAGTTCGTAAACAGGCATCGGCGTATAGTACACGCCAAGTTGCGGCACCATCACGTTCGGATTGGTGTATGCAAAACCGAAGGGACCATTCGTGGGTTTGCCCATGGCATCACCCGTAATCACACACGCGATGCGGCCAATCGCCTGCGCCAGCACCAGGCCGGGGGCGGCTGCATCGAGCAATTTGGGGAAACGCCAGCCGCGCCGCCAGGCGATCAGAGCGCCTGCTATCAATCCGCCGATGAGCGCGCCCCAAATCGCCAGCCCGCCTTCCCAGATGTAGAGCGCGCGGATGGGGTTCGCCGCGTATTCATGCGACCAGTGATCGAGCACATGAAATAAGCGCGCGCCGATCAGTCCGCCGATGATGATCCAGACGGCGGCATCGTAGACATCATCCTTCTTGAAACCTTTGCGTTCGGCTTCGCGTGCGGTCAACCAGATACCTATTCCCATGGCGATCATGAGAATGATGCCGTACCAGCGTATGGCAAAGTGGCCGATATTGAAAATGATTGGGTCAATGGAAATTATGAACATATTTTATATAAACCTCACGAGTGAAATATTTTCCAGGAGCAGATGCCCCGGCAAATCACCAGAATGACGATCAACAATCCTGCCAAAACCAGCAAGCTGATCTTCAATCCGAAGAAGGGAAAAACCAACAGACCTACCAAAGGAAGCGTGCACATCCATATCAGGATAGCAAGCGCCATATCATCAAAGTGATTTGCGAATCTTTTCAACATGATCTGTTCCTGAAATTCAAGTTCATCGCTATTGTATGACTTTAATATGGAAATATCTAAGCGCCGTTTATCGCATATCAGAGTAGGCTTTTTTGCTTATATGAAAATCATCATTGAAGAACGCAGTACTTTCAATAAAAGTATTACTCATCATCTTCAAATGAAAGTTCCACTTCTCCTGCCATGAACAGATCAGGCTCCTACGCGAAGACGCGCAGGCAGGCCTACGTGCAGAAATAGACTCGCTCGCCTCTGTAGATGGTGCTGGGGGTAATTTCTCGAGTAATTGGGTTAGCATCCGCAGACGTTTTATATTCAGGTCATTAAATAGCTGTGATGATTTGAGACAATTGCAGTCGTCAAAAATAAGGTTGCAGTGATTGATCATCCATAATACATAAAGAAAACTGCCTCCCCTAATTGTCGGGAGGCAGTCTGATGAAACAGTATTATTTGCGCTGGAACAGCAGTCCAGGCTGCCAGGGAGTGCCAACCTGCACCAGAAGCCAGCGGTCGAGTCCAATCCAGCCTGCGGTCTTCCAGGCGAGGACGAGCAGAAAGGACAGAATAAGAAATACGGGGTTGACACTGGCAGAACCCGCCATCATGAAGTTCCAATTCATGAAGCCGCCGATGAAGGCTGATAACCAGATGAAAATACCCAGGATCAGCGCCGCACCCACCAGCAGTTCACCCACAGCCACCAGCTTGGCGAACCAGACATAATTGCCGCTATCCAGCATGAATTGAATGAAATTTCGATACCAATCGAAGGCGATCAGCGGACGGGCAGGCGCTTCGGGGATGATGATTGCGCGTGCCCAGAAACCTTTGAGCGCTTCGCCGCCCTGCATCCAGGCGGGGTTGGTGATCTTGCCCCAGCCCGATTCGATCCACTGGTAGCCCAGATACAGACGGATGACGAGCCACAGCCAGGACATGGCCTTGCTTGTGAACAGGGATTGAACAATTGGAATGTCAGCAAGCTGATATTCTTTGGACATGGTTTGTGTTGTCATTTCGTGCTCCTTGAGAAAAATATTTTATTTCTTGCTTCGAACCCCATCTTACATCCTGCATAAAATGAACAACAGCGCATTTTCACTTGTTTTGTAATGCGCTGTTTTGCTTATGATATTTATCAGGAAACATATCCTGATTGTCATATTGCCATTAATCTGGATGTTCAACCTCACCCGCCATGAAGGAATCGGGATCCAACAGGAACATATCGAGACAAGCCTGCGTACAGAAATATATCTGTTCGCCGCGATACTCCGCACGTGGATATTTGGATGTATCGTTTATTTTCCCGCCGCAGGCAGTCTTGAATTCTGGCTCTGGGGGAGGATTTTTTTGAGTCCGATCCACGATTATTTTTCCTTATTGTTACGATGTTTAATTTCATTTCCGATCCGAAACACTGTCACTGCGACTGCCACACCAGCCATCCCTGCGAGAACCACCACGCCGGAGGTTGAACCAAACCACACTTTCCAAATCGAAGTGAATAAAATAACGCCGATGACAAAAGCTGCGATATAGGAAAAGTTTGGAATATGAATTCTTTCATGTTTCATTTTATACACTCCTTAAAACACATCCCCGCGCCAGCGATACCACAGCCAGCCGATACCAATCCCCGCAAAAGCGCTGACCAACCCTGATAGCCAATGAATGGGATGAGGTTTTACCTCAAAGAGGCCTTCGCCCACGATGAGATATCCGAGAATGCCCAATCCGAAAGACCACATGTACACAACGACAGGCCACTCTTTCTTTTCTTTCTTGTCGTCTTTCTTATCGGGTTTCCTACGGGGATTTGCAGCTTTTTTACTCATCATTTTCTCCATTCGTTTGTTGGATTAAGTTCCACAACTGCCGCCGCTGTCAGGCGCTTTGGGGAGCAGTCCACCGGATTGAAGCGAGGCATAGACCTGGCTTGAGCCGGAAGCGGAAAAGAATTCCTGGCCGGTAACCATGCGCGGGTCGGCTTGGGAGAAATCAATATTCTGGTTTGCCTTAAGATAAATGGCTGTCTGCAATGACTGTTGAGGGAACCAAAAGGCGTTTACATACTTGGCCGCCGTAAACATCTCGTCCACGCTGGCATCCTGCGCAGCGAGCAATTCGAGCAGGCCGAGCATGGCCATGCCGTGATTACAATCGGGGAAACTCGTCGGGTTATTGCAGCAAGGACGATACACAGCCGCAGCCACTTCTTCCACCCGCGCTTGTTGTTCAGGGATCAATAAGATCAACTCAGTGCTGGCATATAACTCCGTGACAGGTTTTGTTCCAAGAGTCCACCCGCCCGTGGATGCGAAGCGCTCTATCTGTCCGCCGCTATTTTGGACCATGGCGCCCTCTGTCAGAATCGGATTCTTGTTGGCCAAACCAACTGCCCAGAAAAAGTTGAGCAGGAAATGAGCGTTCTGCGGCGAAATGACGATCTTCTCCTGGCTGCCCTGCTTCAATGCCTCGACCTGGGCATCGGTCAACGGATCCCCGGCATTTTCATACACTGCGGCAAACGCATTGTAATCAATCGCGCCACTCTCCAACAAGCGCGGCCCGAGATCGCCATAGCGAACAGGAAGTTCGTATCCCTCCGGCGGATTGACCTGTTTCATCATGGCCGCGATATCCATCCCAGCGCTCTCATTGCCGGCGGCTTCAGTGGAAGCGGCGGGCAGCTGAACTGCGGCGGCGGTTTGCGGCCTGCGCCCCCAAACCGCGTAACCGCTCAGGATTCCCAGCAGAAATGAAACCAGGATCAAAGACGGATACAGCCAGGATGTGATTGGACGCGGCTTCTCCTGTATAGGACTTGCAACAACTGCGCGCTTTGTTCGCGGAACTGCAGGTTTCCTGCTTGTAGTTCGCGGAGCTGCAGGCTTCTTACTCGCAGTTCTGGCTGTTACCCGGCGTGTTACAGGTTTCTTTTCCAAACTTGATTCTGACATACTATCTCCTTTTATATTTTTGCTTTGATGGCTTCATAAAACCAGATTAACCCGAAGAGGGTATCTTTATGTTCGGCTTTGGAAGCAGGATTAAAACCCGCTTCTTTCAACATAGGGTAGATACGCCTGCCAGAACTATCGGCAGCGTCATTTGGCATTTCGATCAGTCCCTGCGAGAAGCTGGCGCGGAAGGAAACCAGGCGTTTTCGCTTTATAAACAGCATACTCTTCACCAAACTCTGCCAGTGACTCCCGTTCCTCACGCCGCGCCAGCTTGAGATACATGGTGACCAGGATGGGGAACATGATCAGGGTAATCAGTGTCGGCCATTGGATCAGGAATCCAAGCATGATGATAATGAAACCGGCATATTGAGGATGGCGAAGATAAGCATAGGGACCACTGGCAGCAACCTGATGGGTGCGCTGGGCTTGATAGAGCACGCTCCAAGCGGATCCAATCAGAATGAACCCGCCCGCGACAAGTCCATCGCTGAGCCAGTGTAATGGGCTAAGATGAGGGTCGCCTTTCCACCCAAGAAGCGTTTGCAGAAGGTGACCGCTGTTGTGTGAGAAGAGGTCAATGCCTGGATAGCGGCTGGCAAGCCAGCCGGAGAGCAGGTAAATCGTCAGCGGAAAGCCGTACATCTCCGTGAACAGCGCAACCAGAAAGGCAGAGAACGCGCCGAATGACCGCCAATCGCGAGTGGTGCGCGGTTTGTAGAAGCTGAAGGCGAAGATGATAAAGATCGCCGCGTTGATAATAACCAGCGGCCAGAGGCCGTAGGCGGGTACGTCCGTGTTCATTTTCCATCCTCTGGCTGGCGGCTGTCGTGCGGGTTCCTGCCATCCTGCCATCGGCGCATAAAAAGGAACAAGAGCAGGGACAGGAGCAATAATGCATACGGCAGAACCCCGAATAGATGCGCCTTGTGTTCAGTAATCAAAAAGAAGGCGGCAATCGCAAGGAAGGCAATGAAAGCCAGCCCTGTTTTTGATCTGAGCCATCGGCTGATGCTGAATTTTGGTGAGGGGTCCATATTATGTATTCTCTTTCTTTATGCGGAGGCTGTGCTTGCCCGCCCAGCGATTGCGCACTCGCCCAATTGACGCCACTTTTGCACACGCAATCCGGTGGTTTCCAACTCCGAGCGGAATTCACCTCCATAGAATTGGGCGGCCTGCGGATGGTCAAAGAAGACCGGCGCAGGCCAGGTTGAGATGAGTCCCTTGAGCAAATCTTCAAAGTAGAACGTGCCGCCGGGCTTAAGCACGCGGGCGATTTCCTTCAGCGCCTGCTGCCAGCCAGGGATGTGATGGATAACGCCGTAATCCACCACGGCATCGAAACTGGCATCGGGCGCATCAATCGCCTCGGCATCACCAACGAAGACACGGGCGTGGTCGCCATATTTTGTCAGGCGCTGCGCGGCAAGGGCAACCATCCTCGGGTCAAGATCGAAGCCCGTGACGTGATCCGCATCGAGCGAAAGAAGAATCTCCATTCCGACCCCGCGCCCGCAGCCGATTTCGAGCACGCGTTTCCCAGCCAGCGAACCGCGCGGACCGATCAGCCGCGGCGTTTCAATCCAGCGCTGTGAGGCCGCGCGCAAAGCATTGTTTACCAAGGCATATTCAAGGTTATTGAGTTTCATTCGGCAGCCAGCATATTAACTTGTCAGGCGGGCAAAGTTCAATGATGCGCGTCGTGTCCTTTGTCGTGTTCATGTTCCTGCGGGTGACCGTATTTATGAGGATCGGCGTCGAATTTGTTCACGCAATCCTGCGAACAAAAATAAAACGTGCGGCCTTCATGTTCGCGTTGCGCGAAGGCTTTCTCTGACTCAATTTCCATTCCACAAACTAGGTCTTTGACTTTCATGGTAATCTCCTTTTTTACTCAACAATCAACTTGCCGCGCAGCATGCCCATCTGGCATTGGAATTCAAACTCGCCAACTTTATCGGGCATGAATTCAACGGGAACGGTCTCGCCTTCGGGAAGTTTGGCGCTCTTGTTAAAGTCCGGGATAAGCACCATCTCGGAGCAGGAGGCTGATTCACTGCGGACAAAGTTGAGCCGCACAGGCTTGCCTTTTTCCACGACGATCACATCGGGTGTGTAGCCGCCTTTTACAAGCACCATCAATTCCTGATATCCACTACTGGATACAGTGGCTTTTACGCCGGGCTTCTTCACCATCCAGAAAAACCAGACGATGAAAGCGATGCCAGCCAAGCCAAGTACTGTTACTAGAATTTTATCGGGGGTCATAGGTAATCTCCAATTCGGAAGGATAGAGGATAAAGGATGAAGGCGGAATATTCAGATTCATTCCTTTGCCTTCATCCATTCATTTAGCGAGCGGGCTTGCGGGCCTGATACAACGCCATCGTGCCGAACATCGTTGCATATCGCGCCGCCTCGTGGACTTGCTGTAAACCGGCTTTGCTGAAGAACTCCGGCAATAGTCCGTTCACGTTATCAGTGGTCGTCTTGAAACCATCCAACAACTGCACCAGGAAGAAAGCCGAGCGCATGAGCGCATTGCCGGCCTTTCCCCAGTCTGCCACATGCAGTTCTCCGCCGGGCCGCAGGACTCGATATACCTCTTTCAAGGTGCGTTCCTTATCCTCGCGAGTCAGGTGATGGAAGAGCAGACCGGAGAAAACACGGTCAAACGAGTTATCTGGATACGGCAGATTGAACGCCATGCCTTCATCGAGAGTAATAGCCAGTCCGGATTTGGCGATCTTATCTCTCGCGATTTCGAGAGCCTTTGGATCTCCATCCAGGCCGGTGACCTTTGCCTCAGGGTGAGCCTGCTTGATCATGAGCGTGAGCGTTGCCGTTCCACAGCCAAGGTCAAGTACCTGATAGTCTTTTGCCACCCGGGCCTGGCGAACGAGGGCTTGCTTGAACTCGGTTTCGCGCATCATTCCTTCCATCACAGTGTCGTAGAAACCGGTCAGCCACTGATACCGCAAGGCTGGAATATAGTTCGTGCGATCTTCATTCATGTTCTTTTCTCCTTACCAAATAAAGGGTTCACATCAATTTGAAAACCAGCAATCAGGACGGCTTCCATTTCTTGAGCCGGTTGGCATTGCCGATCACGGTCACACTGCTGAATGACATGGCCAGCGCGGCCAGCAGGGGTGAGAGCAAGATGCCAAAGAACGGGTAGAGCACGCCCAATGCGATAGGCAGACCAGCGCTATTATAAATGAACGCGCCGACCAGATTCTGATACACGTTGCGCATGGTGGCGCGGCTAAGTTGAATGGCGGTCACTACACCCATCAGACTGCCCTTGATGAGGGTAATGTCCGAGGCTTCGATGGCAACGTCTGTGCCAGTGCCGATGGCCATGCCGATGTCGGCCTGGGCGAGCGCGGGCGCATCGTTGATGCCGTCACCGACCATGGCCACGATCTTACCTTCCAGTTGCAGTTTCTGCACGTTGAAGGCTTTATCCTGCGGCAGGACTTCCGCCAGCACGCGGTCCACGCCGACCTGGCGGGCAATCGCGTTGGCTGTACGTTCGTTGTCGCCCGTGATCATCACTACTTCCAGCCCCATCTTCTTCATCGCCGCGATGGCAGTCTTCGAGTCTTCCTTGACAGTGTCAGCCACGGCGATGATGCCGGCCGCTTTGTCATCCAACGCTATGTACATCGGGGTCTTGCCGTTGTCAGCCAGCGACTTTGACTTTTCTTCAAGGCTTTGCCCTGAGCTTGTCGAAGGGTCGCCAAGCACAATGCCTTCGCGGTTCATCAACTTGAGGTTGCCAATCAGCACGCGCCGTCCATCCACTGTGGCCGAGACTCCATGACCGGGAATGGCATCGAAGGTTTCAACGTTGCTCAGTTTGAGACCGCGCGACTGCGCACCCTCGACGATTGCCAGCGCCAGCGGATGTTCGGAAGATTTCTCGACCGAAGCCGCCAGCCGCAGGACTTCCGCTTCATTCTGACCCGCAGCCAGCACCACGTCCGTGAGCGACGGCTTCCCGAAAGTGATCGTGCCGGTCTTGTCAAGGATGATGGCGTTGAGTTTTTCAGCGGCTTGCAGGGCGTCACCGGAGCGGATGAGGATGCCATTCTGTGCGCCGAGTCCAATGCCGGTCGTCAGGCTCATGGGGGTAGCCATGCCCAACGCGCATGGGCAGGCGATGATTAGCGTGGTCACTGCCACGATCAAGCCATACGTCAGCGCCGGGGCGGGACCAAAGTCGTACCAGACCACGAAGCCGATGATGGCGAGGATCATCACCGAAGGCGTGAAGTAAGCCGACACGCGATCCACGATGCGTTGGATGGGGACCTTACTGCCCTGCGCGTCTTGCACAAGACGGATGATGTTCGAGAGCGCGGTGTCCTTGCCGACTTTAGTCGTGCGGAACTTGAACGCTCCGGTCTTGTTGATCGTCGCACCGATGACCTCGTCGCCCACTTTCTTTGAGACGGGAAGCGACTCGCCGGTGATCATGGACTCATCCACTGCAGACTGGCCTTCGATCACTTCACCATCCACAGGGATCTTCTCGCCGGGACGCACGATCACGATGTCATTGACCAGCACTTCTTCCACAGCGATGTCTATTTCCTGCCCATCACGCACGACACGCGCGGTCTTGGGCTGCAAGCCAATTAATTTCTTAATGGCTTCCGAGGTGCGGCCTTTGGCTTTGAGTTCCAATGCCAGACCCAGAACGACGAGCGCGGTCACTACCACCGTCACGTCATAGTAAACATCGGTAAATTCCTGCGATGGGAATAGTTGCGGGAAGATCATCGCAATCGTGGAATAGACCCACGCCACGCCGGTGCCAACGGCAATCAAAGTGTGCATATTGGCTGAACGGTGCTTCAACCCTTCCCACATACCGGTGAAGAACTGGCTGCCGGAATAGATCAGCACGGCCAGGCTGGCAACGCCCATGCCATACCAGATATACATGAGCTGCGAACTGCCGCGTGGGAACCAATCGCGCAGGATGGGGAAGATCCACGGATAGGACAAAATCATCGTGGGTACGCCGATGACTGCGGCAAACCACCACTTGCGCATGAGCGAGCGATATTCCTTCTCGGTCGCCTGCGTTTCTTTATCCATTTCAGGTTCGCTGGCTTCGGCGGCACGCGCGGCTCTGTATGGGCCTGCGCTTTCAACGGCTTTCGTCAGTTGACTCAGGTCGCCGATAAGAGGCGAGTATTCAACTTTAACTTCGTTGGTGGCCGCGTTCATCGTCGCATCCAGCACGCCGGGCACAGCCTTGATGGCGTCTTCGATTTTCGCCACACATTCAGCGCAGTAAATACCGCTGATCTTCAGGCGCATGCTCTGGCCGTTGGCAGTGAAGCCCGCGCCGCGCACCGCGTCCAATAAATCAGCAACGGTGACGCGCGACGGATCGTATTCGACAAAGACGCGGCCTTCTTTCACATTCGCGCTGGCCTTGTGTACGCCAGATAACGCGCGCAGGGCGCCTTCCAGCGGGGGTCCGCCTGATCTCTGGAGTCCGCTAACAGGGAGCGCGATGCGGACAGGTCCGCTTGCATTGGAAGCAATGCCAGTTGTCGCTGACGGAACTACCGAGGCGTAGCGATGCGGATCGGCGTCGAATTTTTCGACGCAGGATTGCGAGCAAAAATAAAACGTCTGCCCCATGTGCTCGCGTTTGGCGAAAGCGCTTTGGGGTTCGATTTCCATTTCACAAACTGGGTCGCGTTGAGTCATAGTTACCTGCCTTGTATGAGATATCAATAGTATATGACTGTTTGACGAGGCGTGTGAGCGATTTTCAGCCCGCTTCGATATAAGCAAAATGGCCTATTCAAAATAGGCCATTTTTGCTTCACAACTTCGACACGGTGAGCCACAAAGCGAGACGAATCGTCAGCGCGAGGCCTTGCAGTCTGTATAATATTCACGCCTCCATTAAGAATATGATGGAGGCGTGGGACTAATCTGTGAATAGAACAAGTTTTTTGTTTTTGGGAAAGGCTGCTTTGTGGGCAGGCTCTGAATAAAAAAAAATAGCCCACATGGTGAGGCCGTCCAGACCGATTAGACTGGACAGCCTCACCAATTCAGAATTTAGAAATGCGCGATTACTGCTTGGGCAGCACCACCAGGTCGGCCTGCATGGAGGGCAGGTGAACGCCGCACGCGATCTTGAAGATGCCGGGTTTGTCGGCGGTGAAGGTCACGCGCGTGATCTGCCCGCGTTTGACTACATCGCTGAGATTGTAGCCTGCGATGGTGAAGGGATGCTCTGCGCCGTTGATGCCGATGATTTCCAGAGTCACGATGTCGCCCTGATTGACGACGATGGTGCCCGGATCCCAACGGTATGTTTCCACTTCCCAACGGCCATCGGTATTCGGCTCTTTGAGAATGTAGCCGCCGCCTTCGGGCAGCGCTTCTGCCGGGAATGGCTCCTTGTCAATGGTCTGTCCGCCTTTCGGTTCCACGGCGGCCATGTAAATTGTGCGCTCGACGGGCGCCGACGACGATTGCCTGCCGCAGGCCGCCAGTGTCAGCACCCCGACGGTTACGAGAAGAAAGAGTTTCTTGATCATGATAGTATCCTCCTTTAAGGGATATGAGATTGATCGTGGCTTTATTCTCATGCTCAATTTCTTTGGCGGGAATAGACCTGAGCCGCAAATTTGGCGCGACGTTCGGCGCGAGAAATTAAGACCTTAGTCCATAATCACATCGGACCTTGAGTGATAGAATCCAATCAAATAGGATATCCCATGTTCACTTTCAGTCGCTTTAATCTGTCACGCCAATTCTTGTTGGCCTGTTTTTTCATCCTGCTGGTCGGGATGATCGTAATTGGGACGTGGGTGGGTTGGCAGATCGAGATCGGCGTCGCCAACCGCACAGCGGCGATAACCGCCCTTTACGTGGACAGCTTTATATCTCCCCATCTTCAGAGCCTGGCATATACCGATAAATTGAACGTCGAACATCTCGCCTCGCTTGACGCGCTCCTGACGAACACATCCCTCGGTCAGCGAATCGTTACCTTCAAGGTATGGGGAAGTGACGGAACGATCCTGTATAGCACCAATCCAGCCCTCATCGGACGGAAGTTCCCTATCACTGCCGAGCTTGCGCATGCCTTCGCAGGCGAAGTACAGACTGAGATCAGCGATCTGACCGAACCGGAAAACGAGTTTGAACGCGGGCAATGGTCACGGCTGATCGAAACCTACGCCCCCGTCCGCAAGGTGGGAACAAGCACCGTTGTGGCCGTATCCGAGTTTTATCAAATGACCGAAGACCTGGAGCGCGAAGTGCGCGCAGCGCAAATGCGCAGCTGGCTGGTGGTGAGCGCCGCCACCATCGCGATGTACCTGTTATTGACCGGATTGGTTGGACGGGCGAGCAACACCATCGTCTTCCAGCAGTCCGAACTACGCGATAAAGTCGCTCAACTCTCGACCATGCTCATGCAGAATGAACAACTGCACAATCGGGTGAGCCGCGCCGCCGCTCGCACTACCGCGCTTAACGAACGCTTCCTACGCCGTATAGCGGCAGATTTGCATGATGGCCCCGGGCAGGATCTTGCCCTGGCTCTTCTTCGGATCGATGAACTCGCTGAGGTATGTGCAGCCTGTATGGTCCCCATAGTCAAACGGCGCGCCGCCAGTGACGACTTTAGCACGATCCAGTCCGCCCTTCGAACCGCGCTGGCCGATATGCGCGCGATCCTGGCCGGCTTGCGCCTGCCAGAGATCGGTAAATTGTCAATTACCGAAACTGCCGAGCGTGCCGTCCGCGATTACGAGCGTAAAACCAATGCGGCGGTTGGATTGACAGTAAGTGATGTTCCAGTTGAGGCGCCGCTTTCAGTCAAAATCACGCTGTATCGCATATTGCAAGAATCTCTCGCAAATGGATTTCGGCATGCTGATGGAGCCGGCCAGCGGGTGAATATCGCAGGCAAAGAGGGCCAATTGATTGTCGAAATCTCAGATGACGGGCCGGGATTCAAGAAGCGGGACGTTCTTGCTGATGACCATTTAGGTTTGGTTGGGATGCGCGAACGAGTGGAGATTCTCGGGGGGACTTTCGAATTGGAGAGCGCACAAAATAATGGAACCCTGATTCGTGCAAGTCTCCCACTGACTTTATTGGAGGTGGACGATGAATGATCCAATCCGCGTCCTGATCGCTGACGACCATCCGCTCTTTCGCGAGGGAGCAGCGCACTCGCTTTCAGGAAAAGCGAACATCACAGTCATTGCACAGGCCGAAACTAGTGAGGAAGCTTTGCGCCTCGCGCGTGAACTTCTACCTGATGTGGTTTTGCTCGATATTGCCATGCCGGTACAGGGAGGTCTTGCTATTGCCAGCGAGATCGCCGTCGCCTGCCCTGCCACAAAAATCGTTATGCTCACTGTCTCTGAGAACGAAGATGATCTTATGTCGGCATTCAAAGCAGGGGCGCGAGGATACGTGCTGAAAGGAGTTTCAGCACAGGAATTGGCCAATATCATCAGCACTGTGGCAGATGGCGAAGTGTACGTTACCCCCGCACTGGCGGCTGGAATGCTGGTGGAAATGTCACGCGGCCGGCCCTATGATCCGCTAATTGAACTCACCGAGCGCGAGCGGGAGATTCTACAGTTTGTTGCCAAAGGTTTGACCAATCGTCAAATTGGCGAACACCTGCACCTAGCCGAAAAGACGATCAAACACTACATGACGAACATACTGGGCAAACTGCATGTCCGCAGCAGGTTGGATGCCGCCATGCTCATGACTCGACGTCATGAGGTCGAATAACAAACCTCGCCGACAATCATTCTATTAGAGGGAGAGGAGTTAATGCTGGTGTGTGTGTTCGTCGGTTTTTCCCAGATACTTCTCGGGTTCCTTGTCGAAGGATTTCTTGCAGCCGAGTGAACAGAAATAATATGTCTGGCCTTTATACTCGGACTTGCCCGCCGCGGTTGCCGGATCAATATCCATGCCGCACACGAGATCTTTTACTGTAGTTGCCATAGTTTTTCTCCTTTTCCTTTTGATTATGTTCTTTAACTATCGAGAGGACGAGCGCCAATCAGCCTGCTAATTGATAGGCAGTTTTGCCTATCATTGGGCTGGCCTGACCTCAATCGTAAACTGCACCTCATCCTGATAGCCATCTTTGGCAAAGTTGACGCGCAGCCACCAGGTTCCCACGGACGGGAAGCGTACGCCAGCCATAAGCATACCGCTGCCATCCGGCATCGGCTGGACAGTACCCGAACCAACAGGCTGGTCGCTTCCTTCGCGGCCGTACTCAAACGAAAAAGAATCCGGCTCAATGGTGACGCGATTTGAGTTCATGAGCATGAAATTCAGGGACACAGTTCCCGTCGGCCTGGCAGGATAGGGATCGGTTTGAAGTCGAACCGTGACCAGTCCATAAGGACCGAAATCCACGATGGCATCACGTGACGGATTGCGCGCGATCTCGCCCATCGTTGACCAGACCAGCAGCGCGATCAGTCCCAGCGCCATCAGGATGTAAAAAATCCAATCAAGACGAATTCGTTTAGCGTTTGACATGGATACCGCCTCTTTCATGTGGTTTTATATTTCCTGTGGAATGCGCATTCATCCACTTTCTTATCCAGTAAAAACTGATCGCCATAATGACGAGCGCGATCACCTGCGCCTCGCGAAAGCCTCCAGGCCAGAAGATGCTGTCGCCGCGAAAAGATTCGAGGAAAACCCTGGAGGCAGAGGAAAGAGCAATCGTCAATAGAAAATTCAGTCCCGCGCCCTCCGGCTTTGGAAACCGTTCGTGAATAACGAGAAGGATTGTCAGCGCAAGAAAGGTCTCGTAAAACTGCGATGGATGGCGGTATTCATTCCACAACCGAATCGCCCAGGGCACATTGGTCGGCGCGCCGTAAGCATCGCCGCTCAGGATGTGCGCGAATCCCACGAAGACCATGAACAATGCCAGCCCAGGCGCGAGGGCGTCGAGGGTTGGGCGCAATGGCAATCCCTTGCGTTGAATGAAGATCACGAACGTGATCAGGCTAACAGAAAATCCCATGGAAGGCGAAAGCGTGGTGGGAGTCAGCGCCAGCAGGCTGAGGGGTTTCGCCAAATATATGTTGGGAAACTCCAGCGCGTACCCCAGCCGTGCACCCACCAGTCCTGCCAGCAGACTGTAGAAAATTATATTGCTAAGCATGGAAGCATTGATCTTCAAGCGCGCCGCCTCACGCTCGATCAAAGGAAGACCCAGCCACAAGCCCGCCAGAAAAACCAGGCTTGCCATTGGAAGGATGAACGGTCCAAGTCGTAAGTAAGGGAACATACTATGGAAGCTCCTGCAATAACGCCTCAATTTTTGAACGAATAAAAGTTTCGTTCATCGGCCCGCCGACTACGACAGTCCGAATGATTCCTTCGCGATTCACGAAATAGGTGGTTGGCAAACCCTTCAACTGATAAAGCGCACTCACGCTTCCATCTCGATCTAACAAGATTGGAAAGGTCAGTCCAAATTCATCTACAAAGGGTGGGATATCCTTCTCTGAATCCTGGTTGGTGACATTGAGTCCCAGAACGACCACGCCGGAATCCTTGTATTGTTTATAGGCATTTTCCAGCGCAGGCATTTCAGCGCGGCAGGGCGGGCACCAGGTAGCCCATAAATTGATGAGCACGATTTTCCCGCGCAATTCCGAAAGCGTGACTTTTGTTCCATCCAACGTGTCGAGTGTGAAATCGGGAGCCAAAAATCCTTCACGCGGACTCGGCGAGGTTGATAAAGGTGCGTCAACCGCCGATGGAACGCGCGAGACCACCGTCCACAGGACGCCTGCGGCGAGGCTCACCAACATCAAAATTTCCCAGCGCCTCTTTCGGGGCGGGAGGTTGGATTCCGTCATATCAAAATTCTCCAATCCCAGGAATTATTTCAGAAGCGGATCAATGGTTTGCTTGAACACCTCGAATGGCTGCGCACCAACGACTGCCTGTCCATTGATCAAGAACGTCGGCGTGCTTTGCACTCCAAGCGCGCTCGACGCGCTGGTATCATCCTGTATCAGGGACGTATACTTTCCAGAATCCACACATTCATTGAAAGTCTGAGTGTCCAGGCCAAGTTCCTCCGCGAACTTCTTCAGGTTATCTTTGTTGAACGCTCCCTGGTTTTCGCCCGACTGATTGGCGTAGAGTTTGTCGTGATACTCCCAGAATTTATCCTGGTCCGCCGCGCATTCAGCAGATTCTGCCGCCCAGGTTGATTCATCTCCCAGGAAAGCGAAATTCCAATATCCCAAACGAACTTTTCCGCTCTGGATATAGGCTTCATCAATCTGGGGTTTCGTTTGAGCGAAAAACCGCCCGCAGTAAGGACATTGGAAATCGGCAAACTCGATGATTGTCACAGGTGCATTCGGGTCGCCTATGAAGTGGCGCACCTTGGGAATCAATGAATCCATCAGGCTTTGTTGCGCGGCCGACTGATCGGCTGTGGGAATAGTGGCAGGTTGCGTTACAACAACGGGCAGATTCGTTGTCGTTGTGCTTGATTGGGCCAGTGTCAACGGACGCAGGTAATAACCTCCCAACAATCCAATCACCAGCATTACCAATCCTACAATGGGGGTTGCCCAGGATTGGATGGCAATTGTCAAAGCAGGTTGCTTCTGCGTTTCTTCAAGCGCGGGCTCTTCAGGTATGGCAGCCTTTTTTCGTCTTTTAATGGGTTCTTCGGATTGTAAGGCTTCCTCTTCCTTCTTCGCTTTCATAACTTTAATCTCCTTTGGCTATTTGTTTTCAATTTCAAACCCTGCCCGTTCCCAATCCGCCATACCGCCAGTGAGATTCCAGATGTCTGTGTAACCCAGTTTCACCAGTTCCTCCGCCGCAATCGCGCTCATGCGTCCACTGCGGCAATATAAAACGATCTTTGCGTTCTTATCGGCGGGCAGTTGCGAGAGATTCTCAGGAATGTCGATCTGGTCATACGGAATGGACAGATCCGTGTTCGCGATATCCCCTGCAAATGGGATATGCACATTGACGAAGACGAAATCCTTGTTCTTCAACATCGTATTCAATTCGTTAGGAGAAACATTTTTATAAGAACCGCCAGCTACCGCAACCGTTTCGCCTGTCACAGGTTTGGATTGACAGCCCGCAAGAATAATGACGGACAGCAAAATAAGAATAAACTTTTTCATCGTTTAGGCCTTTTGCATGGTAGTATGTCCGCTCAAATAACCCAGATAAGCAGGCACGAGTGGAAGCACACACGGTGAAAGAAAGGATAACAAGCCCGCGAGTATGGCGGTTAAATAGGTCGGCGCGGCGGCATAGGTTGCAAATGCTTCGATGTAGTAACCGTTCTTGAATGCCCAGATGGCGATCAGGCTCATCGTGTTGGTCAACAGCAGCACACCAATTGCGATGATGAAAATACCGCTGGCAATCCTGAAATGTTTTTGATAAGGTCTCATGCGTTTGAGCCAGCCCGAAGCGCGTTCAAGACCCAATGCCATCGCGAGAAACGGGATTCCCAGCCCGAGCGAATAACCCGAGGCCAGCCACATGGCCTGTCCAACCGTTTGCTGGCTCAGCCCCATGGTCAGGATCGCGCCGAGTGTCGCGCCAATGCACGGACTCCAGCCCGCGGCAAAGAAAATCCCCATCAAACCAGAACTTGCATACGTGCCGCGTGCGGTGTATTGTGTGCGCGTGTCTGCATGGAACCAGGGGACGCGGATCACTTCCAAAGTTGCGAGCCCAAAAATAATTACGACAATTCCCCCGATGCGTCCCAGCGCGTATTTGTATTCACCGAATAATTGACCTAGCGCCGTCACCGAACCGCCCCAGCCAACCACAAACACCAGTGAGAAACCCAGCACAAACAGAAGTGCGTGCAGAAATATTTTCAGTCTTTCGCCTTGAGATGAAACCAGTGAAGTTGCCGTTTCAGATGTCATAAACATACCTGCCTAAAATGGGATGGTTATATCATAAGCAAAACCTCGCCACTGCATGAGCGCAGGATGGCGGGGATATGAATAAGCAAAATGGCTTATGAACTTCATCGCTTCATAATCGGACCCTCAGCCGGGTCCCCTCTCCCAAAACGGATTCTATCTCGAGCCGCGCACCGATCAAGTCGGCGCGTTCATGCACGCCCAGCAAACCGAAGTGTCCGCTGGGGGCAAGTTCGGTGGGGCTTTTCGGCGCGATGAATCCATTGCCATTATCTATAACTTCAACAATGATTTCACTGATTTCAAAAGCAATCTTCAAATCGGCGCGAGTGGCTTTGGAATGTTTGACCACATTGTTGAGAGCCTCCTGCGCGATTCGATAGAGGGATAATTCCACTTCGCGGGCGAGACGGCGCTCCTCCCCAATTTTTTGAAACTCCACAACCAGATGATTGTTTTGACTCGTTTCGCGCGCCAGCATTTCCAACGCAGTGACAAGTCCCAGATCTTCTAGATAGATGGGACGCAATGCGCGCGTCAGACGGCGCAGATTCTCAATCGTCTGTTCCGCCAGAGTTTCCAGTTCATTCAGCGACTGACGTCCGTGCTGGTCTTTAATGGATTTCTGCGCGATTTGCAGGCGTTGTTTGAGCGCAATGACGGCTTGGATCGTGTCATCATGCAATTCCCGCGCCAGCCGTAAGCGTTCTTCTTCCTGCGCGGAGGTGATCGCGCCGATGTAGTCGTGCAGTCCCTCCTGCGCGGCCTGCACTTTACGAGACATCCCGGTCAATTCCATTTGCAGGTGCTGCACTTCCGAAATCCCGCCGACGGATTCTTTGATGGCATCAAAGTCACCCCACGCCAGCGCCGCGGCTTTGGCTTCCAGTCTTTGCAACGGTTGGACAATTTGCTTCGCGCCGAACCACAACGCGATCAGCGCGAGGATGAAAGCAGGGACGATGACAAGCGGCGCCATCTGGGTCAATTGCAGGGAAGGACTGATCACCATTTCCCATTCTTCTTCTGTTATTAATGCCCAACCCGTTGTCAGGATGGGACTGTAGGCGATAACATGTTCGGCGCTCGACATTTGGACATATTGTGTGCCGCTTTCGCCGCGCAGGGCTTCTATCACGCCTGGATGATCGGATGGCAGACTCTCAGACGAGAGCGCGCCGCTCACAAAAAGTAATCGGCGCGACTTGTCCAGCAGGTAGATGGTTACATGACTGCCAGTGGGATAAGTCACAGAGAGGGTTTCCATGGCAAGCGATTCTGGGGAAAAAGCCCCCGCCACGATCACATCGCGGGAGGTTGAATATGCCGAAATGATGACGAAAGAACGCTTCGAGTCGGGATCAAGGATTGGGGCAGAGAAGACAGGTTCACTGTTCGATGCAGAAGCGAGGGAAAGGCTTTGTGCGTTTTGAGAAACCCATCCCCAAAATCTGTCATCGTTTGTATTGGCAAGCAAGCGTCCATCGGAATTAAAAAAGGCTACGCCCCCATTAAAATCATCGACAAAATCATTGGTTGTCGCAAAGATTTCTTCAAAAGTCAAATCTTCAGCAGACAAAACAGCCATACTGGAGATGGTCGCCACGCGATGATGCAATTCAGAATCAAGCGCGGCGGCCGCAGATCGAACAGCGCGTTCATCGCGCTCGCCGACAAGGGCGCGCATATCCTGCTGGTGCATGTTGACACCGCCAAAGGCAATCAACAAAAGCAACAGGGTCAGCGGCAAAACAGTGACTGCGAAAAGCTGAGTGAGTCCGCGCCAGCCAGGAAGAAGTCGTTTCATTTGTTGGGCTTTACTCTTTCTAAACACAAAGGCGATGTGTTGAGCCTGTCGAAACAACACAACGGACACGAAGGAAAAAAGCCCACAAAATCGAATTTCTCCCTCCCTTTGTGCACTTCGTGTCCTTCGTGTTTAGGTTTTTCCAAAGAACCATATTATTCTTCCGCGATCTGCCCCGAACTTTGCGAGATCAACCCCAGTGAAACCGCGCGCATGACGGCTTCGGTGCGGCTGTTGGCTTGCAGTTTGGCGAAGATGTGCGCGAGATGTCCCTGTACGGTACGGTCACTGATGTTAAGTTGCACGCCGATGGCTTTATTCGTGAATCCTTTTGCGGCAAGCCGCAGTACGTCCAGTTCGCGGTCTGTCAGCGGCTCGACGGTTTTCTTTTCTGTTCCTTTGAATATATTGGACATCAATTTGCGCGTGATGGCTGGGTCAAGCGCAGACTTGCCTTCATTTACATCGCGTACGGCTTGAATAAGGTCATCTGCCTGGGCTGTCTTGAGCACATATCCGTTTGCACCCGCCTGCAAGACGGCCATCACATACGGATCGTCATCATATGCGGTGAGAATCAGAACACCCACTTCCGGCAAATGGGCGCGCACCCAGCGGGTGACCTCGATCCCGCTGGCTTTCGGCATTTGGATATCCAGCACGGCTACATCGGGTTTGTGTTTCTGGATGAGCGCCTGGGCCTCTTCGCCATCCCCCGCCTCCGCTATGACTTGTAAATCTTTTGCGCTTTCAAGCAGTTGACGCACTCCCGCGCGGACAATGTGGTGGTCGTCAGCCAGAAGAACGCAGATTTTGGTCTTTGATTTGCTCAAGGACTTTGCCATAATTCAATTGATCCAATTCCTGGGTGAGGGCTTGTGTCTGAAAAAAATACGGGAAGGCGAGCCAGACGATGCCCAGTCCAGCCAAAAGTCCAGAGATGAAGCGCATGATCGAGTTGAACGAACCAAGCGCGTCGCCTGCGTAGAATGTCGCAGGGAATGAGTTATTCGTCATTATCGCGAGCCATTGATTCGTATCTCGAAAGCCTTGTCCAATGCCAGCGAAATCACTAAGGGTATGAGTGCCGCCATCCATTATAAGCGGGAGCAGGAGCAAAACAAACCTCCACCACGCCAGCGGTTTGATTTTGCGGCGAAGCGGCCACCATAAAACCGTGAAGACCCAGACACTGGTGTAAAACGAAATCATGCGGTCGGACCAGGCAACCTTCCAACCCATTACCTCGCTGCCGATGAATCTTCGCAAGATCAGCGGGTTGATGGAATCCCGCCATGCGGCTTGAATTTCATTCAACGAGTACATGCTCTTTTCGCCGAATAGAAAGAAGGAACGCTCTGGCAGTTGATGGCAGAAGAATGAGTAAATGAAGTATATCGTCTTGCCCGCGCCTGTCCAACCAATATACATAAAGAAGGGCGCGAGAAAAGGAGTGAATACCCATATCCCGTAAAGAACTAAAAATATTTGAAGCCAGTGACTGGATAGCCGCTC